>DAINOD010000181.1:0-1806 GCA_036735545.1 Rubrimonas sp. | reverse complement strand
CGCCGAGGTGGCGGAACAGGTGGCCGCGGGCCTCCTCGTCCATGTCCTTCTTGAAGCTGTGCTTCGCCGCCAGCGCCTCGGCGGCCTGCGCTGCAGGGCGGGCGTTGATCGCGTCGAGCAGGCGCTTGACGTTGGGCAGCCTGTCCCAGGCGTCGGGGCCGAGGACGAAGGGCACGGCGCGCGCCCAGCCCCAGACGGCCATGTCGGCGATGGTGTAGGTCTCGCCCACCATCCAGTCGCGCCCCGCGAGGCGGTCGTCGACGATCTTCCAGTGCCGCTCGGCCTCGAAGACGTAGCGGTCCACGGCGTAGGCGACCTTCTCCGGCGCGAAGTGCTTGAAGTGCACGCACTGGCCGGAATAGGGGCCGATCCCGGTGGCCACGAACATCAGCTGCGACAGCAGCTGCGCGCGGTTCTCGTCACCGGCGGGCGGCAGGAAGCGGCCGTGCTTCTCGGCGAGATACAGCAGGATGGCGTTGCTGTCGGTCAGCGTGGCGGCGCCGTCGGTCAGCGCCGGGGTCTTGGCGTTGGGATTGATCGCGAGAAAGTCGGGGCGGTGCTGCTCGCCCTTGCGGGTGTCCACGGGCGCGACCGTGTAGTCGAGGCCGAGCTCCTCCAGCAGCAGCGCGACCTTCGCGGGGTTCGGCGAGGGGTGGTAGTGGAAGGTGATCATGGGGCTCTCCGGGGCTTCAGAAACGTTCGGTCCAGGGCCTGACCTCGAGCTCGTGGGTCCAGGCGCTGCGGGGCTGGTCGATCAGCGCGAGATAGGTCGCGGCGATGGCGTCCGGGTCGAGCAGCGCGTCGGGCGCGGCCGGGTCGTCGGGGCGGCGCGCGCTGCGGATGGCGCCGTCGATCACGACATGGGCGACGTGGACGCCCTGCGGCCCCAGCTCGCGCGCCAGCGACTGGGCGAGCCCTCGCAGCGCGAACTTGCCCATCGCGAAGGGCGCCGATTGCGCGTAGCCCTTCACCGAGGCCGAGGCGCCGGTGAACAGGATCGTCCCCGCGCCGCGCGGGACCATCAGCCGCGCCGCCTGCTGGGCCACCAGAAAGCCGCCGAAGGCCGACACCGCGAGCGCGCGCCAGACGTCCGCCGGGTCGAGTTCGGCGACTGGCCCGCGGACGCGGGCGGAGGGGTTGTAGATCACCACGTCCGGCGCGCCGAGGTCGGTCGAGGCGGCGGCGAACAGTGCGGCGACCGCCGCGGGCTCGGCCGCGTCGCAGGCGTAGGCCTTGGCGCCGGTCTCCGCGGCGAGCGCGGCGAGCTTCTCCGCGTTCCGCGCCGCCAGCGCCAGCGCATGACCCCGGCCGGCGAGCTTGCGGGCCAGCGACGCGCTGAGGCCGTCGCCGACGCCCACGATCAGCGTGACGGGCCGGTGGTCTTGCGGCATGGAGGAACCCCGGTTCGGCGTTGCGTGGCGGCGAGACTGGCTATCTTGTAATGCTCAGTCAAGGATGAACCGCGCCGCCGTCAACTCAGCGTGAGAACGGGGCGGCGCGAAAACGGAGCGGCGATGGCGGGGGTGATCCAGTTCGACCGGGACGCGGCGCTCGACGCAGCGGCGGCGGCGTTCTGGCGCAAGGGCTACGACGCGACGACGGTCCAGGATCTGGAGGCGGCCACCGGGCTCGGCCGCGGCAGCCTCTACAACGCCTTCGGCGACAAGCAGGCGCTGTTCCGCGCGGCGCTGGAGCGCTACGCGGCGACAGTCGGCGGCCCCGCGCTGCGGCTGCTGGAGGCTCGGGACGCGCGCGCCGGCGTGCGCGCGATGCTGGAGGCCATCGCGGCGCGGATGACCTCGGGCG
>DAINOD010000180.1:0-1809 GCA_036735545.1 Rubrimonas sp. | reverse complement strand
CTGGTTCGGCGTCGCTGAAAAGCGGGCGCGCCGGGCCGCCGCGGCGTGAGCGCCGGCGACCGCGGCGCCTATCGCCGGCTGTTCGCCGCCCATGTCGTGGGGCTGCTGGGCACAGGCGTCGCGGTGGTGGCGCTCGGGCTCGTCGCCTACGAACTGGTCGGGCTCGATGCCGGCGCGGTGCTGGGCGTCGCGCTGGCGCTGAAAATGGCGACCGGCGTGCTCGCCGCCCCGGCGGCCGCGGCGCTGGCGTCGCGCCTGCCGCTGCGGCCTTGGCTCGTCGCGCTGTGCCTCGCGCGCGCCGGGGCGCTGGCGGCGCTGCCCTTCGTCTCGGCGGTCTGGCACATCTACGCGCTGGTGCTCGCGTTCCAGATCGCCTCCGCGGCCTTCACCGCCGCCTACATGGCGCTGACCCCCGAACTGCTGCCAGCCGAGTATGCCTACGCCAAGGCGCTGGCCAAGGGCCGGATCGCCTACGAGGTCGAGACGATGGCCAGTCCGATGATCGCCGCGGCGCTGTTGGCGTTTCTCGAGCCGCGCGCGGTGTTCTTCGCTGCGGCGGCGGCTTTCGTCGGCGCGGCGGTCCTGTCGGGGGGCCTGCGCGTGCCGCCGATTCCGCCGTCGCGCGGCGCGCGCGGCGCCTTCCGGCTGCTGCTTGCCAACCCGCCGGTGAGGGCGGCGCTCGTGCTCGCCTTCGCCGGCGCCGTGGTCGCGGCGATGGCGACCGTCAACACCGTGGTGCTGACGCGCGGGCTGTTCGGCCGCGATGCGGAGGACGCGGCGCTCGCGCTTGCGGTCTTCGGCGGCGGCGGCGTGGTCGGCGCGCTGGCGATGCCGCCTCTGCTGGAGCGCTTCGGCAAGCGCGATCTGATGTTCGGCGCGGCGATCGCGATGGCGGGGCTGCTCGCGGCGGGGTTCTGGCTGCAGAGCTTCGCCGGTCTGCTCGCGCTCTGGGCCGGGATCGGCGCGACGACCTCGCTGACGCAGCTGCCTGCCGCGACGCTGATCCGCGACGTCGCCGCGCCGGCGGAGCGCCAAGCCGCCTACGCTGCGCAGTTCTCGCTGCGCAACGCCCAGGCCGCCGTCGCCTATCTGCTCGCCGGCCTCGCGGGGGCGGAGACCGGCCTCGGCGCCGCCTTCCTCGGCCTCGCCGCCTTCGCCGCGGCCCTGACCGTCGTCGCTGCGGCCATCTGGCCCACGGGGCGCAGGGCCTGACGCCGCGTCGTTCGTTGCAACGCGACAGGCGGCGGCGTATCGTTGTGCAGCGCAGCATCGCGGCTGCCGCGTGGGGATGCACAGAATGGCGGACGAGAAACCGGCGCCGCGGCGCAAGCGAGGCGAACCCCTGCTGATCGACCTCGCCCTGCAGGGCGGAGGCTCGCACGGCGCCTTCACATGGGGCGTGCTCGACCGCCTGCTGGAGGAGGAGTGGCCCATCATCGAAGGCGTCTCCGGCACCTCCGCCGGCGCGATGAACGCGGCCGTCATGGCCAGCGGGCTCGCCACCGGCGGACGCGAAACGGCGCGCGAGGCGCTGACCGGCTTCTGGCGGCAGGTGTCGGAGGCGGCGAAGTTCAGCCCCTTCAAGCGCGGCCCGCTCGACATGCTGCTGGGCCGCTGGACGCTCGACACCTCGCCCGCCTTCATCGCCATGGACATCATGGCGCGACTGGTCAGCCCCTACACATTCGGGAGCATTGGCGGCAATCCGCTGGGCGACATCCTGAACAAGTGCGTGGACTTCGAGGCGCTCAAGACCGGCCCGGTGAAGCTGTTCATCACCGCCACCAACGTCCACACCGGACAGGGCCG
>DAINOD010000179.1:0-1962 GCA_036735545.1 Rubrimonas sp. | reverse complement strand
CGTCCACCTCGCGGTCGATGCGCAGGATCGCGGCGGCGTGGGCGCGGCCGGGCTCGGCGGAGAAGGTGACGAGGCCCGTCTGATCGGCGGCCAGCCGCCCGAGCACGCTTTCGTCGAAGCGGGCGGTCAGCACCACCGACGCGGGGTCCACGATCTCCAGCACCGGCTCGCCCGGGGACACGACGTCGCCGCTTTCCCGCAGCTTCGCGACGACGACGCCGCCGAACGGCGCTGCGAGCGTGCGCCGGCCGACCTCGTCGGCCCGCAGGGCGATCGCACGGCCCGCGCCCTCGATCTCGGCGTCGAGCGCGCGCAGCCGCGCCTCGGCTTCCGCCACGCGGGCCGCGGCCATCAGCTCCTCCGCCTGCTTCGCGTCCAGCGCGCCATCGGAGGCGACGCCACGGGCCTGCAGCGACGCCTGTCGGCCGCGCTCCCGCGCCGCATGGTCCAGCGCCGCTGTCTCGCGACCCAGCCGGGCCTGCGCCTCGTCGCGCTGCGCGAGGAGCGCGCGGGCTTCCATCACGGCGCGGTCATGGGCGAGCAGCGCGTCGTCGCGGTCCAGCCGCGCGACGGTCTGGCCGCCGGTGACGGCGTCGCCGACGTCGACGCCGATCTCGGCCACGCGCTCGCGGACGGTGGCGCTGACGGCGGACCGGCGCAGCGCCTCCAGCTCGCCCGGGGCGGAGAGCGTGAGGGTCACGGGGCCGGCGACCACCGGGTAGGCCGTCGCCGCGACCGGCGCGGCGTAGCGGATCGCGAGCGCGCCGAGGACGAGCGCCGCGACGACCGTGACGCCGAGCGCGACGCGGCGCGGGCGCCGGCGTTTCCGTGTGGCAAGGTCGAGCAGGACGGCGTCCGTCCCGACGAAGTCTCGCATCGCGGTCGTCTCCAATGCAGGGTGGGCCGGCGCATCGCGCGCCGGCGGTCGGGCGCGAGGCCCTGTCAGTTGGCGGCGAGGTCCCGCATCGAGCCGATCTCCTCCTTCGTGGCGACGCCGTCGCCGTTGCGATCGAGGCGGCCGAAAGCGAGGTCCTGCCGCCCCATGCGCTTGATCGTGGCGGCGCGGCCGATGCCGCTGGCCGCGTTCAGGTCGATCAGCTCGCTGAACTCCGAGCGGGTCAGCGCGCCGTCGCCGTCCGCGTCGGCGGTCTGGAAGTTCTCCAGCGCCTTGTCGCGATTGGCGGCCTGCGCCAAGGCGACCGGCGCGGCGGAGGCGAGCGCCAGCGCGGCGCACAGGGTGAGGATCGCGGCTCTCATGGTCGGGCTCCCTGGTTGCGACTGCGGATCAGCGGGTGAGCGAGAACGTGCGGTTGACCGCCCTGCCGGCCGGGCCGGTGGTCGTGCGCGACCCCGAGCAGTTGCCGTCGGCGCAGCTCGCGTCGCCCTTGCGGGTGAAGGTGCGCCCGCCCGCGCCGGTGGCCGTCGCGTCGCGCGTGCAGGCGCGCGAGCCGCAGTCGCCGTTCGCGGTGAGGCTGTTCGTGCCGCGCGGGCCGTTGACCGTGCTCTTGCGCTCCCAGGCATGGGCGTCGGCGACGCCGGCGAGCGCGAAGGCGGCGGCCAGGGCGGCGGCGGAGAGAGTGCGAGTCATCGGGTCGTCCTTTTCCATTAGCGCGCCGGGCGGTCGGCGCGTTGACGGAGCGTGTTCTCGCCCGGCCACGTCACGCCGGCATTTCGCGGACGAAACGGCGCGTCACGGTCGGTCTCGGGCGCGTAACGGTTTGTAACGGCGGCTGTTCGGGCGTTGTCCGCACGGCGCCGATCGCGGACTATCGCGCCATGAGCGCGGAGACCCCCGACATCCTGATCGTCGACGACGACCCCGACATCCGGACTCTGGTGGCGGCGTTCCTGCAGCGGGAGGGCCTGTCCGTCGCGCTGGCCGGCGACGCGGCGGAGATGGACGCGGAGCTGGCGCGCGGGGCGCCGGACCTGATCGTGCTGGACCTGATGCTGCCGGGCGAG
>DAINOD010000178.1:0-2068 GCA_036735545.1 Rubrimonas sp. | reverse complement strand
AGCTTGTCGCGCGGCGTCCAGCTTTCCCAGCAGAACGGGCCGGTGCCGTTGAAGCCCGTTACGCCGAAGTCGGCGCCCAGCGCCTCGACCTGAGCGCGGTCCACGATGGTCCCGAAGGATTGGGTGAGCTGGTAGAGCAACTCCGAGAACGGCGCGGAGAGCGTGTACTCCACGGTCCGGGCGTCGAGCGCCTTGATCTCCGCCACGTCGCCCGCGCGCCAGGCGACCGGCGACCGGGTCTCGGGGTCGATCCAGCGCTGGAAGCTGTAGACCACGTCGTCGGCCGACATCTCGCGGCCGTCGCAGAACCTGACGCCCTCCTTCAGGGTGAAGGTGTAGACGAGGCCGTCGTCGGAGACGGTCCAGCTTTCCGCCAGCCCGTCGGTGATGGTCTGCATGTCCGGGGCGAGGGAGACCAGCGTGTCGCCCATCATGAACAGCGCCTCCGACGCCGCGCGCGCCGTGGTGCGGTGGGGGTCGTAGTTGTTGCTGTCGACCTCGCGGACGATGGTGATCTCCTGCGCCAGCGCGGGCAGGGCCAGCGCGGCGAGCGCGGTGGAGAGGGTCAGGGCCCTCAGGCGAATCGGCATGGCAGTCTCCCAGTCGGCTTGTGTTGGTCGGTCGGTCTCCGGCGTCGCCGGGCCGCGGGTCTCACGCCCGCAGCCTCGGGTCGAGCGCATCGCGCAGGGCGTCGCCCGCCACGTTCGCGGCGAGGACGATGATGAAGATGAACAGGCTGGGGATCACCGCGATATGCGGCGCGAACAGCAGGAAGTCGCGGCCCTGCGCCGCCATCATCCCCAGCTCGGCCGTGGGCGGACGGGCGCCGAGGCCGAGGAAGCTCAGCGCCGAGCCGATGAGGATCACCTGCCCGAAGCGCAGCGACAGGAAGATCATGATCGACGACAGGCAGTTGCGCAGCAGGTAGCGGCGAAACAGCGTGAAGTCCGAGAGGCCCACGGCCCGCCCGGCCTCCATGTAGTCCTGCGCCATCACGCCCACGCCGATGGAGCGCGCGATGCGCGCGCAGTCGGGCACGGTGGCGATGGCCAGCGCCACGATCACCGGCCCCGCCCCCGGCCCCATCACCGCGACCAGCGCAAGGCCGAGCAGGATGGCGGGGAAGGAAAGCAGCATGTCCATGAAGCGCATGACGTAAGGGTCGATCCGCCCGTAGAAGGCCGAGAGCAGCCCTATCCCCGAGCCGACCACGCCCCCCAGCGCCACCGCGACGAGGCCGATCAGCAGCGTCAGCCGCGTGCCGTAAAGGACGCGGCTGAAGATGTCGCGGCCCTGGCCGTCGGTGCCGAGCACGTGGCTCCACGCGCCCCGGTCGCCCCAGACCGGCTCCTGCATCACCGCGCGGGAGGGGGCGTAGGGATCGTGCGGCGCGAGCCACGGCGCGAACGCCGCGCCGAGCACCAGCGCCAGCAGCACCGCCAGCGCCAGCGTCGCGCCGAGGTCGCGCCGCAGCCGGCCGGCGAGGCTGCGGCGGCGCGGGGGGGCGGCCCCGGCGGGCTCCGCGGCGGCGGTCATGCGCCGCGCACCCGCGGGTCGAGCGCGGCGTAGGCCACGTCGACGACCATGTTTATGACGATGAAGGCCAGAGCCAGCGCCAGGATCGCCCCCTGCGCCAGCGGGAAATCCGAGGACAGGATCGCGCCGACCGCCAGCCGCCCCACACCGGGCCACGAGAAGATCGACTCGGTCACCACCGCCCCGCCCAGCAGATAGCCGGCCTGCAGCCCGACCAGCGTCACTACGGGGATCAGCGCGTTGCGCAGCCCGTGGCGGATCAGCACCGCCGTTTCGGACAGGCCCTTCGCGCGGGCGGTGCGCACATGGTCGAGCCGCAGCACCTCCAGCACCGAGGAGCGCGTCATCCGCGCGACCGGGCCCACGAAGATCAGCCCGAGCGTCAACGCCGGCAGGACGATGTGGTCGAGCCCACGCGCGGTCCAGAGCGGGCCGCCGCGGCCAAGAAAGGGGAACAGCCGCCACGTGACGCCCAGATACTGGATCAGCAGCAGGCCGATGAAGAACACCGGCAGCGACACGCCCGCCACCG
>DAINOD010000177.1:0-2085 GCA_036735545.1 Rubrimonas sp. | reverse complement strand
TCTGGGACGTCGGCCACCAGTGCTATCCGCACAAGATCCTGACCGGCCGGCGCGAGCGCATCCGCACCCTGCGCATGGGCGGCGGGCTGTCGGGCTTCACCAAGCGCAGCGAGAGCCCCTACGACCCCTTCGGCGCGGCGCATTCCTCGACCTCGATCTCGGCCGCCACGGGCTTCATGATGGCGCGCGAGCTTGGCTGCGAGGACGTGGGCGACGCCATCGCGGTGATCGGCGACGGCGCCATCACCGCCGGCATGGCCTATGAGGCGCTGAACAACGCCGGGCACCTCAAGCGCCGCCTGATCGTCATCCTGAACGACAACGAGATGTCCATCGCGCCGCCTACCGGCGCCATGGCCGACTATCTGACCCGGCTCTGGACGACCGGCCCGTTCCAGGACCTGCGCGCCGCCGCGAAGTCCTCGCTCGACTTCCTGCCCGCGCCGTTCCGCGAGGGCGCCAAGCGCGCGCGCGAACTGGTGAAGGGCGTCACCATCGGCGGCACGCTGTTCGAGGCGCTGGGCTTCCACTATGTCGGCCCCGTGGACGGGCACGACATGGGCCAGCTGCTGGCCGTCCTGCGCACGGTGAAGGCGCGGGCGGACGGGCCCATCCTGATCCACGCGCTGACCAAGAAGGGCAAGGGCTACGCCCCGGCCGAGAGCTCGCCCGACAAGCTGCACGCCGTCGCCAAGTTCGACGTGGTGACCGGCGCCCAGACCAAGGCGCCTTCGAACGCGCCGAGCTTCACCAAGGTCTTCGCCCAGGCGCTGATCCGCGAGGCGGAGGAGGACCCGCGCATCGTGGCCGTCACCGCCGCGATGCCGGACGGGACCGGTTTGAACCTGTTCGGCCAGCGCTTTCCGAACCGCACCTTCGACGTGGGCATCGCGGAGCAGCACGCCGTCACCTTCTGCGCCGGCATGGCGGCCGGGGGCCTCAAGCCGTTCTGCACGATCTATTCGACCTTCCTGCAGCGCGGCTACGACCAGGTCGTGCACGACGTCGCCATCCAGCGCCTGCCGGTGCGCTTCGCCATCGACCGCGCCGGCCTCGTCGGCGCCGACGGCGCGACCCACGCGGGCAGCTTCGACGTGGCCTATCTGTCCAACCTGCCCGGCTTCGTGGTCATGGCCGCCGCCGACGAGGCGGAGCTGTGGCACATGGTGGCCACCGCCGCGGCGCGCGACGATGGGCCTACGGCCTTCCGCTTTCCCCGCGGCGACGGCTTCGGCGTCGAGACGCCCGAACGCGGGAGGCCGCTGGAGATCGGCCGGGGCCGCATCGTGAAGGAGGGTGGCAAGATCGCGATCCTCAGCTTCGGCGCCCGGCTGCAGGAGGCGCTGAAGGCGGCGGAGGAGCTCGACGCCCGCGGCCTGCCGACCACGGTCGCCGACGCGCGCTTCGCCAAGCCGCTCGACCGGGAGCTGATCCTGCGGCTGGCCCGCGAGCACGCGGCGCTGATCACGGTGGAGGAGGGCGCGGCGGGCGGCTTCGGGGCGCATGTGCTGCACCTGCTGGCCGAGGAGGGTGCGCTCGACGCCGGCCTGCGCGTGCGCACGATGACCTTCCCCGACACGTTCATCGATCAGGACAGCCCGGCGAAGATGTACGAGATCGCCGCGATGAACGCGCCGCACATCGTCGCAAGGGCGCTGGCCGCGCTCGGCGCGGAGGGCGAGCGCGCCGCCCGCGCCTGAGCCTCTCAGTAGATCGCGGGCTCGCCGGGGGAGGGGCCGAAGGCGGTCTCAAGATAGTCGAAGTCGCAGCCCTGATCGGCCTGCAGCACGTGGCGAGCGAACATCCAGCCCCAGCCGCGGGCGTAGGGCGCCGGAGGCTGGGTCCAAGCCTGACGCCGACGCGCCAGTTCCTCATCCGACACAAGCATGTCGATGCGCCGGGCTGGCACGTCCACCCGCACCCGGTCGCCCGTGCGCAACAGCGCCAGCGGCCCGCCCACATGGGCCTCGGGCGCGCAGTGCAGGATGCAGGCGCCGTAGCTGGTGCCGCTCATGCGCGCGTCGGACAGTCGCAGCATGTCGCGCACGCCCTGCTTCACGAGCTTGGTGGGGATCGGCAGCATCC
>DAINOD010000176.1:0-2227 GCA_036735545.1 Rubrimonas sp. | reverse complement strand
CCGAAGCCGGGCCAGTCCACCGCCACCGTGGCGAAGCGGTGCGACAGGCGCTCGGCCAGCGGCGCCATCTCGGCTCGCGTCGAGATCGACGACAGGGCGGGCAGCAGGAGGGCGAGCGGCCCCTCGCCCCGCCGCGTCGCGCCGACGCTCAGCGCCATCCCGTCCACCGTCCAGTCAAGGATCTCGTCGCTCATCGCACTCCTCCGGGGCGAGCGCGGCGATGTCTGCCTCGGCGACGCAGTCGAGCGGCTTTGCGACGCGCCGTTCGACGCGGCGGCCGTCGGCGCGCAGCACGGTCAGGATGGTCTCGATGTCGGGGCAGCCCGCGTCGGCGCAGGCGACCTCGGCCACCAGCACGGCGTCGTCCCCGCCCACCCCGAAGCGCGCGGCCATGAGCGCCTTCAGCCGCGCGGCGTGGGGCGAGCGTCGGCGGCGGGCGAACAGGCCGCCGATCATGCGGCAGCCCCGCCGAGCCGCGCCCAGAGCGACAGGCCGTCCTCGGCCCCGATGAACAGCCAGCCCTCCCGCGTCAGGGCCAGCGCCACGATGGCCGCCGCGCCCGAGCCCTTGACCGCCGCCTCGCCGTCGCCGCCGATGCGGCCGGCGAGAACCGAGCCGTCGCGAAAGCCCGCCACCACGAAATCCTCGCCCGGCAGGCCCGCCACCGCGCCGCACAGCACGCGGCCCCCGCCATGGCAGGCGGTTTCCGGCGCGCGGCCCATCGGCCCGTCGCGGCCGTCGAATGGCCAGCAGATCGCCTCCTCCGCGCCCGAGGTCGCGAGCCACGGCGCGGCGCCGACCCAGGCCATGGACTTCACCTTGGCCGGATAGCCCGACATGCGCATGTCCGCCCTGTCGCGCAGCCGCCAGCCGTGCAGCGCGTCCTCCTGCATCGCCGTCACGAGATAGCGCCCGTCCGGGCTGAAGCGGGCGGCGACGTGAGAGCCGCGCCAGTCGAGCTTGGTCGCCTTCCACTTGCGCCCGGCGCGCTCCCACAGCGTCGCGCCGCCGTAATGCGCGACGCCGAGGCGCGGCAGGCGGCTCGCCGCGCTCACGCCGCCGAAGTCGAGCCCGCCGACCGTGCTGGGATGCTCCAGCGCGTCGGTGCGCGCCTCGCCGGGCATGCGGACATGGACCGTGCGTCCGCTCGACCATGCGAGCAGCCCGCCGGGGTGGGCCGCGACGCCGTCCACCCAGCGCCCGGCGAAGTCGGCCAGCGTCTCCGAACCGCCGTCCGCCGCGGTCCGCACCACGCGCCCGTCGTCGCCCCCGGTGAGGACGAAGCCGGGACCGGCCGCGAGGCCCAGGATCGCGCCCTCATGCGCCGCGATCACTGCGGGTGCGAGGCCGGGGCGGAACAGGCGCAGCCGCCCGTCGCCATAGGCCGCCGCCACGCCGTCGCCCATCGCCACCGCCGCGGTGACCGGCGCGCCCGCCTCGACGCGCAGCGCCCGCCGGTCCAGTTCGGTCGGCGGCACGCCGTGGCGCATCGCCTCCAGCGTCACGCCGCCCGGCATGACGCGAAGCCCTCGGCCAGCCCCATCTCGCCGAGGTTGCGCCCGATGAACACAAGGCGCGAGACGCGCGGCGCGCCCTCGGGCCACGCCCCCATCGGCGCGCCGTCCATCAGCATGTGGACGCCCTGAAACACATAGCGCTCCGGCTCGCCCGCGAAGTCGAGGATGCCCTTGGAGCGCAGGATGTCTTGCCCCCGCGTCTGGAGCAGCCGCCCGAACCACGCCTGGAAGCGGTCGAGGTCGAGCGGCGCCTCGGCGGCCAGCGAGACGCTGGTCACGTCGTCGTCGTGCTCATGCGCGTGGTCGGAGGTCAGGAAGTCCGGCTCGACCGCCAGCACCCGGTCCAGGCTGAAGGCGTCGAGCCCGAGCACGGCGTCGAGCGGCGCGGCGCAGCGTTCCGTGCGCACGATCCGGGCGTGGGGGTTGATGCGGCGGATGCGCTCCTCCAGCGGCCCCAGAGCGTCGGCGCCCACGAGGTCGGTCTTGTTCAGCAGCACCACGTCGGCGAAGGCGACCTGCTCCTCGGCCTCGTGGTGCTCGCCGAGCTGGCCGCTCAGGTGGACCGCGTCGGCCACCGTCACGATGGCGTCGAGGCGCGTGCGCTCGGCCACGTCCTGATCGACGAAGAAGGTCTGGGCGACGGGCGCGGGGTCGGCGAGGCCCGTGGTCTCGACGATGATGCCGTCGAAGCGGTCGGCGCGCTTCATCAG
>DAINOD010000175.1:0-2254 GCA_036735545.1 Rubrimonas sp. | reverse complement strand
TGGCGGGAAATACACGCCGGGGATGTCGTCGAGTTCCGCCGCAGGCACAAGCTTCATCACGATCAAAAACCTGTCGAAGGATATAAACGGTAGCACCACCATCAATATTCCAAACTCAAATCAACTGCCTTTTTCGAAGATTTACAGTGATCAGAATCACATCGTCTATGCGTGGAGCGGAAATGCGTTGAATGTGCAGGCGCTGGACCAGCGATTAGACTGGCGGAATGGACGGCCGCCGCTCGAACCGATGCTCGCAGTCAGCGTGAACAACCGGATCAGCGTGGCGGAAGACGCTGCGAAGCTCGGCGTCGGAATCGCCGTGCAAAGCCAAGGCATAAACAGCACCGGCGGCAGCGGCGACGGCGGCAGCGCCGGCTACGGGCGGAATGCGCGTCCCGTCCTGCTGACGCTCGCCCCGCCGCGCCTGCCAGGGCCGAAGGACGGCCGCACGCTCATCTACGGGTCGCCCGCCATCTACGCCGCCGCCATCGGCGGGCGCGGCGGGACTGGAGCGACCGGATCCGGTTCCGGCGGTCGGGGAGGGGACGGCGCAGAGGGCAGCGACGTCTTCCTGACGGTCAGCCCCGGATGGTTCGCGCAGAGCCCTCAAGCCGGTGTTCTGCTCCTGAGCAAGGGCGGCAGCGGCGGCGGCGGCGGCGATGGGGTCTTCGGCGATGGCGGTCGCGCGGGGAATGGCGCCGCCGGTCGGAACGTCACCTTCACGACCGCGTGCGACGCGCCGGGCGCGAGCTGCGCCGAGTACGACGCGATCAAGGCCCGCACGAGCGGCAGCGGGGCCCCGGGCATCCAGTTGCTGTCGCAGGGCGGAAACGGGGGCAACGGCGGAGATTCCGACAGCTTCAGCGGCGGAGGACGCGGCGGCCTCGGCGGCTTTGGCGGGGCGGTGACCGCTGCGGGCTCGTGGGACGTCGCGACCAAAGGCCCGAACGCAGCCGGGTTCGTGGCGCAAAGCCTTGGCGGCACAGGCGGCCAAGGGGGCAACGGAGGGTTGTTCGGCGACGGCGGCGGCGGCGGGAACAGCGGCACCGCCGGCCCCGTCAGCGTGACGGCCAACGCCGCATTCGTCTCGACGCTCGGGCCGGACTCCCCCGGCATGGTGGTCCAGAGCGTGGCGGGCCATGGCGGCGCCGCCGGCGACCAGTACGGGTTCGTCTCGTTCAGCGGCTCCGGCGGCAGCGCGGGCAAGGGCGGGACGGTTGCGCTGCAATCCTACGCCAGCGCGGTGACGACTGTCAGCGGCTCGTCGCCCGGCTATGTCGTGCAGTCCGTGGGGGGCGGCGGAGGCCATGGCGGAGGCGGCGTCTCCGCCTTTTACGGCAAGGGGAGCAAGGGCGGAAGCGGCGGCGATTCCTCCGATGTGTCCGCCACGGTCGTCTTCGGGTCCGTCACGACCTCGGGGTCCGACTCGCCGGGCGTCCTGGCGCAGAGCATCGCCGGCGGCGGCGGCAACGGCGGCACGACCGTCAGCATAGCCGCCGTCGGCGGGCGCGGCGGAGCGGCCTCCAACGCGGGCAGGGTCTACGTCGACGTCTCGAGCGCGTTCGCGGCTCCTGGAGCGGGACTGCTGATCGAAACCGGCTCTGCGGCCAGCGGCGCGATCCAGGCTTCGACCTCGGCGGCGTGCCCGGTCAACGGTTGCTCTCCCGGCGTCGTCGCGCAGAGCATCGGCGGCGGCGGCGGCAACGCCGGCTCCGGCGGCGGTTGGTTCGCCTTCGGCGGCGACGGCGGCGGCGGCGGACACGGCGACGAGGCGGAGGTCCAGATCTACGGCGCCACTTTCGTTCAGACGCTCCTCGCCCGTTCCGAAGGCCTCCTCGTCCAAAGCATCGGCGGCGGCGGCGGCACAGGGGGCGGGGCGGTCTCGGCGGGGTCCGACGCTTCCGCGGCGGTTGGCGGGTCAGGGGGCGACGGTGGCGACGGCGATCGTGCGGCGGTTCGGTCGGTGACCGTCAACACGTCGGGCGGCGTCGCCGCTCCCAAGGTGTTCACTCAGGGAGCCGAGTCGCCCGGCGTCGTCGTGCAAAGCATCGGCGGCGGCGGGGGCCGCGGCGGCTTCGCGGCCTCGACGTCGTGGCCGGGCCTCTCCCCCGTGCCTGTCAGCGTCGCCATCGGCGGGTCGGGGGGCAAGGGCGGGTCGGGCGGCCCAGCCGAATATGCGACTTTCGACGGCGACGCGCCGCCGGACTTCTGCTGCGCCATCGTCCAGACGGGCGGCGACTCCTCCCCTGGC
>DAINOD010000174.1:0-2256 GCA_036735545.1 Rubrimonas sp. | reverse complement strand
CGTTAAGGCTCCTCTCCGGTCGTGAGAAGCGCCGTTGACGCCCAGATCGGCAGGTCGACGCCGTCGTCTACCGCCGCAACACGTGTCGCCGCGCGACCCAGGCTGGGAGCACCGCCCGCAGCGCCGCAGCGTCACCGCCGTTCGACACCGCCCTGATGTCCTTCAGCACCCGCTTGTCGTCGGCGGCCAGCGCCTTTGCGGGCCACCCGGGCTTGGCCGCAGCCACGAGCGC
Organism: Rubrimonas sp.; assembly: GCA_036735545.1. GTDB lineage: Bacteria > Pseudomonadota > Alphaproteobacteria > Rhodobacterales > Rhodobacteraceae > Rubrimonas. The sequence goes on along the minus strand of DAINOD010000174.1, from coordinate 2,024 downwards.
GTCGAACCCCGCCGCCCAGTCGCGTAGCCCCGCCGCATCGAGCGCATCGATCGAGCCTGCCACAGACTTCGGATCGGCTGCGTTGTCGTTGATGCGGTTGGCGCGCGACATGATCAGGTCGAGCAGCCGCTCGACGACGCCCTCGCCAGGAAATTCGCCAGGGAACTCGACGCCGCCGAGCAGTGCGCCCAGCCAGACCTGCGTGGACGGGGGCAACGGACTGATTGCGAGGGCCGTGAGGTAACCTTGGAGATACGGCGCGCCGATCCCGGCGTGCGCCAGAAGCTCGACGATCTCGCCGGGCGCCTCGGGGCGCGGCGCTGGCGGCGGGCCGCTGACGGACGCTGGATCGAGCGAGCCCTCCCGCGCCTCGAACGCCTCGAGAGTCATCTCCATGAGGTCGACCATGATCGGCGTCTTCTTCAGCGGCCGCTGATCGAGCAGCGCCTGCGCCGTCGCGGCGAAGGACAGCCAGCGTAGCGGCTCGGGCTTCGTCTGCGCCTTCAGCGTCGCCGCGGAAACGGCGAACTGACGCGCCCACCAGACGCGGCGGGTCTCCAGATGTCTCCAGACGGCCGCCTCGCGCCCCTTCCCGGTCCGGGCGCGGGCGATGGCGGCCCGGAGGGGGCCGGTGTCCTCGAACCATGCATCGGTCTGCTCGAACCAGTCGACCCACTCGCCGCTGGCGTCGATCAGGGCGGCGACGGCGGAGGCCGACAGCGTGCCAAGCGCCTGGTGCGCGCCGATGGCGGCGAGGATGGCCCCGGCGTCGGACGGCGCAGGGGCCAGGGCCCCGGCGTCCCAGAAGGCGAGCATGTCGATCAACCCGGGCGCAGGCGGCGCGCCGAGGGCGATCCCCTCGCCGAGCCCGACGGCCAGCGCCTCGGCGATGGCGCCGGGCGCGACGTCCACGGTCTCGATCTGGTCGAGCACGCCGGCAAGCGTGCGCTTCTGCTGGGTGGCGCTGGCGCAAGGAAGGATGAAGGCGTCCTTCACGCCATGGCCCTGCTTCAGCATGACCATGGCCACGCCGCGTCGGCCGCCCGCCTGCACCGCGGCGATCAGGCTCTGCGCGCCCGCGCCGTCAGGCAGGCTGGCGGCGGCGCGGTGGAAGGTGGCCGGCCGGTCACCGGCGCGCGCGAGGCCGGCGCGCATCAGCCGCCGGATCGCAGCGTCGAGTGCGTCGCGGGCCGGCTCCTCGGGCAGCCACTTGCGGACCGCGGGCAACAGCGCGCCGACATCCGGGGGCAGCGCGCCGGCCTCGGCCCGCTGCAGCAGCGCCGTCGCCGCAGCGAGGCGGAACTGCGGCTGGCGGTCGAGCAGCCAGTAGAGCCCCAGCCGCGCCTCCGTGGCCCCGGGGCGCGCGATGGTCATCGCGACCAGCATGGCCCCAAGCTCCGGCGGCAGCCCGGCGAACAGCTCCCCAAGGGCCGCGTGCGCCTGAAGCGGCTCGTCGCCCGTATCGCGGATCACCGCGTCGAGCGCCGCGCCGATGTCGGACGCCGCCACCGACGCAGAGATGTCCGCGCCGAGCGCGTCCATCGTCTCCGGCGTCAGCAGCGCGAAGGCCGGCGGCGCCAGTCCCGCCCTGGCGTAGGCATGCGCCAGACGCATACGGATCATCGGAGCGAAGGGCGCCGCGGCGTCGCGTGCGGCCAGCGCCCCGGCGACCGCGTCGATCAGCGCCGCGCCCTCGGGCGCGTCGTTCTCCACCGCCATCCGCGCCTCGTCGAGTACCCGCGACAGCAGCGCCACAGCGGCCTCGACCTCGTCGCCGTCGTCTTCGGTCGCCGCCGTGACGGCGACGAGGCAGGCGGCCGCAGGGTCATCCATCAGCGACTGCGCGGCGTGGTGCAGAAGCCGCGAACGCGGCTCGCCGTCCGGCGTGGCGGCGAGCCTTTCCAGCAGGGCGGAAGCCGATCGGGTCATGCCGCCACGCTATGCGGTGATCGCCAGTCGGGCCAAGAGAGATCAGCAACTCGGTGCCCGTCCGGCGCTGGTAGGCCCCGCATCTGCGTCTCTAG
>DAINOD010000173.1:0-2372 GCA_036735545.1 Rubrimonas sp. | reverse complement strand
GATAAGGGGGCATTATCGCATGGCTACGACGAAAGGCGCAAAGCGCTGGGTGGAACGCATTTACGATGTTATTCTGCGGGCATGACCACGAACCCGATCATCCCGCATAAAAACGCGAGCATGCATCGAGGCACGCCGGCGACCGCTGACGACGATGACTGGTCGGGAGACGTCGGACCCGCGTCGCTCTACGACGGGCCGAACGACGAGAGTGACGACGCGCCGTTTGGCGACGCTGGCGTCGCCGACGACGCTGTCGCTGAAATGGGTTGGGGCAGGGGCTTCGGCCGCCGCGCGCCCGGACGTCGGGCGGGGTCCTGGCGCGCTGCCGTCGCCGCCTGCGCCGTCCCGCTCGCCGAGGCGGCCGCCTGCCTCGCCCGGCTCGACGAGCGGCTGCGCGTCATGGCCTCGGACGACCGGACCGCCGTGCAGGAGCGCCTCGCCACGCTGCAGGCCTGCCGGCTCCTGTGGGGCGTCGGCGCCTTCGTCGCCCCCGAGGCGGTCGCGCTCGACGCGCTCGACCGGAGGGGCCGCGCCGGCGACGACGCCCCGGCCGTCACCGCCGCCCGAAGTCTTGCGCGCGCGCTGAGCCGCCCGCCCGCGGCGGACGACTGCGCTGGGGACCCGGCCCTGCGCGGCGCGCCGCCGCTCGTCGCCGCCGCGCTCGCCGCTTGGCCCGGGCCGGCCGCGCGCGAGGCCGCGCGTCTCGACGCCGAGGCGGCGCGCCTGGTCGCCGCGGCCCGGAAGCATGGTCTGGAGGCGGGCAGGGCAGGGGTTGCAGTGGCGGGGGCGCTCTTCGCGCCGGTCCCCGCGCGCCGCCGCCCCGGCGGACCCGCGCCCGAGACCCGGCTCGCGGCTTTCCTCGCCGACGTCGCCGGCGGGACGCGCGACGCGCTTGCGCTGCTCGACGACCTCGCCGCCTGGCGCGCCCGCGCCGAGGCCGCCGCCGCCACGATGAAGGGCGCCACCCCAGCGCGGACCATAGCCCTACTGGCCCAGAGGCCGGCCGTCTCCGCCCCGGCGGCCGCTGCGGCGCTGGAGCTCTCCGACGACGCCGCGCTGCGCGCGCTGACGCGGCTGGAGCGCGCGGGGCTCGCGCGCGAGATCACCGGGCAGGGGCGGTTCAGGGTCTGGGCGGCGAAGCTGTGACGGGCGGGCAAACGGGATTGACCGTGACAAGCTGGGAGCGTGGACAGGCGCGATGCGGGAACTCCTCTCGTCCCCGAAAGGTTAATGACTTGTGATGCCGATCGCTGTCGGGACCCGAGGCCTATCCACACGCCGGCGCCGGATCTGACGGGGCCCACATCACCGCGACCGCAAAGAGCGCGCACGTCGCGTCGAGCATCAGCGCGGGGTCGGACGCCGCGGCGCCGCCATCCGCGAGCGCTTTGCGCCAGCGATCTACCGCGGCGAAGCGGCTGGGATCGGCGCCGTCGTTCGGGTCGAAGTTCAGAGCCCATCCGCCGCCGCAATGACTCGCGGAATCGCGACCGTCGCGAAATGCCGCTCGATCGCGCGCGATCGCCTGTTCCACCGGGCGCCCCCGCCCGTCTCGATGTGCTCCAGCGGCGATGGTCGGCATGTGCGGCCTGCCGCCCAGCGCCGAGGACGACGGTTGATGGCCAATCGGCATCATACCATACTCTGGTATCGCAACTCGGAAGCGCCATCATGCCACGCAACACCTCCGTAATCATCGGCGACCACTTCGCGCAGTTCATCGCCGAGAAGATCGGCGAGGGCCGCTACGCATCGGCGAGCGACGTGGTTCGCGCCGGCCTTCGCCTGCTCGAGGAGCGCGAGGCGGGCCTGACCGCCTTGCGCGCGGCGATCGACGAGGGGGAGCGCAGCGGTCCGCCGGCGCCGCTCGACATCGACGCCTTCGTCGCGGAGCGGCGGGCGCGGGCCTGAATGCGCGTCGATTACACGCCGCGCGCCAAGGCCGACCTCGCCGACATCTGGGACTACACCGCCGGACGCTGGGGCGTCGCGCAGGCCGAACGCTATGTCCGCGACATCGACGCCGTCGCCTGGAGGGTCGCCGCCGGGACTGCGCAGACGCGCGACTTGGCGGAGGTTCGGGAGGGCTACCGCTGCGCGGTTAGCGGCTCCCATTTCCTGATCCTGCGCAACGGCGACGACGGCGCGCTCATCGTCGTGCGCGTGCTTCATCGCCGGATGGCGATCGACCGCCATCTCGACCCGTAGCCGGGGAGCCGCCGTCGCGCGCCGGGTCGGTGGCGCCGGCGCGGTGCGCGCGCCTCGCGCGCCTCGCGCGCCGAGATAGTCTTCAGCCGCACCGTAAGCGCGAGCGCCCAATGACGGTGAAGCAGACGACGACGAGCGACACCGACGAGGCCTGCGCCTTC
>DAINOD010000172.1:0-2379 GCA_036735545.1 Rubrimonas sp. | reverse complement strand
CGACCGGCTGAACGGCCACGGCAACCATGTGGACGGCGACGAAGACGACGTCTGAGAGCCGCCAGAGACCGCCCCGGAGGATCGCGCCATGCGTTTCGTCAGCTATGTCCTGCTCGCCATCGCAGCGGTCGTCGTCGTCATGCTGTCGGTCGCCAACCGCAGCTACGTTGACGTGATGATGTGGCCCGACATGACCGACTATGGCCTGCCGACCTCGCCGCGGGCGAGCGTGCCGCTGTTCCTGCTGGCTCTGGGCTTCGGCGCGCTGGGCTTCGTGCTCGGCGCGGCGCGGGAGTACATCCGTGAGGCGCGGGTGCGCCGCGCGGCGGCGGCCGCCCGCAAGGAGGTGAGCCAACTCAAGCGCGAGGTCGAGACGCTTCGCAGCCGCAACAACGTCGACGAGGACGACGAGATCATCGCCCTGACCTCGCGCTGAACCGCGCCGCATCGACGCGTGGTCCGGCAAGGGTTAAGATCGGGTCGTCTGTGACAGTCGCCGGGGCGGCCATGCGCGTGAAAATCTGTGGCGTCCGCGATGCTGCCTCCCTCGAAGCGGCGGCCAGCGCCGGGGCCGCTTATGTCGGCTTCGTCTTCTTCCCCCGATCGCCCCGCCATCTGGAATGGGACGAAGCCGCGGCGCTGTCCGCGGGCGCGCCGCCGGGGCTGTGCAGGGTCGGACTGACGGTCGATCCCGACGACGCGACGCTTGCGCGGCTGGCCGAGCTGCCGCTCGACATGATTCAGCTGAACGGGTCGGAGACGCCGGCGCGCGTCGTCGAGGTGCGGGCGCGGCTCGGGCTGCCGACGATGAAGGCGGTCGGCGTGTCGGGCCCGGCGGACCTCGCGCGCCTCGCCGCGTTCGAGGCCGTCGCCGACCAGATCCTGTGCGAGTCGAAGGCGCCCGAAGGCGCCGACCTGCCAGGCGGGCGGGGCGAGGCCTTCGACTGGTCGCTGCTGTCAGGCCGCCGCTGGGCGCGGCCGTGGATGCTGGCCGGCGGGCTGACGACCGACAACGCCGCGCAGGCGGTGCGGGCGTCGGGGGCGCGGCAGCTCGACGTGTCCTCCGGCGTCGAGAGCGCGCCGGGCGTCAAGGACGCCGCCCGGATCGCCGCCTTCGTCGCCGCCGCGCGCGCCGCCGTGGAGCCGGCGACGCCATGACCCGCGCGCCCTCCAAGCTCGACGTGATCGAACTCGACCTCGAGATCGGGTCGAACGAGGGCGTCAGCCGCGATCATGCTGCGCGAATCCGGATGCAGTATCTGCTGGACCAGACGGCGCTGTTCAGCCAGCAGACCCAGTTCGCCGACACCAAGGCCACGGCCGTGCTCGCGCTGGCGGGCGTCGTCGGCGCGCGGGCGGCGGTCTCCTTCGACCTCGCGCGCCTCGGCCCGATCGAGTATGCGCTGCTCGCCCTGACGGCGCTGGCGCTGGCGCTGTGCCTGTTCGTGCTGATCCCGCGCTATCCGCCCGAGGCCGACCGGCGGGCCCTGCTGCAACTGGAGCGCTATTCCTGGGTCTCGCTCAGCGCGCCCGGCTATTCGGCCGAGGAATACGCCCGCTTCGTGCGCTCGGCGGAGATTGCGCAACTCATTTCATCGGCGGCCACGGTGAACATCGCCATGGCGCGCATCCTGGCGATGAAGTTCCGCTACCTGCGCGCGGCCTTCGTGGTGGCGATCGCCGACGTGGCGGCCGCGGCGCTCTACCTGCTGGGCGCCTTCGACCTCGTGCCCCTGCGCTGACGCGCGGCGGTCTCGCGCAGGCCGGCGGAATCGCCTAGAACGCGGGGAAACCAGCGGGGTCATGCGATGCCGACCGAGATGCTCAACTCCTACCGCACCGGCCCGGACGAACGCGGCCGGTTCGGCGTCTTCGGCGGCCGCTTCGTCGCCGAGACGCTGATGCCGCTGGTGCTGTCGCTGGAGCAGGAATACGCCCGCGCCCGCACCGACCCGGCCTTCGCCGCCGAGATGGACGACCTGTGGGCGCACTATGTCGGCCGCCCCTCGCCCCTCTATTTCGCCGAACGGCTGACCGAGAAGTTCGGCGGCGCGAAGGTCTATCTCAAGCGCGACGAGCTCAACCACACCGGCGCGCACAAGATCAACAACGTGCTGGGCCAGATCCTGCTGGCGCGGCGCATGGGCAAGACCCGCATCATCGCCGAGACCGGCGCCGGCCAGCACGGCGTCGCGACCGCCACCGTCTGCGCCCGCTTCGGTCTGAAATGCGTGGTGTTCATGGGCGCCACGGACGTCGAGCGGCAAAAGCCCAACGTGTTCCGGATGAAGCTGCTGGGCGCCGAGGTGATCCCGGTCACCGCCGGCCGCGCGACGCTGAAGGACGCGATGAACGAGGCGCTGCGCGACTGGGTGACCA
>DAINOD010000171.1:0-2384 GCA_036735545.1 Rubrimonas sp. | reverse complement strand
CGGGACGGAGTGTTTCCGCTCTGGCGCGGGAGCCCGGCCCGCGCTAAGCGCCGGCCATGCTCACGTTCCGCGACGCCCGCCTTGAGGATCTTCACGCCATCGTCGCGATGCTCGCCGACGACGCGCTCGGCGCGGGGCGCGAGGGCGCGCCGGACGATCCCGCCTACGCCGCCGCCTTCGCCGCCATCGCGGCCGACCCCAACGAGCGGCTGATCGTGGCCGAGCGCGACGGCGCGGTGGTCGGATGCGTGCAACTGGGCGTTATCCCCGGCCTCTCCCGCCGCGGCGCGTGGCGGGGCCAGATCGAGGGCGTCCGCGTGGCCGCCGGCGCGCGCGGCCAGCGCATCGGCGAGGCGATGGTGCGCTGGGCGGTGGAGGAGTGCCGCCGCCGCGGCTGCGCCATGGTCCAGCTCACGACCGACAAGAGTCGCGCCGACGCGCACCGTTTCTACGCGCGGCTCGGTTTCGCGGCGAGCCACGAGGGCTTCAAGCTGACGCTCTGAAGACCCGCCTAGCCACCCGGCCCGGCGCCGGTGATCCAGCGCCACGTCGCCCCGGTCCAGTCGGTAGCGCTGGCCCGGACAGCAGCCTCGACCTCCGCGACAGTCGGGGGCGTCAGGCCGCAGACCGTATCCGCGTCGCCCGCCACGCCCGGCTCCAGATCGGCGAGGTCCTCCAGCGTCTCGCAGGCGTCGCGCAACTCCCAGGCCGTCAGGCCGACGACCGACGCAACGCCCACGACCGGCAGCGCCTGGGCGACCGTGCCGCCGGCGCTGCGGATCGCGCCGCGGGTTGTCCGCGTGGCGACCCGCCTGACGACGGCGCGGCGCGCCATGGCTGACCGCGCCTGCACCGTGGCCATCCCCACCGCCGACGCAGCGCCCGACACGAGGCTGACAAAGGCGGCGGACGTGAAGGCCAGGACGTTGGTGACCAGCAGGATCGCGACAAGAGCCGCCATGAAGAACCGCCGCGCTATCCGCATGGCCTTCCACAGCGCGGTCAACAACCACAGCACCGCCGCAAGCACCCACCGCGCCATCCGCTCCTCCCAAGCCGCGCTTGGAGAATAGCGTGGCGCGATCCGCGAAGCGAGCGTCGCCATGGATTGTGGCTTCCCGCCTGCCGCCCACAGCCCCTAGACTGCTGCGGCCCGCACCGGAGTCGCCCATGCCCCCCTTCGTCCACCTGCGCGTCCGCTCGGTCTATTCGGTCGGCTCCGGCGCCGTCGCGCTGAAGGCGCTGCCGGGCCTCTGCGCCGCCGCCGGGACCCCCGCGGTCGGCGTATGCGACGCGAACAACCTTTTCGGCGCGCTGGAGTTCTCCGAGACCGCCGCCAAGGCTGGCGTCCAGCCGCTCATCGGCAGCGCCGTCGCGCTGGCCTACGCCGACCCCGAGCGCCCGGGGGATCGCGCGCCCGACCCCGCCGAGATCGCGCTCATCGCCCAGAACGAGGCGGGTTATCTCAACCTGATGGCCCTGTCCTCGGCCGTCTATCTGGCGGGGGAGGGTCGATCGGTCGGCCTCGACGCGCTCGCCGGCCACGCCGAGGGGCTGATCTGCCTCACCGGCGGCCCCGACGGCCCTCTCGGCCGCCTCGTCCGCGCCGGGCGCGCGCCCGCGGCGGAGGCGTTGCTCGACCGGCTCGCCGCGCTGTTCCCTGACCGGCTCTATGTCGAGATCCAGCGCCACGGGGCTCCGCGCACCGAGGCCGAGGACGCCACCGAGCCGTTCTTCGTGGCGGCGGCCTACGCCCGCGACCTGCCGCTGGTCGCCACCAACGACGTCCACTTCCCCGAAGCCTCGATGCACGCCGCCCACGACGCCTTCCTGTGCGTCGGCGCCGGCGCCTACCTGTCGCAGGAGGAGCGCCCCCGCGTCACGGCCGAGCACTGGTTCAAGCCGGCCGCCGCCATGGCCGCGCTGTTCGCCGACCTGCCCGAGGCCGCGGAGAACACGCTGGAGATCGCGCGCCGCTGCGCCTTCCGTCCCCGCGCGCGCGCGCCGATCCTGCCCCGTTTCGCCGAGGATGAGGTGGAGGAGCTGCGCCGCCAGGCCCGCGACGGGCTGGAGCGCCGCCTCGCCGCCGTGGAGCCCGTGGCGCCGCGCGAGACCTACGAGGAGCGGCTGGCCTACGAACTCGATGTGATCGGGCGCATGGGCTTCGACGGCTACTTCCTGATCGTCGCCGACTTCATCCAGTGGGCGAAGGGGCAGGGCATCCCCGTGGGCCCGGGCCGCGGCTCGGGCGCAGGCTCGCTGGTCGCGTGGGTGCTGACGATCACCGACCTCGATCCATTGCGCTACGGGCTTCTGTTCGAGCGGTTTCTCAACCCGGACCGCGTGTCGATGCCCGACTTCGACATCGACTTCTGCATGGACCG
>DAINOD010000170.1:0-2476 GCA_036735545.1 Rubrimonas sp. | reverse complement strand
ATTACATCTGCATTTCCCGCGGTGGAATCGCCGAAGACGAGGCGCTCCTGCAGGCGCTGCGGGAAGGCTGGATCGCCGGGGCGGGCCTGGACGCCCACGCGGAGGAGCCCTTGCCCGCCGACAGCCCGTTCTGGGATCTCCCGAACGTGATCGTAACACCCCACAATGGCGCGACCACTGTGGCCACCCACGAACGGGGCCATGACATCTTCGTCGAGAACCTGCGCCGCTTCGTGAACGGCGACCCCCTACTCAACATCGTCGACAAGGCTTTGGGCTATTGACGGCATGGGGCGGCGGATCGGTGCGCCGCGGGACCCCAAGCGTGCGCTGCAATGTGACGCCTCCCATGGCCATGTGCTGGCGGGACGGCGCCGACAGTCGGACGGCGCGCACGCGGCGTCGGCCCGCCAGATCGGCATCGAGCGGGTGGAGGTCGGCGATGGCGGCTGGAAGGAGATCGCCGAGCCATGACGGTCCGGCGCCGGTTCGGACCTGTCCGCCGATGCCGAGCCGAAGCGCGGCGATCTCCTCCTGCGCGTCGCGGATGTTGGCGCGCGAGCCGCCATGCGCGTTGATCGCCAGAAGGTGGTCGATGGCGCGAAGGTCCATCGCGGATATGACCCATGGTTATCGGTCGGGGGCCGCCTCGGTGTCGCCCCGCGGGGCTCGGGCTTGTCGACCTCGACGCCAGGCGACGGTCGTCAGAACCGGGGGAGGAGGAAACAATGGCGGGGCCGACGTCGCCGCGCAGTCTCGGCGTGATCAGCGGTATCCTGTGCGCAGCCCAGCCGACTGTCGCGCCGCTTGCGGCGGCGGCGGAGGCCAATCCGACGTGCCCGATCCGTGTGATCGCGCCCACCGATCCGGGCGGCGCCGTGGACGGGCTCGCGCGCGCGTTTCAGCGGGCGTTCGAGGAGATCGGTGTCTTTGCGCACAGCATGGCGGTGGTCAACATGGCCGGCGCCGGCGGCCCCATCGGCGCTTGCGCGATCAAGGACGCCGATCCCGACCGCCACCCGATCGGCACATGGCGCGACGGGCCGGCGACGTCGCGCGCGATGGGTGTCGTGGACTTCGACCCCACCGCCTTCGAGATCATCGGCGCGACGGGTTTCGCCGACGTTGGGCTGGCGGCGGCGCGCGGCGGTTCCGGCTGTTCGAGAGCGCCTACTGCAACTGTCCGATCTGCGCGCCGTCGCGCGCGAGCTGCGCCACCGCACGCCACGTCCGCCAGACCGGCTGCGGGCGCAACGCCTTCCCCTGCCACGGCGAGCCGCCGTCCTGGGGGCGCGCCCTGTTGCGCTCGGGGCGCCGCTGCGACAGCATCGGCAAGCTGCGCTATCGCGGGGCGGACGGCCCCAACGGCTTCGACAACGAGATCCAGCCGATGCATGTGCTGAACGGAGCCGGGAACGTGCAGGGCATGCGCCGCCGCCCAGACGCCCCTCGACGCGGCAGCTTTCCGGCGACGCGGGCGAGGGCGAGAGCGCCTACATCGCCTACGACCGCAGCATCCGCGACGCCGCGGCGGCCTGGGTACGCGAGGCGGCCGCCCGGCCGCCCGTGGCGCCTGTTCGTCTACTTCGTCCGCCCGCATTTCCCTCTGGCGGCGCCGCCCGAGTGGTTCCGCCTCTACCCGCTCGACACGGCGCCCCTGCCCCGGCTGCGCGGGCCAGGCGACTTCCCGGACCATCCCGTGCTGAAGGCGCTGCGGTCGGTGCCGGACTGCGACGACCATTTCCGCGACGAGGATCACGTGCGCATCGCCGTCGCCGCCTACTACGGGATGGTCGGCTTTCTCGACGACAACGTCGGCCGCATCGTCTCGGCGCCGGACGGGGCTGGCCTCGGCGGGAGCGCGCTGGCGCTTTCCAGTGCCGACCACGGCGACAACCTCGGGACGCGCACCTTCTGGGGCGAGTCGACCATGTACGCGGAGAGCGCGGGCGTGCCGCTTCTCATGCGCGGACCCGGCGTCGCCCCGGGGCGGCGGGTGCGCGCGCCGGTCCCGCTGGTGGACGCCTGCCCGACGATCCTGCAGGCGATGGGCGAGCCGGCGGATCAGGACCGGCCCGGCGTCTTGCCGCCGGAGATCGCCGAGGGCCGCGACGCCGATCGCACGGTGCTGGCGGAGCGTCACGCCGTCGCCTCGATCACCGGCGTCTTCATGGCGCGCTTCGGGCGCTGCGAGCACGTCCGCTACGAGGGTCACCGCCCGCAGCTGTTCGACCGCGACGCCGACCCGGGCGAGACGCGCGACCTCGCGCTGGAGCCGGGCTCGGCGGCGATCCTCGCGCAAGGCGAGCGCCGGCTGCGGGCGATCTGCGACCCGGCCGAGGTCAACGCGCGCGCCTTCGCAGACCAGGCGCGGCGCATCACCGAACTCGGCCGCGAAGAGGCGGTGCGCAAGGCCGGCGACTATCCCTGCACACCCGCCCCAGGCGAAGCGGGCCGCATCTCGTCATGACGGGGA
>DAINOD010000169.1:0-2553 GCA_036735545.1 Rubrimonas sp. | reverse complement strand
TGGCCGACCAGGACGACCCGGACGTCTACGCCGTCATCTGGAACCGCCCCGCCGAGACCCGGGCGACCGGCGCAGACCCGTTCGCCGGCATCGGCGGCCGCACGCTCGGGAGCCTCGATAGCGTCGACCCGCTGGAGCCCGCGGTTCCGGCGACGGCGCCGAACGGCACCCGCCGGAAGGGCAGGGGAGCCGGCGCCGACGCGCCCGCCGCCCCGATGCCGGATGACGATATCGCGATCTGACGCCCCGTCAGCGGCCCACAAACGGCCGCTGACGCCATCCCCACACGAAAGGAGGTGATCCCGCATCTGACGCCATAGGCGGCTCCACGGCCTCCGGAGCCGCCACAGCGGCCCCCGGCGTCAATCGGGGGCCGTCTCGTCGTTCACCCAGCCCGAGGAGACCCCGACCATGCCCGGCTTCATGCTCGTCACCCGCACCCGCGTCGCCCAGTTCGTCGGCGACTTCCCCGACCGCGACGCCGCGGTCGCCGCCCTCGGCCTGCCCGTAGACGGCGTCGTCGACCGCGATCCCTGCCACGGCGACGAACCCCGCCTCTGGCTCGAAACGGCGCCCGCGGGACTCCCCCGCGACGGCGACCGCCACCCGCTCGACTGACCCCGCCTCGCCGCGGCGGTCCCGATCCGACCGACCTATCCGACCTGCCCGACGGCGCCCGGCGCAAGCCCGGCGCCGTTTCTCGTTCGAACGCCGAGGCGTCCACGGTCACGACGGGTCAGTCGGCCCGGATGCGCGAGCTCGACGGGCCGCGCGTCACGCACCTTGCGCGCAACGGACGACGCAACGTCCGCCCTCGCCCTCAAGCAACGCCCCAGCGGCAGGCATAGTACAGACGCCCAGCAGCTGCGGTCTTCCGCCAGACGGGCGACGCGCCCCGCCGCAGCGGCGAAGGACGCAGACGATCGCTGACGTTGCGAAGGTCCAGGACGATCCGCGGAAACGACGCAACGACCCGCCGGGCCATCCAGCCGAGGGTGGCGTCCCATGCGCACGAGCGCACCAACGCGTCGATCGCGAAGCTGACGCCCGCCGCCGAGACCGCAGCCGACGTCCCGATCCACGCACGGCCGAGATCGCCGGCGTAACCGCCCGGCGCAACGGCGCCGAACAACGAGGCGACGGCGACACGCCCCGGCGCGCTCCTGGGCGACACGAGGAACGCAGGCGAGGCGGCGAAAGTAGACAGTGGCGAGCCCGCAACGCACACCGCCAACGATCCGCAAGGCGCGCGCAGCCGAAGGCCGGCATGACGGCGATCCCCTGACGGCCTCGACGTCGAGACCCCATCCCCCCGGCGGCGTCGCTACGACCTGCGCCAGCTCCTGCGACGCGGCAACGCCTGCGGCGAAGAGATTTCCCCTGGCGGCGAAGCCGCCATTCCTCGCGCGGCAAATCTCCCCGCCTCCGGCGTCCTGCGCTGACGCTCCGGTCCGGGCCGCGGACACGGGTCCCCGCCTGCAGCGCGGACCGCGGCCCGGATGCTCGCGCCGCAAGACCCGTCGCCAGGGTCGCACGTCGCCGGGGGGATCGGCCCCCCGCCACAGAGGCCAAGGAGACCACGACATGCCCAGCATCGGCGCCCTCACCAAGCAGACCGACGGCACCTACACCGGCGAGCTCGCCACCGTCACCTTCACCACCCCGCTGCGCCTCGTCCCCGTCGCCCAGAAGCGCACCGAGGCCGCCCCCGACTTCCGCCTCTTCGGCCGCGCGCCGAACGGCCGCGCCGTCGACCTCGGCGCCGCCTGGATCAAGAGCGGTCGCGAGGACGGCGGCGAGTACGTCAGCCTCAAGATCGACGCGCCCGAGCTGCCCGAGCCGCTCTACGCCACCCTCGGCCAGATGGCCGACCAGGACGACCCGGACGTGATGGCGATCATCTGGAACCGCCGCAACGGCCGCTGATCGCCCTCCGCCCCGCCGCGAAAGCGGCGGGGCGCCGTCCCCCGAACCCAGGAGACCGAGCCATGCGCGACCTGTTCAACGACCTGCGCGACGCGATCGCGAGATTCCTTATCCGCCTCGCCGCCCGCGTCACCACCCACGGCCTCGTATACGACCGGCTTGTCGCTCTCATCGAACCCGTCACGCACATCCCCGATGGGAACGGCGACGTCGGCACGAACTGGGAGCACATGCTCCACAACCGCGACGTCTACGCCAAACCGGGCTGCGAACACGACGAGCCGATCCCCTTCTGACCGGCCATCGCCGCCACCCGCACGGCGCCCGGCGCAAGCCCGGCGCCGTTTTTCGTGCGGCGACGCTTCACGCTCCGCCGCGCCCATCGAGGGCGCGCCGAAGCGCCGCCCGCCCAGGAGGCGGTCGGGCCCCGGCGAGCGGGTCGGGTCGGCGCGACGGCGGCCCGAGGCCGCCGGCGCCGCCCCTCACCCGCCCGCCGGACGCTGCGGTCTCCCCCGGGCCGAACCGGGGCCGTACCGGCCCCAGTGTTCGCCCCGGGGGCCGGCGTCGCGCAAGCGCGCCGCCTGACCCGCGCGCATCGCATGCCGGCTGGTCGCCGGCATCCTTTCC
>DAINOD010000168.1:0-2714 GCA_036735545.1 Rubrimonas sp. | reverse complement strand
GCGGTCGAGCATCCGGCGCTCCACGCCCGGCATCGGCGAGGGAACCCAGGGCAGGCTCGCGGCGTGGACCGCGGCGCGGCGGGTGAAGTCTGCGTTGATCTCCATGGCGGTTTCTCCTGTCACTGGGCGGCGACCGAGGGCCGGGCCGCGACGCGGGCCCGCCAGGCGGTCAGGTTGCAGCAGTCCTCAGGCACGGCGATCTGCGCGAAGTCCGCGAAGACGAGGCCCGCATAGGCGGTGATGTCGGCTATCGAGAACGCTTCGCCGGCCAGCCAGGGCTGCGAGGCGAGCGCGCTGTCGAACCGGCGCATGGCCGCGACGGCGCGCAGGCGTTGGCGCTGGCCCCATTCGGCGTTCTGGTAGAGTTCGATCTTCGGCCCGAGGCCGGGCGTCGCATGGTGGAAATAGGCCGCGACCGCGTCCAGCAGGTCGGCCTCGGCCCGGCGCTGGGTCATGGCGATCACCGCCCGCTCGCGCGCCGTGCGGCCCGTGAGCGTCGGCGCGCCGTCGAGGTGGTCGAGATACTCGGTGATCGCCGAACACTCGCTGATGAAGGCGCCGTCCTCAAGCTCCAGCACCGGCACGGCGCCGGACGGGTTCTTGTCGAGGAAGGCGCGGGTTCGGTGCGCGCCGTTCGGCACGTCGACCGTCTCGTAGCGCACGCGGTCCCCCAGCCCCTTCTCCGCGACCGCGATACGGACGCGCAGCGGGTTGGGGAAGCCCTTGTAGTCGTGGATGGTCAGCATCGTCGCTCTCCTGTCGCTGTCGCAGCTCAAAAAACCTATCAAGTGATAGATAACGGATCCGCCAAGGATGGGCGGATCACGCATGCGCGAGACGCAGCGCGTCCCATGCGCGCCATCCCGTCCCCAGCGTCGCGCCGTCTTGCGCGCCGTGGATCGGAGCGGGCAGGTCGTGGCCAAGCCGGGCGCGCGACAGGCGGAACCCTGCGACCGGCGCGCGCGCCGGCCCGTCGTCCACCGGCGCCAGAAGGCCGCGGGCGGTCGCCGCCGCGGCCGCCTCGCCGAGGCGGCGCACCCGTCGAGCCGGCACGCCGGCGGCGTTCAGCAGCGCCTCCCACGCGACTGCGGCGCGCGCGGGCAGGGTATCGAGCAGGAACAGCCGCGCCGCGCGGTCTCCGGCCTCCGTGGCCAGCGCTGCGGGCGTGAAGACGTCCGACGGCGCCCCCAGCGCTGCGCCCAGCCGCTGCAACTGCCGCGCCGTCAGCGCCCCGAGCGTCAGGGCGCCGTCCGCGGTGTCGTAGGTCCCGAGGCCGGGGTGGCCGTCGGCGCGGGCGGCGGGCGACGGCGTCGCATCCTCGCCGGTCTCGGTGACGCGCAGCACGGCGGCGCCCGCCAGCGTCAGCGCCACGTCCTGCATCGCCACGTCGACATGCTGGCCGCGCCCGTCGCGCGCCCGCTGCGCCAGCGCCGCCATGATCGCGAAGGCCGCCGTCAGGCCCGTGGCGTAGTCCACCACCGGCGCGCCGATGCGCCCGCCGTTGAGCGCCATGAGGCCCGAGGAGGCCTGGATCACGTTGTCGTAGGCGCCATGGGCCGGGCCGTCCTGACCGTAGCCCGTGATCGAGCAGTAGATCAGGCGCGGATGCGCCACGCTCAGGGCGGCGTAATCCAGCCCATGCCGGGTCAGCGCGCCGGGTCGCCAGTTCTCGACCAGCACGTCGGCGTCGCTCAGCAGGGCGCGGACGCCCGCCCGCCCGGCCGGCGCGGCGAGATCGAGCGTGACGGCGCGCTTGCCGGCGCCCTGCGCCCGATAGACCGCGCCCATGCCGCTCTCGCGCCCCGCGCCCATCCCGCGCGCCATGTCGGGCGCGTCCGGCGACTCGACCTTCACCACGTCGGCGCCCAGCGCGGCCAACTGGTGCGTCGCGAAGGGGCCTGCGATCACATGGGTCAGGTCGATCACGCGCAGGCCCGCCAGCGGCCGGGCCTCGATGCTTGGGGCGGTCACGACGCGCTCTCCTCGGTGGCGAGCACGAGGTTGAAACGGGCGGTCCAGGCGTCAGGCCCGCGTTCGGCGGTAGCGAGCGCCACCACGAGCCGCGCACGCTGGTCGCCGGCTCGCGCCAGCGCGAAGTCGGCCGCATTGCCTGCCTCGCCGGCGACATACATCTGCGTGATCAGCGGCGCATGGCCCGCCGCCGTAACCTTGAAATGCACATGCGGCGTGCGGCCCGGGTAGGGGACCGGGCGCAGCACGCGGAAGGCGTAGCCGCCGTCCGGCCCCGTGACGACGCGGCCGTAGCCCTCGAAGCGCGGATCGACCAGCGCGCTTTCCGGCGCGTCGGGGTGGCGGTAGCGTCCGGCCCTGTCACACTGCCAGAGTTCGACCAGCGCGCCGGCGACCGGGCTTGCGTCGGTGGTCAAAACGGCCCCCGACAGCAGGATCGTCGGGCCCTCTGCGGCCTCGGCGGCGCCGGGCAGGCGCGTGAGGTCCCAGTCGGCGTCCAGGTCGGGTTCCGGCGGATAGTAGGGCCCGAGAATTTGCCCGGGCGTAGGAAGGAGCGGCGGTTCGGTCATCGCGGTCGGTCCTCGGCGCTATGGGACCGGCCCGGCGCCAGCCCTTGCCGGAAAAGAGTGCCTGTCGCCGTATGCGCGATAAATCGACGTCTGCGCGAATGATCATCACCGCAATGAAGATAAAGACGGCGTGAGCGCCCGGTGGACGCCATTGTTTCATGTATGCCCATACAC
>DAINOD010000167.1:0-2726 GCA_036735545.1 Rubrimonas sp. | reverse complement strand
TGACAGACACGAAGCCGGCCGAGCCGGCGAGGCCGCTCATGCGGGCGGCCGCGGCGTCGAACTGGCTCCGCCGTCAGCCCCCCGGCCTCAGCAGCGTCAGGCCCCTGCCGCTCGCGCGGGCGTCGTCGGGATTGAGCGACATCGGCGCATAGTCGCCCCGGCGCCATAGCGCGCCGAGATCGTCGTAGTGGCGCGAGAGCGGATGCCCGCTCTGGCCCGTGGCGATCACCATCACCGAGCGGTCGAGGTCCGCGAAGTCGTAGACCGCGCGAAAGCCCGCGCTGTGGACGTTCGCGTAAGGGTCGGGTCCGCGTCCGGGCATCGCGCCGGCCATGATCGTGTGGTCGCCGCCGGGGCTCTCGTGCTCGATGTTGGCGATCAGCGACAGGATCGGGAACAGCGCGAAAGGCGTGTGGGCGTGAACCGCCCGGTGCGCCGCGCCCCATCGCCAGCCCGCCGGCCCGTCGCCGAAGCGCTGCGTCAACTCGGTCAGCGCGTCGTCCAACGCCCGGCGCGCGATGTCGGAACAGGTCTCGCGCTGGGGCGTCTTGACCACGTCGCACCAGCGCGCCGCGCCGTCGATGTCGCGGAAGACGCGCTCGACGAACAGGGGCCGGGGGCCGACGATCTCCGCGAACAGCGGGCCCAGCTCGTCCTCGGCGAGGCGGCGCGTGAGCGCGCGCATCCAGGCCGAGAAGATCAGCGGCTCGGGGTCGTGCTCGGACATCGCGCCGTTCCAGTCCGCCAGCCGCGCCAGCGCCGTCTCGCGCAGGGTGGCCTCGGCGCCGCCGGGCTCGGGCTCCCCCCACCACAGGTCGCGGGCGACAAGCGGCAGCACGCCGCGCGCCATGTCGGACACGATGTCGCTCTGCAGCGCCTGAAAGCTCGTGCGGCTGTGGAAGGCGCGTTCGTTCAGCCGCGCCTCGATCCGGCGGATGCGGTAGGGCGCGGCCCAGTCGTGGCTCAGGTGCTGCGGAAAGGGGGCGTTGGTCGTGCGGTTGTTCGCGTTGGCGACGGCGCCGGAGCGCGGGCGCATGACGCGGGGCATGTCGGCGACGGGAATGCGGCCGCGCCAGTCGTTCTCGGGCAGCCAGCCCAGCGCCGGCGTGCGGCCCTGAGTGCGGCTGTCGGGCCCGCGCAGCGGCGCCAGCCCCGCCACCACCATGCCCACCCCGTCCGCGTCGGCCATCACCACGTTCTGCGCCGGCGCGACGTGGGCCGCGACCGCCGCCTCCCCCTCCTCCAGCGTGCCGGCGCGCATCAGGTCCAGCGCCGCCTCGATGGAGCGGTCCTCGGGGGTCAGCGCGGTCCAGGCAAGCGTCACGACATGGCCCTGCGGCGTGATGGAGGAGAAGTCGAGTTCGCCCCCGGGGTCCAGCACCGGGCCGTGGCGGCTCCAGCGCAGCAGCATGCTCTCCGCCGGGGCGCCGCGGACGCGGATGGTCTCGGCGCGGGTGCGGAAGGCCGTCCAGCCCGACGGCGTCAGGTAGCGGCCGGGATCGGAAGGGTCGAGCCGTTCGAGAAACAGGTCCTGATCGTCGATCTGCGCCGTCGTGAGGCCCCAACCGAAGCGGTCGTTGCGCCCGATCAGGATCGCCGGCACGCCCGGGATGCTGGCGCCGATCACGTCGAAGCCGGGACTGGTCAGCCGCGCCAGCATCCACACCGTCGGCGCCGACAGCCACAGATGCGGGTCCGTGGCCAGCAACGGCGCGCCCGACGAGGCGCGCTCGCCCGACACCGCCCAGGCGTTGGAGGCGCCGCCGAAGCCGGGTTCGGCGAAGGGCGACAGCGGGTGGCGCGGCCGCGCCGGCGCGTCCAGCGCGGCGAAGCTCATGCCGGGATAGAGCGTGGCGAACGAGGGCAGGGCCATCACGCCGGCGTCCGGGTAGGCGGGGTCGAGGTCGGCGAGTTGCTCGGGGCTGAGCGCGGACAGCAGTCGCGCCCGCCGCGCCTCCAGCGCCGCGGCCTGGGTCAGGCGCAGCGCCATCAGCTTGACGATGGCGAGGCTGTCCGCGGCGGTCCACGGCGCCAGCCCTTCGTCGCCGAACAGGAAGAACTCCGGCGCCCCGCGGCCCAGCGCGCCCTCGTTGATCGCCCGGATGCGCGCGTTCACGCCGGCGGCGTAGGCGTCCAGCAGCGCCCGCGTCTCCTCCCGCTGCGCGCGCACCGCGTCGCGCGCCAGCGCGGCGAGGTCGAGCGCGCGCATGCTGCGGTCGAGCGGCAGGGCCTCGGGTCCGAACAGCTCCGCCAGCCGGCCCTGCGCGGTGCGCCGCTGCAGCTCCATCTGCCAGAGCCGGTCCTCGGCGTGGGCCCAGCCCAGGGCGAAGAAGGCGTCCGGGTCGGTCGAGGCGAAGATGTGCGGCACGGCGAACTCGTCGCGCTGGATCTCCGTCTCGGCCGTCAACCCCTCCAGCGCCCAGCTCGCGCCGTAGTCGGGCAGGGAGCGCGCGGCGAGGTAGTAGGCGAGCGCGAGCCCCCCGATCCCGAGGGCCACGAGCCCGGCGAGGATCCAGGCGAAGAAGCGAAAGGCGACGCGCATTCGGGCTTGCGGCTCCGCAGGTTGACGAGGCCGAGGCCCTTCGGCAGCCTCCGGCCGCAACGCAGCATAGGGCCTGCGCGCGAGGGTTGGAACATGGCGAAGACGGCGTTTATGGGCTTGGGCGTGATGGGCTATCCCATGGCCGGCTGGCTCGCGGCGAAGGGTCACGCCGTGACGGTCTACA
>DAINOD010000166.1:0-2889 GCA_036735545.1 Rubrimonas sp. | reverse complement strand
CCAGACTACGAATCTGGGGGTCAGAGGTTCGAATCCTTTCGGGCGCGCCACACCCTTCAATGATCGTGCGACGCCATCGGCGTCGCCTTGTTACGCCGGGATCATCCGCGCCGACGACTTTCCGTGAACGCCGGCAGGGCCATGCCGCGGCGTCCGCCTCGATCCCGGCACCGCGCCATCGCCCGAACGCTCGGCGCCCCGCTCGCGATCGTCGCGCCGCCGAACTTCGTGGCGACATCGGTCGAGGTGGCCCTGCTGCACGACAGCGACAGAGGCGACCGCCGCGCGATGATCCGGACGCCGGTCGACGGCGCCATGTCGATCCTCGCGGCATCCGCCCGCCCGGCCGGGCGGGGCGAGACGGCGCTGGAGCAGGCGCAGGTCCATGCTCGCGAGGCGACGCTCGCGGAGTTGGCGGGCCGCTTCGCGGTCTCCAGCCCGTCGCGCCGCCTAGGGGGCGGCGCGGCTCCTTCAGGCGCTACGGAACGGGGCGGCGGGATAGACCCCCAGCGTCTTCATGTCCGAGGTGAAGAACTTCAGTTCGTCGAAGGCGCGGCGCAGCGCGGGGTCTTCGGCGTGGCCCTGGACGTCGGCGTAGAACTGCGTCGCCGTGAAGGACCCGTCGGTCATGTAGCTTTCGAGTTTCAGCAGGTTCACGCCGTTCGTGGCGAACCCGCCCATCGCCTTGTAGAGCGACGCCGGCACGTTGCGCACCCGGAACACGATGGTGGTGATGGCGGGCCCGCCCTGGGGGTCCGCCTCGAGCTTCTGCCGGCTCATCACCAGAAAGCGGGTGGTGTTGTGGCTGGCGTCCTCGATGTCCTCGGCCAGCACCTGCAGCCCGTAGATATCGCCGGCCAGCCGGGAGGCGATGGCGGCGCGCGAGGGCTCGCCCGCCTGCGCGACCTGCTGCGCCGAGCCCGCCGTGTCTCCGCCGGTGACGGGGCGGATGGCGCGGGCCTTCAGGAAGCGCCGGCACTGCCCGAGCGCCACCGTATGGCTCTGGGCCTCCTTGATCGCGTCCAGCGTCGCGCCGGGCACGCCCAGAAGCTGCAGCCGAATCGGCACGAAATGCTCGCCGATGATGTAGAGCCCGCTTTCGGGGAGCAGGTGGTGGATGTCGGCGACGCGGCCGTAGAGCGAGTTCTCCACAGGCAGCATGGCCAGCCGCGCCTCGCCGCCCTTCACCGCCGCGATGGCCTCCTCGAAGGTCGGGCAGGGCAAGGGCGTCATGTCGGGAAAGACCTCGCGGCAGGCCTGGTGCGAATAGGCGCCGAGTTCGCCCTGAAAAGCGATGGCTCGGGCCGCGTCGTGGGGCTGCGGGGTCGTTTTCTTGGCGGGCATGGGCTGGCCTCGGCGGGGGTTCGCACGGGGGCGAAGTGGGCTCGCGGCCGGGTGTCTGCGGAAGGCGGCCGACAAGTGGTCGCGCCATATACAGCTTGCCCCGTGGGGTCGGAAGGGCATATTCGGCCCCGTAACGGCGCAACCGGCCCGCCGCGCCGCCGCCAGGCGCAATCGGCCCCCGAGGTTACGAGAAGGCTCGCCCAGCAATGAAGACCATGGAGTTCAACAAGATCTTCGGCGCGGCCACCGCGGCCCTGCTGATCTTCCTGCTCGCGGGCTTCGTCAGCCGCTCGGTCTACACGATCCCCGAGCCTTCGACGCCCGGCTTCGCGACGGAAGTCGCGTCGGCCGAACCCGCGGAGACCGCGAACGACGCGCCCGCGGCCGAGGAGGATTTCGCGACGCTGCTCGCTTCTGTCGATCCCTCGGCCGGCGCGGCGGTGTTCCGTCGCTGCTCGGCCTGCCACAAGCTCGAGGACGGCGCGAACGGCGTCGGGCCGCATCTCTACGGCGTCGTCGGACGCGATGTCGGCGCGGTGGACGGTTTCCGCTATTCGGGCGCGCTGAACGCCGCCGCCGAGGTCTGGGGCTTCGATGAGTTGAACGGCTTCCTGACCAACCCGCGCGGCTATGCGGCCGGCACCTCGATGGGCTTCGCCGGCCTGAGCAACCCGCGCGAGCGCGCCCAGGTCATCGCCTATCTGAACGCCGAGGGCCCCTCGCCGCTGCCGCTGCCCACCCCGGCGACCGCCGTGGTCGAGGAGGAGGTCGCGGAAGCGCCGGCCGATGTGGTCGAGGAGGACGCGGCCCCGACCGAGGAGGTCGCCGTGGCCGAGACCGAAGCCGAGGCCGAACCCGCCGCCGAGGTCGCGGAGGCGACGGCGGATGAGGCGGCGGCCGAGCCTGCCGCCGAGGACGTCGCAGAGGCGGCGCCGGCCGCCGAGCCTGCGCCGGAGCCGGTCGTCTCGCTCGTCGACGCGCTCGCCGCCGCCGACCACGAGCGTGGCGCCGCGATCTATGCGAACTGCGCGCTCTGCCACACGCTGGATGAGGGCCGCCACGGCATCGCCCCCAGCCTCCACGGCGTCATCGGCCGCGATGTGGCCGGCGTCGCCCGCTTTCCCTACAGCGCCGCGCTGAGCGCCGCCGGTGGGGTCTGGTCGGTCGAGCGTCTGGACGGCTACCTCGCCGCCCCCGCCGACATGGGCGGCCACGCCGGCCTGCCGGGTCTCGCCGACGCGCAGGCGCGCGCCGATGTGCTGGCGCACGTCAACGCCGCCGCGGCGGACGCGGCGCCGCTCGCCGTCGATGCGGCGCGGGCCGCCGCGCCGGCCGAAGGCGCCGCGTCGCCCGGGGCGGAGGTCGCCGAAGCGCCGGAGGCCGCAGAGGAGGTCGTGGAGGAGGTTGTCGAGGAGGTCGCGGAGCCGAGCGTCGCAGAGAGCGTCGTGACGGGCGTCGCGGGCGCCGCCGAGGCTGTCGGCGAGACGATCGCCGAGGGCGCCGAGGCCGTGGTCGATGGCGCGTCGGACCTCGCCGAGGCTGCGG
>DAINOD010000165.1:0-2950 GCA_036735545.1 Rubrimonas sp. | reverse complement strand
TGAGGGCGTCGCTCAGCGCAGGTCGGCGAAGGCGTCCGCCAGCCGGCCCAGCGCCGTGTCGATGGTCGAGCGCGGGCAGGCGAGATTGAAGCGCGCCCGCGCCGTCCCGCCGGTCCCGAAGGTGGGGCCGGCGTTCACGCCGATCCGCGCGCCCTCGCGGATGCGCCGCTGCACTTCGGCGTCGTCGAGGCCCGTGCCGGCGAAGTCGGCCCAGCCGAGATAGGTCGCCTCCAGCCGCATCGCCCGCGCTCCGGGAACCGCCTCCGCCAGCCCCGCCGCGAAGCGGTCGCGGTTGGCGGCGAGGTAGGGGATCAGCGCCTCCAGCCATGGCTCGCCCTTGTCGTAGGCGGCCTCGGCGGCGGCGAAACCCATCACGTTGCCGCCCAGCACGTGGGCGAACTCCGCCGCCTGGCGATACTGCGCGCGCAGGCCGGGCTCGGCGATGATGGTCTGCGCAGCCTGCAGCCCGGCGAGGTTGAAGGTCTTGGACGGCGCCGCCAGCGTCACCAGCTTCGGCGCCGCCTCCGGCGCGGCGACGGCGGTGACGGTGTGGCGCGCCTCGGGGTAGACCAGATCGTGGTGCACCTCGTCCGAGACCAGCACGAGGTCTCGTTCGAGGCAGAAGGCGGCCAGCGCCTGCAGCTCCTCCGCCGTCCAGACCGTGCCGCCGGGGTTGTGCGGGCTGCACAGCAGCACCATACGCGCGTCGGGCGGCAGGCTCGCGCCCAGCGCCTCCAGATCCATGGCGTAGCGGCCCTGCGTCTCGCGCAGCGGGCTTTCGATCACGCGCCTTCCCGCCACCCGGACGAGCTGCGCGAAGACGTGGTAGACCGGCGCGAAAATCACCACGCCCTCGCCCGGCGCGCTGTAGGCGGCGATGCATACCGAGAGCGCGGTGCCGACGCCGGGAGAGTAGGTGATCCAGTCGGGATCCACGCTCCAGCCGTGGCGGCGCGCCATCCAGCCGCAGATCGCGCGCCGCCAGCTCTCGTCGGCGCCGTAATAGCCGAAGACGCCATGGTCGACCGTGGCGCGCAGGCGCTCCAGCACCGGCTCCGGCGCGGCGAAGTCCATGTCGGCGACCCACATCGCGATGCCGTCCGGCGCGGTGCAGCCGGTGCGCGGGCCCATGCCGTCCCACTTTGACGAATGGGTGTTGCGGCGGTCGATGACGCGGTCGAAGTCGAAGGGCATGGGGCCTCGCGGGACTGGGATTCAGCGGACGCTAGGCGCGACGCCGCGCCGCGGCAAGACCGCAGCGCGGCGTGCTAGAGCGCCGCGATGCAGCCCGCCGCAGCCGACGCCGCGACCGCCCTGCGCGCCGCCGGGCTGACGCTCGCGGCGTGCCTGTTCTTCGCCGCCGCCACCGCCTGCGCCAAGGCCGCGCAACTGGACGGCGCCGTGCCGCCGCAGCAGGTGACGTTCTTCCGCTATCTGTTCGGTCTCGTGACGCTCGCGCCGCTGATCGCGACGGCGCGCGTCCCGGTCTTCACGACGCGCGCGCCGGGGCTCCATGCGGTGCGCGTCGCCTGCGGGGTGGGCGGCGTCTTCTGCATGTTCGCGGCGCTGGGGCGCCTGCCGCTGGGCGACGCCAGCGCCATCGCCTGGGCCAACCCCCTCGTCGCGATGCTGTTCGCGGCGCTCGTGTTCGGCGAGCGGGTGACGCGGGGGCGCTGGCTGTTCGCGGCGCTGGGCTTCGCGGGCGTGCTGGTGATGATGCGGCCCAGCGGCGCCGCCTTCGGCCCCGGCGGGCTGATCGCCCTCGCTGCGGCCCTGCTGATCGGCGCCGAGGTCGCGACCATCCGGGTGCTGGGACAGCGCGACGGCGCGCTGACGGTCCTGCTCATCGCCAATGCGGGCGGGACGGTCGCCTCCTTCGCGCTGGCCGCGCCCGTGCTCGCGGCGCCCGACGCCTTCAAGTGGGCCATGCTGGCGGGAACGGGGGGGCTGATGGTCTCCGGGCAGCTCCTGTTCATGGCGGCGATGCGGCTGCGCGAGACGGCCTTCGTCGCCCCCTTCTCCTACGCGACGCTGGTCTTCGCGTTCGGCATCGGGATCGTGGTCTTCGCGGAGACCCCCGACATGTGGAGCTATGTCGGCGCCGTCGCCATCGCGGCGAGCGGGATCGCGGTCACGGCGCAGGGGTTGCGCGCCGGCCGCAGGATCTAGCAGCGGCGAGGCCCCTCTTTCCTCCCGCCGCTCGGCGCCTATCTGCCCGGAGGCGCCGCGGCGCCCGTGGGATGGGGGACGCCTTGGCGCTGCTGACGGATTTTCTCGCCGGACTGATCGGCCAGTTCCGCGAGCCGGCGCTGGCTTTCCTGCTCGGCGGCATGGCGCTGGCCGCTTGCGGCAGCAAGCTGCAGATCCCCGGGCCGATCTACCAGTTCGCCGTGTTCATGCTGCTGATGCGCATCGGGCTGGGCGCAGGCATGAGGATCGGCGACGCGGAGCTGTCGGCCATGGTCCTGCCCGCGCTGGCGGCTGCGGCGCTCGGCGCGGGCGCGGTGCTGATCGGCCGCGTCACGCTCGCGCTGGCTCCGGGCGTGCGGGTCGAGGATGCGCTGGCGACGGCCGGCCTGTTCGGCGCGGTCAGCGCCTCGACGCTTGCGGCGGCGACGGTGCTGATGGAGCAGCAGGGCATGGCCTACGAGGCCTGGGCCCCGGCGCTCTATCCCTTCATGGACATCCCCGCGTTGGTGCTGGCCATCGTGCTGGCCGGCGTCCACCGCCAGCGGCGCGATGGCGGGGGCGCGCGCGTGGCCATCGGGCCGATCCTGCGCGAGAGCCTGCAGGGCGGGGCGCTGTCGGCGCTGATCCTGGGTCTCGCCATCGGCCTCCTGGCGCGACCGCAGCCGATCTACGAGGGCTTCTACGACCCGCTGTTCCGGGGCTTTCTGTCGGTGCTGATGCTGGTGATGGGCATGGAGGCCTGGGCGCGGCTGGCGGAGCT
>DAINOD010000164.1:0-2985 GCA_036735545.1 Rubrimonas sp. | reverse complement strand
CGGCGCAGCAGGAAGGGGCGGATGCGCGCGTTCAGCCGCGCCTGCGCATGGGCGTCGCCCTCGCGCTCGATGGGTGTCCTGAAGCGCTGCGCGAAGCCCTTGCGGTCGCCGAGCAGGCCGGGGATCAGCCAGTCGAAAAGCGCCCAGAGGTCCTCGAGCGAGTTCTCCATCGGCGTGCCGGTCAGCGCCAGCCGGGCGCGGGCCGTGAGGCCGCGGATCAGCTTCGCGGCGCCGCTGGCGGGGTTCTTCACCGCCTGCGCCTCGTCCAGCACCACAATGTCCCAGGGCTGCGCCGCGAGGATGTCGTGGTCATGGCGCAGCAGCGGGTAGGTCGAAATGACCAGATGGCTGTCAGGGATGCGGGCGACGTCGCGCCGCCGCTCGGGTCCGTGCAGCGCCAGCACCTTCAGGTCCGGCGCGAAGCGCGCCGCCTCCGCGCGCCAGGCCCCGACGAGGCTGGTGGGCGCGATCAGCAGGCTCGGCCGGTCCGAGGGGCGCGACAGGTGGCGCTCGGCCATGAGCGCCAGCGTCTGCACGGTCTTGCCCAGCCCCATATCGTCGGCCAGCACGCCGCCGAAGCCGGTGTCGGCCAGCGCGCGCAGCCAGCCATAGCCGGTTTTCTGGTAGGGGCGCAGGATGGCGGCGAGCGCCGCCGGGGGCTCGGCCATCGGGGCTGCGGCCAGCGCGCGCAGCTTCTCGCCCAGCGTGATCAGCGCCGAGCCGCCGGCGAAGGGCACACCGCAGCCCTCCAGCGCTTCGGCCAGCGTCGCAACCGCGCCGGCCTCGGCCTCATGCGCGCGCTCGAAGAGCCGGTGCGCGGTCAGGAACGCCGTCACCAGCGGGGCCAGCGTGGCGGCGTCCAGCGGCGCATGGCTGCCGTCGGGCAGGGTCTGCCACAGCACCATGTCCTCGAGGAACTCGCCGACGTCGAAATCATCGGCCAGCGCGCCGTCGGGGGCGACGGGCAACAGCCGGATGATCGACAGGATCAGCGGCGCCAGATCGAGCGCCTGGCCCCCCGCCTCCAGCGTCAGGCCGACCGAGAACCAGCCGCCGTCGCCGTGGGTGACCCCGGCGCGGATCGCGACCGGCCCCTCATGGAGGCGCCAGGGCCAGCTCGGGTCGATCTCGACCCGCCAGCCCGCCGCGCGCAGCGCTGGAACCGTCTCCGCCATGAAGCTCAGCTCTGCGCGGCCCTCGCCCTCCTCGTCCGCGAAGCCGAAGGCGAACCCTTCGTCGCCCACCACGTCGACGCCGAGGTTCTCCAGGACGAACGCCCCGGCCGCCGCCAGCCTGTCGCGGGCCGCGGTCTCGGCGCCGACGTCGCGGCGCAGGACCACCAGCCTGTCGCCCTCGCGAAAGCGCGGGTCGTCGGTCGGGCGACCGGCGACCTCGCGGCCGGCATAGTCGAAGGACAGCCGAAGGGCCGCGATGCGCTCGGTGGACCAGCCCCGGCCCCAGCCGTCGTCGCGCGTCCGGGCCGTGACGGCGAGCATCCGCAGAACCGGGATGGCGGGAACGCCCTCGCGGATCTCGGCGCGCGTCTCGCGCGGGGCGGGCGCACGGGCTGACTTCAGCCCTCCCAGCGCGCGCGCCACGCTCCCGACCGCCTCGGGCGGCACGGCCGGAGCCAGCGCGAGCGCGCGCGCCAGCTGCGGCGGCACGTCGAGGCCCAGGGGCCCGAGGGCGCCGGAGGCGGCGTCGAGATAGGCGGGCGGCTCGATAGGCAGCAGCGCGATCCGCCGCCCGTCGCCGTCCTCCAGCGCAAGCCGCTGGCTTCCATCCTCCTCCTCCCGCCAGAGGAAGCGGCCGTCGCGCGGTGCGCCCATGGTCAGGACCGGTCCGGACGCCTCGGCGACCCTGCCACGGCCGGTCGCGGCGATGCGCTCCAGCGCCGCCATCGCCGCCCCGGGAACCGGCTCGCCCCGGGTGGCCCCATAGCCGCCATGCGTCAGCAAGCCGAGCTCCTGCAGCCGCCCGCACAGGCTCAGATCGGAGGCGAGGACGAATTGCGGCCGCGGTCCCCAGCCCAGCCGCGAGACGTCATAGGCCCGCGGGTTCTTCGCCCAGAAGCCGTCCTTGCGCAGCGTCGCCTTCACCGGCGTCACCGCAAGCCGCCGCCCCGAGGCGGTGTCGACGATGTAGAGCAGGCGGTCGCGCACGGTGTCGGGGTAACCCTCAACCGTCTCGGCCGCGGGACGGTCCGCCAGCTTCAGCGCCGCGAGCCAGTTCGTCAGGGCCGCAGGCAACGCCGGCTCCGCCGTCGCAGGCGCCGCGGCCGCCTGCGGGGTGCGGCTGCGCGCGAAGACGATCAATGCGGCGGCGGCGTGCTTGCAGTTGAAGCCGACCGGGCAGTCGCAGTCGGCTTCCACCCAGTCGCCGCGCGTGGGGGGACCGACCATGACGATGCTGGGCGCATAGTGAACGCCGCCGCCGCCGCGCACGGACGCATCGATCACGCCTGGAGATGTCTCGGTGACGCTCAGCACGCGGCCCTCGTCGGCATAAGCCAGGCCACGGGCGAAGGTGCCCGGCTCGAATGCGCGCTTGATATCGGCCAGGATCATCCGGTCTGCCGCGATCACATACTGACAGCGGGCCTGCCCGCAGTGAGGCCGACGGTCGACGCCCTCGCTCGGACGATCCTTTCCGCCTCCGGTGCGACATCGGTCGCGCGAAGCGCTGGCGAGGTCAACCCTGCGCGCCCCGGCGCCTCGGGGAGCAGCGGCGGTGCAAGCTTGACCCCGGGCCGTTGCGGCCGCGCCGTCATCCTGCCGTCAGCGCGCCCCACGCCACCCGGCCACCCGGCGGCCGTCGCTTCCGCGACGTCGTGGAACCACCGTTCGCCCCTGGCCTCGTCGCCGCCCGTCCGGTCGCGCCAGGGCGACCACGGCGCGATAGATTTTCCCGCTCTTGGTGGCGATGTTGCGTGGCTTGGTCGGTGAGTTCCAGAATCCCCGTTAGCGGCGGCGGCACTCTCCCAAG
>DAINOD010000163.1:0-3065 GCA_036735545.1 Rubrimonas sp. | reverse complement strand
TCAACGCTTGCGGAAGGCGTCCAGCCGCACGACCTCCGCGTCGCCGTCCTTGGGCGCGGGATCGCGGGGCGAGGGACCCTCGGGGCCGCCGTCGGGCTTCTCGTCGGCGGCGTCGAAGCGCAGGCCGAAGTTCTCGCTCGGGTCGGCGAAGGTCGTCACCGCGTCGAACGGCACGACCAGCGTCGCGGGTCGGTTCTGGAAGCTGAGCCGCACTGAGAAGCGGTCCGCCGCGACGGCCAGGTCCTCGAATTCGAACTGCAGGACGATGGAAAGCTCGGCCGGGTGCTTTTCACGCAGCCAGTCGGGCATGTCGACGCCGGGGTGGCTGGTGTCGAAGCTGATGAAGAAATGATGCCCGCCCGGCAGCCCGCGACGGGCCACCTCGCCCAGAACCTCGGCCATCAGCCCGCGCATGGCGCGCTGCATCAACCTGCCGTAATTGAATCCCCGTCCGGCCATGCACCCTCCACGGGTGCGACCATAGCCGATTCCCCTCTGCGGGGAAGGGGGCGCCACAAAGCAGCAGGCGTTGGAAAGTGCCGGCTTCTGTTGCCAGGCGCCGGCGGCCCCGCCTGTGGTCGCTAAACCGCAGGACTTAGGTTTCGGTTTGGGCGCTGCTTACGCAGCGACGGCCACCGGAGCACGGTTGTCATTGGCAACTGTACTTTTTGATCCGATAACGGCGAATCCCACCGAGCGAAAGCATAACGCCTTTACACGTCCGTCGATCCTGTTTCGGCCCCCGCTCCCGTCCATGACCGGGTGGTTGGTGGAGCCGCCGGGTACCGCCCCCGGGTCCGAACCGCTTATTCCGCGCGCGTTTATCGCCATATCCGCCTTGCGACGGCATCCCCTATATAGCCTTCCGAACGCCCCAGCGAAAGAGCTCTCTCCCATGACCGCCGTCTCCGACTTCGGCTCCCCGCTGTTCGCAGCCCTGCGCGCCCAGAGCCGCTGGTGGCCCGCCTATGTGCGCCATCCCTTCGTCGAGGCGCTGGGGGCGGGTTCGGCCGACCGGGCGGGTTTTCTGAACTACCTGCGCCAGGACTATGTCTTTCTGATCCACTTCACCCGCGCCTGGGCCTACGCCGCCGCCAAGACCGACCGGGTGGCGGAGCTGCGCGCCGCGGTGTCGGTCGCCGACGCGCTGATCAACCACGAACTCGCGCTTCACGTAGGGGTCTGCGCCGCGGCCGGGATCGACGAGGCCGCCCTTGAGGCGACCGAGGAGGCCGCGGAGAATCTGGCCTACACCCGCTTCGTGCTCGACGCCGGTCTGCGGGGCGATTTCCTCGACCTGCTCGCCGCGCTCGCTCCCTGCGTGCTCGGCTACGGCGAGATCGGCGCGCGCCTCCGCGCGGAGACCGAGGGGCGGCGCGACGGCCACCCCTACGCCGCCTGGATCGAGACCTACGGCGGCGCCGACTACCGCGATGTCTGCGACACTTTCGCCGGGCTGCTCGAGGGCGCGGCCGCGGCGCGCCTCGGGCCCGACCCGCGCCGATCGGCGCGGTGGCCGGCGCTGGCGCGCACTTTCGACACGGCGGTGCGGCTGGAGGCCGGATTCTGGGCGCTGGGCGCGCCCGCCTGAGCTATTCCAGCGCGGCGAAGGGCGGCTGCAGCTCGCGCAACAGCTTGCGCAGCATCGCCGGCGCATAGTCCGCATAGGTCTCGATGACCTCAAGGAAGGCGCCGGGGCCGTGCAGCAACTGCTCGCGGTAATAGACCGCGGGGTCGGGCTCGGCGCCGCGGATCACGAGGCCGTTGATGGTGATCCCCTCGAAAGTTCCGCGCGCCCGGTGCCAGTCCGGCCCCACCCCGTCGTTGTTGGCGCCGTCGCCCGACACGTCGACCACCTGCCGCTGGCACGGCACGGGGTTGCGCGCGTGCAACTGGGCCGCATACGCCGCGGCGCGGCCGAGCGCGGTGGGCCAGTGGTCGTGACGGCGCGGGGTGTCGCCGATGGCCTCGGCGAAGCCCAGGATCGCCGCCTCGTCGCCGAGCCAGCGCCAGTCCACGATCACCTCCTGGTGCTGGTAGCCGCTCCAGACGAAGGCCGCGATCATGACGCCCGACCCCGGCGGGGTCAGGATGGTCTCGATGACCGCGGGGTCGCGGAAGGCCGCGGCCACGCCCTGCATCTGGAGCGCGTATTCCCGCGGGTCGACGCTGGAGGAGACGTCGAGCGCCAGCACCAGCGCCGCGGAGCAGTCCAGAGCGGCGGCGCCGGCCGGACCCAGCGCGACGGCTGCGGCCAGCGCCGCCCGCCTCACCACGAGCCGGTGTTCTCCATGCTCGCCCAGGGCTCGGCCTTCGGCAGCGCGCCGCCGATCTGCAGCAGCTCGATGGAGATGCCGTCGGGCGACTTCACGAAGGCCATGCGCCCGTCGCGCGGCGGGCGGTTGATGGTGACGCCGGCCTTCTGCAGCTTCTCGCACATGGCGTAGATGTCCTCGACGCCCAGCGCGACATGGCCGAAGTTGCGCCCGCCCGGATAGTCCTCGGTCTGGTCCCAGTTGTAGGTCAGCTCGATGGGCCGGTCGTGCTGTCCCGGGGGCGCGAGGAACACCAGCGTGAAGCGGCCCTGCTCGCTCTCGGTGCGCCGCGTCTCCTCGAGGCCGAGGAGGTCGCAGTAGAAGCGCTTGGACGCTTCGATGTCGCGCACCCTGACCATGGTGTGGAGATATTCGACCTTCATTTAGCGGCGCTCCTGCCCTAGTCTACCATATCTTGAGCGCGCCGATTCCGCGCCGCCCACGGGAACAGTCTATGCCGCTGACGCAGGAACAAAAGGCCGAGATCGCCGCCGCCCGCGAGGGCGCCGTCCCGACGCGCCGCCCCGTGGCCGACGGAATCGAGGCGCGGCTCTACGAGGCCGTCCCCGTCCTCGACCACGGCTTCGTGCGGGTCATCGACTACATGGGCGACGACGCCGCCATCGTGCAGGCCGCCCGCGTCAGCTACGGCCGCGGCACGAAGGCGGCGCGCGACGACGCCGGGCTGATCCGCTACCTGATGCGGCACTGGCACTCCACGCCCTTCGAGATGTGCGAGATCAAGCTGCA
>DAINOD010000162.1:0-3128 GCA_036735545.1 Rubrimonas sp. | reverse complement strand
GCGGCGCCGGGGGAGGTGTCGCTGGCCCACCACGGCGTGCTGTTTCTCGACGAGTTGCCCGAATTCGCGCGGCCCGTGCTGGAGAGTCTGCGCCAGCCGCTGGAGGCGGGCGAGACCGTGGTGGCGCGCGCCAACGCCCATGTGCGGTATCCGAGCCGGGTGCAGCTGATCGCGGCGATGAACCCCTGCCGCTGCGGACACCTCGCCGACCCCAGGCTGGCGTGCTCGCGCGCGCCGGGCTGCGGGCTCGACTATCAGGCGCGGCTCTCGGGGCCGCTGGTGGACCGCATCGACATCCAGATCGAGACCCCCGCGGTTGGTCCGGCGGAGCTGTCATCGGCCCCGCGCGGCGAGCCCTCGGCCGCCGTGGCGGCGCGGGTGGCCGCGGCGAGGGCGCGCCAGCGCGCGCGCTACGAGGGGCTCGGGATCGCCACCAACGCCGAGGCCGACGGCGACGTGCTGGACCGCTTCGCCGCGCCCGACGCCGCGGGGCGCGAACTGCTCGACCGGGCGGCGGACGCGCTGCGGCTTACGGCGCGGGGCTATCACCGCGCGCTGAGGCTGGCGCGCACCATCGCCGATCTGGAAGGGTCCGAGCGGGTCGGCCGCGCCCATGTCGCCGAGGCGGTGAGCTATCGCCGCGCGCCGCTGGCGCGGTGAGCCTTCACCAGTCGGGGCCTGCGGCGCGGAACTTCTCGGTGAGGAAGTCGATGAAGACCCGCAGCTTGGGCTGGGGGAAGCGGCCCGAGGGGTAGACCGCCCAGATGCCCAGCGGCGCGGGCCGGGCCGTGGCGGCGACCTCCACCACACGCCCCTCGCGCAGCGCCGGCGCCGCGATGAAGGCGGGCGACAGCGCGATCCCCAGCCCGTCGAGCGCCGCGGTCAGCAGCGCGTCGCCGTTGTTGACGGTCAGCCGGCCCTGCACGCGCACCAGCCGCTCCTCGCCGTTCTGCCCGCGCAGCCGCCATACGGCGCCGGAGGCGAGGTTGGCGTAGTGCAGCAGGTCGTGCTCGGCGACCTCCTCGGCCGACCGCGGCGCGCCGCGTCGCGCCACGTAGTCGGGCGAGGCGACCAGCACCATCGCGGTCTCCGCCAGCTTGCGCGCCATCAGCGAGCTGTCCGGCAGCACGCCGATGCGCACGGCCATGTCGAAGCCCTCCGCCACCAGCTCCACGAAGCGGTCGTCGAGCGAGACGCGGGCCGAGACCTCCGGATAGGCGTTCAGAAACTCCGACACCGCCGGCGCGAGGTGGCGCAGTCCGAAGCTCAGCGGCGCGGAGATGCGCAACTCGCCCCGCGGCGCGCCCTGCATCGAGGCGGCCATGGCGTCGGCCTCGGCGGCCTCGGCCAGCACCCGGCTGGCGCGGTCGTAGTAGGCCAGCCCGATCTCGGTGGGGCTGACGCGGCGCGTGGTCCGGTTCAGCAGCCGCGCCCCCAGCCGCGCCTCCAGCGCCGAGACGTGCTTGGAGACGGCGGATTTCGACACGCCCAGCTTGGTCGCCGCGTCGGTGAATCCGCCGAGGTCGACCACCCGCACGAAGGCCTCCATCTCGGTCAGGCGATCCATGATTGTTTCCCGTGCGGCGCCATGGCGTGAGATTGACCAAGCCCGCGCCGCATGCAAGGGGCGGCGGCGCAAGGGTTGTGCGCCGGGCGCCCCCATGTTTAGGTTCTGCCCAGAGAGCCGGATACGGCCGCGAAGACAGGGGTGTGGATGAGCCGCGACGCCGACGGGTTCGTCGTTTTCGACCGCGTGCAGAAAAGCTACGACGGCGAGACGCTGGTCGTTAAGGACCTGAACCTGTCCATCGGGCGGGGAGAGTTCCTGACGATGCTCGGCCCCTCGGGCTCGGGCAAGACCACCTGCCTGATGATGCTTGCGGGCTTCGAGACCGCGACCCACGGCGAAATCCGGCTCGGCGCGAAGCCTATCAACAACATCCCGCCGCACAGGCGCGGCATCGGCATGGTGTTCCAGAACTACGCGCTGTTTCCCCACATGACGGTGGCCGAGAATCTCGCCTTCCCGCTTCAGGTGCGCCGCATGGGTCGCGCCGACATCGAGGCGAAGGTGAAGCGCGCGCTGGGCATGGTGCGGATGGAGGACTTCGCCGGCCGCCGCCCCGCCCAGCTTTCCGGCGGCCAGCAGCAGCGCATCGCGCTCGCCCGCGCGCTGGTGTTCGAGCCGGAGTTGGTGCTGATGGACGAGCCGCTGGGCGCGCTCGACAAGCAGCTGCGCGAGCGGATGCAGTACGAGATCAAGCACATCCACGAAAGCCTCGGCGTCACCGTCGTCTATGTCACGCACGACCAGTCCGAGGCGCTGACGATGAGCGACCGGGTGGCGGTGTTCAACGACGGCATGATCCAGCAGCTCTCGCCGCCGGAAGACCTGTACGAGCGGCCGATGAACAGCTTCGTCGCCCAGTTCATCGGCGAGAACAACCGCCTGCCCGGCCGCATCAAGACGGTGCAGGGCGACGAGGCGCTGGTGACGCTCGACGGCGGCGGCGAGACGCGCGCGCTGGCGGTGGCCTGCGGCGGGGAGGGGACGCGCACCCAGCTCTCCATCCGCCCCGAGCGGGTCGTGGTGGGCGCGGACGGTCTGCCCAACCGGGCCGAGGGACGGGTGGAGGAGCTGATCTATCTCGGCGACCACATCCGCTGCCGCATGAGCGTGCTGGGGCAGGACGAGTTCATCGTGAAGGTGCCCAACACCGGCGGCCATGCGCCGCTGGCGGAGGGGCGGACCGCGGTGGTCGGCTGGCGGACCGAGGATTGCCGCGCGCTCGACGCCGCCTGACGAACGGGTTTCGCAACGAAACGGCGCAGGGGCGCCGAACAATGGGGAGCATGGAAATGCTGAAGCGACTGACGCTGACCACCGCGATCGCGGGCCTCGCGGCCGCCGCGTCCGCCCAGACGACGGAGCTGACGATCGTCTCGTGGGGTGGGGCCTATTCCAACTCGCAGCAGAAGGCCTACCACGAGCCCTATCTGGCGATGAATCCTGACGTGCGGATCATCAACGACGAAAGCTCCAACGAGGCCGTCGCCAAGCTGCGCGCCATGGCCGAGGCGAACAACCTGACGTGGGACATCGTCGACGTCGAGGGCCCCGACAGCCA
>DAINOD010000161.1:0-3214 GCA_036735545.1 Rubrimonas sp. | reverse complement strand
GAAGGCGGCGGGGATCGACACCGCGATGGCCCAGGCCTTGGGGTTGATCCACTGAAAGGCGGCGGCCTCGAGGAAGGTGAAGGGCCGCCCACGCCCTGCCGCCCGCGCCCGACCCGCCGTCGCGACGCGCCAGGCGAGCCACAGCAGCAGCGCGACGCCTGCCCAGCGCAGCGTCTCGCGCAAAGCCTCGCTGCGCTGGAACGCCTCGCCAAGGCCCAGCGCCAGCACGAACAGCATCACCGGAAAGCCCAGCGCCACGCCGAACGCGTGCGGCCAGCTCGCCCGCCAGCCGAAGGTGGCGCCTGAATTGGCCAGCATGATGTTGTTCGGCCCGGGGCTCCAGGTCGAGGCGAAGGCGAGCGCGGCGAGGGCGAGGACGACGTCGGGAGCCATGACGCGCGGCCTAGCCGGCGGCGGGCTCGCCGTCCAGAGCGGGCGCGCGAGGACGAACCACGCGGACCCCAGCCGCTAGATGATCGTCTGCACGCCGGCCAGCAGGGCGGCGATCACGCCCAGCGTGATCAGGATCGAGACGACGCCCATGCCGAGGCCGAGCAGCATCACCAGACCGTCGCGCTCCAGCATCGCAAGCGCGGCGATCATCAGCGAGAAGGCAGGCAGGAAACCCGAGCCGGGCAGCGGGATGTAGAGGGCGACCGCCACGGCGAACAGCAGGATCGCCATGATCTGCTCGTTGCGCCGTGTGAACAGCCACACGCGGCGCGGTCGCAGGATGCGCTCGAAGGGGCGCAGCAGCGGGCGCATCCGCACCACGCCGCGGCGCAGCGCGTCGCGCGAGACCCGGCGGCGGGTCACGAAGCCTGGCAGGCTGAGATGGGTGAAGCCAAGCGCCATCTGCCCCGTCACCAGCAGCACCGGGATCGCCAGCACGAGCGTCGAGCCCGGCGGCAGCGGGATGACGTTCAGCATCGCGAAGAACAGCATCGACCAGGCGAAGGAGCGGTCGCCGAGGTCGGTCAGCACGTCGGCGATGCACACGCTCTGCTCGTCGCGTCGCTGGCTGGCGGCGCGCAGCAGGATGCGCGACATCGAGCGCCGGCGGCCGGGTGGCATGATCGTCACTGGGCCCGGTCTCCCCCGCCGTCGATGGTGATGACATCGGCCCTATCACCCGGAAAGGCAAGGCAGGGTTAACCGGGCCCGATCAGGGCCGCACGGTTCCTTCGCCCTCGACAAGGTAGCGAAAGGTCGTCAGCTGCTCGACGCCGACGGGGCCGCGGGCGTGCAGCTTGCCGGTGGCGATGCCGATCTCGGCGCCCATGCCGAATTCGGCCCCGTCGGCGAACTGGGTGGAGGCGTTGCGCATCAGGATCGCGCTGTCCAATTCGGCGAAAAAACGCGCCGCCGCCGCGTCGTCCTCGGTCAGGATCGCCTCGGTATGGCTGGAGCCGTAGCGGCGGACATGCGCCATCGCGCCGTCCAGCCCGTCCACCACCCGCGCGGCGATGATGCTGTCGAGGAACTCGCGCCCAAAGTCGTCGGGCGCGGCCGGGCGCACGCGGGGCTCGAGCGCCTGCGTCTCGGCGCAGCCCCGCACCTCGACGCCCGCGTCGAGCAGGTCGGCCACGATCAGAGCGCCCAGCGCCAGCGCGGCGCGGTCGATCAGCAGGCATTCCGCCGCGCCGCAGACTCCGGTGCGGCGGGTCTTGGCGTTCAGCACGACGCGCCGGGCCTTCGCCTGGTCGGCCGCTTCGTGCAGGAAGACGTGGCAGACGCCCTCCAGATGCGCGAACACGGGCACGCGCGCCTCGGCCTGCACGCGCGCGACCAGGCTCCTGCCGCCGCGCGGCACGATGACGTCGATGAACTCGGCCATCTCGCCCAGCATGATCCCGACCGCCGCGCGGTCGCGCACCGGCACGCCCTGCACCGCCGCCTCGGGCAGGCCGGCGGCGCGCAGGCCCTCGACCATGCAGGCGCGCAGGGCGGCCGAGGAGGCGAGGCTGTCGGAGCCGCCGCGCAGGATCACCGCGTTGCCGGCCTTCACGCACAGCGCGGCGGCGTCTGCGGTGACGTTCGGGCGGCTTTCGTAGATCACGCCGATCACGCCGATGGGCGCGCGCACGCGGCGGATGCGCAGGCCGTTGGGGCGCGTCCAGTCCGCCAGCACCGCACCCACGGGGTCGGGCAGGGCGGCCACGTCGCGCACGCCCGCGGCGACCGCGGCGAGCCGCGACGGCGTCAGGGCGAGGCGGTCGAGCATGGCGTCGCCCAGACCCATGGCGCGGGCGCGGTCCATGTCCTCGGCGTTGGCCTCCAGCACCGCCGTCTCGGCGTCCAGCATCGCCTGCGCCGCCGCCTCCAGCGCCGCGGCGCGGGCGGCGGCGGGCGCGTGGGCGAGGGCCGTCGCGGCCTGGCGCGCGCGCGCGCCTATCGCCATCATCTCCGCGCGGATGTCGATGCCGTCGCTGTCCATCTCAGCCCCACAACACCATGTCGTCGCGATGCGCCATCGCCGCCCGGCCCGGATGGCCCAGCGCCGCCTCGATCTCGCCCGAGCGGCGGCCGGCGATCAGCGCCGCCTCCCGCGCCCCGTAGCCGGCCAGAGCCGCGCCCAGCGCCGCGCCCGCCTCGGTGACGATCTCCACCGGATCGCCGCGCTCGAAGGCGCCCTCCACCCGGCGCACGCCGGCGGGCAGCAGCGAGCGGCCCGAGCGCAGGGCGGCCGCCGCGCCCGCGTCCACGACAAGCCGGCCCGCGGGCTTCATGCCGGCGATCCACTGCTTGCGCGCCGCGGCCGGTGAGGTCGAGGCGGGGAACCAGGTGCAGCGCGCCCCGTCAAGCAGCGCCGAGAGCGGCCGGTCCACCGCGCCGCGGGCGATGACCATGGCGCAGCCGCCGGTGACCGCGGTCTTGGCCGCCATCAGCTTGGTGACCATGCCGCCCCTCGCGTCCTCGCCCGGCTCGCCGGCCATCGCCTCGATGGCCGGGGTGATCTCGGGGACCACGTCGAAGTGGCGCGCGGCGGGGTCGTGGCGGGGGTTGGCGGTGTAGAGGCCGTCGATGTCGCTCAGCAGCACAAGTGCGTCGGCGCCGGCCATCAGCGCGACGCGCGCCGCGAGACGGTCGTTGTCGCCATAGCGGATCTCGTCGGTGGCGACCGTGTCGTTCTCGTTGATCACCGGCACGACGCCGAGGCCGGTCAGCGTCTTGAGCGTCGCGCGGGCGTTGAGGTAGCGGCGGCGGTCCTGCG
>DAINOD010000160.1:0-3255 GCA_036735545.1 Rubrimonas sp. | reverse complement strand
ACCGTCTTGCCGCGCAGCGCCGCAAAGGCGCGCGCGACGCGGCGCCGCGTGCTCATCGGCATGATCACCTCGTCGACGAAGCCGCGCTCGGCGGCGACGAAGGGGTTGGCGAAGCGGTCCTCGTAGGCGCGGGTCCGCGCCGCGATCTTCTCCGGCTCGCCCAACTCGCCGCGGTGCAGGATCTCCACCGCCCCCTTGGCCCCCATCACCGCGATCTCGGCGGTGGGCCAGGCGTAGGTGACGTCGCCCTTCAGGTGCTTGGAGGCCATCACGACATAGGCCCCGCCATAGGCCTTTCGGGTGATGACGGTCACCTTGGGCACCGTCGCCTCGCCGAAGGCGTAGAGCAGCTTCGCGCCGTGCTTGATGATGCCGGCGTATTCCTGCGCCACGCCGGGCAGGAAGCCCGGCACGTCCACGAAGGTCAGCAGGGGTATGTTGAAGGCGTCGCAGAAGCGCACGAAGCGGGCCGCCTTGCGGGCGCTGTCGATGTCGAGGCAACCCGCCAGCACCATCGGCTGGTTGGCGACCACGCCCACGGTCTGCCCCTCGATGCGGCCGAATCCGGTGATGATGTTGCGCGCGAAGGCGGCCTGGTTCTCGAGGAAGTCGCCCTCGTCCAGCACCTTCAGCACCAGTTCGCGCATGTCGTAGGGCTGGTTGGGGTTCTCCGGCACAAGGCTGTTAAGGCTCTCGTCCACCCGCTCGGGGTCGTCGTAGAAGGGGCGCAGGGGCGGCTTCTCGCGGTTGTTCAGCGGCAGGAAATCCACAAGTCGGCGCACCTCGGCCAACGTCTCGACGTCGTTCTCGAAGGCGGCGTCGGCGACGGAGCTCTTGGCGGTGTGAGTCTTGGCGCCGCCCAGCTCCTCGGCCGTGACGGTCTCGTTGGTGACGGTCTTCACCACGTCGGGGCCGGTGACGAACATGTAGCTCGAGTCGCGCACCATGTAGATGAAGTCGGTCATCGCCGGGCTGTAGACGGCGCCCCCGGCGCAGGGGCCCATGATGACGCTGATCTGGGGGATGACGCCGGAGCCCTCGATGTTGCGCTGGAAAACTTCGCCGTAGGCGGCGAGCGAGCCCACGCCCTCCTGAATACGCGCGCCGCCCGAATCGTTCAGCCCGATCACGGGGGCGCCGACGCGCATCGCCATGTCCATGATCTTGCAGATCTTGGCCGCCACCGTCTCGCTGACCGAGCCGCCGAAGACGGTGAAGTCCTGGCTGAAGACATAGACCTGCCGCCCGTTGATCGTGCCCCAGCCGGTGATGACGCCATCGCCGGGGTAGTGGGTCTCGTCCATGCCGAAGTCCACGCAGCGGTGGCGCACGAACATGTCGAATTCCTCGAAGCTGCCCTCATCCAGCAGCGCCTCGAGGCGCTCGCGCGCCGTGAGCTTGCCCTTGGCGTGCTGGGCGGCGACGCGCTTCTCGCCCCCGCCCTTGCGGGCCTCGTCGCGGCGGCGTTCGAGTTCGCGCAGGATATGCTGCATCGGGCAGGCCTCTCCTCTCGGACCGGTCGCCCTGCATAGCCGAGCCGCGCGCCGGCGCAAACGCCGCGTCAGCTTGCGGGGCGGGGCGCCGGCGGGGTTCCGAAGACGGGCGCGCGTTCGCGAGTCGGCAGGTTGGCGCCGCGCAGCGCGCCGACAATCGCCGCGGCCTCCCGCATCAGCGCCTGCGGGTCGACCTCGCGACCGACCGGGGCGGAGACCGTGACGATGGTCAGCCGTTCGCCCACCTCCGTGAAGGCGCGGCAGCGCCGGCCGTGGGGGGTGGCGGGGCGGCCGCGGTCCTGCACCACCACGAACAGCGCATCCCCCGCCCGCCGCACCTCCATCACGTCCAGCGCGGCGCCGCCGAGCCCTACCGCCCGCCAGCCCTCGGGCTCGCGCAGCGCGGACGCCATGGCGTCGAGCGCCGCGTCGCTGCCGCCCGGTTCCGCGAGCGGCTCGTCGCCCACGAGCACCGAGCGGCGCAGCCCGTCCTCCGCCCCGCAGCCGTCGAGCATCACCACCGCCGCGTCGGGCGACAGCGACAGGCCGCGGCGCGTCAGGCACAGCCCGTCCGGCGGCGCGACCACAAGCGTGCGCCCCGCCGCGGCGAGATCGAGCCGCTGCGGCGCGAAGCCCAGCACCGCGAAGGGCGTCTCGACCGGGCCCTGCGCGGCGCAGGCCGCCAGCGCCAGCGCGGCCAGCGGGGTCAGCCTCACAGGTCGGCGTAGACGTGCCGCTCGCCGGCGTGGCCGGGATGGGTCACGGCCCCGTCCTTGGCGCCGCCGACCAGTTGGGCGTATTTCCACAGCGCGCCCGAGCCGTAGAGCGTCTCGCGCGGCCCCTCCCACGCCTTGCGCCGCGCCTTCAGCTCCGCGGCCGTCAGCTTGACCTGAAGCACGCCCTTGCGCGCGTCGATGCGGATGACGTCGCCGTTGCGGATGAGCGCGATGGGTCCGCCCACCGCCGCCTCCGGCCCGACATGGCCGACGCAGAAGCCGCGCGTGGCGCCCGAGAACCGGCCGTCGGTGATCAGCGCGACCTTCTTGCCCATGCCCTGCCCCGACAGCGCCGCGGTGGTGGACAGCATCTCGCGCATGCCCGGCCCGCCCTTCGGCCCCTCGTTGCGGATGACGATGACCTCGCCCTCCTGGTACGCGCGCTGCTTGACGGCCTCGAAGGCGTCCTCCTCGCATTCGAACACGCGGGCGGGGCCCTCGAACACCATCTCCTTCGCGGTCATGCCCGCCACCTTCACGATGGCGCCCTCCGGCGCGAGGTTGCCCTTCAGCCCCACGACGCCGCCGGTCTTGCTGAGCGGCTTCTCGATCGAATGGATCACCTTGCCGTCGGGCGCGCCCTCGATGCCCTCCAGCTCCTGCTCCATCGTGCGGCCGGAGGCGGTGATGCAGTCGCCGTGCAGCAGGCCCTTGTCGAGCAGCATCCGCAGCACCCGCGGCACGCCGCCCACGTCGTAGAGGTCCTTCGCGACATACTGCCCGCCGGGCTTGAGGTTGACGAAATAGGGGGTGGACCTGAACACCTCGCAGACGTCCATCAGGTCGAAGCGGATGCCGGCCTCGTGCGCGATGGCGGGAAGGTGCAGCCCCGCATTGGTCGAGCCGCCGGTGCAGGCCACGACGCGGGCCGCGTTCTCCAGCGACTTGATGGTGACGATGTCGCGGGCCCGGATGCGGCGGGCGAGCAACTCCATCACCGCGCGGCCCGAGGCTTCGCAGAACTGGTCGCGGCTCTCGTAGGGCGC
>DAINOD010000159.1:0-3261 GCA_036735545.1 Rubrimonas sp. | reverse complement strand
GACAGCGGCTCGTCGAACAGGAAGACCGAAGGGTCTCGGACGATGGCGCGTCCC
Organism: Rubrimonas sp.; assembly: GCA_036735545.1. Taxonomy (GTDB): domain Bacteria; phylum Pseudomonadota; class Alphaproteobacteria; order Rhodobacterales; family Rhodobacteraceae; genus Rubrimonas. The sequence goes on along the minus strand of DAINOD010000159.1, from coordinate 3,207 downwards.
ATCGCGACCCGCTGGCGCTGGCCGCCCGAGAGCTGGCGCGGATAGCGGTCGAGCAGCGCGCCCAGTCCCAGGATGTCGGCCGCGACCTGCACCCGCTCCGCGATCGCCTCGCGCCTCCAGCCCTTCAGCCGCAGCGAGAAGCCCATGTTGTCGGCCACGCTCATGTGCGGGTAGAGCGCGTAGTTCTGGAACACCATCGCGATGTCGCGGTCCTTGGGCGCCTCGTCGTTCACCACCCGGTCGCCGATCAGGATGTCGCCGTCGGTGACGTCCTCGAGCCCCGCGATCATGCGCAGAAGCGTGGACTTGCCGCAGCCCGAGGGGCCGACGAGGATCACGAAGGCCCCGTCCTCGATGCTGATGTCCACGCCGTGGATGACGTCGAGCTCGCCATAGGCCTTCCAGACCCCGCGGATGTCGATGGACGCCATGGGGCTCAGGCGCCCTGGGCGCAGATGGCGTCGACGCTGGCCTTGATCTCCTCGGGCTCCAGCACCTTCAGCCAGTCGTCGCGGAAGATGCGGCTCTTGGCCTGCTGGATGGCGTAGAGCGCGCCGTCGGAGAACTTGCCCTCCGGCAGCCAGCCGAAGACGATGGCCATCTCGATGCCGATATGGCCGATGAGGAAATCGTAGGCGGCCTCCCGCGGCACGCCCCTCGCCGCCGCCGCGTCCACCGCCTCGCCCAGCGCGGTGACCAGCGTGGCGCCGATGGTCTCCGACAGACCGGGCTCGAGGATGGCCATCTGCTCCACCGTCACGCGATGGCTGCGCATGACGGGGGCGTAGATCGTGCGCGCCAGCGCCTCGCAGGGGGCGTAGTGCGCCTCTGGCCCCTGCATCAGCGCGCAGACGATGGCCTGCTGCGCGGCGATGCCGCCGAAATGGTCGTCCTGCGCCTCGCGCGTCTTCTCCCAGCGGAAGATCGGCGGATGGCAGGGGTGGGTGACGAAATAGGTCACGTCGTCCCGCTTCGGCAGCACGCCGGCATGGGGGGCGGCGGCGTCGAGCATCAGCACCGCCGCGCCGGGCTTCAGCTTGCCCACGAAGCCGTCGAGGATGCGCCCGATGGCGGCGTCCGGCACGGCCATGATCACCGCGTCGGCCTGCGCCAGCGCGTTGTCGCCGTCGACGCAGTCAGCGCCCGTGGCGGCCTTCAGCCGGGCGCGGCCGGCCTCGCTGACCTCGATGTGGTCCACCTCGTAGGGGGCGGCCTTCAGGTTGCGGGCGGTGCGCACGCCCATCTTGCCGCCGGCGCCCAGCAGAGCGATGCGTTCCATGTCCTCTCCCTCCCTCGCGTGCCGGCCGGCGGCGCCGGGCCGCCGGCCGGCGGGCGCCTCAGTTGCTCATCTCGCGCTTCGCCGTCTCGACCTGCGCGGCCAGCGCCTCGTGCGCCTCCCGCACCGCGACCGCCGGGTCCGCGTTCTCGTAGGCGATCTTCTGGATCGCGCGGGCGTAGAGGTTGGAGTTCCACAGCACGCTGATGAACGGGTTGACCACGCCCGTCTCGCGCAGCGAGCAGGTCTCGGTGTCGAGCCCGCCGGCGTGGAGGATCTCGCTGTAGCCGAACCTGGCGTCCGGGTAGACCTGCTCGAACAGCACGTCGCCATAGGCTTCGACCGTCGCGGCGTCGGAGGCCTGGAACGCCTCCATCGCCCCCCTGGTCGCGGGCGGATACAGCAGCGGGCTGATGCCGGTCAGCTTGGCGGCGTTCTCCGGCGAGAAGACGTACTCGATCCACTGCTTGCCGGTCTCGACCGTGGGCGAGTTGGCGAAGACGGCGATGTAGCGCCCGCCGGTCTGGGTCGCCTGCATCCGGCCCATGGTGACCGGCGCGACGCCGACCTTCTCCACCAGCGCGGGGTTCTGGCGGATCATCAGGTCCAGCGCGTGCCAGTGCAGCACCATGGCGGCGCGACCCGACCAGAACGCCTCGGGCGGCTCGTTGAAGGCCCAGGCGGCGGCGTCGGGGGCGCTGAACCGCAGCAGGTCGGCGTAGAAGGCGGCCGCCTCGTGCGCCTTTGGATCGTCGAGGATCAGGTTCAGCTCGCCGTCGAAGAAGTCGTGGCAGTTCTGCCAGAGCAGCGTGCTGGCCATGATCGTGACCATGCGGTTCTCGCCGCCCGCCAGCGCGATGCCGGCGACGTCGCGGCTGTGCAGCTTCTCGGCCGCGGCCCGGACCTCCTCCCAGGTCGTCGGCGGTTCGATCCCGGCGGCTTCCAGCAGGTCCTTGCGGTAGAACAGGCGCGGCGCGGCGGCGGCCTGGTTGATGGCGTAGACCTTGTCGTCGATGATCAGCAGGCGGTTGGGCAGGAACGCCTCGCGACCGCCCAGCGCCTCCACCACGTCGTCGAGCGGGGCCAGCAGCCCCTCCGCCGCCAGCCGCGCCGCGGTGCCGGGGTCGGAGTGCACCACGTCGAGCGGCGCGCCGGCCTGCACGTAGGTGGCGATGCGCTGGTTGATGACGCCTGCGGGCGCGCTTTCCAGGATCACGTCCGTGCCGGGATTGGCGGCGATGAAGCCGCTCACCCAGTCGCGCTGGATCGCCACCACCGCCGGATCGGTCTCCTGGCTGAGGTAGCGCACCACGCTGATGCCCTGCGCGCCGGCTTCGGCCGCGAGGCCGGCGCCGAGCACGAGCGCGAGAAGCGCCGTCGTATTCCTCATTGTCGCATCCTCCCTTGCAGCGGCCGTTCTCCGGCCCTTCGGTTTCAACCCTTCACCGCGCCGGCGCCGAGGCCGGACACCATCTGTCGCGCCGCGAAGGCGAACAGGAACAGCACGGGGACGGTCGCCAGCACGCCCGCGGCGTTGACCAGCCCCCAGGAATAGACGGAGGTCTCGAGGATCAGCGACGCGATGCCCAGCGACACCGTGCGCTTGGGCTCGTCGGAGATCAGCACGAGCGAATAGAGCAGTTCGTTCCACACCACGACGAAGGTGAAGACCAGCGAGGCGACGATGCCGGGCCACGCCTGCGGCACGATCACCTTGCGGAAGGCCTGGAAGCGCGTGCAGCCGTCGATCATGGCCGCCTCCTCCAGCGCGCGAGGGATCGCCTCGATGTAGGGCCGCAGGATCCACAGCGAGAACGGCAGCGTGATGGTCAGATAGGTGACCGCCAGCGCCGGCAGGCTGTTGAGCTGGCCGAGATTGAACCAGATGCGGAAGAACGGCAGCGCCAGCAGGATCGGCGGCAGCATGTAGA
>DAINOD010000158.1:0-3564 GCA_036735545.1 Rubrimonas sp. | reverse complement strand
GATAGGCGGTGCGGTCGGCCTCGGTCTCGCCCTTGTCGTAGCGGCTCTGGAACCAGGCCTTGGACAGGTCGACGCTGTCGAAGTGCACGATGGGCGCGATGGCGTCGAAGAAGGCGAGCGCGTCCTCGCCGGTCACGCCCCGGATCGCCTCGGCCAGGGCGGGCGAGGTCAGCGGCCCGGTGGCGACGATGACGCTGCCCCAGTCTGCGGGGGGCGCACCGGCGATCTCGCCGCGCTCCAGCCGGATGCGCGGATGGGCGGCCAGCGCCTGCGTCACGGCCTCGGCGAAGGCGTCGCGGTCGACGGCCAGCGCCCCGCCGGCGGGGAGCCGATGCCGGTCGCCCATCGCCATGATCAGCGAACCGGCGCGGCGCATCTCCTCGTGCAACAGCCCGACGGCGTTCGTGGCGGCGTCGTCGGAGCGGAAAGAGTTCGAGCAGACCAGCTCGGCGCAGCGGTCGGTGCGGTGGGCCTCGGTGCCGCGATGGGGGCGCATCTCGTGCAGCACGACGGACGCGCCGGCCTCGGCGGCCTGCCACGCGGCTTCGGCGCCCGCCATGCCGGCGCCGACGATGTGGATGGGTTCGCTCATCGCCCTTACGTCGCCCGAAGCGGCGACGGCTTCAAGCCCCCGGCGCGCGGGCGCAGGCGGCGCAGAACGGCGTGTGCGGAACCGTCTCCAGCCGCGCAGGCTCGATCGCCTCGCCGCAGCGCACGCAGTCGCCGTAGGTCCCGGCCGCGATGCGGTCCATGGCGGCGGCGATGGCGCGCAGCTCGGCGAGGCCCGCGGTCCCGAGGTCCTCCAGCGCCTCGTCGCCGGCGCGCTCGGTGGCGCGGTCGCCGAAGTCGGGGTCCGGCGTCTCGTCCAGTTCGTCCTCGATGCGATGCAGGCGGCGCTCCAGTTCGCGCTGGCGGTTCTCCAGCACGCGGCGGCAGCGGGCGACGATGTCGGTCTTCATGAACCCCTCCCCTCAGCGCGGCAGACTGCGCACGTAGGCCACGATGTCGCGAATCTCGGGCGGCGTCAGGCCGACATCGGGCATCGGCTCGTGCGGCGCGGTCAGCCAGGCGGTGAGCGCGGCGTCCGAGGCGGCGACGTCGCCGCTCAGCAGGGCCAGCGGCGGGCCCGCGTCGCCGCCGCCTGCGCCCTCGCCGACGACGTGGCAATCCGCGCACCAGCGTTCGGCCAGAACCCGGCCGCGCACCGGGTCCGCCGCCTGCGCGGCTCCGGCGGCGACCTGGGCGGCCAGAGCCAAGGCTGTGACGATGCGAATCATGTCGGCCCTCCAGGCGCGGCGTTGTCGGACCGCGATCATTTCACAAAGCCTCGCGCCGTCCGTGATCTGCATCAATGTGCGGGTTCTACTCAGGGGATTGGACGCTGGCGAAGCCGCGGACCTTGGTGTTCACTGCCGCGACGCATGGGGGGAGCGGGAGCATGGGCGACAAGCTGACGTCGTTGGCGGAGGCGGTCGCGCTGATCCGCTCCGGGGACACGATCTGCACCTCGGGCTTCGTGGGCATCGGCGTGCCGGAAGGGCTGCTGGCGGCGCTGGAGACCCGTTTCGTGGAGACCGGCGAGCCGAAGGGCCTCGGGCTCGTCTTCGCCGCCGGCCAGGGCGACGGCCGCGACGGCGGGCTGAACCGCCTCGGCCACGAGGGGCTGCTGTCCTGGGTGATCGGCGGCCATTGGGGACTGATCCCCAAGGTCGGCAAGCTGGCGCTGTCGGGCAAGATCGCCGCGTGGAACCTGCCGCAGGGCGTCATAAGCCAGCTGTTCCGCGAGATCGCCGGCGGGCGGCCGGGCGTGTTCACGCAGGTGGGCCTCGGCACCTTCGTCGATCCGCGCAAGGAGGGCGGCCGGGTCAATAGCGTCTCAGACCGCGAGCCGGTGCGGCTGATGCAGATCGACGGGCGCGAGTGGCTCTACTACCCCTCCTTCCCCATCCACGTCGCGCTGATCCGCGCCACCACCGCCGACGCCGCCGGCAACCTCGGCATGGAGCGCGAGGCGCTGGTGCTCGACGCGCTGGCCATGGCGACCGCGGCGCGAAACTCGGGCGGCATCGTCATCGCGCAGGTGGAGCGGCTCTGCGCCCGCGGGGCGCTCGACCCCAAGAAGACCGTGGTGCCCGCGGCGCTGGTGGACGCGGTGGCGCTGGCAGAGCCGGAGCAGCACCGCCAGACCTACGCGACGCCCTATTCGCCCTACTACTCGGGCGAGCTGCGCGCCCCGGCCCGGGCCGAGGCCCCGATGCCGCTGGACGCGCGCAAGGTCATCGCGCGGCGCTGCGCGCTGGAGCTGTCGGTCGGCGCGGTGGTGAACCTCGGCATCGGCATGCCCGAGGGCGTCGCGGGCGTCGCGGCCGAGGAGGAGGTGCTGGAGACCGTGACGCTGACCGCCGAGCCCGGCGTGATCGGCGGCCGCCCGGCGGCGGGGCTCGACTTCGGCGCGGCGGTCAACACCGACGCGATCATCGCGCAGAACGCGCAGTTCGACTTTTACGATGGCGGCGGTCTGGACCTCGCCGTGCTGGGCATGGCGGAGGTCGACGCGCAGGGCGATGTGAACGTCTCGCGTTTCGGGCCGAAGCTTGCGGGCGCGGGCGGCTTCATCAACATCTCGCAAAGCGCGCGCAAGATCGTGTTCGCCGGCACCTTCACCGCCGGGGGCCTCGACGTGCGGATCGAGGACGGGCGGCTGAGCGTCGTCAAGGAGGGCGCCTCGCCCAAATGCGTCGCGAACGTCGGCCAGGTGACCTTCAGCGCCGCAGAGACGCTGCGGCGCGGGCGCGTCGCGCTCTACGTCACCGAACGCTGCGTTTTCCGCCTGACGGCCGAGGGGCTGGCGCTGGCCGAGGTGGCGCCGGGCGTGGACCCCGAGCGCGACATCCTGCCCGGCATGGCCTTCCGCCCCATGATGGACGATGTGCGCGAGATGGACGGCGCCATCTTCCGCCCCGAGCGCATGGGGATGCGCGAGCGCCTGACCGACCTGCGCCTGCCCACCCGCATCCGCCTCGACCATGAGCGGGACATGCTGTTCCTGGACTTCGAATCGCTGCGCGTGGGCTCGCTCGCCGACATCCGCGCCATCCGCGAGGCGGTGGACGCGACGCTGGCGGCGCATGGGCGCAAGGTGGACGTGGCGGTGAACTACACCCGCTTCGAGATCGCGCCCGAACTGAAGCAACCCTACGCCGAGATGGTGCGGGCGCTGGAGCAGACCCGCTACGGCGCCGTCACCCGCTACGCCGCCAACGCCTTCCAGCGGCTGCAGATGGGCGGCCTGCTGGGCGGCATGGCCGAAAGGTGAAGCCGCTCGGCGCCCACCGGCGGACAGGGCCGCCCGGAACGGCTGGCCTCGCGCGCCCCGGCGCCGCATAGGAGGGCGGCATCCAAGCCGAGCGGCCCCGCATGACCCCCGACGACCCCCGCGCCCTGCTGCGCCGCGTGTTCGGCTTCGACGACTTCCGCCCCGGCCAGCGCGAGATCGTCGAGGCCGTCGCCGCGGGGCGCGACGTGCTGGCGATCATGCCCACCGGCGGCGGCAAGTCGCTGTGC
>DAINOD010000157.1:0-3574 GCA_036735545.1 Rubrimonas sp. | reverse complement strand
TCGCGTCCTCCTGCAGCGCGGCGTAGTCGGCCTCGGAGACGTAGCCGACGCAGGGAGCGCAGCAGCGCTTTATCTGGTGCAGCAGGCAGGGCCGGGTGCGGTTCTCGAAGATCGAATCGCGGCAGGTGCGCAGCAGGAACGCCTTCTGCAGCGTGTTGATCGTGCGGTTGACCGCCCCGGCCGAGGCGAAGGGGCCGAAATATCGACCGGAGCGCGCCTTCAGCCCGCGGTGCTTGCGCAGTTGCGGAAAGGGGTGGTCGCCGCCGATCAGGATGTGCGGAAAGCTCTTGTCGTCGCGCAGCAGCACGTTGAAGCGCGGCTTGAGCTGCTTGATGAGGTTGGCCTCCAGCAGCAGCGCCTCGGTCTCGCTCTCGGTGGTGACGAACATCATCGACGCGGTGGCGGCGATCATCCGCGCGATTCGGATGGGATGGGCGCCGTTGGCGTAGCTCGCCACGCGCTTGCGCAGAGAGCGCGCCTTGCCGACGTAGAGGACCGCGGACCGGGCGTCGAGCATCCGATAGACGCCGGGCCGGTCGGGCAGGCTGGCGAGGTAGCCGCGGATGACCTCGGGCCCCGTGGGAACCGGCGCGCCGGCGGCGTCGAAGCGCGCGCCTTCCTCCTCGAATCCGATCTCGCGCTCGTCAGCCATCGTCACCGCGATCCTGTTCCGCCGGGGGCGCCCCATGACCGAGTCGCCTCCCGGAAGCAAGGCGAAAGGCATCCCCGAAACCTGTGGGTAAGTCTGTCGACAAAAAACCGTCCATCGGGATTCTGGCTTGAAAGACAAGCCCCTCTACGGCTCGCCCAAAATATAGGCAATCTTTCAGGCCATTGAATTCACTCACGAACTTTCGACGGCCATGGTAAAGGATTGGTGAACCTGACAGAATCAAGACGCCTCTGCGACGGCTTCGCGTCAAGTGGAAAAGGCTGCGACGGCGGATCGCTTCGCGTCGAGTCCAACCAAGGTATGAACCCGGTTGTTCATTCGAGCCCCAGCACGTCAGGCGTGCGCCAGGCGAGGTGCTGCCCGCCGTCGAGCGCCAGCATCTGTCCGGTAACCGAGGGCGCCGAGAGCAGGTAGCGCAGCGCCGCGGCGATCTCCGCGGGCTCGGCGCCGCGGCCCAGCGGGGTTGCGGCGCGCTGGGCGGCGAAGTGCTCCGGCGCCTGGCGCGCGCCCCGGATCGTCGGGCCGGGCCCGATGGCGCAGACGCGCACGCGCGGGGCCAGCGCCTGGGCGGCGGTGCGGGTGAAGGCCCACAGGCCCATCTTGGCGATCGTATAGGTCATGAACTCCGGCGTCGGCTTCCAGACCCGCTGGTCGATGACGTTCACCGCCAGCGCCCGCGCGACCGGCTGCCCATCGGAGTCGCGACCCGCCTCGGGGGCCTGCGCGGCGAAACCCTGCGTGAGCCGGACCGGCGCCCAGAGGTTGCTGTCCACATGGCGGTCCCAGCTCTCGCGCGACAGATCGTGCAGGCTGTCGCGCTCGAAGATCGAGGCGTTGTTGACCAGAACGGTCAGCGTCGCGCCGCCCAGCGCCGCCCGCGCCGCCGCGATCAGCCCGTCGACCGCCGCGTGGTCCAGCAGATCGGCGCGCACCACGGCGGCCGCGGGCGCCCCGGCGGCGCGCGCCTCCGCCGCCGTCGCCTCGGCCTCCTCGGTCGAGCCGTTGCAGTGGATCGCCACGGCCCAGCCCAGCCCGGCCAGCTCCAGCGCCAGCGCGCGCCCCATCCGCTTCGCGGCCCCCGTCACGAGCGCCGCCCCCGGTCCGATCATGCCGCTCCGTCCCCCCTCACATCCGGGGGCCGAGCACGACCACCCCGTAGAGGACATAGAGCGCGACGAAGCCGAGGCCCGTGGCCCAGCCGATCGGCCAGCGCGGAAAGACGGCGGGGATCAGCAACAGGCTGCAGCCCAGCATCACCCACAGGTCGAGCCGCAGGAACTCGGGCGGGACGTCGAGCGGCCCGAAGAAGGCGACCACGCCCATGATGCCCAGCAGGTTGAAAAGGTTGGAGCCGACCACGTTGCCGATGGCCACCTCCGCCTGCTTGCGCAGCGCGGCCATGACGGAGGTCATCAGCTCCGGCAGCGAGGTGCCGACCGCCACCAGCGTCAGCCCGATGGCGGCCTCGCTGAGGCCGAAGGTCTCGGCCACGCCGCGCGCACCGTCGATCAGGAAATGCGCGCCCAGCGGCAGGCCGACGACACCCGTCGCCAGCAACGCCGCGAGCTTCCACGGCGCCATGTGGGGGTCGACGTCATCGAGGTCGGCCAGCGTCTCGGCCTCCGCGCCGGCGGCCTGCGCCTTGCGCGTCTCGCGCCAGGCGTCCACCAGCATCCACGCCAAGCCCGCCAGCAACACCAGACCGTGCCACCAGACCAGCGGTCCGACGAAACACAGCCCCATGAACAGGACGGATGCGGCGATCATGCCGATCCAGCTGCGCCGGCTGTCGCAATGCTCGGTGTCGATCGTCGCGATCAGCGCGGGCAGCCCCAGCACCAGCAGGATGTTGGCGATGTTGGAGCCGACCACGTTCCCGAAGGCGATGCCGTCGGCGCCGGCCAGCGCCGCCTTGATTCCCACCACCAGCTCCGGCGCCGAGGTGCCGAAGGCCACCACGGTCAGGCTGACGATCAGCACCGGAACGCCCAGCCGCAGGCTGAGCGCCACGGCCCCGCGCACCAGCGCGTCGCCGGCGCCGACGAGAAGGCCTAGCCCGATCACGGTCAGCACGAAGTTCATCGCATCTCCCGGGGCGGTCAGGGCGTGGGGGGGATCTCGCAGGCGCAGGGCGTGTCCGGCGCACGCCACGACCCGCAGCGGGCGCAGCGTACGAGGTCGGTGGCCCCGCCGCCCCGCGGGGCGGCCGGCGGCGTGGCGGCGCCCATCAGCCGGTTCGCGAAACCCCAGAGCGCGATGGCGACGCCGATGACTGTCAGGAGCTTCAGCAGCACGTCACAGCCCGTAGCGGGCGCGCATCGCGCGTTCCTCCAGCGCGCCCAGCGCCGCCTCCGCCCCGGGGGCGCCGAGGCGCTGCAGCAGCGACTTGCGCGGCTGGGCGACGGCGAAGCGGATGTCCTCGCCGAAGCGCGCCTTCATGGTGGGCACGAGATGGCCCACGCCGTCGATCAGCCCGAGCTCCACCGCCTCCGCGCCCAGCCAGACGTCGCCGGAGAACAGCGCCGAGTCCTCGCCCGTCAGGCGGTCGCCGCGGGTCTGCTTCACGTGGTCGATGAAGTTGCGGTGGATGCCGCGCTGGATGCGCTTGAGCCGCTCGACGTCCGCGGGGTCCTCGGGGCTGAACGGGTCCAGCATCGTCTTGCGCTCGCCGGCCGTGTAGAGGCGGCGCTCCACGCCGAGCTTGGCGATGGCGCCGGTCAGCCCGAAGCTCGCCGACACGACGCCGATGGAGCCGAGAATGGCGTTGGCGTCGGCGTAGATCTCATCCGCGGCGCAGGCCAGCCAGTAGCCGCCCGATGCCGCGACGTCCTCGCAGAACGCGAAGACGGGAACCTTCTTCTCCGCCGCCAGCCGGCGGATGCGCGCGGCGATCAGCGCGCT
>DAINOD010000156.1:0-3642 GCA_036735545.1 Rubrimonas sp. | reverse complement strand
GGTGGGGACGCAGGTCCTGACCAAGATCCCGCAGACCTCGATCCGCGCCGCCTGAAACCCGCCCCGGCCCTTTCCCGCCCGGCGGGAGCGGGCCGTTGCGCCGCGCCCCGCGCCGGGCTATCGGCCTCGCATCCCCCGCCCGAGGCGCCCATGGGCCAACTCATCGTCGACATCGCAGGCACGCCGGCGGGCGAGGCGCTGGCGCTCGCGCTGGCGCTGCTCTCGGCGCTGGCGCACGCGATCTTCGGGGCGGTGAACAAGGGCGGGCGCGACCCCTACATCAACCGCGGCGCCATCAACGTCGCCTACGGCCTGATCGCCCTGCCCTTCGCGCTGTTCGCATTTCCCATGCCCGACGCGCGGCTCTGGGCGATCCTGGCCGGATGCTGGGCGATCCACATCGTCTACGAATGGCTGCAGGCGCGCAGCTTCGCCATCGGCGGCTTCACCGTGGTCTATCCGCTGGCGCGAGGGACCGGGCCGCTGGTGACGGCGCTGGCGGCGACGGTGATCTTCGGCGAGACCTTGCGCCTCGGCCAGTGGGGCGGGCTGCTGCTTCTGTCCGGTGCCATCTACGCGCTGGCCTGGGCGAACCTGCGCGCGCTGGGCGTGACCGACCTCGCCGCAGCCGCGCAGCTTCGGGCGGCGATCCTGACCTCGCTGGTCACCGGCGTCATGATCTCCGTCTATACGCTTTGGGACGCCTTCGGCATCCGGCAGGCGGCGGACCCCTTCACCTTCCTCGCATGGTTCTTCGTGCTGGGCGGCTGCGGCTTTCCGCTGGTGGCCTGGGCCCGCTGGCGCAGCCTCACGCCGGCCCAGCGTCCGCCCCTGCCCGACCTCGCCGCCCGCGGCCTGTTCGGCGCGCTGATCGCCTTTCTCAGCTTCGGCTCGGTGATGCTGGCCACGCGGCTCGGGCATGTCGGCGAGGTGGCGGCGATCCGCGAGACCTCGATCGTCTTCGCCGCGGCCATCGGGGTGCTGTTCTTCCACGAGCGACTCGACGCCTTGCGCATCGGGCTGATCCTGACCATCGCCGCCGGCGCCGTGCTCGTGAAGGTCGGCTGAGGTGGCCTTTCGGGCCCGGGCGCGCTAGGACGCGGGCAAAGGGGAGACGTGCATGACTTCAGGGTTGAAGCTGTTGCTGGAGATCGGCCCGCTGGTCGTGTTCTTCGGCGCTTTCCAGTGGTTCAGGGACGCTCCGGTCACCGTGGGCGGCATGGAGTATCAGGCCATCGTCGTCGCCACGGCGCTGTTCATTCCGGCGATCCTCGTGTCGCTGGCCGTGTCGTGGCGACTGACGCACACGCTGCCCCGCATGGCGGTGGTGACAGCCGTTGTGGTCGTGCTGTTCGGCGGACTGACGATATGGCTGAACGACGACACCTTCATCAAGATGAAGCCGACCATCGTGAACGGACTGTTCGCGCTCGGCCTTGGCGTCGGATTGCTGCAGGGACGCAGCTATCTGAAATACCTGATGGGCGAAGCGCTGCCCCTCGATGACGAGGGCTGGATGATCTTCACTCGGCGCTGGGCGCTGTTCTTCGTTTTCCTCGCCGTGCTGAACGAAGTGATCTGGCGCTCGATGTCCACCGAGTTCTGGGTGAACTTCAAGACCTTCGGCAACCTCCCGCTGACCATCGCCTTCATGGCCGTCCAGTGGCCGATGCTCAAGCGCCACGGCCTGGGCGATCTCAAATGACCGATCCGTTCTTCCACCCCGTCTCGGGCTTCGAGCTGCCGCGCTTCGCCGGCATCCCGACCTTCATGCGCCTGCCGCACGTCGCGCCCGATCATCCCCGCTTCGCCGAGGTGCAGGTCGGCGTCGTCGGCGCGCCCTGGGACGGCGGCACGACCAACCGCCCCGGCCCGCGGCACGGCCCGCGCCAGCTTCGCGACGCCTCGACGATGGTGCGCGCCCAGCACGGCGTGACGGGCATGCGCCCCTTCGAGCGCGTCGCCTGCGCCGATGTCGGCGACGTCGGGCCGAATCCGGCCGACCTGATGGACAGCCTGGAGCGCATGACCGCCTTCTACGCCCGACTGCACGAGGCGGGCGTCGCGCCGCTGACCGCGGGGGGCGACCACCTGTGCTCGCTGCCGATCCTGCGCGCCCTGGCCAAGGACGCGCCTCTGGGGCTGATCCAGTTCGACAGCCATACCGACCTCTACAACAGCTATTTCGGCGGCCGGCTCTACACCCACGGCACGCCCTTCCGCCGCGCGATCGAGGAGGGGCTGCTCGACCCTCGGCGCGTCATCCAGATCGGCATCCGCGGCACGGCCTACGACACCGAGGACCGGGACTTCGCCGCGGCCGTCGGCGTGCGGCTGGTGACGGTGGAGCGCTTCTTCGAACGCGGCGTCGATGACGTGATGGCCGAGGCGCGCGAGGTGGTCGGGACCGGCCCGACCTATGTCAGCTACGACATTGACTTCGTGGACCCCGCCTTCGCGCCGGGCACCGGCACGCCGGAGCCCGGCGGGCCCACGTCGTTTCAGGCGTTGTCGGTGGTGCGGGGGCTTGGCGGCGTCGGCATCGTGGGGGCCGACCTCGTCGAGGTCTCGCCACCCTTCGACCCCGCTGGCGCGACCGCGTGGCTCGGCGCGTCGCTCATGTTCGAACTGCTCTGCGCCATGGTCCCCGCCGTCGAGGCGCGCGGAGCCGACCGCAAGGCCTGACGCCTCACCCGCTCGGGCGGGTGAGGCGTCGATCCATCACTCAGCGGCGTCGGCCGCGGGTATGATCGAGACGAAGGTCCGCCGCTTGACGCCGGTGTGGAACTTCACGAAGCCGTCGGTCGTCGCGAACAGGGTGTGATCCTTGCCCAGCCCGACGTTCTGGCCCGGCCACATCTTCGTGCCGCGCTGGCGCACGATGATGTTGCCCGAGATCACCGCCTCGCCGCCGTACTTCTTCACGCCCAGTCGCCGCCCGGCGCTGTCGCGCCCGTTGCGGGAGGAGCCGCCCGCCTTCTTGTGCGCCATGTCGTCAGGCCTCCGCGCCGGTGGTGATGTCGATAATGCGCACCTGCGTCAGGTGCTGGCGATGCCCGATGCGCCGCTGCGAGCCGTGCTTGCGGCGACGCTTCTTGAAGTTGATCACCTTCGGGCCGCGGGTCTGATCGACCACGGTGGCCCGTACGGTCGCGCCCGCGACCCGCGGCGCGCCGACAGTGACGCTCTCGCCCTCGCCGACCATCAGGACGTCCTCGAAGGTCACGTCCGAGCCGGGCTCGGCCTCGAGCTTCTCGATCGTCAGAATGTCGTCGGCGACGACCTTGTATTGCTTGCCGCCAGTCTTGATCACCGCGAACATCGCGCATTCCCCATTTCCGCCGCGCCCTGCGGGGGGCCCATCGGACCGCTTGCCTCCGTCGCCGGAGCCCTCGGACAGCGCGCCCCGTCGCCGGAGCGTCCACGCCCCCGGACGCGCCAGGGCGCCGGAGCGAGCGCGTCGTATGCTCAGCCTCCGCGCGGAAGTCAAGCCAACCCTGCCGCCGCCCCTGCCGCCGTCGCCCCGCCCCCTTGCGCGCCCCTGCGGGGCGCCGTATCGCACGCGCCATCGGCTGCGCGCCTGCTGCGGAGGGGTGCCGGAGTGGTCGATCGGGGCGGTCTCGAAAACCGTTGTAGGGCAAC
>DAINOD010000155.1:0-3810 GCA_036735545.1 Rubrimonas sp. | reverse complement strand
CCTGACACGACCACGCCACGCGCGCGCCCGGCCTCGGCCGGGCGCGCCTTTCGCCGTTTCCCGCGCGGGGGGACGACCAAACCCAAGCGGATATTCCCGCTTATCGGGTAAAGCGTGAGCGTCCGTTGCGACGACCCACACGGCGCCGTCGTCCGGCCGAAGCCGATCCGGCGATCGGCCGCCAGCGCGCCGCAGACGGCTACAGGCGGCCGCTCGGCGCTCGGAAGCGCGTGACAGCCTGAAACGCCGGAGGTCGCTCAGCGGCCATCCAGGCCGCGCTGGCGCACCGACCCGCAGCGAAGCGGGACCATCCGGGTTCGAGCGGACGAGCCGCTCGAGAGAAAGCCCCCAACCCCGGAGGACTGCGCCATGGCCCAGACCGTCGCCCCGCCCGCCATCCTGACCGACCGCGAAGACGAGATCGTCGTCGCTCCGATCGGCGACGACATCGCAGACCCGGAACCCCACGCCGCCCGCGAGAACATTGCCCAGAGCCCCGCCGGCGACGACGACCGCGTCGACGAGCCCGTTCCCGTCCTCGTCGACGACGACCCCGAAACGCGCGCCGTCAACCTCGCCGCGCTCTTCGCAAGGGCCTCCCGCGCGCCCTGCGCCCGGTGACGTCGCCCCGGGAAGCCGCCCCCGTGACGCCGCCCGGCGGCGCGGAGGCCCGCGCCGCTGAAAAGCCGAGCGCAGACGCGCCCGGTCGAGCGGACGAGCCGCTCAAGAGAAAGTCACCCAAGCCCCGGAAGGAGCACTCCAATGGCCACCCTCGGCATCGTCAACCGCCGCACCGACGGCGCCATCGCCGGCAAGCTCGCGATGAAGTCCTACGCCGGACCCGTCCTCTTCGCGCCCGACGCGTCCAAGCGCCATCCCGCAGCCCCCGACTACCGGATCTGGGGCCAGGCCGACCGGGGCGGGCGCTTCGAGATGGGCGCCGCCTGGATCAAGACCCGCAACGACCGCAGCGGCAGCTACGTCTCCGTGAAGCTCGACTTCCCCGAGCTCGCCGCGCCGGTCTACGCGACCCTCGGTCAGCTCGCCGACCAGGACGACCCCGACGTCCTCGCCGTCATCTGGAACCGCCCCACTGACGCCCGGGCCACTGGCGCCGACCCCTTCGCCGGTCTCGCCGCCGCCGCCTGACCGCAACCGCCAGAACCGCGGCGCAGCCACCACCCCGCGCCGGCCCTCCGGCGCGGACGCCACCCATCGCCCACGCGCCCGCAGACCACCTGACGCAGCCGGGCAGGGGAGGGGGCAAAGCAGAGCGCAGACGCGCTCGGTCGAGCGGGCAAGCCGCTCGAGAGAGAGTTCCACCCAATCCAACGGAGATCGCACCATGGCCACCATCGGCGCCGTCACCCGTCGTCCCGACGGCTCGTTCCTCGGCAAGCTCGAGATGAAATCCTACGTCGGCCGGACGCTGTTCCAGCCCGCCGGCCGCAAGACCACCGACGCCGCCCCCGACTTCCGCATCTATGGCGAGGGCGACCGCGGCGGCCGCTTCGAGATGGGCGCCGCCTGGATCAAGGCCCGCAACGACGGGACCGGCTCCTACGTCTCGGTCAAGATCGACTACCCGGAGCTCCCGGCCCCGGTCTACGCCACCCTCGGCGTCATGGCCGACCAGGACGACCCGGACGTCTACGCCGTCATCTGGAACCGCCCCGCCGAAACCCGCGCCACCGGCGCAGACCCGTTCGCGGGCATCGGCGGCCGGGTGCTCGGCAGCCTCGACAGCGTCGACCCGCTGGAGCCCACGGTTCCGGCCGCGGCGCCGAACGGCAGCCGCCGGAAGGGCAGGGGAGCCGTCGCCGACGCGACCGCCGCCCCGATGCCCGACGACGACATCCCGCTGTGAAACCCCGTCAGCGGCCCACAGACGGCCGCTGACGCCATCCCCCCACAAAAGGAGGTGATCTGCACCTGCCGCCATAGGCGGCTCGACGGCCTCTGCAGCCGCGACAGCGGCCCCCGGGCGACAACCGGGGGCCGTCTCGTCGTTCAGCCAGCCCGAGGAGACCCCGGCCATGCCCGGCTTCATGCTCGTCACCCGCACCTGCGTCGGCCAGTTCGTCGGCGACTTCCCCGACCGCGACGCCGCGGTCGCCGCCCTCGGCCTGCCCGTAGACGGCGTCGTCGACCGCGATCCCTGCCACGGCGACGAACCCCGCCTCTGGCTCGAAACGGCGCCCGCGGGACTCCCCCGCGACGGCGACCGCCACCCGCTCGACTGACCCCGCCTCGCCGCGGCGGTCCCGATCCGACCGACGGCGCCCGGCGAAAGCCCGGCGCCGTTTCTCGTTTGGGAAACAACCGCACGCCCGCGTCGGACGCGACGAATGCGCACCCGGCGACAGCATCGGCGACAACATCAAGGAGGATGTCACAGCCTGAACACCACGCCGCGACCGTCAGCACCGGCCAACTTGGCTGACGGCGATGGACAACGAGGTTGAAGCTCTACAACCAGCACCGACGCAACGCCCCGCTCGCCGTCACGACAAGAGCGCGTAACCGCAACACGACCGCTCCCGGGCGTCGATCTTGAGGCTGACGCGCGCCGACAAGACCGCACCCGACGTCACGATCCACGCACGGCCGCAATCGACGGCGCAACCGCCCGGCGCAACGCGGCCGAAGAACCGGAAGTGGAGGCGACACGCCCCGGCGCGCTTCCGGGCTACACAAGGGTGACACTGGAGAGGCGGCGAAAGCGACAGTGGCGAGCCCGCTGCGCACACCGCCGACGATCAGCAAGGCGCGCGCAAACGACGGCCAGCATGGCGGCGATCCCCTGACGGCCTCGACGTCGAGACCCCATCCCCCCGGCGGCGTCGCTACGACCTGCGCCAGCTCCTGCGACGCGGCAACGCCTGCGGCGAAGAGATTTCCCCTGGCGGCGAAGCCGCCATTCCTCGCGCGGCAAATCTCCCCGCCTCCGGCGTCCTGCGCTGACGCTCCGGTCCGGGCCGCGGACACGGGTCCCCGCCTGCAGCGCGGACCGCGGCCCGGATGCTCGCGCCGCAAGACCCGTCGCCAGGGTCGCACGTCGCCGGGGGGATCGGCCCCCCGCCACAGAGGCCAAGGAGACCACGACATGCCCAGCATCGGCGCCCTCACCAAGCAGACCGACGGCACCTACACCGGCGAGCTCGCCACCGTCACCTTCACCACCCCGCTGCGCCTCGTCCCCGTCGCCCAGAAGCGCACCGAGGCCGCCCCCGACTTCCGCCTCTTCGGCCGCGCGCCGAACGGCCGCGCCGTCGACCTCGGCGCCGCCTGGATCAAGAGCGGTCGCGAGGACGGCGGCGAGTACGTCAGCCTCAAGATCGACGCGCCCGAGCTGCCCGAGCCGCTCTACGCCACCCTCGGCCAGATGGCCGACCAGGACGACCCGGACGTGATGGCGATCATCTGGAACCGCCGCAACGGCCGCTGATCGGCCTCCGCCCCGCCGCCCTCGCGGCGGGGCGACCTCCTCCGACAACGGCGCCCGGCGCAAGCCCGGCGCCGCTTCTCGTGTGGAGACGTTGCTCGCCCCGACGCGCCCATCGAGGGCGCGCCGGGGCGCCGTCCGCCCACAAGGCGAACGCGCCCGCCGGACCGGGGATCGGCGCCGCCCGCGCGGCCCTGCAGGCCGGCGCGCCCGCCGCCTCAACCCCGTCCGGACGCACGGGTCTCCCTCCGCGCCGAACCGGGGCCGTACCGGCCCCAGTGTTCGCCGCGAAGGGCGCAGCGTCGCGCAGGCGCGCCGCCTGACCCGCGCGCATCGCATGCCGGCTGGTCGCCGGCATCCTTTCC
>DAINOD010000154.1:0-3985 GCA_036735545.1 Rubrimonas sp. | reverse complement strand
GCCGACCAGACCACCAAGATCAAGGGCATGTTCGTGCGGCCCGAGCAGATCGCCCGCATCGCCGCGCGCGTCTCCGGCGCCGGCCGGCTGCGCCTGACCGTGACGCGCGACGGTGAGCAGGACGCCTTCGCCATCGCGGTGGAGGGGCGCGACCCGGCCCTGACCGCGGCGGTCGTCGAGGCGGCGCAGGTCGAGCTGAAGCTGCGGGGGACGGTCACGCTGGCCGCGCCGGGCTCGCTGCCCAACGACGGCAAGGTGATCGACGACCAGCGCAAGTACGACTGAGGCGCGACTATTCGGCCGCGAGGCGGTGGCCCGACATCTCCGACCCCGCGCCGTCGCTCATGTTGAAGAAGGCGACCGCCGCCAGCATCGACACCGCGCCCACGATCACGAAGGCGACGGTGAAGTCTTGCGGCAACAGCTCCGTGCGCCCGCCGAAGGACAGCATCGTCTCAAGTATGGCCCCCGCCAGCGCCACCCCCAGCGCGATGGAGACCTGCTGGCCGGCCGACAGGATCGCGGTGGCGTCGCCGGTGCGCTCGACGGGGATGTCGGCGAAGGCCAGCGCGTTGATCGACGTGAAGAACAGCGAGCGCATCAGCCCGCCGGCCGCCAGCAGCGCGACGAGATAGAGCACCGTGATCTCGGGCCGCCACAGTCCCATCGGCGCGATCAGCGCGCCTCCGCCAAGCGCCGCGGCGATCAGCGTGGTGCGGAAGCCGAAGCGCCGCAGCACGAATATGACCATCGCCTTCATGCCCAGCGCCCCTGCGATGGCGGCGCAGCTGACCAGCCCGGACTCCAGCGGCGTGAAGCCGAAGCCCAGCTGCAGCATCAGCGGCAGCAGGAACGGCAGCGCCCCGACCCCGATACGGAAGGTGAAGCCCGAGACGAGGGCGGCGCGGAAGGCGTCGCTCTTCATCAGCGACAGCCGCAGCAGCGGCTCGCTCACCTGTCGCGCGTGGCGCAGATAGCGCACCCAGAACCAGCACCCGACCCCGAACAGCGCCATGCCCAGCGCCGGCGGCAGCACCGGCAACGACACCACCGAGGCGCCGAACACGATGCCCATGCAGGCCGCCGCCGACAGGACGAAGCCGCGCCAGTCGAACCGCACGGTCCGGATCGGCGGGATCAGCGGCAGCACCCGCGCGGCCAGCACCACGCCGGCCAGCGCTATGGGCACGTTGATCCAGAAGATCCAGCGCCAGTCGAGATAGGTCGCGATGGCCCCGCCCAGCGGCGGGCCCAGCAGCGGCCCCAGCATCGCGGGCATCGAGAACCACGCCATCGCGCCCACAAGATCGGCCTTCGACGCCGAGCGCACGAGCAGCAGCCGCCCGACAGGCGTCATCATCGCCCCGCCCATGCCCTGCAGGAACCGCGACGCGATCAGCTCGCCCAGCGAATCCGCCTGGGCGCAGGCGATGGAGCCGGCCATGAACACCCAGATCGCCGCCTGAAAGACCTGACGCGGACCGAAGCGGTCCGCCAGCCGACCGGAGATGGGAATGAAGGCGGCGAGTGCGACGTAATAGCTCGTGAGCGCCAGCTTCAGCGCGATCGGGCTGGTGTCGAAATCCGCGGCGATGGTGGGCAGCGCGGTGGCGATGACCGAACTGTCCATGTTCTCCATGAACAGCGACACGGACAGGACTATCGGGACGGCGCGGTTCACGGGGGCGGGTTTCCGGCGAGGGACGCCGCACTATGGCCGTCCCCGCCGCCGGCGCCAAGTCAGTCCGGGTGGTTGCCGCAGTAGCCGCCGGGGTTCTTCGCCAGGTACTGCTGGTGATAGTCCTCGGCGTAGTAGAAGGGCGGCGCGTCGAGCACCTCGGTCGTCACGGCGCCGCCGAGGCGCGCCTGCGCCGCCGCCAGCGACGCCTCGGCCGCCGCGCGCTGAGCGGGGGTGAAGGCGTAGACGCCGGAGCGATACTGCGTGCCCACGTCCGCGCCCTGCCGCATTCCCTGGGTCGGGTCGTGGCCCTCCCAGAACAGGTCGAGCAGCCGCGCGTAGGTGATCTGCGCCGGATCGAACACGACCAGCGCCACCTCGTTGTGGCCGGTCCGCCCGGAGCATACCTCGCGATAGGTTGGGTTCGGCGTCGGTCCACCGGCATAGCCGACGGCGGTCACCCACACGCCGGGCCGTTTCCAGAAGTACCGCTCGACGCCCCAGAAACAGCCCATGCCGAACATCGCCTGCTCCAGACCCTCGGGAAACGGGCCCTTCAGCGGTCGCCCGTTGACGAAGTGGGTCGCGGCGGTCGGGATCGGCTCGGCGCGGCCGGGCAGCGCCTCGTCGGCCGTGGGCATGGCGGCGGGCTTGCGTGCAAAGAACATCGCTTTTCTCCCGAGTGCGTCCCAATGATATGCGGCCGCGCCCGACCGGCGGCAAGCCGCGCGGCCCGAGACTTTGCAATGCGCGAACTTTTGAGGAACAAACCCTTGGCGGCGAGGTCGCGCCGCGGTATCGTTCGCGCATGAACGAACGCTGGAGCGACGACGCCGACGAGGGTTTCGCCGAGGCCCCGCTGTCCCGGCAGGCCGCGCCGCGGCCTCCGGCCGCGGCCTATCTCGACGGTCTGAACCCTGCTCAGCGGCAGGCGGTGGAGACCACCGAGGGCGCGGTGCTGGTGCTGGCCGGCGCCGGCACGGGCAAGACGCGCGCGCTGACGGCGCGGATCGCGCATCTGCTGGCTTCGGGGCGGGCGCGACCGAACGAGATCCTCGCCGTCACCTTCACCAACAAGGCGGCGCGAGAGATGCGCGAGCGTGTGGGCGCGCTGATCGGCGGCGCCGTGGAGGGGATGCCGTGGCTGGGCACCTTCCACGCGCTGTGCGTAAAGATGCTGCGCCGTCACGCCGAACTGGTGGATCTGCGGCCCAATTTCGGCATTCTCGACAGCGACGACCAGCTGCGCCTGCTCAAGCAGGTGATCCAGGCCGAGGGGATCGACGAGAAGCGCTGGCCGGCCCGGTTGCTGGCCGGCTTCATCGACCGCTGGAAGAACCGCGCCTGGGGCCCCGACACGCTGCCGGAGGCCGAGGCCGCGCTTTACGCCGGGCGCGGCGGCGCGCTCTACGAGGCCTATCAGCAGCGGCTGCGCACGTTGAACGCCGTCGATTTCGGCGACCTGCTGCTGCACTGCGTGCGCATCCTGCAGGGCCACGAGGACGTGCTGGCGCGCTATCGCCGTTTCTTTCGCTACATTCTGGTCGACGAGTATCAGGACACCAACGTCGCGCAGTATCTCTGGCTGCGCCTGCTGGCGGGGCAGGGGGCGCAGGGGCGGGGCGGCAACATCTGCTGCGTCGGCGACGACGACCAGTCGATCTACGGCTGGCGCGGCGCCGAGGTCGGCAATATCCTGCGCTTCGAGAAGGACTTCCCCGGCGCGGTGGTGATCCGGCTCGAACAGAACTACCGCTCCACCGGCCATATTCTCGGCGCCGCCTCGGGCGTGATCGCGGCGAACCGGGACCGACTGGGCAAGACGCTGTGGACCCGCGCCGACACCGGCGAGAAGGTCCGCCTGATCGGCTGCTGGGATGGCGAGGAGGAGGCGCGCTGGGTCGGCGAGGAGATCGAGCGCCTCCAGCGCGGCGTGCAGGGCGAGCCGCCGACCCCGCTCGACCACATGGCCGTGCTGGTGCGCGCCAGCCACCAGATGCGCGCCTTCGAGGACCGGTTCCTTTCCATCGGCCTGCCCTATCGCGTGATCGGCGGCCCGCGCTTCTACGAGCGGCTCGAGATCCGCGACGCGATGGCCTATTTCCGCGTCGTCGCCCAGCCCGACGACGGGCTGGCGTTCGAGCGCATCGTCAACACGCCCAAGCGCGGGATCGGCGACAAGGCGCTGGCGGACATCAACGCCGCGGCGCGGGACAACGGCGTCGGGCTGATGGAGGGCGCCCGCATCCTCGTCGCCGAGGGCGGGCTGAGCGCGCGGCCGCGCGCCGCGTTGAAGGAGCTTCTCGG
>DAINOD010000153.1:0-4068 GCA_036735545.1 Rubrimonas sp. | reverse complement strand
CAGCGCGTCGGGCGGCTGCATGTTCACCACCTCCGCCGAGCCGGGATAGCCCACCGGACCCACGCCGCGGATGAACAGCATGCAGTCCGCAGCGATCTGCAGGGCCGGGTCGTTGATGCGGTGGTGATAGTCCTCCGGCCCCTCGAACACGATGGCCCGGGCCTCGTGCACGCCTTCCTCGCCCGGCTTCTCGAGAAAGCGCGTGCGGAAGTCCTCAGAGATCACCGAGGTCTTCATCAGCGCCGAGCCGAACAGGTTGCCGCTGAGCACGAGGAACCCCGCCCTGGGCCGCAGCGGGTTGTCGACGGGGCGGATCACGTCGTGATCGACGGAGCGGCGGTCGGCGACGTTCTCGGCCACCGTGCGGCCGGTGCAGGTCATCGCCTCGCCGTTCAGCAGCCCCGCGGCCAGAAGCTCGCCCATGACCGCCGCCACGCCGCCGGCGCGGTGGAAGCCCTCGCCCAGATGCACGCCGGCGGGCTGCATGTTGACCAGCAGCGGCACGTCGTAGCCGTGGCTCTGCCAGTCGCGGATCGGCAGCTCCAGCCCCGCATGGCGCGCGATGGCGGTGATGTGCGGAGGCGCGTTGGTCGAGCCGCCGATGGCGGTGCAGACGCGGATGACGTTCTCCAGCGCCGCGCGCGTTATGATCGTCGACGGCCGCAGGTCCTCCCGCACCATCTCCACCGCGCGCTTGCCGGTCAGATAGGCGGCGTCCATGCGCGCCTTGTAGGGGGCGGGGATCTGCGCCGAGCCCGGCAGGGCCATGCCCAGCGCCTCGGCCAGCGCGTTCATCGTGCTGGCGGTGCCCATGGTGTTGCAGTGGCCGAGCGAGGGGGCCGAGGCGCAGACCCGCTCCATGAACTCGGGGTAGTCGATCACGCCCTCGGACAGCAGGCGCCGGCTCTCCCAGATGATGGTGCCCGAGCCGGCGAGGCGGCCCTTCCACCAGCCGTCCAGCATCGGCCCGCCGTTGAGGCAGATCGCCGGCAGGTCGACCGTCGCCGCGCCCATCAGCATGGCCGGCGTCGTCTTGTCGCAACCCGTGGTCAGGACCACGCCGTCGATGGGGTAGCCGTGCAGCACCTCCACCAGCCCGAGATAGGACAGGTTGCGGTCGAGCGCGGCGGTGGGGCGCTTGCCGGTCTCCTGGATCGGATGGACGGGGAACTCGATGGCGATGCCGCCGGCGTCGCGGATGCCGGCCTTGACGCGCTCGGCCAGAAAGACGTGGATCTTGTTGCAGGGCGCGAGGTCGCTGCCGGTCTGGGCGATGCCGATGACCGGACGGCCCGATTGCAGCTCGGCGCGGGTGTAGCCGTGGTTCTGGTAGCGCTCGACGTAGAGCGCGGTCATGCCCGGATTGTCGGGATTGTCGAACCACTCCTGGCTGCGCAGGCGTCGCGTCACGGCCGTCCTCCCGGTATCGCTGGCCTCGCCGCCAGCCCTTTTATATGACTAATCGACCCGGGGAGGGGCCGGGTCAAGGGGAGGAACCATGAACCGCATCGATCTGGAAGGTCGCCGCGCCGTGATCACCGGCGGCGCGCAGGGCATAGGCCGCGCCATCGCCGAGCGGCTGATCGCCAGCGGAGCGACCGTCTGCCTGTGGGACCGCGACCGCACGCTCGCCGAGGCGACGGCGCAGGCGATCGGCGCCAGCTTCGTCCAGGTGGAGCTGACCGACTGGGACGCCGTGCGCTCCGCCGCCGCGCGAACCGTCGCGGAGATGGACGGGGTGGACATCCTCGTCTGCAACGCCGGCATCGCCGGGCCGAACGGGCCGGTCTGGGACTATGACCCCGCCGCCTGGCGGCAGGTGGTGGACGTTGACCTGAACGCCGTCTTCTACTGCCTCAAGGCGCTGACGCCCGCGATGCGCGAGCGCGGCTACGGGCGCATCGTCAACGTGGCCTCGGTCGCGGGCAAGGAGGGCAACCCCAACGCCGCCGCCTATTCCGCCGCCAAGGCGGGCGTGATCGCGCTGACCAAGTCGCTGGGCAAGGAGCTCGCCGGCCAGGACATCGCGGTGAACTGCGTCACGCCCGCGGCGGCGAAGACGGCGATCTTCGACCAGATGAGCCAGACCCACATCGACTTCATGCTGTCGAAAATTCCGCGCGGCCGCTTCGTGGCGGTGGAGGAGATCGCGGCGATGGTGGCGTGGCTGTGCTCGGCGGAGAACAGCTTCACCACGGGGGGCGTGTTCGACCTCTCGGGCGGGCGGGCGACCTACTGACGCTCGATCGCCACCACGCGGCGCAACGCCCCCGTGGCCGCGTCGTAGAGGCGCAGCCGCTCCGCGCCGTCGCCGTCGCGGGTGACGAGGATCAGCGCGCCCGGCGCGGCCCCTGCGGCGGTGACGGTCTCGCCGGGCGGGGCCGCGAGCCGCTGGGCCGCGATGGCGTCGAAGTCGAGGGCCGGCGCCGGATCGCGGACCAGGCGCAGCACCATCGCCACCGCCACCACGGCGAGGCCGAGGATGACGGTGGCGGTCATCAGCGTCACCAGCCGTCGCAACTGGCGCAGGTTGCGCGGCTCGGGCAGGAACCCCTCGTCGCGGGCCTCGGTCTCGGCGGCTGGCGGCTTCATGGCTGAGGACCCCGGTGAGGATGACGACGGCGCCCTGCGCCGGCTCGTCGCCGCGACCGACGGCCGGCTCGACAAGGCGCTCGCCGCCGCGGCCCCGGACATCAGCCGCTCGCGCCTCGCCGCCCTCGTCGTCGCCGGCGCGCTGAGCCGCGAGGACGGAGGCGCAGTCACGGACCCGGCCGCGAAAGTCAAGACGGGCGCTGTCTTCCTGCTCGCCGTGCCGCCGCCGACGCCGGCCGACCCGGAGCCCGAGGCGATCCCGCTCGACGTCGTGCACGAGGACGCGGCGCTGATCGTGGTCAACAAGCCCGCGGGCATGGTGGTCCATCCCGCCCCGGGGGCGGAGCGCGGCACGCTGGTCGCGGCGCTGCTGCACCATTGCGGGGCCTCGCTGTCGGGGGTGGGGGGCGTGGCGCGGCCGGGCGTCGTGCACCGCATCGACAAGGACACCTCGGGCCTGCTGGTCGTCGCCAAGACCGACGCGGCCCATGCCGGCCTCGCGGCGCAGTTCGCCGCGCACGACCTCGAGCGCGTCTACATGGCGGTCTGCTGGGGCGCGCCGGACCCCGCCGATCCCCGCCTCGCCGGCCTGCCGGCCACGGCGTGGGAGCCGGGGGGCTGGCTGCGCATCGACGCGCCCATCGGCCGCCACCGGACCGACCGCATCCGCATGGCCGTCGTCCCCGGCGGGCGGCGCGCGGTGACGCGGGCGCGGGTGGAGGAGCGCTTCGGCGAGCGCCCCCTCGCCGCGCTGCTGAGCTGCCGGCTGGAGACCGGGCGCACCCACCAGATCCGCGTGCATCTGGCCCATGTCGGCCACCCTCTGGTCGGCGACCCGGTCTACGGCAAGGCGCGCAGCCACCCCGCGGCGGCGGGCTTCGCGAGGCAGGCGCTGCACGCCGCGACGCTGGGCTTTCGCCATCCGGTCGAGGGGCGCATGATGCGGTTCGAGGCGCCGCCGCCGGACGACTTCACGAAACTGTTGCAGCGGCTTGCGACGGCGTGAGCGACTTGCCGCGTTGAAGCCGCATTAATACCTGCGACTGGACCGCGCGTCGCCAAGGCGGCGCCAGGGTCGATGAGGGGGGACCGCATGAGCTACGCCAGCCTGCCTGCGCCGTCGCCGGAACAGGGCCTCGGACGCTATCTGACGGAGATCCGCAAGTTCCCGATGCTGGAGCCGCAGCAGGAATACATGCTGGCCAAGGCCTGGGTCGACCACGGCGACACTGAGGCCGCGCACCAGCTCGTCACCTCGCACCTGCGCCTCGCCGCAAAGATCGCCATGGGCTATCGCGGCTACGGCCTGCCGACCGCCGAGGTGATCTCGGAGGCCAATGTCGGGCTGATGCAGGCCGTGAAGCGCTTCGACCCGGAGAAGGGCTTCCGCCTCGCGACCTACGCCATGTGGTGGATCCGCGCCTCGATCCAGGAATACATCCTGCGCTCGTGGAGCCTCGTGAAGCTCGGCACCAC
>DAINOD010000152.1:0-4203 GCA_036735545.1 Rubrimonas sp. | reverse complement strand
TGAGCGTCCGTCTATTGCACCCCGTTATCCGCCCCGCGACCGGCCGGAACCGGGAAAGGGCCACCGAGGTCATCGCGAGCCGAGTCACGTTGCTCGCACGGCCAGCTCGGGTGCCGGCGGCCGGTCGCGGGTGCGTCACTGGACTTCACTCGCGCAACAACACCGCGCACGCGCCTCGACAAGATGCGCGGATTTCGGCAGGTCCGGCCAGAAACGGTGCGTGGGCACGACCGGGTTGGTCCGGTCCTTCGCCGCGTTCAGCGCCCATGAGGTCGTAAAGCGACGCCATTTCGCCCGTTCTCCAGACCGCGTGATCTGCCCGCCATTGAAACGGCCCGCAAGTAGCGGACGTCTAGAGTCTTCGCGTGGTCCTTCCGGGCCGCGCCGAGGCGCTCAGCCCGCCGCCCAGCGCCACAGCGGGTCGACCAGCAGCGCGCCGAAGGGCGCGGCGGCTTCGGCGTCGGCCTCGCCATAGAACTCGGCCTCGTGCAGCAGGTTGACCGTGCCGATCACCGCGCCGCCGTCGAGAACGGGGACGTTCAGGCAGGACGCGCAGCCGAGCGCGGCGATGGTCTCGTGATCGAAGAAGGCCCAGCGGATGTCTTCCGCGTTGCGGCCGATCCAGGCGCGGCGGCCCTCGATAACGTGGCGGCCCCAGCCCGTCATTCGCCCGAGCGGCTTGCGGCCGCGGACCGGGTATTCGGCCGGCCGGTTGCTGTGGACCCTCGCGGCCTCGCCCTTAGCCGGGTCGACGGCCATCACCGTAAACAGGCGATGGCCGATCAGCGTTCCGAGCGCCGCCTCGACGGCGGCAAAGCGGTCCGGCGCCGCCGCGCACCGGTCGAGCAGCGCGGGTGCGGCGGAGAGGTCGCGGATCATCTTCCGGCTCCTGTGGCGGCGAAGGACGGGGGCGGGCGCTCAGCGAGCAGGCCCCCCGGTCGCAGGCGCATGACCGCGATCAGCGCCGCGCCGATGACGATCTCGCGCAGCGCCGCGCCCTGCGCGCCGGTCAGGCCCGGGATCAGCGGCTCGACAAAACGGCTGCCCTCCAGCACGACGACCACCAGCGCCGCGCCCAGCGTCGCCCCGGCGGGGTTGCCTGCCCCGCCCGCGGTCAGGGCAAGGAAGATGTAGATCGTCAGCAGGGGTCGGAAAATGTCGGGTGCGACATAGCTCGTGTAGTGGGCGTAGAATGCGCCGGCGAGGCCCAGCACGCCGGCGCCGAGGGCGAAGGCCTCGACCTTCAGCCGCCGCACCGGCTTTCCGGCGACGGCCGCGGCGGTCTCGTCCTCGCGCAGCGCCCGCACCGCGCGTCCCCACGGGCTGCGGCGCAGCCGCTCGGTCGCCGCCCAGACCAAGCCGGCGAAGGTCAGCGTCAACGCCGCGGAGATGGTGTTGAAGCCCAGCGGCGTGACCGCGCCGCGCCACGGTCCCGGCACGCCCGACACGCCGTCGGAGCCGTTGGTTAGCCAGATCTCGTTAGCGGCGATCAGGCGGATCAGTTCGCCGAACCCCAGCGTGACGATGGCGAGATAGTCGCCGCGCAGTGTCAGCGTCAGGCGCGACAGCGCCGCCCCCGCCGCCGCCGAAAGCGCGACGGCCGCGAGCACGCCGGCCCAGATCGGCGCGCCCAACGCCACCGTCGCCAGCGCCGAGGCGTAGGCGCCGAGCGCGAAGAAGCCGGCGAGGCCGAGGTTGATCATCCCCGCCATGCCCCAGATCACGTTCAGGCCAAGTGCCAGCAGGGCGTAGACGCCGGCGATGGTCAGCACCGACAGCGACCAACTGAGCATCAGAAAGCCCGCTCGCCGAGGATGCCGCGGGGCCGCACCGCCAGCACCAGCACGATGGCGAAGAAGCCGACCGCGCTCTTGTAGGACGGCGACAGCACCAGCAGAGACAGTTCCTCGCCGATCCCGACCACCATGGCCCCGAGCGCGGCGCCGGGGATCGAGCCGAGGCCCCCAACCACGGCCGCCGCGAAGATGGGCAGGATAAACCGGAAACCGGTCAGCGGGTCGATGGATGTGCCCAGACCCAGCAGCATCCCCCCTGCGCCGACCAGACCCATGCCGATGAACACCGTCAGTCGCCCGATCTTGTCGGCGTCTATTCCCTTCAACGTCGCGAGCGCGGCGTTGTCCGCCACCGCGCGCATGGCCTTGCCGAGCCGGCTGTAGCGCAGGCCGGCGAACACCGCCGCCATGATCGCGGTCGCTAGGATGAGGTTCTGCACCTGCTGAGGGCCGATCCGCACGCCGTGGATGCGCCAGTCCCGCGCCAGCGGCAGGTCGTAGCCGCGCAACGCGTTGCCGAAGCCGAAGCGCACCATGTTCTCCAGCACCACGGTCAGCGCGATGGAGGCGATGGCGGCGGTCAGCGCGCCGTGGGGCCGCAGCGGCTTCAGCGCCACCTCGTCCGAGACGACGCCGACCGCGCCCGCGACGAGGAACGCGGCGACCATCGCCGGCGCGGCCGGCAGTCCGAGCCAGACATTGGCCGCGTAGCCCGCAAAGGCGCCGATGGTGGCGTGGGAGGCTACGGCGAAGTTCGGGAAGCGCAGCACCGCGTAGATCGCAGTGAAGCCGATCGCCGGCGCCGCCAGCAAGGCCCCCTGCACGACGCCGTTGACCAGCAGTTGCGGCAGCAGATCGAGCACGGAGGGGGTCGCGGCGGGTCAGACCCGCCGGAAATCCGCGGGCGCGCCGCCGGCAATGCGCCTGAACAGGAACTGCGTGCCGGTGATGTCGCCGATCTCGTCGAAGTCGCAGGGCCCGCTGGCGCCGGCGTAGTCGATGGGGCCCTCCTTCAGCGCCGCGAGCCCCGCGACCGCCGTCGCCACCGCGGCGCCGCCGCCCTGGCTGACGGTGCGCAGCGCGTCGCGCATCCCCGCGCCGGTCGACGCGCCGGCGGCGGCTATGGAGAGCACGGCGAGCGAGGCGTGGTCGTAGGTCTGCGCCGAGTAGGGGTCTACGTTATCGACCCCGAGGATCGCCTGCGCCTCGGCGTAGGCCGGCGAGCCGATGGCCGGCGCCCCCTCCCAGGTGAAGACGCCCTCCAGAACCTCCGCGGGCAGCGCGCCGATGACCGTGTTGTTCACCGCATAGGCGGGACCGATGATCTTGCCCTCGTAGCCCGCCTGCCAGAGGTCGCGCAGCAGCACCGTGCTGTCGGCCGCGTAGCCGCCGAGCATCAGGAAGTCGGGGGCGCCGCGCAGGATGCGGTCCACCTCGGAACGGTATGTGCTCTTGTCGGCCTCGTAGATCAGGCTCTCGAAGCCGTGGCCGCCGGCCGCCGCGATCTCGGCCAGGATGTCGATGGAGCTTTGTGCGAAGGGCGTCTGCGGGCCGATCCAGGCGAGCTTCGTGGCGCCTTCGGCCAGCATGAACTCGCCGGCGACGCGGATCTGCAGCTTGCTGTTGGGCTGGGTGCGGGCGATGAAGCCGCGGTGGGGCAGCAGGGTGATGCTGTCGGCGCCGGAGACGGTGAACAGCATGACGCCCGACTCCCAGCACAGCGGCGCCACCGCGGTCGTCACCGAGGACGCCCACGTGCCCATGATGGCCGAGACGCCGTCCACGTCGATCAGCTTGCGCGCGGCGCGCACCGCCGCCTCGGGAGACGTCTGGGTGTCCTCGGACACCAGCGCGATCTCGCGGCCCAGCACGCCGCCCGCGGCGTTGACCTGCGCGAAGACGCCGGCCACAGCGTCGCGCATCGACGGGCCGTAGGCGCCGCCGACGCCGGTCAGCGGCGTAAGGGTCGCAAGTCGGATCGGCCCGTCCTGCGCGCGCAGGATCGCCGGCGCGGCCAGGGCTGCTGCGCCCGTGAGCAGCGCGGCGCGGCGGGTCATCGCAAGGGGGGCGGGTGTGGGACGGCGGAGCATGACGGTCATCCCTGTTGTCAGCCGCCGAGAAAGGCCCGGCGGACGTCGGGGTCGGCCGCGAGATCGGCCGCCCGGCCTTCGATGTGGTTGAGGCCGGCCTGCAGGATATAGGCCCGGTCGGCCAAGTCCAGCGCATCCAACGCGTTCTGCTCGACCATCAGGACCGCCACGCCGTCCGCCGCGACGGCGCGGATCGTCGCGAACAGCGCGTCGGCGGCCAGCGGCGACAGCCCCGCCGAGGGCTCGTCCAGCAGCAGCGCGCGCGGGCGCACCATCAGCGCGATCGCCACCGCCAGCGTCTGGCGCTGGCCGCCCGA
>DAINOD010000151.1:0-4346 GCA_036735545.1 Rubrimonas sp. | reverse complement strand
ACCGACTGCCACCCTCACCCGCCCAGCTTGCGCCACAGCGCGCCCTCGCCCAGCGTCGCCACGAAGGCCTCGTGCGCGGCCCGCTCCTCGGCCGTGATCCGCGGGGCCAGCGGCCGGGGGCGCGGCGGGGGCGTCCAGCCCGTGGCGCCCGCCTTCCCCTCGCCGGCGGCGGTCAGCCCGAAGGCGCGCTGGCGGCCGCCCATCAGCGCCAGATAGACCTCCGCCAGCAGTTGCGCGTCGAGCAGCGCGCCGTGCAGCGTGCGCCCCGCATTGTCCACGCCGTAGCGCTTGCACAGCGCGTCCAGCGAGGCCGGCGCGCCCGGGTGCTTGCGCCGCGCCATCGCCACCGTGTCCACCGAGCGGCTCATCGGCCAGGCCTCGCGGCCCAGCCGGGCGCGTTCGGCGTTGAGAAAACCCATGTCGAAACGGGCGTTGTGGATCACCAGCGGCGCCTCGCCGACGAACGCCTCGAAGGCGTCCGCCACCTGCGCGAACAGCGGCTTGTCGGCGAGGAAGGCGTCGGTCAGCCCATGGATCGCCACCGCGTCGGGGTGCACGGCGCGCTCGGGGTTGAGATGGACGTGAAAGACGCGCCCCGTCGCGACGTGGTTCACCAGCTCGACCGCGCCGATCTCGATGACCCGGTCGCCGCCCTGCGCGTCGAGGCCCGTGGTCTCGGTGTCCAGCGCCACTTCCCGCATCAGCCGCGCTCCCTCAGCCTGCGCATCACCTGCGCCACCTGCGCCCGGGCGTCGTCGATCCCGCCGCCGGTGTCGATCACGAAGTCGGCCCGTGCGCGCTTCTCGGCGTCGGGCGTCTGGCGCGCGAGGATGGCCTCGAACGCCTCGCGCGTCATCCCCGGCCGCGCCAGCACGCGCTCGGCCTGCGCGGCCGCCGGCGCCGAGACCACGACCACGGCGTCGACGCCCTTCTCGCCGCCGGTCTCGAACAGCAGCGGGATGTCGCAGACCGCCACCGCCGCGCCCTCGGCGCGCGCGCGGGCGAGGAAGGCGGCGCGGTCCTCGGCGACCAGAGGATGGATCACGGCCTCCACGCGGGCGAGCAGGCCGGGTTCGGCGAGCGCCGCGGCCCGCAGCGCCGCGCGGTCGACGGCGCCGCCGGCGAGCGCGGCGGGCGCGAGGGGCTCGATGGCCCGCGCGCCCGCGCCGCCCGGCCCATAGAGCCGGTGCACGGCGGCGTCGGCGTCCCACACCGCGGCGCCGGCCTCCGCGAACAGCCCGGCCGTGGTGGACTTGCCCATGCCGATGGAGCCGGTCAGCCCGACGACGATCACGCGAGCACCGCGGCGCGCAAGGCGTCGTCCACCTCCGGCTCGCGCCCGAACCACGCCGCGAAGCCGGGGCGCGCCTGGTGCAGCAGCATGCCCAACCCGTCCACCGTCGCCAGCCCCCGCGCCGCCGCCGCCGCGAGAAAGGGCGTGACGAGCGGCGCATAGACCAGATCGGTCGCCAGCGCCGCCGCCGGCGCGGCGTCGAGCGGCACGTCGAAGGGCGGCTGGCCCTCCATGCCCAGCGAGGTGGCGTTGACCAGCGTCGCCGCCCCGTCCATCGCCGCGCCCGCCTCGGCCCAGTCCACCACCGTCACGGCGCCGCCGAGATCGCCCGCCAGAGCCTCCGCCCGCGCCCGCGTGCGGTTGGTCAGGCGCACCTCGGGGCAGCCCGCATCCAGCAGCGCCGCCACCACCGCGCGCGAGGCGCCGCCCGCCCCCAGCACCGCCGCCGGGCCCGCGTCGGCGCGCCAGCCCGGGGCGGACTGGCGCAGGTTCTCCAGAAAGCCGAAGCCGTCGGTGTTGTCGGCCTCGACCGCGCCGTCGCGCACGACCAGCGTGTTCGCCGCGCCGAAGCGCCGGGCGCGCGGGGTCGCGGCGTCGGCCAGCGCCAGCGCCCGCTCCTTGTGCGGCAGGGTCACGTTCGCTCCGGCGAAGCCGAGCGCGACGAGCCCGCGGAACGCCGCCTCGAAGGCCTCCGGCGCGACGGCGAGCGGCGCGTAGTGACCGGCGATCCCGTAGCGCGCCAGCCAGTGGCCGTGCAGCCGCGGCGAGCGGGAATGGCCCACCGGCCAGCCCATCACCCCGGCGACGGGCACCCTCATTCGGCCAGCGCGCCGCGCGCGCGCAGAAAGCCCAGCACCTCCAGCAGCGGCAAACCCAGCACGGTGAAGAAATCCCCCTCGACGCGCGAGAACAGCTGCGCCCCCCGCCCCTCCAGCCGATAGACCGACTGCGTCAGGTGCGCGCTCTCCGCCGCCACATAGCCGTCGAGGAAGGCGTCCGTGAAGGGGCGCATCGTCAGTCGTGCGCGGCCGACATGACGCCAGATCGCCGCGCCGTCGAGCGCCACGACCGCCGCGCTGTGCAGCGTGTGGGTGCGCCCGCGCAGCGCCAGAAGCTGGGCCCGCGCCTCGGTCGCGTCGGCGGGCTTGTCGAAGCGGCGGCCCTCGCAGTCCAGCACCTGGTCCGCCCCCAGCGCCATCGCGCCGGGCAGTCGCGCCGAGACGCGCCGCGCCTTCATCTCCGCCAGCGCGTCGGCGAGGTCGCGGGGGCCGGCGCCGTCGGCCTCGAAGGCGGCCTTGATCGCCTCCTCGTCGACGCGCGCCGGGACCGCCTCGAAGTCCACGCCGGCCGCGCGCAGCATCGCCGCGCGCGCCGGGGAGGACGAGGCGAGGACGATCCTCACCCGACGAAGGCGCGCTCGACCACGAAATGGCCGGGCGCGCTGTTGGAGCCCTCGACCAGCCCATGAGCCTCGCACAGCGCCTTGATGTCCCTCAGCATCTCCATCGAGCCGCAGATCATCACCCGGTCGCTCGCCGCGTTCAGCGGCGCCACGCCCAATTCCTCGAACAGCGAGCCGTCCTCGATCATCGTCGTGATGCGCTTGCCGCGCGCATAGGGCTCGCGCGTCGCGGCCGGCAGGTGCGCAAGCTGCGCCGTCGCCTGCTCGCCCACCAGTTCGTCGGCCCTGGCGGCGGCGACGGTCTCGAAGCCGTAGGCGAGTTCGGCGACCTCGCGACAGGTGTGGGTCAGGATCACCTGCGCGAACTTCTCGTAGGTCTCGGGCTCGCGGATCAGCGAGGCGAAGGGCGCCACCCCGGTGCCGGTGGAGAACATCCACAGCCGGTCGCCGGGCAGCAGCGCGTCCAGCACCAGCGTGCCCGTGGCCTTGCGCTTCATCCACACGGTGTCGCCGGGGCGGATCTTCTGCAACGCCGAGGTCAGCGGACCGTCGGGGACCTTGATCGAGAAGAACTCGATCTCCTCGTCCCAGGAAGGCGAGGCGATGGAGTAGGCCCGCCACACGGGCTTCTCGCCGGGCAGGCCGATCATGACGAACTCGCCCGAGCGGAAGCGGAAGCTGGCGGGCCGGCTCATGCGGAACATGAACAGCCGGTCGGTGTAATGCTTCACGGCGGTGACGGTCTGGGCGAAAACGCCGGCTGGCGCTTCGGCCGGCGTCTGGGCCGGCGTCTCGGGCGGCGTCACGGTCTGCATCACGGTCATCGGCGGCTCCCTCGCGGCGCACGGGCGGCGACGTTCGCCGCGGCGATAGCGCGCCGCGCGCGACATTGGAACCCGCAGGCTGGCAGGCAAGCCGGGCCCCGGTCAACGCGGCGTTCGCCCACGGGCCTCGGACGCCCCCCGGCGAAACCCGGTTCCGCCGCGGCCAGCCGCCGCGAAACTGTCGCCCGCCGCGGCGCCTGCGTCGGGAACGGCGTCCCTTTTCGCGCCCGGGCCCTCAGATCGCCTCGGCGATGGCCTTGCCGGCGGCCTGCGTGCCCAGCGCGCCGCCCAGATCGCGGGTGCGTCCCGAGGGGCTGGCCAGCGTCGTCTCGATGGCGGCCAGGATCGCCGCGGCGGCTTCGGTCTCGCCGAGGTGCTCCAGCATCATCGCGCCCGACCAGATCATCCCCACCGGGTTGGCGACGCCCTGCCCCGCGATGTCGGGGGCGGAGCCGTGCACCGGCTCGAACAGCGAGGGGAAGTCGCGCTCGGGGTTGATGTTGCCCGAGGGCGCGATGCCGATGGTCCCGGTGCAGGCTGGGCCGAGGTCGGACAGGATGTCGCCGAACAGGTTCGACGCCACCACCACGTCGAACCAGTCCGGGTGCAGCACGAAATGCGCGCACAGGATGTCGATGTGGAACTTGTCCCAGCGCACGCCGGGATAGCGGTCGGCCATCGCCGCCACCCGCTCGTCCCAATAGGGCATGGTGATGGCGATGCCGTTCGACTTCGTCGCCGAGGTCAGGTGGCGCCGCGGGCGGCGCGAGGCTAGGTCGAAGGCGAAGCGCAGGACGCGGTCGACGCCGTGGCGCGTCATCACCGT
>DAINOD010000150.1:0-4374 GCA_036735545.1 Rubrimonas sp. | reverse complement strand
TATCGATTTGTGGCGGCGGAGCCATAGCCCGCCGAGGAACGCCGGCCGCGCGCCCGGCGAGATGCATCCACTGGGCGGCGCCGACAGGACGAGCGTCCGCCTCCCGATCTCAGCCCGCCGCGCCGCGACCGCCGCAACGGCGCGGTCGCGGCGAAGCGCTCAAGGCGCTGATCGAGCGCGAGACGACGCGGCGGCTGACCGGACTGGGCGGCGGCCAGCCGGTTCTCACCGCAATCCCGCGGCGTAGACCGTCTCCATCCTCGCCGGCGCGTCGGTCTGGGTCGATCACCTCGGGGCGGCGATCCGGGGCCGGCGGCCTTGCCCAGCGCAGGTCGGCCCCCTCACCATCCGTGGGGCGGCGCCGAGATCGCGAACCGCTCCTTAGCGAACCGCGAGGCCGTGGCGAAGATCGAGGAAACCCGCACGGCGATGTCGGGGCGCGCTCTCTGCGGCCCCGGCGTCGGCCTCGCGTTCCAGATGGCGAAGCGAAGGCTCGATCGACGCCATCGCGCCTGCGGACCCCGTCTCCACCAGCGCCGCCTTGCTTCTGCGCGGAGGAGCGGCCGGACGCCGCGAGCCGCGCGCCGACCGCCGCCGGGAAGCGTCATGGCGCGGCGCTCCGCAGACGGCGCCCACCGCGACGCCGCGCCAGCATCCAGACCGACGCGAGCGCGATGACGGCGAAGCAGGCGCCGCCGACCGGGTCGCTCAGCAGCACGCTCGGGTCGCCGCGCGAGAACAGCAGCGTGCGGCGCAGATACTCCTCGAAGGCCGGGCCGAGGATGAAGCCCAGCACCAGCGGCGTCGGCTCCAGCCCGAGGCGCAGCAGCAGCCAGCCGAAGGCGCCGAAGCCCAGCATGAGCCAGACGTCGAACAGCGACCCATGCACAGAATGCACGCCTATCAGGCTGATGACGACGATCAGCGGCACGAGGCGGCGGAAGGGAATGCGCAGGAGCGAAGCCCAGACGCCGGCGAAGGGCAGGTTCAGGACGACGAGGATGACGTTGCCGATCACGAGGCTCGCCACCAGCGCGGCGAAGAGGTCGGGGTTCTGCGCGATGAAGGCGGGGCCGGGCATGATCGCGTGGATCATCAGCGCGCCCGCCAGCACCGCCATGACCGGGCTTCCGGGCAGGCCGAGCGTCAGCAGCGGCACCAGCGCGCTCTGGGCGGCGGCGTTGTTGGCGGCCTCCGGCGCCGCCACGCCCGCCACCGACCCCTGTCCGAGCGGCCTGTCGCGCGGCGCGAAGCCCGCTTCGAGCCCGCGGGCGGCGAGCGAGGCCAGCAGCGTGCTGGCGCCGGGGATCACGCCGAGCGCGGTCCCGACCGCCGTGCCGCGCAGCGTCGGCGCGGCGGCGGCGCGCAGGTCCGCGCGCGTCGGCCACGGCCAGCGGTCGAGCGCGATCCGGTCGGGCCGCCCGCCCGTCTCCAGCGCCCGGATGAGTTCGGACAGCCCGAACAGCCCCATGACGAGCGGCACGAAGCCTATGCCGTCGCGCAGCTCCGGCACGCCGAAGGTGAAGCGCGGCTTACCGCCGGCGAGGTCCGTCCCGACCAGCCCCAGCGCGGCGCCGATCATGATCAGCGCCAGCGCCGGCGGCGTCGGGCCGGGCGAGATCGTCGCGGCGGCGAAAAGGCCGAGGCCGATCAACCCCACCAGGCCCGCCGGCGCGATCGCCGTGGTGAGCTGCGAGACCGGCCCGGCGACGGCGACGATCACTAGCGCCGTGGCGAGACCGGCGAACAGCGAGGCGAGCGCGGCGATGGCGATGGCGGCGCCCGCCCGACCCGCGAGCGCCATCCGGTGGCCGTCGAGCGCCGTGACGACGCCGGAGCATTCGCCCGGCACGTTGAGAAGGATCGCCGTGGTCGAACCGCCATACTGCGCGCCGTAGTAGATCGCGGCCATCATGATGATCGCGCCGGCGGGCTCCAGCGCGAAGGTGAGCGGCAGGAGCAGCGCGAGCGTCGCCGCGGGGCCGATGCCGGGCAACACGCCGATCAGCGTGCCCACCAGCGCGCCGAGCGCGCACAGCGCGAGGTTCTGGGGTTCGAGCGCCAATGCGAAACCGTGCAGAAGAAGGGTCAGGTCCATTGGGCCGCCCCCCTTCACAGGCGGGGCCAGAGCGGGGCGGTCGGCGGCAGCAGCGTCAGACCGATCGCCGCCGCCAGCGCCCCGAGCCCGGCTGTCGTCAGCGCGAGGGAGACGGCGCGGCGCTCCCCCGCTCCGACAGCCGCCACGCCTCCCGCCAGCGTCGCCGACGCGACGATGCCAAGCGACGGCAGCGCCAGCGCGAAGGCCAAGACCGACGCCAACAGCATCGGTCCGCTCGAGCGTCGCGCCTGCGCGACTGCGGCCCGTCCGCGCCGCGCCTGCCCGCCGCCTTGCACGCAGCGCACCGCCCAGGACGCGCCGGCGGCCGCGATGCCGAACCCGAGAAGCCGCGCGAACAGGCCCGGCCCGACCTGCGCGCCGAGCCACGCCGGCTGGCTCGCGCCCAAGCCGAGGACCGCAAGGCCCATGGCGCAAAGGACGAGCCCCGGCGCGGCGCGCAGCGCCGCGTCCGGGAGGCGGCGCTCCTCGGCCGCGTCATCGGGGTCATGGGTCATGGCGCGCTCCACGATTCGTTTTCTTGACTCTTTTGCTCAGTTTAGGCGACCAAAGGGAAGCCGCCAGCGCGCTGGTAAGCCAACTCCGCCGTCACATCGCGCTGAGGTCTCCCATGATCCGTCGCCGCACCCTGCTCGGCTCGGCTCTCGCCGCGCCTTTCGTCTCCAGCCTTCCCCGCACCGTCCGCGCCGCCGCATGGCCCGCCGCCGGACCGATCCGGCTCGTCGTCGCCCAGGGCGGCGGCGGCAACGCCGACGTCGTTGCGCGCATCCTCGTGGACGCGCTGGAGCCCGTGCTGGGCCAGCGCATCCTTGTCGAGAACAACGGATCCGCCTCGGGAATGCGCGCGACCGAGGACGTGAGCAACGCGGCGCCGGACGGCTACACCCTGCTGGTCGGCACCTCCTCCCAGCTCGTGCACAACATCGCGCTTTTCGAGCCGCTGCCGGTGGACGTCGAGGCGACGCTGCGCGGGGTCGCGATGATCAACGAGGTGCCCATGGTGCTGTGCGTGCCGCCGGGCTCGCCGGACGCCGATCTCGCCGGCCTCACCGCGCGACTGCGGGCCGATCCGGCGGCGTTCCAGTACGGCTCCGGCCCAGCCGGCACCACGACGCACATCACCGGGGCGCTCTACCTGCAGCGCATCGGCGCCGAGAACGTCGTCCATATTCCCTATCCGCGCAGCCCGGAGGCGATGGCGGACCTGATCGCCGGGCGGCTGACCTTCGTCTTCGACCCCTCGCTGACCGCCATCGGCCAGGTGCGGGGCGGTGCGGTGCGGGCGCTCGGCGTCTCGGCCCCGGTGCGGCTGCCCGCCCTTTCGGAAGTCCCGACGCTGGACGAGGCGGGGCTGCCGGGCTTCGTGAGCCAGACGTGGAACACCATCTCCGCACCCGCCGGCACGCCGCAGGAGGTCGTCGAGACGCTGAACGGCACGATCAACGACATCGTGCAGTCCGACGCCATGCGGGAACGGCTGGAAGCGCTGGCCTCCATCGTGCCGCCGGCCAAGACGCCGGCCGAGGTGGACGCCTACTACGCCGAACAGCGCGCGACGTGGATCCCCGTGGTGCGCGAGACCGGCGCGCGGGTTCAGGGCTGAGGCAGGCCGCTCCCCACCCCGCCGGAACGGTCGCGTCCGGCCGTTGCTCGTGCCCGGGGGGCCGGCCATCCCCTGGCCCCAGCGCGGCCACCTCGGCGTCGTTGACCGTGACGAGCGGCTTTCCGACAAGCCGCTCGATCCGGCCGCCGTCGGCGCGTCACGGTCATGACGACGGCCACCGCGACCACGGCGAGGCCTCCAGCCGGTCGCCAACCTCCCCCCTGCCGAGACCGAGGGACCCGGCCACGCCGAACCGGAGAGCCGCGCCGTGGCGGCGCAGACTTCAGAGAGACTCGCCTCCGTGAAACCCGGCGCGGTTCGCGCTGGCTCTACTCAGCAGCCAGAGTCTTCGAATGCCGTCGATCCAGGTGATCCACCACTTCGTCCAGATGCATGACGTCGACATATTTGTGGTGCAGATCGAACAGATTCATCTTGTGCACCATCTCGTGGCGGTCGAACGTGCATTCCTCCACCAGCGACACGTGGAAACCGTTCGAATAGGCGTCGACGCAACTGGCCCGAACGCAGCCCGAAGTGCTCTCGCCGCAGACGATGAGGCTCTTTACGCCGAGAAAATTGAGGTGCGAGACGATCGGCGTGCCCTGGAAGATGCTGGCGCGCTGCTTGTAGATCACCACGTCGCCTTCCTGAG
>DAINOD010000149.1:0-4525 GCA_036735545.1 Rubrimonas sp. | reverse complement strand
CGCCTTCCTCACCGCCTGCGGCGCGCTCGGCGTGTCGGCGGGCGTGTTCCGGATGAGTCCGGCCATGGCGGCCGATGCCGAGATCGTCCTCGTCAACTGGGGCGGCGACGCCGTCACGGCGATGACGGAGGCGTTCGCCCAGTCCTACATGGCGGCGAACCCCGGCAAGCGTGTGGTGGTGGACGGGTCCGGCCCATCCTCCGGCGCGATCAAGAGCATGGTCGACAGCGGGCGCGTCACCTGGGACGTGGCCGACCGCAACATCCCGGCGTCGCTGGAGCTCGGCCGGCAGGGGCTGCTCGAGGACATCGACTACGACATCGTAGACCGCGCCAAGCTGCGTCCCGAGCATGTCGGCCAGTGGGGAGTCGGCAACTACATCTTCTCGAACGTCCTCGCCTACGACACCAAGGCTTTCCCGGACCGGGCCCCGAGCAGCTGGGCCGACTTCTGGAACATCCGCGACTTTCCGGGTCGCCGGACGCTGCGCAAGCACATCGACGGCCAACTGGAGGCGGCGCTGCTGGCGGACGGCGTGGCTCCTGCGGACATCTACCCCATCGACGTCGATCGGGCGCTGGAGAAGATCCGCGAGATCAAGGAGCACACGATCTTCTGGGGCTCGGGGGCCGAGAGCCAGCAGATCTTCCGTGATCGCGAGGTCGTCATGGGCAACCTGTTCAACACCCGGGCCAGCGTGATCCGTCGCGAGACCGACGCAGAGATCGAGTTCACCTACAACGAGGGCATCGTCTGGCCGGGCGCCTGGATCGTGATGAAGGGCAACCCGGCGGGCAAGGCGGTGTTCGACTTCATCGCCTCGATGCAGGAGCCCGAGCCGCAGGTCGTGCTTTTCGAGTTGCTGGGCAACGGGCCGATCAACCCCGACGCGTCCGCGCTCGTGCCCGCCGAGCTGAAGCCGCTCGACCCCGGCTCGCCGGAAAACTACGCGAAGCAGATCCCCGCCGACGGCGAGTGGTATGCGGCCAACAGCGCCGAGGTGCTGAACCGCTACATCGAGGCGATCTCCTGATCAGCCCGCCCCGACTTCGCGCCGCCGGCGCTCGCCGGCGGCGCGCGCCTCCATGAAGGACGCCAAGATGGATCGATCGCCTCCCGTCGTCATCCGCTCCGGTCGCGTGCTGCGCCCGGAGGACGGGACCGTCGCGCCTGCGGACATTCTCGTCGCCAACGGTCGCATCGTCGAAGTCGGCGCGCCGGGCATGGCGGCCCCGGCCGAGGCCGAGACCATCGACGCGGCGGGCTTCCTGCTTCACCCGGGCCTTGTCAACGGCCATACGCACGGCTACGGCCACCTCTCGCGCGGCCTGACCGACGACGTGACGCTGGAGACCCTGATCGCGGCGGCCCCCTGGTCAACCGGCAACCGCACGCGCGAGGACACCTACATCTCGACCGTCATCGGCGCCGCCGAGATGGTGCTGAAGGGTTGCACCGCCTGCTACGATCTGTTTCTCGAACTGCCTGCTGCGACGCCGGAAGGCCTCGACGCCGCGGCGCGCGCCTACGAAGACGTCGGCATGCGCGCGGTCATTGCGCCGATGGTCTCGGACTACCCCTTCTTCAAGTCGATACCCGGCCTGCTCGACGCGATACCCGATGCGCTGAAGCCGGACGCGAAGGGCTTCGAGGGCGCCGCCACCGACCTGCTGCTCGATCGCCTCGCCGGCATCGCGCGGGAGTGGTCGCGCGACCCGGAGCGTATCAGGCTCGCCATCGGCCCGACCATCCCGCTGCTGTGCACCGACGCGTTCATGACCGGCTGCGCTCGGCTCTGCAGCGAGCACGGGATGACGATCCAGACGCATCTGTCCGAATCCAAGGTGCAGGAGGTCGTCGCGCTCAAGCGCTACGGCAAGAGCCTGACCGCCCATCTCGCCGACCTTGGCGTGCTGTCGCCGGCGCTGTCGGCGGCGCACGGGGTATGGCTCTCGGAGGACGACATGGCGCGGCTCGCCGCCGCCGGGGCGCAGGTGGTGCTGAACGCGGGCAGCAACATGCGGCTGGGCTCCGGCCTGCCGGACATGCGGCGGCTGCTGGACAGCGGCGTGACGGTCGGGATCGGGACCGACGCCTCCAGCTGCTCGGACAACCAGAACATGTTCGAGGCGATGCGGCTGGCCGCCTACGCGTCGCATCTCTACAGCACCGACTATCGCCGCTGGGTCTCGAGCCGCGAGGCCGTGCGGGCCGCCACGCTCGGCGGGGCGGCGGCGCTGGGGATGCCCGACATCGGCGCGATCGCGCCCGGTCGCCACGCCGATATCGTGTTCCTCGACCTCGGCCACATCCACTGGATGCCGCTGCGCAACGCCCTGCACCAGTTCGTGCAGGCGGAGGATGCGACGGCGGTGCGGCATGTCATGATCGGCGGACGGTGGGTGGTGCGGGACAGGACGCTGCTGACGCTGGACCTCGCCGCGCTGCGGCCGAAGGTCGAGGCGGCGGTCGAGCGCCTCGACGCCGCAGGCGCGCGCAACCGCGACGTCTTCCGTGCGCTGCAGCCCATCGTCGGGTCCTACTGCTCCGCGCTCGCCTGCGAGCGCCACCACGTCCACAGGCTCGCCGGCCACGCCGGCTGCGCCTGATTTCCGTTCCCGATCCCAGACAGGCGGTGCGCCATGCCCTTTCCCTATCCCACGACCGGCGACTTTCGCGACATTCCGCTGTTCGACGAACTGACATCGCCCGACGTCGCAGCCGCGGCGCGCGCCGGCGCCCATGTCATCGTGCCGACCGGCGCGACCGAGCAGCACGCCGGTCACCTTCCGCTGGGCACAGACACCTATCAGTGCGTGGACATCGCCCGCCGCGCGGCCGCCACGCTCGCCGCCGAGGGTGTGCCGGTGATCGTGGGGCCCGCGATCCCGTTCGGCCCGAGCGCAATCCTCTCGGAATCTCCCAAGGCCTTTCCCGGCACGATCAATCTGTCGGCGGACACGCTGCGCCGGGTTGTCGACGAGGTGTGCCGCGAACTGGTCGGGCAGGGTTTCAGGGTGATCTACCTGATCTGCGGTCATGCCGAGAGCGATCCCGTGCTGCAGATCGTCGCGAAGGACGTCTCGGACAGCACCGAGGCCAGCGTCCTCACCCTGCAGTGGCTGATCGGCATCCAGCCCGGCTATCGCGGCGTCATGCGCTCCGAGCGCCCACAGGGACACGCGGGCGAGGGAGA
Organism: Rubrimonas sp.; assembly: GCA_036735545.1. GTDB lineage: Bacteria > Pseudomonadota > Alphaproteobacteria > Rhodobacterales > Rhodobacteraceae > Rubrimonas. The sequence goes on along the minus strand of DAINOD010000149.1, from coordinate 1,329 downwards.
AACCGCGCGCATGCTGGTCAGCGCCCCCGACCTGGTGCGGATGGAGGAAGCGCGCAGCTATCACCCGCACATGCCCGACCGGACGGCGCCGAACGATCGAGCGCCCTACCTCGGCGGCGCCATTGGCCGCTACAAGTATCCGCCCCAGGTCTTCGAGGGCTTCGAGGACGGACTCTGGGGCGACCCACAGAACGCGACGGCCGAAGTCGGCGAGACGAGCTACCGCCTGATCAACGACTGGGTGTGCGAGGCGATCCGCTGCGAGTGGCGGCTCTGGAACGGCGCAGGCCGCTAGCCGGCCCCCCGCGCCGCCCCGGCGCCCGCGGCGATGGCCAGCGCCGCCGCCGCGGTCAGCCCAAGCGCGAGGCCGAGGCCCGCGACCTCAGCGACCGCGCCGATGGCGGGCGGGCCGACGAGAAAGCCCATGTAGCCCATGGTCGTCACCGCTGCGACGCCGCGACCCGGCGCGTAGGGTTCGGCGCGCGCGCCGCCGGCGAACAGCACGGGAACGACGTTGCCGAGCCCGAGCCCCGCCGCCACCAGCGCCGGGATCGCGAGCGCGGGGGTCGGCGCCGCCACCGCCAGCGCCATGCCCACGGCCACCGCCAGCGCGCTCGCCCGCACCAGCGCGACCGCCCCGAAGCGGCGACGCAGGCGGTCGCCGGCGAAGCGCGCCGCCGCCATGCCGGCGGAGAAGGCGGCGAAGCCCAGCGCGGCGACGGCCACCGAGGCCCCCGCGTGCTGGCGCAGGCGGATCGCCGCCCAGTCGAGCGCGGCGCCTTCGATCATCAGCGCGATGAAGCACAGCGCGCCGAGGCCCAGCGTCGCCGGCGTCGGCCAGGCGAAGTGCGTTCCCGACAGCCCGCGGTCCACCGGGCCGAGCAGTCCTCGCCATGCGGCGAGAAACAGCCCGAACCCTGCCGTCGCCGCCAGCGCGACATGGGCCCCGGCGCCGACGGCTGCGATCGCGGCCCCGCCGGCGCCGGCGCCGATGGCCGCGCCGACGCTGTACCAGCCGTGGAAGGCTGACATCACCGGGCGGCGCAGGCGGTCCTCGACGGCGACGCCGTGGGCGTTCATCGCCACGTCGAGCGCGCCCAGCGCTGCGCCAAAGACCAGCAGCCCCAGGGCCAGCGTCGCAATCCCCGGCGCCAGCGGCGGCGCAGCAAAGGCGGCCGCCATCGCCAGCGCGGTGAAGCGCGCGACGGTCGCGCTGCCGAAGCGGTTCACAGCCACGCCGGCCAGCGGCATCGCGACGACCGCGCCCGCCGCCATCGCCAGCAGGAGCCACCCCAGCAGCCCCGCCCCGAGCCCCAGCCCCTGCTTGAG
>DAINOD010000148.1:0-4528 GCA_036735545.1 Rubrimonas sp. | reverse complement strand
ATCCCCCATTCCGGCATCCCCGGCCCGCCCAGCGGCCCGGCGTTGCGCAGCACCATCACGTCGTCGGCGGTGACGTCGAGGTCCTCGCGGTCCACGGCCGCCTTCATCTCGGGATAGCTGTCGAACACCAACGCCCGTCCGGTGTGGCTCAACAGCCGCTGCTCGCAGGCGGAAGGCTTGATCACGCAGCCGTCGGGCGCGAGGTTGCCCCGCAGCACCGCCAGCGCGCCGTCGGCGTAGATGGGGTTGTCGAGGCTGCGGATCACGTCGGTGTCGTGCACCTCGGCCCCTCGCAGCGTCTCGCCCAGCGACGCGCCGACGACGGTGCCCGCGCTCAGGTCGAGCCGCTCGCCGAGCTGAGCCATCAGCGCGCGCAGGCCGCCGGCGTAGTGGAAATCCTCCATCAGATAGCGCTCGCCCGAGGGGCGGATGTTGGCGAGGACAGGCGTGCGGCGGCTCTCGGCGTCGAGGTCGTCCAGCGTCAGCGACACCCCCGCCCGCCGCGCCATGGCGATGAGGTGGATCACCGCGTTGGTCGAGCACCCCAGCGCCATCGCGACGATGTTCGCGTTGGCGAAGGAGCGGGCGTCGAGGATGCGGTCCGGGGTCAGGTGCTCCCACGCCATCTCGACCGCGCGCCGTCCGCAGGCCGTGGCCATGCGCACGTGGCCCGCGTCGGCGGCGGGGATCGAGGAGGCGCCGGGCAGGGTCAGTCCCAGCGCCTCGGCCAGCGCGGTCATGGTGCTCGCCGTGCCCATGGTCATGCAGTGGCCGTGGCTGCGGGCGATGCCGCCCTCCATCTCGGCCCAGGCGGCGGCGTCGATCTTGCCGGCGCGGCGCTCGTCCCAGTATTTCCAGGCGTCCGAGCCCGAGCCCAGCGTCTTGCCGCGCCAGGCGCCCCGCAGCATCGGGCCGGCCGGCATGAACACGAAGGGCAGGCCGGCGCTGATCGCGCCCATGATCAGCCCCGGCGTGGTCTTGTCGCAGCCGCCCATCAGCACGGCGGCGTCCACGGGGTGGGAGCGGATCAGCTCCTCGGTCTCCATCGCGAGGAAGTTGCGGTAGAGCATGGTCGTCGGCTTGACGTAGGTCTCCGACAGCGAGAGCGCCGGCAGCTCCCAGGGCAGCCCGCCCGCCTGCAGCACGCCGCGCCGCACCTCCTCGGCGCGCGCGCGGAAGTGGGCGTGGCAGGGGTTGGCGTCGGACCAGGTGTTCACGATCGCGATGATCGGCCGGCCGGCCCAGTCCTCCGGCGACAGCCCCATCTGCAGGGCGCGGGAGCGGTGGCCGAAGGAGCGCAGGTCGTCGCTGGCGAACCAGCGCGCGCTGCGCAGGCTCGCCGGGTCGCGCTGGTCGGGGGAGGGGCGGCTCACGACGCGAACCGCCCGGCCAGACCGTCGGCCGCCCCGCGCAGCAGCCCGATGTCGGAGCCGACCGCGACGAACTGGTAGCCCCACTCGATGTAGCGCTTCGCGTCGGCCTCGACGGGCGCGAGGATGCCGGCGGGTTTGCCTGCCCTGGCGCAGGCCTCGGCCGCTCCCTTCAGCGCCGCCTGCACCTCCGGGTGCGCGGGGTTGCCGAGATGGCCCATGTCGGCGGCGAGGTCGGAGGGGCCGATGAAGATGCCGTCCACCCCGTCGACGGCGGCGATGGCGGGGATCTCGGCCAGCGCGGCGCGGGTCTCGGCCTGCACGAGCAGGCACAGCTCCTGCTCGACCCGCGCCACGTAGTCCTTGACGCGGCCGTATCGGTTGGCGCGCGGACCGGTCGCGACGCCGCGCACGCCGGCGGGCGGATAGCGCATGAAGCGCACCGCGTCCCGCGCCTCCTCGGCGCTCTGCACGAAGGGCACCAGCAGCGTCTGGGCCCCGGCGTCGAGCAGGCGCTTGATCGTCACCATGTCGTTCCACGAGGGGCGGACGACCGCCTCCGGGTGCACGCCTTCGAGCACGCGCAGCTGCGCCACCACGTCGGGCAACTCGTTGGGCGCGTGCTCGGTGTCCAGCACAAGCCAGTCATAGCCGGCCGGCGCGATCACCTCGGCCACGACCGGCGCGCCGATCGACATCCAGAGCCCGATCTGGCGCTCGCCCGCGGCGAGCGCGCGCTTGAAGCGGTTGTGGCGGATTTCCATGGTCACCTCTGGGATTGGCGTTCAGCCCTGCAGGCCGAGCATGCCGTCGCGGGAACGTTCGATGTGGGCGCGCATGGCGACGCGGGCCGCGTCCGGCGCGCGGTCGCGGATGGCGGCGACGATGCCGGCGTGTTCGCGCAGAACTGCGGCGCGGCGTTCGGCGGCCCGAGTCTGCGACAGCCGCCTCGCGGTCGCGATGCCGTCGCGCATGGCCGCGCGCGCCATGTCGAGCGCGCGCACGAACATCCCGTTCTGGCTCGCCGAGGCGACGGCGCGGTGAAAGGCGATGTCGCTGTCGGCGCCCATCTCGCCGGCGGCCAGCGCCCGCGCCATGACGGCCTCCGCCTGCTCGACCGCGGCGAGGTCGCCCGGCCCGCGACGCTGCGCGGCAAGCGCCGCCGCCTCGCCCTCCAGCGCGATCCGCAGCTCGAAGCAGCGCAGGAGTTCGGCCATGCTGCCGCGCGGCGCGCAGTCGAGGAAGTCCGCCCGCGGCCGGCGCAGCACGAAGCTGCCCGCGCCCTGGCGCGAGGCGATCACCCCGTCGGCCCGCAGCCGCGCCAGCGCGAGCCGCACCACCGGCCGCGACACGCCCAGCGCGCTGGCCAGCCGAGGCTCGGAGGGCAGTCGCGCGCCCACCGCGAGCGCGCCGCCGCCTATCTGCGCCATCAGTTGTTCGTAAACCTGATCGGGCAGGCTGTTCTGGCGATAGGGCGCAAAAAAGGACTGTGCGGCAACGGCTTCGCCGTCCTCGCCGACCTCCGCCACGTCCATGCCGCGTCCCCCCGTGGTCCCGTTTCGGACCTGTTCGGCTTACTTGTCAGCCAACTTGACAGGCATCTGACGCCGTGCAAGCGTCCTCGTCAAGTCGCGGCGACAGATCGCGACGCGACGGGAGGATCTGGCGCGATGACAGGCGGCTACGCCGTGGCGGTTCCCGCCGAGCGGCTCGCGGAACAGATCGCCGCGATCCTGACGGCATGGGGCATGGCGGCCGATGCGGCCGTCCAGACCGCCGGCGCGCTGGTCGAGGCCGACCTGATGGGCGTCGACAGTCACGGCGTCGCGCTGCTGACCCTTTATGACGAGCTGATCGCGGCCGGGCGCGTCGTTCCCGGCGCGACGCCGCGGGTGGCGCGCAGCTTCGGCGCGACGGCGGTGATCGACGGAGGCGGCGGTCTCGGCCATGTCCCGTCGCTCAGGGCGATGGACCTCGCCATCGAGCGGGCGCGCGCCTTCGGCGTCGGCGCGGTGGCGGTGCGCGACAGCAACCACTTCGGCGCCGCAGGGGTCTATGCGATCCGGGCGGCGCGGGCCGGGCTGATCGGGATCGCCGCGTCGGCGGTCCACCAGCCGGCCATCGTGCCGACCTTCGGCCGCGTCCCGCGGCTTGGCACCAACCCCTGGGCCTTCGCCGCGCCGGGTCGCGACGGGCCGGCCTTCCTGCTCGACATGGCGACCAGCACGGTGGCGATCGGCAAGCTCAAGCTCGCGGCGCGCGCCGGCGAGCCGGTCCCCGAGGGCTGGACGCTCGACCCCGCGGGCCGGCCGCTCACCGACGCCGCGGAGGGTCTGGCGCACCGGCTGATGACGCCGCTCGGCGGCGACCGGCAGGGCGGCGGGCACAAGGGCTACGGGCTGGCCGCTATGGTGGAGGTGCTGTCCACAACGCTCGCCGGCGCCAGCTTCGCGCCGCTGCGCCCCGCGGAGGCTGCGCGCAACGACGTCGGCCACTTCCTGATGGCTCTGGCGCCGGAGGCGTTCCGCGACGCGGGCGACTTCGAGGACGACCTCGACGCCTTTGTCGCCTGCCTGCGCGCGACGCCCTCGGCGGAGGGCGCGCCGCCGGTGATGGTCGCCGGCGACCCCGAATTCGCCATGCGGGCGCGACGCGAGCGGGAGGGCGTGCCGGTGCCGCGCTCGCTGCTCGACGAACTCGCCGCGATCGCCGCGCGCTGCGGCGCCGCCTTCACGCTGGCCGCGCCGGCCGCCTGAGGGCGGGGTGGTCGGCGGGAGACCTTTTTTGGACGACAGGGAGGAAACCAAGATGAAAACGATCCGGACGGCGCTTCTGGGGGCCTGCGCGCTGGCCGCGCTTGGCGCGACGGGGGCGTCGGCGCAGCAGCTGCGCCTCATGACCGGCCCGCAGGGCGGCGCGTGGTATCCGCTGGGCGGCGCGATCCAGAGCATGATGCAGTCCAGCATGCCCGGCGTCAGCGTCCAGGTGTTGCCGGGCGGCGGCGTCGCCAACGTGATGGCCATCGCCACCGGCCGCGCCGACATCGCCTTCGCCAACTCGGTCTCGACCGTGGACGCGATGGAGGGCCGCGGCGCCTTCGAGCAGAAGGTGTCCAACGTCTGCAACGTCGCCACGCTCTATCCGCAGTATTTCCAGAT
>DAINOD010000147.1:0-4616 GCA_036735545.1 Rubrimonas sp. | reverse complement strand
TGCGTCCCGCGCTGGACGCGTGGGCGCGGGCGCAGCGGCTGCCGCTGTAGCCTCAGCCGCGCCAGCCCTCGCGCGTCAGCGCGTCGGCCAGATCGTCGAGCGCCTTGCGGGCGCGTGCGACAAGCTCGTCGATCTCCTCGTGCGCGATGACGAAGGGCGGCGAGATGATCATGCTGTCGCCCACCGCGCGCATCACCAGCCCATGCTTCACGCTGAGGTCGCGGCACCGCATGCCCGTGGTCCCGACATTGGCGAAGCGCCGCCGCGTCGCCTTGTCGGCGACCAGCTCCAGCGCCCCGAGCAGCCCCCTGGTGCGCGTCTCGCCGACCAGCGGGTGGTCGGCCAGCGTGGCCCAGCGCTGCGCCAGATAGGGCCCGACGTCCCGGGCGACGCGCTCGACCAGTTTCTCCTCCTGGAGGATGCGCAAGGACGCGAGGCCCGCCGCGCAGGCGGCCGGATGCCCGCTGTAGGTGTAGCCGTGATAGAACTCGCCCGCCCGCTCCATCACCGGCCCGGCCACTCGGTCGGAGATGAAGACGCCGCCCATCGGGATGTAGCCGGAGGTCATGCCCTTCGCGATGCTCATCAGGTCTGGCCGGATGTCGTAGGTCTGGCTGCCCCACCAGTTTCCGGTGCGCCCGAAGCCCGTGATCACCTCGTCGGCGACCAGCAGGATCTCGCGCTCGCGGCAGATGCGGGCGATCTCGGGCCAGTAGCTGTCTGGCGGGATCACCACGCCGCCCGCGCCCTGGATCGGCTCGGCGATGAAGGCGGCGACGTTGTCCTCGCCGATCTCGTCCAGCGCGCGTTCCAGTTCGCGCGCGCGCGAGACGCCGAAGGCGGCCGGATCGGCGTCGCCGCCCTCGCCGAACCAGTAGGGCTGGTTGATGTGGTGAACGGCGCCCGGCACCGGCAGACCGGACTGGCCGTGCATCGCGCCCATGCCGCCCAGCGAGGCGGCGATGACGCTTGAGCCGTGATAGGCGTTGCGCCGGGCGATGAAGGTCTTCTTCGTCGGCTTGCCCATGACGTCCCAGTAGACGCGGGCGAGGCGGAACACCGTGTCGTTGCTCTCCGAGCCCGAATTCGTGAAGAAGACGCGGTTCAGATGCGGCATGGCGACTTCGGCCAGCGCGGCGGCGAATTCGGTCGCAGCCGGGTGCGTGCACTGGAAGAAGGTGTTGTAGAAGGGAAGCTGTCGCATCTGGCGCGCGACCGCATCCACGATCTCCTCGCGCCCGTAGCCGACGTTGACGCACCACAGTCCCGCCATGCCGTCCAGCAGGCGCTCGCCGTCGTTGGTGGTCAGCCAGCAGCCCTGCGCGCCGGCGATCACGCGCGTGCCCCGCGCATTCAACTCGGCGGTGTCGGTGAAGGGGTGCCAGTGATGCGCCGCGTCGAGCGCCTGGATCTCCGGCGTGGTGCGCAGATTGAGGCCCATGGTCGACTCCTGTTGCTGCAGCGATTTGTGATCACAAATCGCCGCAACCAGCCCTCCCGTCAAGCGGCGCGGGCGAGCAGGTCGGCGGATTGCCCGACATCGGCGCGAATCGCCTCGGCCAGCGCGCCGGCGTCGCCGGCGGCCAGCGCCGCCAGCGCTTCGGCATGGTGGTCGCGCAGGCCCAGCGTGCCGGCGCGGCCGGTCACCACGCGCATCGCCGGGTTGACCTGCAACCAGACGCTCTCCACCAGCGCCGTGAGGGCGGGGGCCTGCGCGGCCGCGTAAAGCGTGGCGTGGAAGGCGGTGTTGGCGCTGACATAGGCGCGCGGGTCGCCGTCGCGCAGCGCCGCTGTCACCGCGTCGTCCAGAGCGCGCAGCGCCGCGAGGCCCCGCGCGTCGACCCGGCCGCAGGCGCGCGCCGCCAGCTCCGGCTCCAGCAGCGCCCGCGCGGCGGCCAACTCGCCCAGCGCCGCCGGCGTCAGCACGGGCGCCTGGACGCGGCCGGTGGGGGTCATGACCAGCGCGCGCTCGGCGATCAGCCGCCGCACCGCCTCGCGCGCGGGGGTCATCGACACGCCGAGCCCCTCGGCCAGCCCGCGCAGGGTCACGGCTTGTCCCGGCGCGAACTCCCCGTGCAGGATGCGGCTGCGGAGGTCGCGGTAGACCCGTTCGTGCGCGGGCGTGGCGACTTCGGCGAGGGGGACGCTTGCCATGGGCGCAGGAATGTGATCACAAACTTGGCCCTGTCAACTGCGGAAACCCCATGATCCTGCGCAAGGACTACGCGTTCACCGCGGCCGACGCCCGCGCCGTGACGCACGGCGAGCGGATGTTCGCCGGCGCGCTCAGCTTCTGCCGCCGCCGCTACGTCGCCGATCCCGCGGGCCTCGACGTCGCCGTGATGGGCGTGCCTTTCGACACCAGCGTCACCAACCGCTCCGGTTGCCGTCTCGGCCCCCGCGCGATCCGCGCCGCCAGCGTCAATCTCGGCTGGGCGCGCGCATGGCCCTCGCCGTTCGACCCCTTCGAGCGGCTGGCGGTCGGCGACTGGGGCGACGTCGCCTTCGACCCGGGTCGCCCGGAGGGCGTGCCGGCCGAGATCGAGGCCGCCATCGCCGCCGTGCTGGCCGACGTGCCACAGGTGCTTGTTCTGGGGGGCGACCACTTCGTCAGCTACCCGTCGCTGCGCGCCCACGCGAGCAGGCGCGGCGCGCCGCTGGCGCTGGTGCAGTTCGACGCCCACTCCGACACCTGGGCCGACGACGGGAAGCGCATCGACCACGGCACCATGTTCTATCACGCGATCCGCGAGGGGCTGATCGACCCTGCCGCCTCGATCCAGGTCGGCCTGCGCACCACCAACGACGACCCCATGGGCGTCGAGGTCTTCGACGCCATCCGCGTGCACGAGGAGGGCTGGCGCGCCGCCGCCGCCGCCATTCGCGCCCGCGTCGGCGACCGGCCGGTGTATGTCACGGTCGACATCGACTGCCTGGATCCGTCCCAGGCGCCCGGCACCGGCACGCCGGTCTGCGGCGGGCTGTTCATGCACCAGATCCTGCCGATGATCCGCGCGATGCAGGGCCTGCCCGTGATCGGCGCCGACGTGGTGGAGGTCGCGCCGGCCTACGACGTCTCCGAGATCACGGCGCTGGCGGGCGCCACCATCGCGCTGGAGCTGCTGTGCCTCTACGCGAGCAGAAAATGAAGGACTTCGCGGCGAAGGCCGCGAGGTTCATGGCGGAGAACCCCGACGTCGAGATCGTCGAGCTGGTCTTTCCCGACATGAACGGCGTCATGCGCGGCAAGTGGCTGCCGGCGCGCCAGATCGACAAGCTGGCCAAGGGCGCGAGCCGGATGCCCATGTCCACCTACAACCTCGACATCGCCTCGGAGGACGTGGAGGCGTCCCGCATCGCCGTCGACATCGGCGACCCCGACGGGGTGGGCTGGCCGATCCCCCACGCCTTCGGCCGCGCGCTCTGGACCGAGCGGCCGACCGCCATCGCGCTGATGACCATGACCGAGCCGGACGGCGTCACGCCCTGCGCCTACGACCCGCGGCAGGCGCTGGCCGGCGTCGTCGCGCGCATCAACGCCAAGGGACTGACCGCGGTGGTGGCGCCGGAGCTGGAGTTCTACCTGGTCGACGGCGAGACCGACGATTTCGGCCACGCCCGCCCGCCGCTGGGCATGGGCGGCGACCGGCTGGAGGCCAGCCAGATCTACATGCTCGACGTGAAGGCCGCCTTCTCGGGCGTGCTGGCCGAGATCGACGCCGCAGCGCTGGCCCTCGGCGCGCCGGCCGAGGCCGCGACGGCCGAATTCGGGCCGGGCCAGTTCGAGATCAACCTCGCCCATGTGCCCGACCCGCTCGCCGCCGCCGATCACGCGATCCTGCTGCGCCGGGCGATCCGCGGCGTGGCGCGCCAGCATCGCATGGACGCCTGTTTCATGGCCAAGCCCTACGGGGACCAGTCGGGCTCGGGCCAGCACTTCCACGTCTCGCTGCTGGACGACACCGGCCGCAACCTGTTCGACGCCGGCGACATGGCGGCGCCCAACGCGGCGATGCGCGCGGCCGTCGGCGGGCTGCTGGCGACCATGCCGGACGCGACGCTGACCTTCGCGCCGCACCTCAACAGCTATCGCCGCCTGCGGCCCAACACCTATGCGCCGTATCAGGCGGTCTGGGGGCTGGACAACCGCAACACGGCGGTGCGCTGCCCCGCGCTGTCCGGTCCCGGCGCCCGGATCGAGCACCGCGTCGCAGGCGCCGACGCAAACCCCTACCTCGCGCTTGCGGCCATTCTCGGCGGGATGCTCTACGGGCTTGAGCGCAACTGCGACCCCGGGCTGCCCTCCGAGGGCGACGCGCGCGCGGTCGAGGGCCGGATGCTGCCCATCACGTGGCCCTCCGCCATCGCCGCCTTCGAGCAGTCGGACTTCATCCGCGACACGCTGGGCGCCGAGTTCGCCCGCGTCTACGCCGCGATGAAGCGGCAGGAGATGGAACGACTGCTGGAGCGCGTCACCGACGCCGAATACGACACCTATCTGCGCACGCTCTAGTCCGACGCGGACGGGCGGATCGCGACTGCCCGCGGCGTCGCGGGCGCTAGAACGGGATATCGTCGTCGAGGTCGGAAGCGAAGCCGCCGCGGCCGGCCGGCTC
>DAINOD010000146.1:1824-4711 GCA_036735545.1 Rubrimonas sp. | reverse complement strand
ACCCAGCCGGGCCCGACCGAACCGGGCCCGCCACAGGTTGCGCCGATCCCGGACGCGCGCGGGGCGCTTCTCATGGCGCAAGGCGAGGCGGTCGGCGCCGGACTGATCGCGTCGGCGGGACCGGGAGCCGCCCTCTCCGTGGTCTCGCGCCTGACGGACCCGAGCGGAGCGGCGCTGCTCGCCGAGTCCACGGCGGGCGCAGGCGGGCTGTCGCTCGCGGCGCCGGTCGCCGTCGGCGGCGATTTCGTCCGCCTGCCGGCCGCAGCGACCGCAAGCCTCGTGACCATGGAGGGCGCGCTCGACGGGCGCACGGCGCGGGTCGATCTGTTCGTGGCCCCGGAGGTCTTCGCGCTCGGCGCGTTCCGCGCAACCGAGGGGCCGCCTGCGCTGGCGCTCGGCTTCTTCGGCGCGCCAACCCCCGCGGCGCACTGGACCGCGACGCCCGGTCTGCGGACGGCGACCTACGCGCTCGGACCGGCGCTGTTCACGGGGGCCGCAGCGCCGCTGCCGGGGGGGCTCGGCGAGAGCTTCGTCACCCCGCCGGCCGAGGGCTTCGCGCTGCTGATGCTGTCGCGGCCGGACGGCGCCTACCTCGCAGCGGACGAGCCCGCCGCCGGCGGGTCGGGCCGGGTGCTCGGAGGCTACCTCGCGATCGAGGGCGAGGGCCCCGCGCAGCGCTCGGCCTTCGCGGCGCTCGCGGGGGCGCTGGGCCGGACGCCCGCCGGCGCGCCGACCGCCGCGGCGCCGACCCCGCTGTCGTTCCGCGCCGACGCCGCTGGCCCCGTTGGTCTCGCCGCGGCGACGCTGGGCGTGTTGTCGAGCCCGCAAGGCGACAGCGCCTTCGGTGCGCAGGGCGACTACCTCGTGATGGGCCCGGGGGCCGCCTTCGCGGCCGACGCCGACCCCGGGCTCGACGGGGCGCCGGCGCTCTTCGCGCCCTTCGCCGACCCGCCGCCGGCGCCCATCGCCTTCGGCGACACGAGGCTGGCGACGCGCCAGAGCGAGGCCGCGGTGGCGACCGCGCGCACCGCGCTCGCGCTCGACGTGTCGGCCAGCCCCTTCGCAGGCTCGGCGGCGGCAAGCGTGCAAGGCGTGCTGACGGGCGGCTACGCCATCGCCCAGGGCCAGAGCTTCTCCCCGACGGCGGCGCCGGGCGCGCGGCTCTCGGAGCCCTACCTCATGCAGGCCGCGGGACCGGGCGGCTTCGTCGCGGGCTTCGCGCCGGCGATGAACGGCGTCGCGGCGGAGATCAGGGGCCTCGCGCCCACGCGGGCCGGAATCGGGCCGGGACAGCTCTCGCTCGCCTTCGGCGACGCCGGCGGTCGCGACGCCATGGTCGACGACCGCCGCTTCGCCGCGCTGGCGACGTCCGCGGGCGCCGTCACCGGACAACCCGCCGGAGCCGGCGACATGCTGACGGACGGCGACCCCTTCGGCGGGCTCGCCTCCGCGGGCCTGCTGGGCGACGGCGGCGTCTTCCCGGCGGGCGTCGCCACCGACCCCGAGTACCTGCGCTGGGGCTGGTGGAACGGCGAGGTCGCCTTCGCCGGCGCCACGGCCGATCCGGCGCTGGCCGACCGACGCGACCGCCTCCACGCCGGCGTCTGGATCGGCGGCGTCGTGTCCGACATCGTCGATGTGCGTGCGCAACAGGGCCAAGCGACCTATGATGGGTTTGCGATCGCCAATGTCGTCGAGTCGATGACCGGAGGGGCGGCCGCCTACGTGCAGGGGGGGCGCTTCGAGATGACCTATGATTTCGAGCGCGCGGAGGGTGCGGCTACTCTGTCGGGCATCCTCGGCGAGACGGTCTCTTTCGCCGTCGATGTCAACGCGGCGGTGGGAGCCGACCATTTTGGCGCGTCTTCGGCCAGCGGTTTCGTCAACGGGCCCGGGACGGGCGCGCTGTCGGGGTCGTTCTTCACCGGGGCGGGCGACGCGGTCGCGGCGACGGCGGGGACGTTCACCCTGGACGGTGTGAGCGAGCGCGGCGCGCCGGCGAGCGCGGCGGGGATCTTCGGCGCGGACCGGGTGCGATGAGCGCCCCGCGCCGGACGCTGGCGGCCGTGGCGGCAGCCGCGGTCGCCCTGCCCGCCACGGCTCAGACCGTTCCGATCGGAAACGTCGCCGCCGCAAACCAGGCCGTCATCGGCACCCCGCCCGAACAGAGCCAGCGCACGCTGCGGCTTGGCGTCGAGGTCATCGCGCTGGAGCGCATCGAGACGGCCGACATCGGGGCGGGGCAGTTCGTGTTCCTGGACCAGACCACGCTCAGCGTCTGGCCGAACTCGGACATCGTGCTCGACCGCTTTGTCTACGACCCCGATCGCGACCTCGGCGACATGTCGGTGACGATGACGCGCGGGGTGTTGCGCTTCATCGGCGGGCGCATCTCCAAGACCACGCCGGTGACGGTCCGCACGCCGCAGGCTCTCGTGACGGTGCGCGGCGGCGTCGCCCATGTCACGGTCGGAGACGACGTCACCCGCGTCACCCATGTCGCGGGCGAGACCACCACCGTCGCGGGCCTTGCGCTGTCGCGCGCGCTGGCGACGGCGGAGGTGCGGACGGGCGCGGACGGCGAGCCGGCGGTGGTCTATCTCGGGCTGCTCGACCCGGGCGGCGTCGCGGCGGTCTTCGGTACGCCGCAAGGCGAAGGCGATGGCGGGCTGGAGCAGACCCCGGGCGAAGACACGATCGTCGCCGGGCTCGACGCGGCTGGCGCGCTGCTGCTGGGGCTGGACGATCCGCTGGCCGCCTCGGCGCCGCCGGTGTCCACGCTGGGCGAAACGGAACGCGATCGGAGCGAGACGCGGGAACTGGAGCCGCCGAGCAACGTCGAGCGTCAGATCACCGGCGTTGTGCGGGAGGTGGCCGAGAGCAACGT
>DAINOD010000146.1:0-1724 GCA_036735545.1 Rubrimonas sp. | reverse complement strand
ACAGATCCTACCGATCCAACGGACCCCGAGGATGTCGTCATCATCCCGCTCACCGGTTTCACGGGTCTCGCCTCCTTCCCCACCAATGACGCCTTCACCACGTCCGCCGGCTTCCCGGTGAGCGACCCCGCGGCCTCGGGCATCCTCTACGGCGGTCCGGCGCAGGAGGCGCTGGTCTATTCCGAGGTGATCTTCACCGACCCGGTCGACCCCGACAGGTTCTTCATCGTCGGGCAGACCGCGACGGACACGCGGTCGCCGGACGAACTCGCCATGATCGCGATGGCCGCCGGCGGACCGGTGCTGAGCTCGAACGCCTTCCTCGCCTTCGAGCAGACGCTGACGGTGCGGTTCGACATGGACGGCCTGCTCGACGGCGAGCCGGCGCGGGCGCAGGGGCTTTTCTCGGGGCCGCTCAACGTCTTCGCCTTCGAGACCGACGGGGGACGCCGCGCGCTGACCTTCTTCGGCGAGGGCGATCCCGAATTCTGGAGCGATACGACGATATCGGGCCAGCGCCGCGCGCTAAGCTTCTCCATCGACCCCGGATTGCTGACCGGGCGGGACAGCCCCATCGGCGCGACGGATTCGGGCCTGTCCGACGCCGCGCTGCTTCTGGTCTCGGGGCCGCAGGGGCGGTTCGTCGAAGGGCCGTCCTCACCGGCCGGCGTAAACCGCGACGCCATCGGCCGCGCCTTCACCGGCTATGTCTCGATCGAAGGCGCCGGCCCGGCGCAACGCTCCGAGGTCGGCGCGGGCGTGAACGCGATCCTGCCGAGCACCGCGGGCCTCGCCTCCTTCGGCGTTCCGGTTCTGGCGACGGGGCGCGGCGCGGGCGCGGCGCCGGTCAGCCAGGGTCGGGCGCTGCTCGGCACGCTGGACGCCGGCGACGGCGTGACGGCCTTCGGCGACGGGACGAAGTATTTCCTGCTGGGCGCCGCCGCCCCTTATGTCACGAACGACCTGCCGGACCTCGACGTGGTTGCGGATTTCCGCAGCATCGCGGGTTTCGAGGACGCGACGTTCTTCGGCGATACGCGCATCGCCCAGCAGAGCGGCAACCCGGTCGTGCCGGCCAACCGCACCCCGCTCGCGCAACCGCTGGGCGCCAGCACGCTCGCGACATCGGCGCCCGCCGGCGTCGACACCGTGTTCACCGGCGGTTTCGCGGTGATCGGCGGCAACTCTGTGCAGCCGGGCGGCGTCGGCCTCGGCGCGCCCTACATGCTGCTCGGTCGGGAGCCCGCCAGCGTGCTCGTGGGCTTCGACGCCGACCGCAACGACGTGGTCGCCGAGATCGGCCTGCTGAACCCCTCCGGCTCGACGACGCCGCTGTTCGACGTGCGCCGCGTCTTCGGCGGCGTCGGGGCGGTCGACGCTCCCTTGGGCGCCTTCCTCGACGACAACCGTTTCGCCGCGATGGGCACGCTGCTTTCATTATCGCTGACGGGCCAGAACAGCGGGGCGTCGGATCGGATCATCGCGCCCTCGCTGGCGCCGGGCCTCACCGCGAACGACTTCACCATCTTCTCCTCCCACGGCGGCTTCGTCAGCCGCGGGCTGGTCGGCGACGGCGGGCTCTTTCCGGCGGGGACGAACACCGACCCGCAATTCCTGCGCTGGGGCTGGTGGAACGACGAGATCGCCTTCCTGCCGGACCCCTTCGACCCCGACTTCGACAACCGCCAGGAGCGCCTGCACCTCGGCGGCTGGGTGACCGGCGT
>DAINOD010000145.1:0-4972 GCA_036735545.1 Rubrimonas sp. | reverse complement strand
CTGGCGGCCCGGCCGGACGAAGGGAGCGGAATGATGGCCACGAACGTCGTTCTGAGGAACGTGGCGAAGCGCCGTGGCGCCGCGCCGGCGGTCCATGGCGCGGACCTGCATGACGAGCCGGGCGAATGCGCCATCCTCGTCGGCCCCTCGGGTTGGGGCAAGTCCGCGCCGCCGCGCATGATCGCGGGGCTGTGGGCGATCTCGGACGGCGATCCGCCGCGCCACCTCTGCGAGAGCGATGGCGCGGCGCGCTAGCCGAGCCACGCCGCCAGCCGCCGCGCCGCCTCGGCCACGCGCTCGGTGGAGCCCGCGACGCTGAAGCGCACCGTCCTGTGGCCGCGCGCGGGGTCGAAATCGGTGCCCGGCGTCGCCGCCACCCCGGCCTCGGCCAGCATCCGCGCGCAGAAGGCGGGGCTGTCGCCGGTCAGACGGCTGGCGTCGGCGTAGAGGTAGAAGGCGCCATCGGCCGGGGCCGGCAGCGAAAAACCCAGTCGCGTCAGCGCCTCGCCAAGGAGATCGCTGTTGCGGGCGTAGGCGGCGACCTCCGCCTCCAGCTCCTCGTCGGCGTCGAGCGCCGCCAGCGCTGCGACCTGCGAGACGTGGGGCGGGCAGATGAACAGGCTCTGCGCCAGCCGGTCGACCGCCGCGATCACCGGCGCGGGAGCCACGAGCCAGCCCACGCGCCAGCCGGTGAGGCGCCAGTATTTCGAGAAGCTGTTCACCACCAGCACGTCCTCGCCGAACTCGAGCGCCGAGGCGCAGGGCGGGCCGAACTCGACGCCGTGGTAGATCTCGTCGGAAATCAGCGCGACGCCGCGTCGGCGGCAGTCCGCGACCAGCGCGCCCAGCGCGGCGCGTTCCAGAACCGCGCCGGTCGGGTTGGCGGGGCTCGCGACGATCAGCCCGTCGAGCGCGCCCGCGCCGTCGAGCAGGGCGGGCGTGGGCTGGAAGCGGTCGGCCGCCGCCGCGGGCAGGCCGACGGGCTCGAGGCCCATAGCGCGCAGGATGTTGCGATAGGCCGGATAGCCCGGCTCGGCCAGCGCCACCCGCGCGCCGGCCTCGAACAGCGCGAGGAAGGCCAGCACGAAGGCGCCGGAGGCCCCGGCGGTGATCGCGATCCGCTCGGGCGGGACGGCGACGCCGTGGCGGTCGGCGTAGCGGCGCGACAGCCGCTCGCGCAGCGCCGGCAGGCCCAGCGCCTCGGTGTAGCCGAGCGGGCCCGCACGCATCGCCGCCGCCGCCGCCTCGATGGCGCGGCGAGGAGCGGGGGCGCCGGGCTGGCCGACTTCGAGGTGCACGATGTCGGCGCCCTGCGCCTCGCGCCCCCGCGCGGCGGCCAGCACGGTCATCACGAGGAACGGATCGACCGCGCTGCGGGTTGAAATCCTCATGCCGCGACACCCTTATGTCCCAAAGCGGCGCGACGCTGCCCCGTGTTCGGGGATGGGCGCAAGCGTCGCGGCTCCGGCCGGCGGGAGGAAACCATGGCGCGGCGCTTCCTGGGCCTGTTGACAGCGGCGACGGTGAGTTTCGCGCTCGCTCTGCCGGCGCAGGCGCGAACCTTCGTGCGCGATGCGGAGATCGAGCGCACCCTGCGCATGATGTCGGAGCCGATCTTTCGCGCGGCGGGGCTCGGCACGACCGATGTGCGGATGTTCATCCTGCTGGATCCGTCGATGAACGCCTTCGTCGCGGGCGGGCGCAACATGGTGCTCTACACGGGGCTTCTGCGCGAGTTGAAGGAGCCCGAGACGGTGATGGGCGTCATCGCCCACGAGGTCGGGCACATCACCGGGGGGCATCTCGCGCGGCGGCAGATCGCCGCCCGCGATCTCAGCGGTCCCGCGATGATCGCCTCGATCCTAGCCGCCGCCGCAGCCGCCGTGGCGGGCGCCCCGCAGGCGGGCATGGCGCTGGCGCTCGGCGGCACGCAGGCGGCCCAGCGCAGCCTGCTGGCCTTCTCCCGCGCCGAGGAGGCGGCGGCGGATCAGGCGGCTGTCGCATACATGAACCGCGCCGGGGTCGATCCGGAGGGGATGCTGGCGATTCTGCGGCTGTTCAAGGGGCAGGAGGTGTTCCAGTCGGGCCGCATCGACCCCTATGCGCAGTCCCACCCCCTGTCCTCCGAGCGCATCGCGCTGCTGGAGGAGCGCATCGCCGCCTCGCCGGCGCGCGGCCAGCCGGCGAGCGCCGAGATCCATTACTGGCACGCCCGGATGCGCGCCAAGCTCGACGGCTTCACCGACCGGCCAGAGCGGGTGCTCGCGCGGCTGGAGCTGGAGACCGAGCCCGACAGCGAACTGAACCTCTACCGGCGCGCCATCGCGCTGCACCGCCGCTCCGAGCCCGAGGCGGCCCTGCGCGCGGTGGATCGGCTGATCGCCCGTCGGCCGAACGACCCCTTCTACACCGAGCTGAAGGGCCAGATCCTCTACGAGAGCGCCCGACCCGCCGAGGCGGTCGCGGCCTATCGCCAGGCCGCCCGGCTGGCGCCTGACGAGCCGCTGATCGCGGGCTGGCTGGGCCGCGCGCTCCTGGCCAGCGGCCAGCCCGGGGCTGACGCCGAGGCGCTGCGCATCCTGGAGTCGGCCGTGCGCGACGACCCCGGCGAGCCCGGCGTGCTGCGCGATCTCGCCCAGGCCTACGCCCGCGCCGGACGCGACGGCGACGCCGCGCTCGCGACCGCCGAGCGGCTCGCGCTGCTGGGCGACGCCGAGGGGGCCGTCCGCATGGCCCGCCGCGCGATGGACCTGCTGCCGACCGGCTCGCCCGGATGGCGGCGCGCCGACGACATCGCCGCGCTCGACCTCCGCGCCCTTCGCTGACCCCCCCTCCGCACAGGAACCCGCCCGATGCGCCGCACGATCTTCGCCCTCTGCCTCGCCACCCTCGCCGCGCCTCTCGCCGCCCAGGATGGCGCACTCAGCCCCGAGCAGGCCGCCGCAGTGGACGCCCGCGTGCGCGACTATCTGCTGCGCAACCCCGAGGTCATCCTCGAGGCGCTGCAGGTTCTGGAGGACCGCCGCGACCAGGACCGGGCCCGCGACGACGCCGCGCTGGTCGCCGCCAACGCCGAGGCGCTGTTCGACGACGGCTTCAGCCACGCCTTCGGCGCCGAGGACGGCGACGTGACGATCGTGGAGTTCGCCGACTACCGCTGCGGCTATTGCAAGGCCGCGCATCCCCAGATCGCCGAACTGCTCGCCACCGACCCGGGGCTGCGTGTGATCCACAAGGAGCTTCCGGTGCTGGGGCCTGATTCGGTGATGGCCGCCCGCGTCGCGATGGCCGCCCTGGCCATCGACCCGGCGCGCTACGAGCAGCTCAGCGACGCGCTGATGCGCTGGCGCGGGGCGCTGGACGAGGACACGGTGTTCCGCCTCGCCGCCGAGGCCGGACTGCAGGAGGCGCCCCTGCGGAGGGCCATGGAGGACGACGCCATCGCCGAGGGCATCCGCGCCACCTACGCGCTGGCCCAGGCGCTGCGCGTGGAGGGCACGCCGAGCTTCGTGATCGGCGACCGCATCGTGCGCGGCTATGTGCAGATCGAGCAGATGCGCGCCCTGATCGAGGAGGCCCGCCGCGACCGCGGCTGAGGGCGCTGCGCCGCCACCCTTGGACGAGGCCGGCCGCGCGCCCGAGGGCTGCGACCCGGCGCGACTTGGCGTGCGGCGTCGCTGCGCGTATATGGCGCGCACCGCCGGGGCCCCCCGGCGGTCAACGAGACGGCGCGTCCGCGCGCCGCGCTGGGCGAGGCGCCGCATGAGCAGGACCCCCGAGGACGACATCGCCTTCATTCGCGCGCTCGCGCAGCTTCTGCGCGAAACCGATCTCGGCGAGATCGAGGTCTCGCGAGACTATGGCGACAACGACGAGCTGCGCGTGCGCCTGAGCCGCGCCGCAGCCCCGGTCGTCCACCACGTCGCCCCGGCAGGGGCCCCGCGCCCGCAGGTTTCGGCCGCGCCCGAGCCGCAGCTGGTCGCCGCCGCCGTCGCCACCGACCCGGCCGATCTGCCCGGCGCCGTCACCTCGCCGATGGTCGGCACCGCCTACCTGTCGCCCGAGCCGGGGACGGCGGCCTTCGTCAAGGTCGGCGACAGCGTGCGCGAGGGGCAGACGCTGCTGATCATCGAGGCGATGAAGACGATGAACCAGATCCCCAGCCCGCGCTCGGGCATGGTCCGGCGCATCCTGGTGGACGACAAGCAGCCGGTGGAGTTCGGCGCGCCCCTGATGATCGTCGAGTGATGTTCGGCAAGGTTCTCATCGCCAACCGCGGCGAGATCGCGCTGCGCATCCAGCGCGCCTGCCGCGAGCTGGGCATCCGCACCGTCGCGGTGCACTCCACCGCCGACGCCAACGCCATGCATGTGCGGCTGGCCGACGAGAGCGTGTGCATCGGCCCGCCGCCGGCCTCCCAGTCCTATCTCAACATTCCCGCCATCATCACCGCCTGCGAGATCAGCGGCGCCGAGGCGATCCATCCCGGCTACGGCTTTCTCAGCGAGAACGCCCAGTTCGCCCAGATCGTCGAGGAGCACGAACTGGTCTTCATCGGGCCGACGCCGGAGCACATCCGCGTCATGGGCGACAAGATCGCCGCCAAGGACACGATGAAGCGGCTCGGCGTGCCCTGCGTGCCGGGCTCGGACGGCGCCGTGACCGAACTCGAGACGGCCGCGGCGGTCGCCGGGGAGATCGGCTATCCGGTGCTGGTCAAGGCCGCGTCGGGCGGCGGCGGGCGCGGCATGAAGGTCGCCCGCTCGGCCGACCAGCTGGAGAGCGCCCTGTCCACCGCCCGCGCCGAGGCGAAGGCCGCCTTCGGCGACGACGCGGTCTATCTCGAGAAGTATCTCGGCCATCCGCGCCACATCGAGGTGCAGGTGATCGGCGACGGCCGGGGCGCCGCGGTGCATCTGGGCGAGCGAGACTGCTCGCTGCAGCGCCGCCACCAGAAGGTGTTCGAGGAGGC
>DAINOD010000144.1:0-5018 GCA_036735545.1 Rubrimonas sp. | reverse complement strand
ACGGCGCCGGCAAGTCGACGCTGATCAAGACCATCACCGGCGCCTATCGCCGCGACTCCGGCGAGGTGCTGCTGGACGGCGAGGCGGTCAACTTCGAGAACACGCGCCAGTCCCGCGCGCGCGGCGTCGAGACCGTCTACCAGTCCTCGGGCCTCGTGGAGGCGATGGACGCGCCGGCCAACCTGTTCCTCGCCCGCGAGACGCTCGGCGCCGGGGTGCTGGCGCGCCTGTGCGGCCTGATCGACCGGCGCAGGATGCGCGAGGAGACGCGCGGCCTGCTCGGCACGCTGAACATCTCGCTGCGCAACCTCTCCGCGCCGGTCCGCACGCTGTCGGGAGGGCAGCAGCAGTCGGTGGCGGTGGGGCGGGCGGCCTACTGGCGCGGCTCGATCATCATCCTCGACGAGCCGGCCAACAACATCGGCGTCGACCAGCAGCGCGCGGTGCTGGCGCTGGTCAAGCGCATCCGCGAGACCCATGGCACCGCCTTCATCATGATCTCGCACAACATGGAGCATGTCTTCTCGCTCGCCGACCGGGTGATCGTGCTGCGGCAGGGCCGCAAGGTCGGCGACCTGCCCATCGCCGGGACGACGCGGGAGCATGTGGTGGGCCTGATCACCGGCGCGATCCCGGCCGGGCCGGGCCTGGAGGGCGCGGCATGAGCGAGGACGTCTTGGGCCGCGGCGTCGGGAGCGGCGACGCCATGGCCGCGCTGCGGGCGCGCATCGACGCGGCGCCCGACGCGGCCGTGGTCCTCTCGACGCTGGCGCTGATGCTGGCGCTGATCGCGGTGTTCTCGCTGACCGCGGAGCGCTTCTTCACGGCCGCGGTGCTGTTCAACATCCTCACCCAGACCTCGATCTACATCGTGCTCGGCGTCGGGTTGACCATCGTGCTCGCCGCGGGCGAGATCGACATCTCGCTCGGCTCCATCGTCGGGCTCAGCGCCACGGTGGCGGGGATCGGCATGATCCACGCCGGGCTGCCCTGGCCGCTGGGGCTCGCGGCGATGCTGGCGGTGGGCGCGCTCTGCGGTCTGTTCAACGGCTTCATGACCGCGATCGTCGGCGTGCCCTCGATCATCGTCACGCTGGGCTCGCTGACCTTCTTCCGCGGGCTGGCCTACCTGATCGGCGAGGGCGAGGTGCTGATGC
The DNA here is from genome assembly GCA_036735545.1 of Rubrimonas sp. Classification (GTDB taxonomy): domain Bacteria; phylum Pseudomonadota; class Alphaproteobacteria; order Rhodobacterales; family Rhodobacteraceae; genus Rubrimonas. Next base: position 3,861 of record DAINOD010000144.1, on the reverse strand, counting down.
GCTTTCCGCCCGCCATCGTCTGGATCGGGTCGGGAACCGTCGCCGGCGTGCCGGTCCCGGTCTGGATCGCGGCGGCCGCGGCGCTGTGGGGCTACGCCTTCCTCAAGCTCACCCGCACCGGCCAGCACGTCACCGCGGTCGGCGGCTCGGCCGAGGCCGCGCGGCTCGCGGGCGTCTCGGTGGCGCGCACGCGCATCGTCGCCTTCGTGATCATGGGCGTGCTGTCGTCGCTGGCGACCATCATCATCGTGGCGCGGCAGGACGCCTCCCAGCCCGTGATGGGCGCGGGCATGGAGTTGCAGGTGCTGGCGGCGGTGGTGCTGGGCGGCACGTCGCTGTTCGGCGGGCGCGGGGTGATCGCGGGCACGGTGATGGGGGCGCTCATCCTGAGCATCCTGCAGACCGGCCTCCTGCTTTCGGGGGTGGTGCAGTTCTGGCAACTCGTGGCGGTGGGCCTGCTGCTGATCGCGGTCGTCGCGCTGCGGATGCTGCGCGAAAGCCCGGAGACGCGGTCATGACGGCCATGGCCGACACGGCCCGCCCCCGGCCGCCGGCGCGGCGGCCGCTGGCGGGTCTGCGCGACTGGGCGGCGGCGCGGCCCGACACGGTGTCGCTGCTGTCCACGCTCGCGATCCTGCTGGGGCTCGTCGCCGTGTTCTACGGCGTCAACGCGCGCTTCCTCAGCCCGCGCAACATCACGATCATCCTCAACCAGAGCGCGCCCTACGTGATCCTCGGCGTCGGCATGACGCTGGTGATCGCCACGCGCGGCATCGACCTGTCCGTCGGCTCCACCGTCGCGGTCGTGGGCATGGTGCTGGGGCTGATGCTGGTGGAGGGCGAGGCCTCCCTCGCGCTGGCGCTGATCGCGGCCGTCGCCGCGGGGCTGGCCTGCGGCGCCTTCAACGGGCTGTGCGTGGCGGGGCTGCGCGTGCCGCCGCTGATCGTCACGCTGGGGGCTATGGCGCTGTTCCGCGGCGTCGCCTACGTCGTGCTCGGCCACCAGATCCTGTTCGGCTTCCCGCAGGAGTTCCTCTGGATCGCCCGCGGCCGCATCTGGGGCATGGCGCCGGCGGTCTATGTCGCGGGCTTCACCGTGCTGGCGGTGCTGGCGCTGGTCCATCTGACCCGCTTCGGCCGCCATGTGGTGGCGGTGGGCGGCAACGAGGAGGCGGCGCGGCTGGCGGGCGTCAACGTCGCGCGGGTCAAGTTCCTCGTCTACCTCATCGTCGGCGCGCTCTCGGCCGTCGCGGCGATCGTCTGGATCGCGCGGCTCAACTCCACCCAGGCCTCGGTCGCGCAGGGCGTGGAGTTCCACGCCATCGCGCTGGTGGTGCTGGGCGGCACGTCGCTGTTCGGCGGGCGGGCGCTGGTGCTGGGCTCGCTGCTGGGCGCGCTGTCGCTGGGGGTGCTGGAGAACGGGCTGGCGCTGGCTGGCCTGTCGTCCTTCGTGCAGCAGACCCTGCTGGGGCTGATCTTCATCCTGGTCGTGGCCGCCCGCACGCTGCAGGCCCGGGCGTCGCGCTGAGGGCGGCGCGGCGGTCCGACCGCCGCCGCCCTCATCCCGGGCCGGCTTCGCGCCGAAGCGCGGCCAGCGCGTCGAGCCCCTCGCGCAGCGCCCGGAAGCGTTCGGTTCCCAGCCGGGCGGCGTAGTCGGCCTCGATCTCCCGCTTGGCCTCCGCGGCCAGACGCTGCACCGCAAGCCCGGCCTCGGAGAAGCGCACGATCCGCCCGCGGGCGTCGTCGGGGTCGGGGTCGCGCCGCACCATCCCGTCGCGCTCCAGCGCCAGCACCAACTGGTGCGTCGCCTGCCGGCTGGCCCCGGCCTGCGCGCATAGCGCGGCAAGCCGCACGCCTTCGGGCGGGATCAGCGGGATCAGCGCCGCCCGCGCCTCGCCGTACCAGTCGACCCCGCGCGCCGCCATCTCCGCCGTCAGCCGCGCCCGCCACGCCTGCGCCGCCGCCCACAGCGCCAGCCCGATGTGCTCGATCCGCGGATCCTCCGCCGCCATCGCTTCCCCTTTCGTCAAGCGCCTTGACAAAATCCGCCACCGCTTGGATTGTCAAGTTGCTTGACGAAAGGGGAGGGAGCCATGACCGCCGCAGCCGACCCGCAGGCGCTTGCGCGCCGCTACGACGCCGCCGCGGCGCGCTGGCACGCCAAACTGGTGCGGCTCGGCTATCTCGACGCCTATCGCGCCCTCGCGACCCGCGCGGCGTCCGAGGGCCGGCTTCGCGGCGCGACCCGGGTTCTCGACGCCGGGGCCGGAACGGGCGCCTTCGCCCTGGCCCTTGCGGAGGCGGCGCCGGGCCCGGTCGCGCTCGATCTGGTGGACGTCTCGCCCGCGATGCTCGCTGTCGCGGAGGCGCTGCTGGCCGCGGCCGGCGCGACCGCGCGCACGCGCCTCGGCGCGCTGCCCGCGCTCGCCGGCGACGGCTACGACGTCGCGCTCTGCGGGCACGTTCTGGAGCACCTCGACGACCCCGCCCCGGCGCTGGCGGCGCTGCGCCGGGCGCTGCGGCCGGGCGGGGCGCTGCTGCTGGTGGCGAACAAGCCGCACTGGTGCACGCGCCTGCTGCGCCTGCGCTGGGGCAGCCGCGCCTTTCGCCCGGAGGCGCTGCTGGCCGCTCTGGCGGCGGCGGGTTTTCATGACATCGCCACGCACCGCTTCGCCGGCGGACCGCCGGCGCGCACCTCGCTCGGCTATCTCGCGGCGGCCTGACCGCTTGGCCCCGTGGCGGCGCGCGTGCTAACCCCGCGCGTCCCGCAACCATACGGCCCGTCAGCATGAACCCCTTCGCCGACATTCGCGCCCTCGTCCTCGACGCGCTGGCCGCGCTCCAGCGCGACGGGGCCCTGCGCGAAGGCCTCGACTTCGCCGCGGTCTCCGTCGAGCCGCCGCGCGAGGCCGCGCACGGCGACATGGCCACCAACGCCGCGATGGCGCTGGCGAAGCCCGCTGGCATGAACCCCCGCGCGCTGGCCGAGGCGCTCGCCCCCCTGCTCGCCGCCGACCCGCGCGTCAGCGCCGCCGAGGTCGCCGGCCCCGGCTTCATCAACCTCTCGCTCGCCCCCTCGGTCTGGCGCGACGCCCTGCGCGCCGCGCTCGCGGCCGGGCCGGACTACGGCCGCGCGACGCTGGGCGCCGGGCGGCGGGTGAACGTGGAGTTCGTCTCGGCCAACCCCACCGGCCCGATGCATGTCGGCCACGCCCGCGGCGCGGTGTTCGGCGACGCGCTGGCCTCGCTGATGGCCTTCGCCGGCTGGCAGGTGACGCGCGAATACTACGTCAACGACGCCGGCGCGCAGGTGGACGTGCTGGCCCGCTCGGCCTACGAGCGCTACCGCGAGGCGCTGGGCTTCGAGCCGCGCATCGCCGAGGGGCTCTATCCGGGCGACTACCTCAAGCCCATCGGCGAGGCGCTGGTGGCGCGTCACGGCCGCGACCTGCTCGACCGGCCCGAGGAGGCCTGGCTGACCGAGGTGCGCGGCTTCGCCGTCGCCGCCATGATGGCGCTGATCCGCGAGGACCTCGCCGCGCTCGGCGTGCGCATGGACCATTTCCAGTCCGAGGCCGCCATCGCCCGCTCCGGCGCCGTCGAGCAGGCGCTGGCGAAGCTGGAGGCGGACGGCCTCGTCTATGTCGGCGTGCTGGAGCCGCCCAAGGGCAAGACCCCCGACGACTGGGAGCCGCGCCCCCAGACCCTGTTCCGCTCCACCGCCTTCGGCGACGACGTGGACCGGCCGCTGAAGAAGTCGGACGGGACATGGACCTACTTCGCCCCCGACATCGCCTATCACTTCGACAAGGTGGCGCGCGGCTACGATCTGCTGATCGACGTCCTCGGCGCCGACCACGC
>DAINOD010000143.1:0-5094 GCA_036735545.1 Rubrimonas sp. | reverse complement strand
TGTCCCACAGCACCGGCCGCGCGGCGTCGATGTTGGTGGTCACCACCAGCAGACGCCGGCCCCGGCGATGCTCGCGCGCGATCTCGTCCAGCATGGCGTCGGTCACGACCGCGCTCAGGCGGCGGCGGAGCGGTTCGGGGTCGGCGACGCCCAGAGCGCCGAGCAGCGCGCCGAGGAAGCGGAAGTCCAGCACGTCCTCGGTGCTGATCCCCGTGATCAGGCCGCGCAGCTCCGCGTCGCGCTCGGCGACGAGGAAGGCGAAGGGCGCGATGAGCGCGCCGACGCTGACGCCGGTGACGAGCTCGAACTCCGGCCGGTCGCCCGCCTCGGTCCAGCCCGCGAGCAGCCCCGCCGCGAAGGCCCCGTCCGGCCCGCCGCCCGACAGCGCCAGCGTCTCCACCGCGACCCCGCGCGCCGGCCGCCCGGCCGCGATCCAGCGCGCCCGCAGCGCCGCCTGCTCCGCGTCGCGCGCGGCGTCGATCTGCGCCGACGACAGATCGTCGCCCCAGCCCCGCACCGCGGGCAGACCCGGCACGCCGGCCTCGGCGTAGACGGCTTGGGGCGGCGCCGGCGGGCCGACCGTCGCCTCGCGCGCGCAGCCCGCGATCAGGAGCGCGGCCGCCGTCGCGGCGGCCGCGACGCCCCGACCCGTCACTGAAGCGACCGCAGGGCCGCGATAAGGCGCGCGGCCCGATCCATGCTGCGCTGGTCGAGTTCCGCCAGATCCGCACGCGCCGGAGCGGCGCCGTCGCGGACCACGAGCATCCATCCGCCGTCGGCGCCCTGCTCGATCCAGCCGTGCGCCGCCAGCAGCTTCAGCTTGCGGCGCACCGTCTCGCGCGGGACGCCGGTGACGTCGGCGATCCGGCTCGCCGCCATCGCGGGGCTCCAGCCGGGATCGGCCCCGCCCGGGCGCTCGGCCTCGGCGCGCCAGTGGAGGCGGCGCTGGCCCAGCACGGCGAGGATCAGCGGCTGCTGGAGGTCGCCGTGAAATACTCGGGAGACATCGGCCAGATGCGCGGAGAGGAAATCGACCAGCGCATACTGGAAGCGCGGGTAGCTCTCGCGGAAGCGCGCCGCGATCTCCGCTTCGGACAGCCCCGCGCGCTGCGGCGCCTCGTTTGCGTCCATCTCGTCCAGCCAGCCCCGCCGATCGTGGTCCTCCGGGCCGCCAGACTGCATCGAAAGCGCCATCGGCGCGAGCCCGCCCTTCGGCGCGCGTCGCTCGCGGGCGCGACGGTCCCGGCGCGGCGCGCGGCATGGTCGAGGCTATCGGGACGCCGCGTCGCGCCCGGCGCCGACCGCCCGGCCAGCCCGACCGGACGGGCCGAACACCGCCTCGCCCGGCAGGGTGGCGAAACCGGCCGCGGGCGCGGCGTTGTCGCCGAGCGTCGCCGCCAACCCCGCCACGGCCAGCGCGAACGGCGGCGGCGCATCCCCGGCGGACGGCCGTGGCGCGGCGCCGGCGACAGTGCTTGGGCGTTGTGCGCGCGCCTACTCCCTTTCGCGTTGTCCTGTCCCCAGGTCGCTTTGGGGCGGCGTCCGCCTGCGCGCGTCTTGAGCCCGCATGGAGCGCCGGACGGGTCCGGCGGCGGCGGTTCGGAGACGCCGGCACGCCCATACTCGGACGTCCACACGGCACGTCGCCGATACCTTATTCTTTCTCGGGAGGATTGTGTGCGATGGACAATGCGGCGCCACCTCTGGATCGGGCGGCGCCGGTTACCTCGCTCTGGCGACCAGTCCTCAAGAGCAGCGAAAAGCCGGTCCGAGACTCGGCGCCCGCCGCCAGGCGCGCGTGCGAGAAACTACCGCGAATCGGTGGTGACGCCGAGCGCTTCGAGTTTGCGATAGAGCGTGGAGCGGCCGATGCCGAGACGACGCGCGGTCTCGGCCACAGCCCCGCCGCAGCGCTCGAAGACCGCGCGGATATGCTCGGCCTCCACCTCCGCCAGCGTCCGCTCCCGCGCGATCGGCTCGTCGGGCTCCCGCGGGAGGCCATCGAGCGCGCCCTCCCCTACATGCGCCGAGGTCAGCGTCGCGCCCTCGCACAGCACCAGCGCACGGTGCAGGACGTTCTCCAATTCTCGCACATTGCCCGGCCAGGGGCGCGCGGCGAGCGCGGCCAGCGCGTCGGCGCCCAGCGCGACCGCCGCGCGGCCTTCCGACGCCGCAAGCCGGTCGAGCGTGGCGCGCGCGAGCGGCTCCACGTCCTCGGGCCGCTCGCGCAGCGGCGGAATGCGCACGGGAAACGCTGCGATGCGGTAGAACAGGTCCTCGCGGAACCGCCCCGCCGCCACCTCGCGGCGGAGATCGCGGTTGGTGGCGCTGAGCAGGCGGATGTCCACGGCGCGGGAGCGCGCGGCGCCGAGCGGGTCAATCTCGCGGGTCTGCAGCGCGCGCAACAGCTTAACCTGGGCGGCGGGCGGCAATTCGCCGATCTCGTCGAGGAACAGCACCCCGCCATGGGCCTCGGCGAACTTGCCTTCGCGTCGTTCCGCGGCGCCGGTGAAGGCCCCGCGCTCGTGGCCGAACAGGATCGATTCGACCAGCGCCTCGGGCAGCGCGCCGCAGTTGACGGCGACGAAGGCGCCGCCGGCGCGCGCCGAGGCCGCGTGGACGGCGCGCGCGAACACCTCCTTGCCGACGCCGCTTTCGCCCTCGAAGAGCACGGCGATGTCCGTCCGCGCCGCACGCAGAGCCAAGGCCGCGGCGGCGCGCGTCGCCGGGCTCTCCGCGATCAGCCGCGGCGCGGCGGCGATGTCCGGGCGGGTCGCCTCGAGGCGCATGATCGCTCCCGCAAAGTCTGGGCCGAAACTCCGGGCCGCAGGAAACACCGAAAAATCTTAACAAAGCCGCGCATCTCATGGCGGGGCCAACGTTGCTTTACTGCGACGCGGCGGCCACAGTATGGCGCGTCGGCGCATCGGCCGCCAACGCTCGATTGTGGCCGAAACGCTTTCGTGCAAGATCGCCTCGGGTTCGGCCTTCGGGCCGACGAGGGCGTGACAAGAGGGGATCGTGACAGCATCGATCCCCCAAACCGAACTGGAGAGAGGGATGAACACCATTTCCCGCGCTGCCGTGGTCATGGCGGTCGCCGCCGTCGCCGCCGGCTGCACTAAGAACCTTCCGAACAACTCGCTTGCCGGCACGTTCACGGCCGCGAGCTTCCTGGCCGAGGACATCCCCGGCGCCGGCTACAACGCCGCCCTCGCGCGCAGCTATCAGAAGGTCGCGGCCTACAACGCCCGCACCGACGTGAACTGGCTCGACACGACGGTCTACATGGGCCGTTCGCGCATGGCCGCGGCCGGCAACCCGCCGGAGCTGTTCCAGCCGTCCGAGTTCGGCGTGAACGGCGATCTGACCGCCCTGCGCGGCCAGGTCATCGCCGGCATCGCCCAGCACGCGGGCGAGCGCCCCGAGCAGTGCGCCGAAATGGCCGCTCAGTACGACTTCCTCGTCGAGCAGACCTACCAGGCCCCCGGCACCAACCCGGCCCGCGCCCGCGCCAGCTTCGACAGCGCCTTCGCGGCCTGCACCGGCATGGGCATGCCCGACGGCATGACGGTGTTCTTCGGCTTCAACCGCGCCGATCTGACCGCGCAGGCGCAGGCCGTGATCAGCGACGTCGTGGCGGCCATCGGCGGCGCGACCTCGGCGATCTCGGTCGTCGGCCACACCGACACCGTCGGCTCGCTCGCCTACAACCAGGGCCTGTCCGAGCGCCGCGCCGCGGCGGTCGCCAACCGGATGACCCAGCTCGGCGTCGACCGCTCGCGCATCACCACGGCAGGCCGTTCGTGGACCGAGCCCGCGGTCAACACCGGCCCGAACGTCCGCGAGCCGCTGAACCGGCGCGTCGAGATCACCGTCGTCGAGTAAGCCCGGCGCGCGCCCCCGCGGCGCGTCCGACGATCATCGCCGAGAGGCCGCAGGCTGAGAAGCCTGCGGCCTTTCCTTTTGGGGCGGGATTGACCGCCGCCGCGGGCGCGGCCATGTCTGAAACATGTCGTCTCGCGCCACCCTCGCGCTCTGCCTGATCGCCGCTCCTTCGCTCGCCGCGGCGGACCCGGCCGCGCGGCTGGACGAGGCGGCGCGCGCGGCGCTGGAGGCGCTGGCCGGGCTTCGGGCGACGGTGGAGCCCTGGGCCGACGCGCTGGCCCGCTATCTCGACGAACCGCAAGCCTACTTCCCGCCCGAAATCGGGCCGGACGGCGACATAACGCTGCGGCGCCGTCCCGCGCCGAGCCCGTCGCCAGAGCCGCCCGCGATCGATCTCTGACCCAAAGTCCATGACAGGAGCCGCCATGCGCCGCGCGCCGAACGAAACCCAGCCCTTCGACCGGGCGGAATCGGGCGCCGAGGCCGCCGATCTGGGGCCGCTGCCGGCCTGGTCGCTGGACGACCTCTACGGCGCCCCCGACGACCCCGCCCTGCGCGCGGACCTCGACTGGGCCCGCGCCGAGGCCGTCCGCTTCGCCGGCGCATACGAGGGAAAGCTGGCAGGTCTCTCCGGCGCGGCGCTGGCCGAGGCCGTCGCGGCCTTCGAGCGCATCCAGCTCAAGCTGGGCCGGGTCATGTCCTTCGCCGGTCTGCGCTACAACCAGAACACCGCCGACCCCGCCCGCGCCAAGTTCATGGGCGACATGCAGAGCGAGGTGACCGACCTCTCGACCCCGCTGGTCTTCTTCACGCTCGAGCTGAACCGCATCGACGACGACGCGCTGGCCGAGAAGCTGCGCGACCCGGCGTTGGCCCACTGGTCGCCGTGGGTCGAGCGGGTGCGCGCCTTCCGGCCCCACCAACTGTCCGACGAACTGGAGAAGTTCGAGCACGACCGCTCGGTGGTCGGCGTCAGCGCCTGGATGCGGCTCTACGACGAGACCACCGCGGCGCTGCGCTTCGAGGTCGCCGGCGAGACGCTGACTCTGGAGCAGACGCTGAACCGGCTGTCCGACGCCAACCGCGCCCGGCGCGAAACCGCGGCCCACGCCCTGGCGGCGGTGTTCAAGGACAAGCTGCCCCTGTTCACCCTGATCATGAACACGCTGGTCAAGGAAAAGGAGATCGACGACCGCTGGCGCAAGT
>DAINOD010000142.1:0-5179 GCA_036735545.1 Rubrimonas sp. | reverse complement strand
TGGGCGAGCGAGACTGCTCGCTGCAGCGCCGCCACCAGAAGGTGTTCGAGGAGGCGCCCTCGCCGGTGATCGACGCCGCCACGCGCGCCGAGATCGGGGCGACCTGCGCGAAGGCCATGGCGGACCTGAACTACCGCGGCGTCGGCACCGTGGAGTTCCTGTTCGAGGACGGCCGTTTCTACTTCATCGAGATGAACACCCGCCTGCAGGTCGAACATCCGGTGACCGAGGTGGTCTACGGCATCGACCTGGTGCGCGAGCAGATCCGGGTCGCCGCGGGCCTCGGGCTCAGCCGCACGCAGGAGAGCCTGGTCCCGAAGGGCTGGGCGGTGGAGTGCCGCATCAACGCCGAGAAGCTGCCGACCTTCTCGCCCTCGCCGGGCCGGGTGACGGCGTTCCACGCGCCGGGCGGCTTCGGCGTGCGGATGGACAGCGCGCTCTACGCCGGCTACGCGATCCCGCCCTACTACGACAGCCTGATCGCCAAGCTGATCGTGCAGGGCGAGACCCGCGCCGACGCGCTGGCGCGGCTCGACCGTGCGTTGGCCGAGCTGATCGTGGACGGTGTGGACACCACCGCGCCGCTGTTCCGCGGGCTGCTCGAGAGCCCCGAGTTCCAGAGCGGCGCCTACGACATCCACTGGCTGGAGCGCTGGCTGGCCGGGTGAGGGCGCGGGGCCGGGCTCGCGGGCGGGGACGGATCGCCGCGCGCCGCAGAATGCTGTTGAGCGTCCCCGTCGCGGCGCGCTAGCGAAGACGCGCGCCGGACGAGCCGTCGGCGGACAGGCCGATGCGGGGCGATGCGCCGGATACTCACCGTCACGCTGAACCCTGCGCTCGACGTCTCGACCGAGGTCGAGCGCGTCGTCGCGGGCCTGAAGCTGCGCTGCGCGCCGCCGCGGACCGATCCCGGCGGCGGCGGCGTGAACGTCAGCCGCGCCATCCGCTTCCTCGGCGGCGACAGCGCGTCGCTCGTCGCCGTCGGCGGCGCGGACGGGGCCGCGCTGACCGCGCTGCTGCGCGCGGAGGGACTGGCGCCGTCAACCTTCGAGACGGGGCGCGAGACGCGCCGCAGCCTCGCCGTGCGCGATCTGTCCGACGGGCGGCAATACCGCTTCCTGCTGCCCGGCGCGCCGTGGGACGCCGCCACCGCGGAGGCGGCTGCGGCGGCGATCGCGGCCCATGCGAGGCCGGGAGACCTCGCGGTGCTGAGCGGCAGCCTGCCCGCGGGCGCGCCGGACGGGCTCTACGGCGAGATCGTCGCCCGCCTCGCCCGGGCCGGGGCGGAGGCGCTGCTCGACACCTCGGGCGCGCCGCTGACGCTGGCGGCGCGCGGACTCGGCCCGCCGCTCGCGGCCCTGCGCATGGACGACGCGGAAGCCGAGGCGCTGGCCGGAGAGCCGCTGCCCGACGCGGCGGCGACATCCGCGCTGGCCGGCGCGCTCGTCGCGCGCGGCGCGGCCGCCGTGGTCGCCGTGGCGCGGGGCGCGGAGGGCACGGTGGTCGCCGACGCCGCCGGCCGTTGGCTCTGCGCGCCGCCGCCGGTGCCCGTGGTCAGCGCGGTGGGCGCCGGCGACAGCTTCGTGGCCGCCTTCGCGCTGGCGCTCGCCGGAGGCGCGCCGGCGGACGAGGCCTGCGCCCGCGGCGTCGCGGCGGCGGCGGCCGCGGTCACCACGCCCGACACGCGCCTGTGCGACCGCGAGACCTTCGACCGGCTGCTGCCGCTGGTGCGGGTGGCGCGGCTCTAGCCGCCGTTGTTGCCTCGGAAACCCTCCGCTGCTACCTCCGCGCGAGTTACGCCGCAGTGCGGCGCGGGCCGGGAGCCAGCCATGAGAGATTACGTCGTCGCCGACATCGACCTCGCCGAGTTCGGCCGCAAGGAAATCGCGATCGCCGAGACCGAGATGCCGGGCCTCATGGCCTGCCGTGAGGAGTTCGGCGCGTCGAAGCCGCTGAAGGGCGCGCGCATCACCGGCTCGCTGCACATGACCATCCAGACCGCGGTGCTGATCGAGACGCTGCAGCATCTCGGGGCCGAGATCCGCTGGGCCTCGTGCAACATCTTCTCCACCCAGGACCACGCTGCGGCCGCCATCGCCGCCGGCGGCACGCCGGTCTTCGCCGTGAAGGGCGAGAGCCTGACGGAATACTGGGAATACACCGACCGCATCTTCCAGTGGGCCGACGGCGGGCTCACGAACATGATCCTCGACGACGGCGGCGACGCCACGATGTACGTGCTGCTCGGCGCCCGCGCCGAGGAGGGCGAGAACATCCTCGCCCACCCGGAGTCCGAGGAGGAGGAGATCCTTCTCGCCCAGATCCGCAAGCGGATGGCCGCGACGCCGGGCTGGTTCGTGAAGCAGCGCGCCGCCATCAAGGGCGTGACCGAGGAAACCACCACCGGCGTCAATCGCCTCTACCAGCTCGCCAAGAAGGGCCAGCTGCCGTTCCCGGCGATCAACGTCAACGACAGCGTCACCAAGTCGAAGTTCGACAACAAGTACGGCTGCAAGGAATCGCTGGTGGATGGCATCCGCCGCGGCACCGACGTGATGATGGCCGGCAAGGTGGCCGTGGTCTGCGGCTACGGTGACGTCGGCAAGGGCTCGGCCGCTTCGCTGGCCGGCGCCGGGGCGCGCGTGGTCGTCACCGAGATCGACCCCATCTGCGCGTTGCAGGCTGCGATGGACGGCTACGAGGTCACGACGCTGCAGGACGCCGCGCCGCGCGCGGACATCGTGATCACCACCACCGGCAACAAGGACGTGGTGACGATCGACGACATGCGCCTGTTCAAGGACATGGCGATCATCGGCAACATCGGTCACTTCGACAACGAGATCCAGGTCGCCGCGCTGAAGAACTACAAGTGGACCAACATCAAGCCGCAGGTGGACATGATCGAGTTCCCCGACGGCAAGCGGATGATCCTCCTGTCGGAGGGTCGGCTGCTGAACCTCGGCAACGCCACCGGCCACCCCAGCTTCGTGATGAGCGCCAGCTTCACCAACCAGGTGCTGGCGCAGATCGAACTGTGGACCAAGGGTGACGAGTATTCCAACACGGTCCACGTTCTGCCCAAGCACCTCGACGAGAAGGTGGCGCGGCTGCATCTGGGCAAGCTCGGCGTGAAGCTGACCGAGCTGCGCGAGGAGCAGGCGAGCTACATCGGCGTCAGCGCCCAGGGCCCGTTCAAGCCCGAGCACTACCGCTACTGAGGGCGCGTCACTTCCGGGCCGGCCGCCACAGCGGCCGGACCCGCAGGAACAGCCGGTACGCCGCCTCGCCGAGCCACAGGAAGGGCTGGCGGTCCATCAGCCGCGCCACGGGGGCCAGCCTCGGATAGGCCCGCCAGACCGCGAGGAAGGCCGCGAATCCCGACACCAGCCGACCGTCCCCGCGGCGGGCGTGGAAGCGCGCCAGCGCAGCCGCCGGCGTGGTTTCGGGCGGCGCCTCGCCGGCGGCGACGTCGCGCCAGCAGATGGCGTCGGCGCCGTTCATGCGGCGATACTGGGCGATCTCCGCCCGGCACAGGGGACAGGCGCCGTCGTAGAAGACTTCGGCCGCGGCGGCGGGGTCGGTCGCTTGGATTTTGTTCATTGGCCGGGATATGTCGCGCGGACGCGTCCCGCCAAGGAGAAGCCCGATGCGCGCCATTCCCGTCCCGGCCCTCTGGCTCGGCCTGTCGGGCCTGATTCCCTTCGTCGGGCTGGCCGTCGCGGCGCTGGTCGCCCCGCCGCCCTGGGACGCGCGCGCGCTGGCCGGGCTGACCGGCTACGGCGCGACGATCCTCGCCTTCATGGGCGGCTGCCGCTGGGGCTTCGCCGCGGCGGGTCTCGGCGCCGGACCGGGCTGGACGCCGCTGACGCTCGCCGTGGCGCCCTCGCTGTGGGCGTGGGTCGCGCTGGCGCTGCCGCATCCCTTCGCGCTCGCCGCTCTGGCGGCGGGGCTGGCGATTCTCTACGTCGCAGACGTCGCGCTTGCGGCGCAGGGCGGCGCGCCCGCCTGGTGGCCCGCGTTGCGCCGACCGCTGACGCTCGGCGCCTGTCTGTCGCTGGCGGCGGGAATGGCCGCCTGATCCGACCTTCGTCGCAGGCGGGGGCTTGACCGCCACCCGGCTTTTCCCCTATCTCCCGCGCATCGGTTGGCACTCACCGGCGGCGAGTGCTAACAGCGAGACCCAGCCGCCGACATCTGGCTTCGGATTAGGGAGCAACCCAATGAACTTCAAGCCTCTGCACGACCGCGTCGTCGTGCGCCGCATCGAGGGCGACACCAAGACCTCCGGCGGCCTGATCATCCCTGACACCGCCAAGGAAAAGCCCCAGGAAGGCGAAGTCATCGCCGTGGGCGAGGGCGCGCGCAAGGACAGCGGCGAGCTGATCCCGATGTCGGTGAAGTCCGGCGACCGCATCCTGTTCGGCAAGTGGTCGGGCACGGAAGTCAAGATCGACGGCGAAGACCTGCTGATCATGAAGGAAAGCGACATCCTCGGCATCGTCGAGGGCGGCGCGGCGGCCAAGAAGGCCGCCTGAGACCCTTCCCGATCAGTTCACCAATAGCTAGGAGCACCTGAAAATGGCTGCCAAAGACGTCAAGTTCGGTTCGGACGCCCGCGACCGCATGATGAAGGGCGTCAACACGCTGGCCAACGCCGTGCGTGTGACCCTCGGCCCCAAGGGCCGCAACGTGATCCTCGACAAGTCCTTCGGCGCGCCGCGCATCACCAAGGACGGCGTCTCCGTCGCCAAGGAGATCGAGCTCTCCGACAAGTTCGAGAACATGGGCGCCCAGATGGTGCGCGAAGTGGCCTCGAAGACCAACGACACCGCCGGCGACGGCACCACGACCGCGACCGTGCTCGCCCAGTCGATCATGGTCGAGGGCATGAAGGCGGTCGCCGCCGGCATGAACCCGATGGACGTGAAGCGCGGCATCGACGCGGCCGTGCTGAAGGTCGTCGCCGAGATCAAGGCGATGGCCCGCCCGGTCAGCGGCACCGAGGAAGTCGCCCAGGTCGGCGCCATCTCGGCCAACGGCGAGAAGATCATCGGCCAGAAGATCGCCGAGGCGATGCAGACCGTCGGCAACGAGGGCGTCATCACCGTCGAAGAGTCGAAATCGATGGAGTTCGAGCTCGAGACGGTCGAGGGCATGCAGTTCGACCGCGGCTACC
>DAINOD010000141.1:0-5324 GCA_036735545.1 Rubrimonas sp. | reverse complement strand
GGCGCGTCCGTACTGGCGCGTCCGTACTGGCGCAGGCGGTCTGGCGACCCCGGTGTGACTCGAACACACAACCTGTGGATTAGAAGTCCACTGCTCTATCCAGTTGAGCTACGGGGCCGGCCGCCGGTCTTCGGACGGCCCCTCGATAGCGCCGGCGGGCGCCCTGCGTCGAGCCTGATCGTGAGGCCCGATCCTCGGCCCCGGGCGCGGACGCCGGCGCGCTGGCGTCAGGCGTCTGCGCGCGGCCGCCCCAACGCCTCGGCGATGCGGGCGACGAGGCGCTCGGCGGTGGCGGTCTTGCTCGTGCGCGGCCAGGGCTCGGCGCCCTCGGCGGTGACCAGGATGGCGGCGTTCTCCGCGCCGCCCATGATCCCCGTGGCGGGCGAGACGTCGTTGGCGACGATCCAGTCGCATCCCTTGCGCGCCCGCTTGGCGACGGCGTGGGCGATCACGTCGTCGGTCTCGGCGGCGAAACCGACCACGAGCCGCGGCCGGGCCCCCTCGGGCAGCCGCGACACGGTGGCGAGGATGTCCGGGTTCTCCACCAGCGACAGCGACGGCGGCCCGCCTGCGCCCTTCTTGATCTTGCCCGCGCTCTCGCTCGCCACGCGCCAGTCGGCCACTGCGGCGGCGAAGACGGCGACGTCGGCCGGCAGCGCCGCCTCCACGGCCGCCAGCATCTCGCGCGCCGTCTCGACCCGCGCGACCGCCACGCCGGGGGGGGCGGGCTCGGCGGTGGGGCCGGTGACCAGCGTCACCGCCGCGCCCGCCCGCGCCAGCGCCGCCGCCACCGCCATGCCCTGCTTGCCGGAGGAGCGATTGGCGACATAGCGCACCGGGTCGATGGGTTCGTGCGTCGGGCCCGAAGTGACCAGCGCGCGCAACCCCGCCAGCGGGCCGCGCTGCGCCCCCGCGCCGCCGATGAGCGCCAGCGCCGCGTCCGCGATGGCGGCGGGCTCGGCCATGCGGCCGGGGCCATGCTCCCCGCAGGCCATCTCGCCTTCGTCGGGCCCGACGATCGCCACGCCGTCGGCGCGCAGGGTCGCGAGGTTGCGCCGGGTGGCGGGATGCAGCCACATCCGCACGTTCATCGCCGGGGCGATGAGCACGTTCTTGTCGGTAGCCAGGAGCAGCGTGCTCACGAGATCGTCGGCGTGCCCCTGCGCCATCTTCGCCATCAGGTCCGCCGTGGCCGGGGCCACCACCACCAGATCGGCCGAGCGGCTGAGCTGGATGTGGCCCATCTCGGCCTCGTCGGTCAGGTCGAACAGGCTGCGGAAAACGCGCTCGCCGGACAGCGCGCCGACGCTCAGCGGGGTGACGAAATGCTCGGCGGCGCCGGTCATTGCGACCCGCACGACCACCCCGCGCCGGCGCAGCAGGCGGATCAGCTCGAGGCTTCGGTAAGCGGCGATCCCGCCGCCGATCGCCAACAGGATGGACCGCCCCATCGCCCGCCCCCGCATCGTGCGGCGCGACTGTGCGCCGGCGCCGACGCAGGGGGCAAGGGGCGCCGCAGGATTGCGAAAGCGCCGAAACGTGAAAGACCCCCGCAGGACGGCGCCCCCCAATCCGCCGTATCTTGCGGCGAACGAGCGAAGGGACAGGCGGTGCCGGACGGCGCGACGGCGGGGGGGGAGCGCGGCAGGGAACGTCGGCTCGACGTGGGCCAGCACCTGCGCTTTCTGGCCGAGGAGGTGCGCAACACCGAGTTGCGTCGCGCCGCGACCGGCTCGCGCAGCCTCGCGGTGGCGGTGTGGCGTCAGGGCGACGTGGACTTCCACGTGCCGCCGATGGACTTCCACCTGCTGCTGTTGTGCCTCGGCGGCCGGCACGAGGGCGAGAACGACGCGGCGGTGCTGGGGGGGCGGACCAGCGTCGTCTACACCCGCGACGCGCTGTTCTTCGTGCCGGCCGGCAACCCGGTGCGGGCGCGCTTCACCGGAGCGGCCACGCACCTGCACCTGATGATCGATCCGGCGGTCACGGCGCAGGTCGCGGCCGACCTCGGCGCGCGCGATCCGCTGGCGCTGGCGCTGCGCGGCTTCAACATCCGCCGCGACGCGCGCCTGCGGGGTCTCGCGCTTGCGGCGCGCGGCACGATGAACCAGCCGGGGCAGGCCGCGGGGATGGTGGCGGACGGCGTGGCGCTGGCCGCCTCGGCGCTGCTGGTCGAGAGCCAGGGGCCCGGCGCGCTGCGACCCGGGCGGGCGGTGGCGCGCGGCGCCCCGCTGCCGCCGGCGGCGCTGGCGCGCGCGGTGGCGCGGATCGAGGAGGGGCTGGGCGAGCCCCTGTCCATCGCGGCGCTGGCGCAGGACTGCGGCCTGGGCGTCTACGCCTTCGCCCGCGCCTTCCGCGCCGCCACCGGCCAGCCGCCGCACCAGTTCCTGATCGCGCGCCGCGTGGAGCGGGCGCGGACGCTGCTGCTGGACAGCGACGCGTCCATCGCCGAGATCGCCTACGCCTGCGGTTTCGCCAGCCAGGCGCACATGACCGCGACCTTCACCGCGCGCCTCGGCGTTTCGCCGGGCCGACTGCGGGCGCAGCGGCGCTAGGCGCCCGCTTGCCGCTGCGGCGGGGATGGCGTATCGCCGCGCATGTCCTTTCGTCTCGCCATTGTCGGTCGCCCCAACGTGGGCAAGTCCACCCTGTTCAACCGACTGGTGGGCAAGCGGATCGCGCTGGTCGACGACCAGCCCGGCGTCACCCGAGACCTGCGCGAGGGCGAGGCGCGGCTGGGCGACCTGCACTTCACCGCCGTCGACACCGCCGGGCTTGAGGAGGCCGATCCCGAGAGCCTTCAGGGCCGGATGCGCCGCCTGACCGAGCGCGCCGCGGCCGAGGCCGACGTGGTGCTCTTCGTCATCGACGCGCGCATGGGCGTGACGCCGCAGGACGAGGTCTTCGCCGACATCCTCCGCCGCCGCGGCGGGCGCGTCCTGCTGGGCGCCAACAAGGCCGAGGGGCGCGCGGGCCTGTCGGGTGCCATGGAGGCCTACAGCCTCGGCCTCGGCGACCCCATCCCCTTCTCCGCCGAGCACGGCGAGGGGATGGAGGAGCTCTACGCCGCGCTGCAGCCCATCGCCGACGCCTTCGACGCCGTGCTCGAGGCCGGGCCGGAGGAAGACGGCTCGAAACCGGTCCAGATCGCCGTCATGGGCCGGCCCAACGCGGGCAAGTCCACGCTGGTCAACGCCATCCTAGGCGAGGACCGGCTGCTGACCGGTCCCGAGGCGGGCATCACGCGCGACGCCATCGGGCTCGACATCGACTGGGGCGGGCGACAGTTCCGCATCTTCGACACCGCCGGCATGCGCAAGAAGGCCCGGGTGCAGGAGAAGCTGGAGAAGCTCTCGGTCGGCGACGCCCTGCGCGCGATCCGCTTCGCCGAGGTGGTGGTGGTGCTGCTGGACGTCGCCTCGAGCTTCGAGCAGCAGGACCTGCGGCTGGCCGATCTCGCCGAGCGCGAGGGGCGGGCGGTCGTGGTGGCGGTGAACAAGTGGGACCTGGAGCCGGACAAGTCGCGCCGCATCCTCGCGCTGCGCGAGGCCTTCGACCGGCTGCTGCCGCAGCTGAAGGGCGCGCCGCTGGTCACCGTCTCGGCGCTGGACGGCAAGGGGCTGGACCGGCTGCGCGAGGCGGTGCTTAAGGTCCATGCGACCTGGAACCGGCGCATCGCCACCGGAAAGCTGAACCGCTGGCTCGCCGACCGTGTGGCCGAGCACGCGCCGCCCGCGCCTTCGGGCCGGCGCATCAAGCTGCGCTACATGACCCAGGTGAAGGCGCGGCCGCCGAGCTTCGTGGCCTTCTGCAACAAGCCCGAGGACCTGCCCGACAGCTACACCCGCTTCCTCGTCAACGGGCTGCGCCGCGACTTCGGGCTGGACGGCGTGCCTATCCGGCTGGCCTACCGCAAGCAGGACAATCCCTACGACCGGGGATGACGGTCGGCGCCGACCCCCAGTGTCTACTTGCCGTCGAACCAGAGCTTCCACTGCGGCACGGCGCGCGCGAAGGTGCCGCGATGGCTCGTGTCGCCGGTGGAGACGGCCTCGGCCATCGGATCGCCCGCGCCCATGGCGGACTGGTAGTTCTGCGCCATCCTTGCGACGCCGACGGTGATCGCCTCGTCGGTGTCGCCGTAATAGTTGCGCACCGGGGTCTTGATCACCCAGCGATAGGCTTGGGTCTCGGCGATCAGGCGTCCATAGGCCGAGGCGGCGAAGAACTGGCTGTCGAAATACTCCGGCCGGATCAGCTTCCTGAGGTCGGTCGGGATCGAGGCCGGATCGACCGGCTCGCGCACATAGGCCTTGCGGGCGAGGTCGTAGGTCTCGTCCGTGAACAGCGCGCGGGCGAGGCCGGGCAGGCCGTAGTAGTGCTCGAAGGAGAAACTCGACAGGATGAACAGACTGTTCACCCAGACCGCGTCATTGGGGCGGGGGAAGTTGAGAAAGCCGTTCAGGGCGGCGAAGACGTCCAGCGGGGCGCTCGCGGTCGCGGTCGCCTTCACCGCAACGCCGTCGCGCTCGAGTTTCTCCAGCATCGCCATGGCGACGAAGCCGCCCTGCGACCAGCCGGCGAGATAGAGGCCGGTGTCGGAAAGGTCCATCCGGGCCAGAACGGCGCGGCTCGCCGTCAGCATGTCCGCGGTGGCCTGCTGGTGGCTGGCCTTGACCATGTACCCTTCGGGCTCGGTCGATGCGCCCATGCCGAAATAGTCCGCGCCGATCAGCAGATAGCCCTGACCCGCGAACTGCGCGATCATCAGTTGGGTTTCGGGCGACTGGTCCGGGTAGGAGGGCACCTCCTGCCGCCCGTAGACGGTGCCGTGCTGATAGGAGACTAGCGGCAGCGCGGTGGGCGCGACCTCCGGCACCGCGAGCAGGCCGGTGGCGACCGTCGGCCGGTTGTCCTTCTCCGGGATGACCGAGGCGTAGGTCACCCGGTAGAGGCGCACGGCGTTGGTCGCCGGCGTGTAGGTCTCGGCGACGCCGGCGAAGGCCGGCGTATCCGTGGTCAGGATCTCGTTCAGCCTCTCGACGTCCCAGCGGCCGATGAACTGGTATGACACGCCGCTGGAGACGGCGACCGACGCCTCGTCCGCGCGGGCGTCGAACCCGGAGGGAAGGCCGAGTCCGGCGGCGGCGGTGAGCGCGAGAGCGAATCGGCGGGCCGTCAGGGCGACAGGGTTCACGGAGTACCTCGGCTTCGTGGCGGGGCGGCGAACGCGCCCGCCCAGAGAGCCCAGACTGATTATGTTTCCGTTAGCCGGCCCCGAGGCTCGTCCTGTCGCGCATGGCGAGGGCCGAGAGCGCGCCTGA
>DAINOD010000140.1:0-5447 GCA_036735545.1 Rubrimonas sp. | reverse complement strand
AGAACGGGCGGCGCGCGATCCTGAACAAGCTGGTCGAGGCCGAGGGCTTCGAGAAATTCCTGCACGTCAAGTACACCGGCACCAAGCGCTTCGGGCTGGACGGCGGCGAGGCGCTGATCCCCGCGCTCGAGCAGATCATCAAGCGCGGCGGCGCGCTGGGGGCGCGCGAGCTGGTGTTCGGCATGCCCCACCGCGGGCGGCTGAGCGTGCTCGCGACCGTGATGCAGAAGCCCTACCGCGCGATCTTCAACGAGTTCCAGGGCGGCAGCTTCAAGCCCGACTCGGTGGAGGGCTCGGGCGACGTGAAGTATCACCTCGGCGCGTCGTCGGACCGGGAGTTCGACGGCAACAAGGTGCACATCTCGCTGACCGCCAACCCCAGCCACCTCGAGGCGGTGAACCCGGTGGTGCTGGGCAAGGTGCGCGCCAAGCAGGAGCAGGCCGGGCGCGACCGCGCCGCGGTGATCCCGGTCCTGCTGCACGGCGACGCCGCCTTCGCCGGCCAGGGCGTGGTCGCGGAGTGCTTCGGTCTGTCGGGGCTGAAGGGCCACCGCACCGGCGGCACCATCCATGTCGTGGTGAACAACCAGATCGGCTTCACCACCGCGCCGCATTTCAGCCGGTCGAGCCCCTATCCGAC
The DNA here is from genome assembly GCA_036735545.1 of Rubrimonas sp. Lineage (GTDB taxonomy): Bacteria > Pseudomonadota > Alphaproteobacteria > Rhodobacterales > Rhodobacteraceae > Rubrimonas. Next base: position 4,807 of record DAINOD010000140.1, on the reverse strand, counting down.
CGACATCGCCAAGATGGTCGACGCGCCGATCTTCCACGTCAACGGCGACGACCCCGAGGCCGTGGTCCACGCCGCCAAGGTCGCCACCGAGTATCGCCAGAAGTTCCAGCGCGACGTGGTGATCGACATCTTCTGCTACCGCCGGTTCGGGCACAACGAGGGCGACGAGCCCATGTTCACGAACCCGCTGATGTACAAGGCGATCCGCAAGCAGCGCACCACGCTCGACCTCTACGCCGAGCGACTGGTGCAGGACGGGCTGATCGCGCAGGCCGAGGTGGACGAGGCCAAGGCCGCCTTCGCCGCGCATCTGGCCGAGGAGTTCGAGGCCGGCCGGGAGTTCCGCCCCAACAAGGCCGACTGGCTCGACGGACGCTGGGCGGGTCTGGGCGCTGCGGAAGGCGACTACCAGCCTGGCGAGACGGCGGCGCCGATGGAGACGCTGCGCGAGGTCGGCCGGGCGCTGGCGACGATGCCCGAGGGCTTCCACCCCCACCGCACCATCGACCGCCTGATGGCCGCCAAGCGCGACGCGATCGATGCGGGCGAGGGCGTCGACTGGGCGACCGCCGAGGCGCTGGCCTTCGGCACGCTGCTGCTGGAGGGCTATCCGGTGCGGCTGTCCGGTCAGGACACCACGCGCGGCACCTTCAGCCAGCGCCACGCCGGCCTGATCGACCAGGAGACCGAGGAGCGCTACTATCCCCTGCAGCACATCCGCGAGGGGCAGGCGAGCTTCGAGGTCATCGACTCGATGCTGAGCGAATACGCCGTGCTCGGCTACGAATACGGCTACACGCTGTCCGAACCCAACGCGCTGGTGCTGTGGGAGGCGCAGTTCGGCGACTTCGCCAACGGCGCCCAGATCATGATCGACCAGTTCATCAGCAGCGGCGAGCGCAAGTGGCTGCGCATGTCGGGCCTCGTGATGCTGCTGCCCCACGGCTTCGAGGGGCAGGGGCCGGAGCACAGCTCGGCGCGGCTGGAGCGGTTCCTGCAGATGTCCGCCGAGGACAACTGGATCGTCGCCAACTGCACCACGCCGGCGAACTATTTCCACATCCTGCGCCGCCAGATCCACCGCAGCTTCCGCAAGCCGCTCATCCTGATGACGCCGAAGTCGTTGCTGCGCCACAAGCGCTGCGTCAGCAAGCTGAGCGAGATGGCGGAGGGCACGTCCTTTCACCGCGTGCTGTGGGACGACGCCCAGCTTGGCCTGTGCGGCGTGACGCTGAAGCCCGACGCCGAGATCCGGCGCGTCGTGATGTGCTCCGGCAAGGTCTACTACGACCTGATCGAGGAGCGCGACGCGCGGGGCGTCGACGACGTCTACATCCTGCGCATGGAGCAGTTCTATCCGTTCCCGGCCATGTCGCTGGTGAAGGAGCTGACGCGCTTCAGCGACGCGGAGATGGTCTGGTGCCAGGAGGAGCCCAAGAATCAGGGCGCCTGGACCTTCGTCGAACCTAATCTTGAATGGGTGCTGGGCCGCATCGGCGCGGCTCACGGGCGGGCGCGCTACGCCGGGCGGCAGGCTTCGGCCTCGCCGGCCACGGGGCTCGCGTCGCGCCACAAGCAGGAACAGGCCGATCTGGTCGAGCAGGCGCTCGCGGGCTGACGCCGGCGGGCGCTCGCGGGCTGAGACGCGGGCGCTCGCGGGCTGACCGGGCGGGAGGGGGAAGAATGAGTATCGAAGTGCGGGTGCCGGCGCTGGGCGAGTCGGTCACCGAGGCGACGGTGGCCACCTGGTTCAAGCAGCCGGGCGAGGCCGTGGCGGCCGACGAGACGCTGTGCGAGCTCGAGACCGACAAGGTGACGCTGGAGGTGCCCGCGCCCGCCGCGGGCCGTCTGGGCGAGCATGTCGCCAAGGCCGGCGAGACCGTGGGCGTGAACGCGCTGCTGGCCACCATCGACGACGCCGCCGGCGCCCCCGCCGCCAACGGGGCGCCGCCGCCCAAGGCCGCCGCCGCTTCGAAGGAGGCCGCCCCCGCGCCCAAGGAGGCCGCCCCCGCCGCCGCCGCGCCGCGCGCCGACATCGAGCACGCGCCCTCCGCCAGGGTCGCCATGGCCGACGCCGGGCTGAAGTCCGAGCAGGTGCAGGGCACCGGCCGCGACGGGCGCATCATGAAGGAAGACGTGCTGGGCGCGGTCGCGCAGATGGGCGCCAAGGCCGATGCGCCCGCGCCCGCGCCGCGCGCCCCCGTGGCGGTCGCCGACGCGGAGCGCGAGAAGCGGGTGAAGATGACCCGCCTGCGCCAGACCATCGCGCGCCGGCTCAAGGAGGCGCAGAACACCGCCGCCATGCTGACCACCTACAACGAGGTGGACATGTCGGCCGTGATGGGCCTGCGCACCGAATACAAGGACCTGTTCGAGAAGAAGCACAAGGTGAAGCTCGGCTTCATGGGCTTCTTCGTGAAGGCCTGCACCCATGCGCTGAAGGAGATCCCGGCGGTGAACGCCGAGATCGACGGGACCGACATCGTCTACAAGCACTACTGCCATGTGGGCGTCGCGGTCGGCACGCCGAACGGGCTGGTGGTGCCGGTGATCCGCGACGCCGACGCCATGGGCTTCGCCGCGATCGAGAAGACCATCGCCGACTTCGGCCTGCGCGCCCGCGACGGCAAGCTGACCATGGACGAGATGCAGGGCGGCACCTTCACCATCTCGAACGGCGGCGTCTACGGCTCGCTGATGTCCTCGCCGATCCTGAACCCGCCGCAGTCGGGCATCCTCGGCATGCACAAGATCCAGGAGCGCCCGATGGTCGTCGGCGGGCAGATCGTGGCGCGGCCGATGATGTATCTCGCGCTGAGCTACGACCACCGCATCGTCGACGGCAAGGAGGCGGTGACCTTCCTCGTGCGGGTTAAGGAGAGCCTTGAAGACCCGCGCCGGCTGCTGATGGACCTCTGAATGGGGACCGAACTCACCGTCCTCGCGCTCGCCGTCCTGCTGGCGGTCGCGCAGCTGTTCCTGTTCGCGGTCCCCGCCAACCTGACGCTGGGTTCGGACTACCTCGCCGGCCCGCGCGACCAACCGCGCGCGCTGACGGGCCGCACGGCGCGGCTGCAACGCGCCTTCAACAACCACGTCGAGGGGCTGGTGCTGTTCGCCTGCGCCGTGCTGGTGGTGACGGCCGGCGGGCAGGCCTCGGGCTTCACCGCCGCCTGCGCCTGGGTCTATCTGCTGGCGCGGGCGGCCTATGTGCCCGCCTACGCCTTCGGCTGGACGCCCTGGCGGTCCGTGATCTGGGCGCTGGGCTTCTTCGCGACCGTCGCGATGGTCCTCGCCGCGCTTCTGTAAGGGACACCCCATGGCCGACTACGACGTGATCTTCATCGGCGGCGGCCCCGGCGGCTATGTCGGCGCCATCCGCGCCGCGCAACTGGGCCTCAAGGTCGCCTGCGTCGAGGGCCGCGGGGCTCTGGGGGGCACCTGCCTCAACGTCGGCTGCATCCCCTCCAAGGCGCTCTTGCACGCCTCCGACCTCGTGGCCGAGGCGGGCGGGCATTTCGCCGAGATGGGCATCGTGGCGAAGTCCGTCAGCGTCGATCTGGCAAGGATGCTGAAATACAAGCAGGGCGTGGTCGACGGCAACGTCAAGGGCATCGAGTTCCTGTTCAAGAAGAACAAGGTGGACTGGCTGAAGGGCTGGGCGAGGCTGACCGCGCCGGGCGAGGTCAGCGTCGACGGGACCGCGCACAAGGCGAAGAACGTCGTGATCGCCACCGGCTCGGAGCCCTCGCCCCTGAAAGGCGTCGAGGTCGACAACAAGCGCATCGTCGATTCGACCGGCGCGCTGGAGCTGCACGAGGTCCCGAAGCGCATGGTCGTCATCGGCGCCGGGGTCATCGGGCTGGAGCTGGGCTCGGTCTGGAAGCGGCTGGGCTCGGACGTGACGGTCATCGAGTATCTCGACCAGATCACCCCGGGGATGGACGGCGAGGTCTGCAAGGCGTTCCAGCGCATCCTCGCCAAGCAGGGGCTGAAGTTCGTGCTCGGCGCCGCGGTGCAGGGCGTCGATGCGGGCGAGGCGCTGACCGTGCGCTACGCCCTGCGCAAGGACGACAGCGCCCACGAGATCGCCGCCGACGTCGTGCTGGTCGCCACCGGCCGCCGCCCCTTCACCGAAGGGCTCGGGCTGGACGCCGCGGGCGTGGCGACCGACGACCGCGGCCGGGTCGTCGTGGACGGCAGGCTGGCCACCAACGTCCCCGGCGTCTGGGCCATCGGCGACGTCGTGACCGGCCCGATGCTGGCCCACAAGGCCGAGGACGAGGGGATGGCGGTCGCGGAGACCATCGCCGGCCGCCACGGCCACGTGAACTACGGCGTGATCCCGGGCGTCATCTACACCAGCCCCGAGGTCGCCAGCGTCGGCGCCACCGAGGAGCAGCTCAAGGCCGAGGGTCGCGCCTACAAGGCCGGCAAGTTCAGTTTCATGGGCAACGCCCGGGCCAAGGCCCATTTCGCAGGCGACGGCTTCGTCAAGATCCTCGCCGACAAGGCCACCGACCGCATCCTGGGCGCCCACGTGATCGGCCCGATGGCGGGCGACCTGATCCACGAGGTCTGCGTCGCCATGGAGTTCGGCGCCGCGGCCGAGGACCTCGCCCGCACCTGCCACGCGCACCCGACCTTCTCCGAGGCGATGCGCGAGGCGGCGCTGGCCTGCGGCGACGGCGCCATCCACGCCTGAACCGGGGCGCGATTGCGCCTGAGCCGCCCTTGGGCTATCCAAGCATCGCGGCACCCGTAGCTCAGCTGGATAGAGCGCTGCCCTCCGAAGGCAGAGGTCACA
>DAINOD010000139.1:3791-5477 GCA_036735545.1 Rubrimonas sp. | reverse complement strand
GCGGTCACTGGCCAGCGGTCACTGGCCAGCGGCGGGCAGGCTCGCCAGCGCCGCCTCGATCTCGTCGCGGCGCGTGAAGCCCGGTCCGGCGAGGTCCAGGGCGGCCTCGAGGTGCTCGCGCGCGACGGCGGGCTGGCTCAGCCGCGCGAAGGTCATCCCGGCGTGAAAGCGCACCCAGGGGTTGTTCGGCAACGCCTCGACGGCCGGCGCCAGGCTGCGCGCCGCGCCTTCGTAGTCGCCCTGCAGGTACTGCAGCCAGCCGTAGGTGTCCTGGAACTCCGGCACGTTCAGCCCGCGCAGCCGGCGCGCCACCAGCGCCGCGCGCTCCAGCGCCTGCGGGTCGTCGGCCTGGTGCTCGGCGATCAGCGAGGCGAGATTGTTGGCGACGATCACCGAATCGGGGTTGATGCGGTTCAGCGTGTCGTAGGCGTCGATGGCGGCGGCGTAGTCGGCGCCCATCTCGTGCGCCTGCGCCTTCAGCAGCAGCAGGGTCTGATGCTCCGGCAGCGCGGCGAGCCCGGCGCCGGCGATCTCGAGCGCCTCGTCGACGCGGCCCTGCGCCAGCAGCAGCCGCATGAGCGTGGCGTAGCCGATCGGGCTGTCGGGCCGGCTGGCGACGATGTCGCGCAGCGTCATGTCGGCGGCCGCGAGATCGCCGCGCATCAGCAGCATCTCCGCGCGCAGCACCAGCGCCGTCGGATCGGTCGGATCGGCGGCGAGCCGCTCCGCCAGCGCCGCCTCGGCCGCGGCGGTCTCGCCGGCGCGCAGGTAGGTCGTGACGAGTTGCGCCAGCAGGTTGGGATCGGCGCCGGTCGCCGGCGCGAGCGCCTCGAGCAGGCGGGCGCTGTCGGCGGTGCGGCCCTCGGCCGACAGGGCGGCGGCGGCGAGCCGCTGCGCCGCCGGCGCGTCCGGCGCCGCGGCCGACAGACGGTCGAGCGCGACGCGGGCGCCGACGAAGTCGCCCTGGCGCAGCCGGTGCTCGACGAGCGCCCCGAGAAGGACGGGCGCGTCGGGTCGGCGGCGCAGCGCCTCGTTGATCACCGTCTCGGCCGCCTGCGGCTGCTCCCGCCCGATCAGGAACCGCGCGTAGGTGAGCGCGATCTCCGGGGCGAAGTCCGCCGCGCGCGCCGCCGCGGCCAGGCGCTCGCTGGCGAGATCGGCGCTGCCGTTGCGCTCGTGCGCGCGCGCCATCAGCAGCATGACCTGGGGATTGCGCGGATCGGCGTCCGTCGCGGTGCGCAGATCGGAGATCGCGGCGGAGATCTCGTTGTCGTCGAGGCGCATCGAGGCGCGCAGCATCAGCGCATCGACGTTGGCGCGGTCGCGCTGAAGCACTTCGGCGACGAGGGCGGCGGCGCCCTCGTCGTCGTTCTCCGCGCGCCGCAGCCGCGCGAGCGCGATCCGCGCGGCGTCAGCGTCGGACGGCTCGGCGGCGCGCGTCAGCGCCTCGAGCCGCGTCGCGGCCGCCGCCGTGTCGCCTTCGGCGATGTCCAGATCGACCAGCGCGAGCGCCAGCCTGGCGGCGGCGGTCTCCGGCGCGGCCGCCGCGCGCGCCTCGAGTTCGGCGCGCGCGGCGGCGGGGCCGTCCTGGGCGTAGAGGAAGCGGACGAGATCGAGCACGGCGTCCATCCCGCCGCCGTCCATCCCGCTGGCGTCCATCCCGCTGGCGTCCATCCCGCTGGCGTC
>DAINOD010000139.1:0-3691 GCA_036735545.1 Rubrimonas sp. | reverse complement strand
CGTCCATCCCGCTGGCGTCCATCCCGCTGGCGTCCATCCCGCTGGCGTCGGCGAGGCGGCGCAGCTCTTCCCCGGCCCGGACGGCGTCGCCCTGCGACAGGAGCCAGCGGGCGAGGGTCTGGCGAAAGCGCAGATCGTCGGGATAGACGTCGACCAGCTTCTCGAGATGGGCGCCGAGCGCCTCGGTCAGGCCCTCCGCCTCCAGGATGCGCAGCTTGAGCAGGTTCATCGACAGATCCTGCGGCGACTGCGCGAGCGCGGCGTCGACCGCCGCGAGCGAGCCCTCCACGTCGCCGGCGGCGTAGCGCTCGGACGTCATCACCACATGGGCGGACGCGTTGGCCGGATCGATCGCCAGCGCCGTGCGGGCCATCGCGACGGCCTCGCCGACGCGGTCGGCGCGGTAGAGCACGGTGGCGCGCGTGGCGATCGCGTCCGCGTCCTCGGGCGCGAGCTCGAACGCCCGCGCGCTGTGCGTCTCGGCCTGGGCGATCTCGCCCGCCAGCAGGGTGAACTGCGCGAGCTTGATGCGGGCGTACACGTTGTCGGGATCGAGCTCGATCACGAGATTGTAGTTGGCGGCGGCGGCGCGCAGCTCGCCGTCCGCCTCGTACAGCCTGGCGATCTCGAGCCGGGCGCCGGGATGGTCCGCGTCGAGCCGCAGGGTGTTGCGGAATTCGAGCCAGGCGCGGCTCGGCTCGCCCTGCTCGACGAGCGCGACGCCGCGCGTGTAATGCCGCTCCGCGCGCTCCTCGACGCTGTCGCAGCCGGCGAGCGCGGCCGTCATGGCCAGCGCCAGGACGGCGCTCCTGCGAAAGACGCCCTTCGAAAGCAGCACACCCGACACCACGCCCATCGCTCCACTCCACCCACGCCGCAAGCCGGCGCGTCTCGTTCCGTCCCGACATATAGCCGATCGGGCCGCAAGGCGCGAGCGTATCCGCTTTACCCCGGCCGCCCGCACGGCTATCGCAGGAGCCCCGGCGCAGACGCGCGCGGGCCGGCCTTGCTGTCGGGTGTTCGGTGTCGGGCGCGCTCATGAAGATATTGTTGTTCGGCGGCACGGGGCAGATCGGGGCCGAGCTGCTGCGCCGCGGCGACCCCGACATCGCCTGGATCGCGCCGGGCCGGGCCGCGGCCGATCTGGCCGAGCCCGCGGCCTGCGCCGCGCTGGTGCGCGCCGAGCGGCCCGACGTCGTCGTGAACGCCGCCGCCTACACCGCCGTCGATCGCGCCGAGACCGAGGAGCCGCTGGCGACGCTGGTCAACGGCGTCGCGCCCGGGGCGATCGCGCGCGCCGCGGCCGAGACGGGCGCGGCGATGCTGCACGTCTCGACCGACTACGTCTTCGACGGGGCCGCGGCGGTCCCGCCGGACGAGGACGCGCCGGTCGCCCCGCTCAACGCCTACGGCCGGGGCAAGCTCGCCGGCGAGCGCGCGGTCGCCGCCGCCGGCGGCCGCGCCGTCGTGCTGCGCACCGCCTGGGTGTTCTCGGCGCATGGCGCGAACTTCGTGAAGACGATGCTGCGCCTCGGCCGGGAGCGGGAGCGGCTGAGCGTGGTCGACGACCAGCGCGGCGGCCCCACGCCGGCGGCGGACGCGGCCGCCGCGCTCGTCACGCTCGCGCGGCGCCTGCGCGACGGCGACGCGGGCGGCGACGCGGGCGGCGTGCTGCACTACTGCGGCGCGCCGACGGTCAGCTGGCGCGCCTTCGCGGAGGCGATCTTCGCCCGCGCGGACTGGGCGCGCCGACCCGAGGTGGCGCCGATCGCCGCCGCCGACTGGCCGACCCCGGCGCGGCGGCCCGCCTTCTCCGCGCTCGACTGCAGCCGGATCGCCGCCCGGCACGGGATCGCCCAGCCCGACTGGCGGCCCGGCCTCGACCGCGTGCTGGCCGAGCTCGGGGAGCGCGCGGCGTGAGCGGGCGGCGCGGCATCATCCTGGCCGGGGGGTCCGGCACGCGGCTGCACCCGATAACCCGGGCGGTGTCGAAGCAGCTCATGCCGGTCTACGACAAGCCGATGATCTTCTACCCGCTGAGCGTGCTGATGCTCGCGGGCGTGCGCGAGATCGCCGTCATCACCACGCCCCACGATCAGGCGACGTTCCAGCGTCTGCTCGGCGACGGCGCGGCGCTCGGGCTCAGCCTGCGCTGGATCGCGCAGCCGAGCCCCGACGGGCTGGCCCAGGCCTATGTGCTCGCGGAATCGTTTCTCGACGGCGCGCCTTCGGCGATGGTGCTGGGGGACAACATCTTCCACGGCGACGGGCTGGCCGCGCTGCTCGCCACCGCCGACGCCCGCCGCGACGGCGGCACGGTGTTCGGCTACCAGGTGGCGGACCCCGAGCGCTACGGCGTGATCGACTTCGACGCCGAGGGCCGCGCGCGCTCGCTGGAGGAGAAGCCGGCCAGGCCCAGGTCCCAGTTCGCCATGACGGGCCTCTACTTCCTCGACAGCCGCGCCCCGGCGCTGGCGCGCGAGATCCCCCGCTCCGCCCGCGGCGAATACGAGATCACCGATCTCGTCGCGCGCTATCTCGCCGAGGACGCGCTGACGGTGCAGATGATGGGCCGCGGCTACGCCTGGCTCGACACCGGCACGCACGACAGCCTGCTGGAGGCCGGCGAGTTCGTGCGCACGATCGAGAAGCGCCAGGGCCTCAAGATCGGCTGCCCGGAGGAAGTGGCCTTCCGCATGGGCTTCATCGACGCCGCCCAGCTGGCCCGGCTCGCCGAGCCGCTGCTGAAGACCGGCTACGGCGCCTATCTCGCGCGGCTCGCCGAGCAGGGCTGAGCGCGCTCTCCCGCACTGCGGCGCCGATTCGCCGCGCCGCGGCGATCCGGGGCCCGCCTTCGACTGACCGAATTGTCGCCAATCCCGCGGCGGAGCGCCTATCCGCACGCCGCATCGGGGTTTTCCACCTTTCCTTGCGAAAGTGTTAAAATTTTCACGTGCAAGTTGATTCAACCTGAGGCAGAAGGTGGCCATCAGAGATCGCGGTCAGCGTGATCGGGTCGATATGCGGACAAGGCGGCGCCCGGCGCCGTCGACGCCCGAGGTGGAGTGCGGCTTATGAGAATTTTCGCGATCGCGGCGGCCCTTGTCGCCGCCGTCTCTTTCTCCGCGGAGCGCGCGGAAGCGGCGACATTCAGCATCGTCGGCGGCGACTCGATCGTGCTGCCGGCGAACTTCAGCCGCGACACGCCCCAGTATCTGGCGCTCGCCGGCGGCGTCGGCAGCATCGGCGATCCGATCTCGGTCTTCACCACGGCGACGAAGGCGCCCGGCAACGGTCTGGTCGTCAACGGCGTCGGTCGCGTGACGTTCACCTATCTCGGCCGCGAGGCGGGCTTCCAGAACGAGTTCAGCGCGTTCTCGACGACGCTGTTCGACACCTTCACCAGCTCGGTCGGCGACGCCTCGGGCGTGTTCGTCGCCGGTTCGGGCGCGCTGCCGTTCACGTTCACCTCGCGCGGCTTCGACACGGTCGCCAACGACGGCGTCGCCACCACAGGCGTCCGGCTGGCGTTCAGCGAGCTGTTCAACGGCGGCCGCTCGGTGCTGGCCTTCTTCGACGACCGCACCAGCGACATCGACTACGACGACATGGTCGTCCGCATCGACATCGCCGCGATCCCGCTGCCCGCCACCGCCTGGATGTTCATCGCCGGCATGGGCGGCCTGATGCT
>DAINOD010000138.1:0-5494 GCA_036735545.1 Rubrimonas sp. | reverse complement strand
TATTACGCGGCCGGTCTGCAGCAGCCCGCCGACCGGGGAGAGGCCGCGGCCTTCATGTTCAGCGTGATCCGCAACATCTCGGTGCCCTTCGGCCTCGGCGATCCGGACAAGCCGAACATCGCCAGCACCATCTTCCGGAGCGTGCAGGACCTCAGCGGGCAGCGCTACTACTTCGAAAGCACCTATGCGCCCAACGTGGTCTGGGTGAATTACGACCGGATCGACTTCAGCGCAGGCGGGCCGCAGATGGAGTTGAAGGTCGAGAAGAAGATCTTCGAACTGAATGGCGACGTGACCGGCCTGTTCGAGCCCGCGGCGCCGCTGGTCTTCGCCCGCGCCACGCCCTGACTCCGCCGGCGCGCCTGGCGCCGGCGCCAGAGGGCCGTCGTCGCCGCCATGTTCGGGGCGACGACGGCCCTCAGCGTCACCTGCCCAGAGCGGTCATTCGTCGGGCGCCGGCGCATGAACATGTCCCGGCCTATGCGTTGGCGGGGATCTCTGCGACGCGCATCGCCCAGTGCCGGCGTTCGTCGACGCCGCTGCGAAGGACTGCTTTCCGCCCGGTCCGGCCGTCGCGTGCGTCGCAGAGGATAGCGGCTCAGGGCTCGGACCCGCCGTCCGCTGCGCACCGCACGAACGGCTGCTAAGTGCGTTCCGGATCGCGGCGTTCCGGCGGTTTGTAATACCACGTCGTGGTGCCCGGCGCCCTGCAACTGGCCGGGAACTGGGAGGCCTCCGGCGCTCGCGCGAATGGCCGTCCATCAGGGTCTGCCCTCAGCCCAGCGAACGGCGCTTCCCCACGCAGGACCGGCCGTTCGCGCTCGCTGGGCAAACGTTGGGAGCGAGCCCAATACGGAATACCTGCGACTCTTCTCCATGGACGCGAAAAAAGCAGGCTAAGCTTCGTCCCGAAGCACGAGTCAGGTAGCTCTCCGTGACGGCGTGGCGCGTCTGATATTGCCGGTGTCCCCGTTGACCCATCATACTTAATCTACATGAAACTGTATTCTGCGCGACGCAAAATCTGTCATGGAGACACTGTAACGACCACTTCATGAAAAAGGTGAGACAGCCCAGCCTCGCGCATTGTGCTGTGATATCGTCTTCGATCCGATCGTCGTGGTTGGAAGACGTGCTGATGCGGACGCTGAACAGTCGTGCCGTGCTTGTCGCGTTTGTTCTTGGCCTGCTTGTCTTTCTACCCGGCCAGGATGTCTTGCCGGTGACGGACCGGGATGAGGCGCGTTTCGTGCAGGCGAGCCGCCAGATGCTTCAGTCCGGCGATTTCATAGACATCCGTTTTCAGGACGACGCCCGCCACAACAAGCCCGTGCTCGCCTACTGGGCGCAGGTGGCCGCGGCGTTGCTCGCCGGCGGCGCGGAGGCGCCGATTGCGGCCTATCGGGCGCCGTCATGGCTTGCGGCGTCGGGCGCGGTGGCGCTGACCGTCTGGGCCGGTCTGGCGCTGGTCGGGCGGCCCGCGGCGCTGCTAGGCGGGGCGGCTCTGGCGGCGACGGTGCTACTCGCGGCGGAGGCCCGGATCGCCAAGACCGACGCTCTGCTGCTGCTGGCCTGCGTCGCCGCGCTGGGGGCGCTCGCGCGTGTGCTGCGGGCCGAGGCGAATGAGGCACGCGGCTGGGCAGTCCTGCTCTGGCTGGTAGTCGGAGCGGGGTTCCTGATCAAGGGACCGATCATCCTGATCCCGCTTGTCGGCGGCCTTGGGGGGGCGGCCCTGGCGTCGCGGTCATGGCGGCCGGTGCAGGCGGTGCGACTGCACTGGGGCCTGCCGCTGGCGCTCGCGGTCGCCGCGCCGTGGCTCGTCGCGATCACGCTTGTCTCGGACGGCGGTTTCTGGGCCGACAGCGTGGGGCGCGACCTGCTGGCCAAGGCCGCGGCCGGGCAGGAGAGCCACGGGGCGCCGCCGGGGTATCATACGCTGTTCGCTCTGGTCGGGTTCTGGCCCTGGGCGGTGCTGCTGCCGGTGGCGGCGCCTGCGCTCTGGCGCGCCCGCGCCGAGCCGGCGACGGCCCTGCTGCTGGGCTGGGCCGCGGCGACGTGGGTTGTCTTCGAACTGATCCCGACCAAGCTGCCCCACTACGTGCTGCCGGCTTATCCGGCGCTGGCGCTGCTGCTGGCGGCGGCGGCCCTCGGCGGCTTGCCCGATCCCGGCCGACGCTGGCGCGTCGCGATGCTCGTCGTCTGGGCGATCCCGGCGGCGGCGCTCGTCGGCGCGGCGACGCTGGGGCCGTGGATCATCATGGGCGCGCCATCTATCGGCGGGCTGCTGACAGGTCTAGCGGCGGCGCTGGCGGCGGTGATGGCGGGCCGCGCCCTGCTGGGCTGGCGGCTCACCGCTTTCGCGCCGCGCGCCGCCGCAGCGGCGATCCTCGGGGCGACGGCGGTGCTCCAGTTCGCCCTGCCGTCTCTGACCATCGGGTTCCCCGCCCCCGCCATGGCGGCGGAGACCGCGCGCTGGCGCTGTGGCGACGAGGCACCCGTCGCGCTCACCACCTATCGCGAGCCGAGCGCCGTCTTCCAACTCGGCACCGCGACCTTGCTGACCGACGGGGCCGGAGCGGCGGCCGCCGTGGCGACCGGCCGCGTCGGGCTCGCCTGGATCGGTACGCCGGAGGCCGCCGCGTATCTCGCCTTCCACCCCGAGGCGACGGCCCGCGCGACCGTGACGGGCTTCAACTACTCCAACGGGCGGCGTGTCGCGCTGACCCTCTACGACGCGCGGAGGGACAGGTTCTGTGACGAATGATCGCCCTGACGCCCGCGCGGTCGTGCTGGCCGCCCTGTGCTCCGTGACTCTGTTCGCGTTCACCTTCCTGGATCCGTGGCTGCTGGCGTATTTCCGCGCTGCGGACCCGGCGCTGGTGGCGTTCTGGCGCGTCACGAACGGGCTGGGCAACAGCGGCTGGATGATCGCGGCCTGTCTGGCGGCCGCCCTTGTCGCCGATCGGACTGCGCGGGCTGCGGGGCGCGACCGGCTGCGCCCCACGGCGCTCGCGCTGCGCCGTCGCGCCCTGTTCGCGCTAGCTTGCGTGGCGGGGCTCGGCGCGCTGGCGGCGGTGACCAAGCTCGTCATCGGCCGGGCACGCCCCAAGCTGGCCGAGGCCCTCGGCGCCTATCACTTCGAGCCGCTCGCCTTCGACTTCAAGCTCAACAGCCTGCCGTCGGGTCACGCGACGACCCTGTTCGCGCTCGCCACCGCCCTTGCCCTGATCGCGCCGCGGTGGCGGCCGGTCTACTTCGCGGTGGCCCTGTGGGGGGCCGTCGGTCGGGTGGCCTCGGGGGCCCACTATCTCTCCGACGTCATCCTGGGCGCGGCGCTCGGGCACTACGGCGCGCTGGCCCTCGCCCGGCTGGCGGCGTCGCGGCGCTGGCCGGTCGCCATGGCCGACGCCCCGGCCGAGGGCCGCGCGGCCCTGCGCGCCGGCATCCTCATCGCGGCGGGGGCGCTGCGCCGCCTGCATCCGGGTCGCGCGGTGGGCCTGCCGGGGGCTTTTCACACGCTGCGGCGCAGTCTCTCCCCAGTCATCGAGGCCATCCATGCGCGCTACCGTGCCCTTGTTCGCCATCATCGCGCCGATGCATAACGAGGCAGGCGCTATACCGGCCCTCGTGGCGGAGATCCGCGACGCCTGTACGCCGCTGGGACCGTTCGAGGCCGTGCTGGTCGACGACGGGTCCACCGACGACACGCCGAGGCTGCTTGCCGAGGCGGCGGCGTCCCACCCCTGGCTGCGCGTGGTCCGTCACGACCGCAGCTTCGGCCAGTCTGCGGCGATCGTCAGCGGCGTGCGCGCGGCGCACGCGCCGCTGATCGCCACCATCGACGGCGACGGGCAGAACCCGCCCGCCGACATTCCGCGGCTCCTCGCCCCGCTTCTCGCCTCCGACCGCCCAGCCGATCTCGGCCTCGTCTGCGGCGTGCGCGCGCAGCGGCGGGACGGTCGGGCCAAGCGGCTGGCCTCCCGCGCCGCCAACGTGATGCGGCGGGCCCTGCTGCGGGACGGCTCGCCGGACACCGGCTGCGGGCTCAAGGCCTTTCCGCGCGCGGCTTTCGTCGACCTCCCCGCCTTCGACCACATGCACCGGTTCCTGCCCGCCCTGTTCAGGGCCGACGGCTGGGCGGTGCGGCACATCCCGGTCGGCCACCGGCCGCGGCTGGCCGGCCGGTCGCATTACGGCCAGATGGACCGCGCGCTCGTGGGCGCGCTCGACCTTTTCGGCGTCTGGTGGCTGTTGCGCCGCCGCCGCCGCTCTGCGCCTGCGCGGCGGGCCACACCGGTCGGGATCGCCGCCCATGTCTGAGTTTCTGCTTCGGCTTCAGGCGTTTCTCGGCGTCTCGAGCCCGACGGAGCTGCTATGGGTCGCGATCGGGCTCGGTGGGCAACTCGTGTTCAGCGCGCGGTTCATCGTGCAATGGGCGGCCTCCGAACGCGCAGGGCGGTCGGTGGTGCCCGTGGTGTTCTGGTGGCTGTCGATCGGGGGCGCGGCGGTGCTGCTGTCCTATGCGATCCATCGCCAGGACCCGGTGTTCATCCTTGGGCAGTCGATGGGCTTCGCGATCTATGCCCGAAACCTCTGGTTGATCCATGCCGAGAAGCGCGGTCTCGGTGCGCGCTGAGACGGCGCTGACGCCGGTCGCCCTGCTGGCAGCAGCGGCGCTCGCGGTCACGCTGCTGCGGCTTGCGCTGCTGTCGGTCAACGGCGCTGACCTCTTCGTGGACGAGGCGCAATACTGGGCCTGGAGCCGCGAACTGGCGGGGGGGTACTTTTCCAAGCCGCCGTTGATTGCGTGGGTGATCCACGCAACGACCGCGCTGGGCGGCAGCGCCGAGGCGTTCTGGGTGCGGGCGTCCGCGCCGGTGCTGCATGGCGCCGCCGCGATGGTCGTCGGGGCGCTTGGCGCTAAGGTTTTCAACGCGCGCACGGGGCTCTGGGCCGGATTGGCGTGGCTCAGCATGCCCGGGGTGAGCTTCGGGGCGCAGGTGATTTCAACCGACACGGTGATGTTGCCTGCTCTGGCGGTGGCGATCCTGCTCTGGCTGCGCATGGTCGCGCGGCCCGACCCGCTGACGGCGCTCGCCGCCGGCGCGGCGCTGGGGGTCGCGGCGCTGGGCAAGTACGCCGCCCTTTACGCTGCACCCTGCGCAATGCTCTGGGCCCTCGCCGAACCCGGCGGGCGGCCCCGGTTGCGCGATGCGGCGCTGGCGCTGGCGGCGCTAGTCGTCGCACTGACCCCTAACCTGATCTGGAACCTGACGCATGGCGGCGTGACCATCGCGCATACCGCCAGCAACGCGGGGGTCTCCGAGGGGCTGCGACCCGGGGCGCTGGCCGGCTTCCTCGCCGCGCAGTTCGGGGTGATGGGGCCTTTGCTGTTCGTCGCATGGCTCGCGGCGGCGTGGCGCGCGCCAAGGGGGCCGCTGTTCTGGTTCTCGGCGCCGATCCTCGCGTTCGTGGCGCTGCAGGCCCTGCGGGC
>DAINOD010000137.1:0-5532 GCA_036735545.1 Rubrimonas sp. | reverse complement strand
CCACGCCGCACGGGCGCATCGAGGCGATGGGCTTCCGCTTCGGCCCCGTCGCCTACCTGCCGGACGTCTCGGCGATGAGCGCGGCCGCCTGGGCGGCGGTGCGGCAACTGGATTGCTGGATCGTCGACGCCCTGCGCTACGAGCCGCACGAGACCCACTCGCACCTCGCGCAGACGCTGGAGTGGATCGAGCGGGCCGCGCCGCGGCGGGCCGTCATCACCAACATGCACATAGACCTAGACTACGCGCGCGTGATGGCGGAGACCCCCGAGCATGTCGTCCCCGCCCATGACGGGCTGACGCTCGACTTCGATCTCTGAGCCGCCGTGCTGGCGATCCTGAACGTCGTCGCGCCGGTCTTCCTGATCGTCGCGGCGGGGTGGGTCGCGGTGCGCACGGGCCGCTTCTCGGCGTCGGGCGTCGACGGGTTGATGCGCTTCGCCACCACTTTCGCCGTGCCGGCGCTGCTGGCGCTGGCGATCTTCCGGCTCGACCTCGGCGCGGCCTTCGACGCGCGCATGATGCTGTCGTTCTACGGGGCCGCCACCTTCTGCTTCGCCTGCACCGGCCTGCTGGCGCGCACTGTCTGGCGCCGGCGGCCGGGGGAGTCGGTGGCGATCGGGTTCTCGGCGCTGTTCTCCAACAGCGTGCTGATCGGCATCCCGATCATGACGGCGGCCTACGGCGCCGCCGCGCTCGACCCGATGTTCGCGATCATCTCCACCCACGCGCCGTTCTGCTATCTGCTCGGCATCGTCACCATGGAGATCGCGCGGCGCGAAGGCGGCTCGCGACGCGAGACGGCGTTGCGCGCGGCCCGCGCGATGTTCTCGAACTCGCTCACGATCGGCATCGCGATAGGCGTCGGTCTGAACCTCTCGGGCCTGCCCGTGCCGGGCTTCGCGGTGCGGGCGGCCGAGTTGCTGGCCGCCGCCGCCCTGCCCGCGGCGCTGTTCGGGCTGGGGGGCGCGCTGACGCGCTACAGCCTGCGCGCGGACTTCTCGGTCGCTGCCATGGCGGTGAGCTTCAGCGTGATGGTCCACCCCGCCGTCGCCTGGGGCCTGAGCGCGCACCTGTTCCTCCTGCCCGAACCGCTGGTCCGAGCGGCGGTGGTGACGGCGGCCATGCCCGCCGGGCTGAACGCCTACCTGTTCGCCACCATGTACGGCCGCGCGCAGGGGGCGGCTGCCACGGCGGTGCTGCTCGCCACGGCGGTCTCGGTCGGCACGATCAGCTTCTGGCTATGGGTGCTGGGCGGCTGAGGCTCAGGCGACCTCGACCACCCGCACACCATCGGGGGTCGCCGACAGCGCGATCTCGCCGCGCTTGAGCCGCAGCGCGTCGTTTCCGAACACCTCGCGCCGCCAGCCGCGCAGGGCCGGCAGGTCCGGCGCCTCCTCGCAGGCCAGCGCCTCGAGATCGGCGCTGGAGGCGACCAGCCGCTGGGCCACGTCCATGGCGTCGCACTTGGCCTTCAGCAACACCTTCAAGAGCTCCACCAGCGCCGGGGCGCCCTGACGCTGCGGCGCCTCCGCGACCCCCTCGGGCGGCGCCACGGGCGGACGCGCCTCGGCCTCCGCGAGGATTGCGAGGATCGCGTCCGCGGTCGCCTGCTTGCGCCCCTCCCGCTGGACCATGCGCAGCGCGAACAGGTCTTCGTGGGTCTTCGGCCGGGCCGAGGCGATCTCCAGCAGCGCGTCGTCCTTCAGCACGCGCGAGCGCGGCACGTCGCGCGCCTGCGCCTCGCGCTCGCGCCACGCCGCCAGCGCCTGCACCGCGGTGAGGAAGCGGCCGTTGCTGGACCGCGTCCGCAGCCGGCGCCAGGCGTCTTCGGGCTCGTTGCGATAGGTCTCGGGGTCGGTCAGCACCCCCATCTCCTCCGCGACCCACGAGCCGCGGCCGGTGCGCTTGAGCTGGGCGGCGAGCTTTTCGTAGATCACGCGCAGATGCGTCACGTCGCCGAGCGCATAGGCGACCTGCTTGTCGCTCAGCGGCCGGCGCATCCAGTCGGTGAAGCGGGAGCTCTTGTCGAGCGGCTGGCGCGCGATGCGTTTCACCAACGTCTCGTAACCCGCCTGGTCGCCGTAGCCGCAGACCATGGCGGCCACTTGCGTGTCGAACATCGGAAACGGCACCAGCCCGCCGAGGTTGTAGAAAATCTCGACGTCCTGCCGCGCGGCGTGGAAGACCTTCACCACGTCGGGGTTGCGCATGAGGGCGAACAGGGGCTCGAGGTCGAGGTCGTCGGCCAGCGGGTCGATGGCGGCGGCGCTCTCGGGGTCGCCGCCCGGCCGGGCGAGCTGGACGAGGCACAGCTGCGGCCAGTAGGTGCGTTCCCGCATGAATTCGGTGTCGACGGCCACATAGGCGTGCGCCGCACATTCGGCGCAGAAGGCCGCGAGGTCGTCCTGACGGGTGATCATTCTCATTTTTCGCGTTCTAGCGCGCGCCCGACGCCTTGTCGCGCGGGAATTCGTGCGCGAGCGTGCCGCCGCATGACGGGGGGAACGCGATGCGGTCGATCCTGATCGCCAACGCCAAGGGCGGCGTCGGCAAGACCACCACGGCCGCGACGCTGGCGGCGGCGCTCGCCGTGCGCGGCGGGCGCATCGCGCTGGCCGACGCGGATCGCCAGCGCTCGGCCCTGCGCTGGCTGAAGGCCCGCCCCGGAACCGCCGCCCCAATCGAGGCGCTGGACTGGTCGCGCGCCAAGGAGATCGGCGAGGCGCCCAAGGGGCTGGACTGGCTGATCATCGACGCGCCCGGCGCGCTGCGCGGCGAGAAGGCCGAGCGCCTCGCCGCGGAGGCCGACGTCGTGATCGCGCCGGTGACGCCGTCGAGCTTCGACCTGCGCGCCACGGGCAAGTTTCTTGACGACCTCGATGAGGTGAAGCGCATCCGCAAGGGCCGCGCCGTGGTGCATGTGCTGGCCAACCGATGCCGCCGCGGCAAGGCCATGCTGGCCTTGGAGGCCTTCTTCGCCGAGCGGGAGCGGACCCCGGTGGCCCGCATCTCCGACCGCGCGGCCTATGTGGACCTCGCCGGATTCGGCCTGTCGGTGTTCGACCGCCACCTCAAGGCGCTGCAGGTGTTGCAGGAGGAATGGGCGCCGCTGCTGGCCGCTCTGGCCCCGGAGGCCTGAGCGGCGCCATGGTGTCGCCGCAGTCGGCCAAGAGCAATCCGGCTGATTCCCTTGTGTGGAGATGAGCCATGGTCCGTTCCCTTTTCGCCGTCGTCGCCGCGGGCGCCGTGCTCGCCGGCTGCGCCCAGCAGCAGCAGCCCGGGGTCTCGGGCAACCGCGCGCCGATCGGCGCGCTGGCTGGCGCCGCGCTCGGCGCAGGCGCGGGACTGCTGGTGGGCGGCAACGACCGGCGCAACGCGCTGGTCGGGGCCGGCATCGGCGCGCTGGCGGGCGCGGCGGTCGGCGACTACCTCGACCGTCAGGAGGCGCAGCTGAACCAGGACCTCGCCGGCACCGGGGCCACCGTGGTCAACACGGGCGAATCGCTTCTGGTCACGCTGCCCGACGCCGTGACCTTCGCCGTCGGCAGCTCCACGGTGCAGCCGCAGTTCCTCGATCCGCTGGGCTCGATGGCCGCGACCCTGCGCGCCAACCCCCAGAGCTTCATCGACGTGCTCGGCCATACCGATTCGACCGGCTCGGCCGCCTTCAACCAGCAGCTCAGCGAGCGCCGCGCCCAGTCGGTGGCCGACGTGCTGATGCAGCGCGGCGTGCAGAGCCAGCGCATCGCGACGCGCGGCTTCGGCTTCACCTCGCCCGTGGCCGACAACGCGACGCCCGAGGGGCGCCAGCGCAACCGGCGCGTCGAGATCCTCGTGACGCCCTTCACCTGATCCCGAACCGGGGCGGCGCCCATGAGCGACATCGCCGCCCCCTCCCCCGCCGCGCGCGTCCGGCTCTGGGCGGAGTGCCTCGCGCTGTTCGCCGGCGTGCCCGCGCTGATGCTGGTCTTCTTCGGCGCCTACAGCCTGTTCGCAGTGCTGTGGGCTCTGGCGGCTCTGTCGCTCGCCCTGCTCGCCGCGACGCCCGGCTTTCGCTTTCGCGACCTGCTGCGGGGGCCGGTGCTGGGCGAATGGCGGCTGATCCTCGGCTTCGCCGTGGCCTGCGCGATCGGCTGCACGCTGGTCGCCTGGGCGCTGGCGCCGCAGGCGTGGCTGGCGATGCCGCGCTACCGGGTCGGGTTCTGGCTGACGCTTCTGGCCCTCTATCCGCTGCTGTCGGCGCTGCCGCAGGAGTTCATCTTCCGCGCCCTCTTCTTCGAGCGCTACGGCCCGCTGTTCCCCAACCGGACCGTGCTGATCGCCGCCAATTCGGCCGCCTTCGCGGTCGGTCACCTGTTCTATGTCAACCCCGTGGCCATCGCGATGTCGGCGGCCGGCGGCGCGGTCATCGCCTGGGCCTATGCGCGGGGGCGATCCTTCCTGCTCGCGGTGGTCCTGCACGCCCTGGCGGGGCAGATCATGTTCACCGCCGGGCTCGGACGTTTCTTCTACCACGGCATGGTGGGGCGCGCCTGGTAGGCATGAGGCGAGACGCCGCGGCTTGACCGCGATCAAGGCGCGGGAATGGAAAAGACCCGACCTTCGTCGCAGACTACCACCATTGGCTGCAATGCGGCGCGCAAGACGCCGCGCCCTTTCCGACAGGAGAGCCCCATGCCGCACACGCAAGACCACAAGCCCACGCCGCTCGACCAGATCGCCGCCGTCAACCAGCGCGCGCTGACCAACGCCGCGCGCGCCAACGCGCGGATCGTGCGCGACATGCTGCGGCTGCAGTCGCATCTGCTCGCCTTCACCGTCCGCCGCCTCCAGCGCGACATCCAGACCGTCGAGAAGCTCGCCGGCTGCGAGGACGCGCCGGAGATGGTCACGCTCGCCCAGAGCTTCTACGCCGAGGCGATGAGCGACTACGCCGAGGAAGCCGCGGAGTTCGTGCGCCTGACGGCCAAGGTCGCGAACGGCAAGGCCGAGACCGGGGACGCGGTCAAGGCCGCCCGCTAGCCCGCGGCTTGCCCGCGCGCGCCGCAGGCGCTACGCCCCGGGGCCGCCATCACGAGCCCCGGGGACGCCCATGCACGCCTATCGCAGCCACACCTGCGCCGCCCTTCGCGCCAGCGACGCCGGGGCCACGGTGCGCCTCTCCGGCTGGGTCCACCGCGTTCGCGACCACGGCGGCGTGCTGTTCGTCGACCTGCGCGACCACTACGGCATGACCCAGGTGATCGCCGACGCCGACAGCCCGGCCTTCGCCGCGCTGGAGGCCGCGCGCGCCGAGTGGGTGATCCGCATCGACGGCGAGGTGAAGCTGCGCGCGGCCGACCTCGTGAACCCCAGGCTCGAGACCGGCGAGATCGAGGTCTATGTCCGCGCCGTCGAGGTGCTGTCGGCGGCCGACGAGCTGCCCGTGCCGGTGTTCGGCGACGTCGAATACCCGGAGGAGACGCGGCTGCGCTACCGCTTCCTCGACCTGCGGCGCGAGAAGCTGCACGCCAACATCATGCTGCGCTC
>DAINOD010000136.1:0-5546 GCA_036735545.1 Rubrimonas sp. | reverse complement strand
CTAGAGCTGAAGGACCGCACGCCCGAATGGGCCGCGGAGATCACCACGATCCCCGCCCGCGACATCATCGCCATCGCGCGGGAGTTCGGCTCGACCCGCCCCGCCATGGCGCTGTTCGAGCGCGGGGCGCACGCCCACTCCAACGGCGTCTACAACGCGATGGCGATCCACACGCTCAACGCCCTCGTCGGCAGCCTTTACGCCGAGGGCGGGCTCGGCGGCCAGATGGGCCCCTCCTACGGGCCGATGCCGGTCAGCGCGGCCGATTTCACCGACGACTACGCCGCGAACGGCCCATGGAAGGCGTTCCCGCGCATCGACCTCAAGGGCCATGCGGACGGCTACCTGATGGCCAACAACATGATGCAGGAGGTCGGGCCGAACTCGCTGCGCGGCGAGCCCTACAAGCTCGACACCATCATGTTCTACCAGACCAACCCGGTCTGGACCGCGCCGAACGGCCGGGTCTGGGAGGAGGCGCTGAAGGAGTTGTTCGTCATCGACACCTCGCCCTTCCCCGGCGAGACGGCGATGATGGCGGACCTGATCCTGCCGGACCACACCTATCTGGAGCGCTATCAGGACGCGCCGACCTATCCGTTCCAGGGCTGGCCGATGACGCAGTTGCGCGTGCCCGCCGTGGCGCCGCTCTACGACACCAAGTATTTCGGCGACACGCTGATCGAGATCGGCAAGCGTATCGACGGGCCCATGGGCGAATACTATCGTCAGCTCGACAGCGCCGAAAACGTGCTGCGCCACCTCGCCGAAGGGTTCCGCGACAACCCCGGCGACAACGGCGTCAACGATTTTGAGAGCTGGAAGGAAAAGGGGGTATGGTACAAAAGACCATACGTCTTCCGCCAGATCCGCGGCGAGTTCTTCAAGTGGGACGGGCGCGGCTACAACATCCCGATGACCGATGACGAGGTGAAGGCGGACCTGTTCAAGACGCCCTCGGGCAAGTTCGAGATCCGCTCCGGCTGGCTGGAGGCCAACGCCGACTGGATCGTGGAGAAGACCGACCGCGACAGGGCCACCGTCGCCTTTCCGCACTGGGAGCCGCCGGCGCATCCGGGCGGGGGCGACCTCTATTTCGTCACGCCCAAGGTCGCCATGCACGCCGAGGGGCGCGGGGCCAACATCCCCATCGCCATCGCCCACATGCAGCCCGCCATGGGCGGCCGCACCACGGTCTATTGCGAGATCCATCCCCGCACCGCCGCCGAGCGCGGCATCGGCGACGGCGACCGGGTGACGATCAGCTCCGAGGTGGGGACGATCGAGGCCTACGTGCGCCTGTTCGAGGGGACGCGCCCCGACACGCTCGTCATGCCGATGGAGCACGGCCACTGGGCGATGGGACGCTGGGCGGAGGGCAGGGGGCCGGGGCACTCCGGCGACATCACGGTGAACCAGTCCGACCGGATCACCGGCCAGTGCAACTACTACACCACCAAAGTGCGCGTCGCGCGCGCCTGACCGGGGAGGCCCTGAGACATGCCCAAATGGGGAATGGTCATCGACCTTGAGAAGTGCACCGGCTGTCAGGCGTGCTCGACGGCCTGCGCCATGGAGAACAACCGCCTGCCGGGGGAGAGCTGGCAGGACGTGCTCTACTACCACGAGGGGACCTATCCCAACGTGCAGATGCACTGGCTGCCGCGCCCGTGCATGCAGTGCGAGAACCCCTCCTGCGTCGACGTCTGCCCGACCAAGGCCACCTACAAGACCGAGGACGGCGTGGTGCTGGTGGACTGGAACAAGTGCATCGGCTGCAAGTACTGCATGATCGCCTGCCCCTACGGCGTCCGCTTCTATTCCGACGAGCGGCCGACCATCGAGCCTGACCTGCGCGCGATCTTCCCCGGCGACGCGAGCCGGACCTGGAGCCCGCCCTACCAGATGCCCGAGCAGGTGCAGGACGCCTCGCTCGGGATCGGCATCCAGCCCAAGGGCGTCGTGTCGAAGTGCACGTTCTGCTACCACAAGATCAGCAAGGCGCCGGCGGGCGTCGCCGACCTCGACGAGGACGATCCGGCGACCAAGGAATACACCCCCGCCTGCGTCCGCGTCTGCGCGCCCAAGGCGCGCTACTTCGGCGATCTCGACAACCCGGAGAGCCACGTCAACGCGCTGATCGCGCAGAAGGGCGGCGTCCGGCTCAAGGAGGAGACGGGCAACAAGCCCAAGGTCTATTACCTCGCGGGCGGCGGGTCGCCCAAGGTGCCGGGCGACCGCTCGGCGCGCGCCTGAGCAGGGAGGGCTGAGCCATGGCTTCCATCGACGCCGGATACGCCCGCAGCGGCGGCGCGCCCGCCCTCGTCATCGGCGCGGTCGCCGCGATCGCCTTCGCGGTCTGCGCCTTCGTGGTCGTCTCGGGGCTCATGTCCCAAGGCCACGCGATCTACAACACCACCTCCGAAGGCGTGATGTGGGGCGTGCCCATCGTCGCCTACGACTACTTCTTCATGCTTTCGGTCGGCGCCGCCATGGTGGCGGGCCTCGCGCTCGGCTTCGGGCAGATCGCCTTCGCGCCGCTGGTGCGCCCTGCGCTGATGGCGGCCGTGGCCTCGCTCGTCGCCGGCGGGATCGCGCTGTTCATGGAACTGGGCTATCCGCTGAGGGCGCTCTACGCGATCTTCATCAGCTTCCAGGTGCTGTCGCCGCTGTGGTGGAAGTTCACGCTGGTGGCGGTCTATGCGGCGCTGCTCGCCGTGCTGATCCTGCGCGAGCGGGCCGGGACGCGGGCGGCGGGCGACGCGGCCGGCATGGCGCTGTTCGCCGTCGCCGCCGTGCTCGCGCTGATCGCGGGCTCGGTCTACGGCATGATGGCGATGCGGCCGTTCTGGTTCGGCGGCCATGTCCCCGTCGCCTTCCTTGTCGAGGCGGCGGTGGGCGGGCTGGCGCTTGCGGTGCTGATGGCCGGCGGGGCGCGCTTCGGCGCGGGGCGGGCGGCGGCGCGACTGCTGGCGGTGGCGCTGTTCGTCCACTTCGCCCTGCTGATGAGCCGCATGGCGACCGGTCTCTACGCCAATCAGGAGGGGTTGCAGGTCTGGTCCCACATCCTGTCGGGGCCGCTGTTCCACATCGAGGTGATCCTGTGCATCGTCGCGCCCATCGCCATCCTCTCGACCACGATCCGGGAGGGCGCGCTGGGCCCCGTGGCGGCGCTGCTGGCCCTCGTGGGCCTTTTCATCGGGCACTACGAGTTCATCGTCGGCGGACAACTCGTGCCGCTGTTCAAGGGCTCGTGGGTCCACGGCCTGATCCCCTACACGCCGTCGATGCACGAATGGCTCGTCGCCGGCGCGGCGCTGTCGGCGGCGGTGGCCATCCACTTCCTCGGCGGCGCGCTGCTGAACCTCGGGCCCGGCGCCGACCGTGAGTGAGCAGACGGCGCTGGCGGGGGCGGCCGACATCGCGCCGGCCCCGGCGCGCGCCGAGGCGTTCCTGCTGCTGGCCCGCGCCTTCACCGAGCCGAAGGGCGAGGGCTTCTGCGCCGCCTTCCGCGACTGCCTTCCCGACGATCTCGTCGCGGCGCTCGGCGCCTGCGGGCTCGACGCGCAGGAGGAGGCGGCGGCCGTGGCCCGCGCCGCGACATTCGCCGACGACGCGGCCTTGCGGGTCCACTATGCGCGGCTCTTTCTGACGCCCCCGGCCCCGGCGCCGCTCAACGCCGGGCTCTATCTGGAGGGGACCGTGATGGGCCCCGCCGAGGCCGAACTCTCCGCCCGCTACGCATCGGCGGGGCTTCAGAAGGCGGACGGGTTCCTCGACCTCAACGACCACGTCGTCGCCCAGCTCGAATTCGCCGCCTATCTGTGGGCGGAGGCGGCGCGCACTGGCGACGCCGGCCCGGCGGCGGAGTTCGTCTCGGCCTTCCCCGACCGCTGGGCGCCAGCCTTCGCCCAGTCCATCGCGCAGGCGCCGGGAGGC
The DNA here is from genome assembly GCA_036735545.1 of Rubrimonas sp. Classification (GTDB taxonomy): domain Bacteria; phylum Pseudomonadota; class Alphaproteobacteria; order Rhodobacterales; family Rhodobacteraceae; genus Rubrimonas. The sequence continues at coordinate 1,607 of DAINOD010000136.1, read as the reverse complement.
GCTGCGAGCCCCTATCTGCCGCTCGCCCGTCTGGTCGCGGCGCTGTGCGAGGCATGCGCCGAAGCCTGCTGAGCAGGCCGTGGCGGCCGGGCCTCAAACCCGCGCGCGGCACCCCTCGCACCAGCCGAGCCGCGCCAGAAGCTCCGGGTGCTTCTCCGCCCAGCCCGTCGCCTCCAGCCGCGCCCGCACGCCGTCGAGCGCCCGCCGCGCGCCGAACCGAGCGCCGCATTCGGAGCAGGTCGCGGGCGCGTCCGCCACCAGCGTCACCACCGGCGGATCGCGCCGCAACCGCGGCAGCAACGTCACCGCGTTCTCCGGACAGATCTCCGCGCACCGTCCGCACTGCACGCAGGCGTCCTCGGCGAAGGCCAGCGTCGCGCCCTCCGCCCGCAGCGCGGCCGTGGGGCAGGCGGGAACGCAGGCGAAGCACAGGGTGCAGGCGGCGCTGACCGCAACCGCGCCGGCAGGCAGTCCCGCCCGCTCGACCTCCTGCGCGCCCCGCGCGGCGGCGAGGTGGACGAGCGCGCGGCGCAGCCGCAGGCCGCGCGGCGAGAGCGCGTCGGCCTCCGGCAGCGGCGGCGGCGGTTCCGCAGGCTCGTCGATCCCCGCCGCCGCTCCCGTGGCCGCGCGCAGCAGCGCCGCCGCCTGCGCCTGCGCCGCGGCAGGCCCGCGCGCCTGCGCGGCGCCGAGGGCCAGGGCGAGGACGAGGTGATCGGGTCCGACGTCGTCCGACGCATGCGCGCCGCCGAGATCGTCCGGGATCGCGATGCGCGCGCCGCGCCGCCCGCGCAGGACGGCGACAAGGGCCGCCGTCAACGCGTCGGGCGCATCGAGCCAGCCCCCGCGCTCGCCGCCCGGCGCGATCATGGCGCGTTGCGCTGGGAGGGGTCGCGGTCGAAGGCGCCCGGCCGCTCCGGGGCGGCGGCGTCCCCGCGCGCGCGCCGGGCCGCGGCCGCCCACCACAGCAGTTGCGCCACGCCGCGATCGACGTAGCCGTCCCACGCCGCGCCGTCCTCGCCCTCGGCCCAGGCGCCGTCTTCCGCCAGCGCCTCCTGAGCCCTGGGCAGATGGATCATCGCCGACACCGGCAGGCAGCCCAGTTCCGACAGGAAAGTCCGCATCCCGATCGCCGCCCGCGCCCCGCCCCACTGTCCGGCGGAATAGGTCGCGATCAGGCTGGGCTTGTAGCTGAACAGCCCGCTGCCGAAGTGGTTCAGCAGGTGCGCCAGCGCGGGGCTCATGGAATGGTTGTATTCCGGGCTGACCATGACGTAGCCGTCGGCCGCCGCGATGCGCCCTGCCAACGCCTCCAGCGCCGTCGGCGCCTTTCCGCGGGCATAGGCGAAATGGGGCTTGAAGACGCCGCCATGCTCCACGTCCAGCGGGTCGACCAATTCGGCGTCCGCCCCCCTGGTCGCAAGGCGCCGGACGCAGGCGCGCGCGACCCGCAGGCCCAGACGCGCAGGGCGCGGAGGCGTGCTGTCGCGGACCGAGCCCAGAAACACCAAGACCCGCACGTCGCGCCCCCAGTTCCTCCGACCGCGCGAGCTTAGCGGATGGGGGACGCGTGACGCAGCCGCGGGACCGTGGCGGCTCGTCGCACACCG
>DAINOD010000135.1:0-5669 GCA_036735545.1 Rubrimonas sp. | reverse complement strand
CTGATCCCCGAAGGCGCGTGCCTTCGGTCCCCCGTCGGCGGGGGATCGCCCCCGGCCAGCGCGTCGCGCCCGCCGGGGCCGATGACGTTTGGAGGGTGCGATGTTCGAGAGCCTGTCAGAACGCCTCTCCGGCGTCTTCGACAAGCTGACCAAGCAGGGCGCGCTGTCGGAAGCCGACGTCTCCACCGCGCTGCGCGAGGTGCGCGTCGCGCTGCTCGACGCCGACGTGGCCCTCCCGGTTGCGCGCAGCTTCATCGACCGGGTGCGCGAGAAGGCGACCGGGCAGGCGGTGCTGAAGTCGGTCACGCCGGGGCAGATGGTCGTCAAGATCGTCCACGACGAGCTGATCGCGACGCTGGCCGGCGACGGCGAGGGCTCCGGGCTGCGCATCGACACGCCCCCCGCCTCGATCCTGATGGTTGGTCTGCAGGGCTCCGGCAAGACCACCACCACCGCGAAGCTGGCCAAGCGCCTGCACGAGCGCGAAGGCAAGCGGGTGCTGATGGCCTCGCTCGACACCAACCGCCCCGCGGCGATGGAGCAGCTCGCCATCCTCGGCGTCCAGATCGGCGTCGACACCCTGCCCATCGTGAAGGGCCAGGACGCGGTGGCGATCGCCAGGCGCGCCAGGCAGCAGGCGAGCCTCGGCGGCTACGACGTGGTCATGCTCGACACCGCGGGCCGCCTCCATGTGGACGACGCGCTGATGGCCGAGGTCGCCGCGGTGCGCGACGCGACCACGCCCAACGAGACGCTGCTGGTCGTAGACAGCCTCACCGGCCAGGACGCGGTCAACGTCGCCGCCAACTTCAACGAGCGCGTCGGCGTCACCGGCGTCGTGCTGACGCGCATGGACGGCGACGGCCGCGGCGGCGCGGCGCTGTCGATGCGCGCGGTCACGGGGCGGCCGATCAAGTTCGTCGGCACCGGCGAGAAGCTCGACGGGCTGGAGGAATTCCACCCCGAGCGGGTGGCGGGCCGCATCCTCGGCATGGGCGACATCGTCTCGCTTGTCGAGAAGGCGCAGGAGCAGATCGAGGCGGCGGAAGCCGAGCGCATGATGAGGCGGTTCCAGAAGGGCCGCTTCGACATGAACGACCTGAAGTCGCAGCTCGAGCAGATGCTCAAGCTGGGCGGCATGTCGGGGGTGATGGGCATGATGCCCGGCATGGCGAAGATGCAGAAGCAGCTCGACGCGGCCGGCATGGACGACCGCGTGATCCGCCGCCAGATCGCGGTCATCCAGTCGATGACGAAGAAGGAGCGCCTGAGCCCCGACCTGATGCAGGCCAGCCGCAAGAAGCGCGTGGCCGCCGGCGCGGGGCTGGAGGTTCAGGACGTGAACCGCCTGCTCAAGATGCATCGCCAGATGGCGGACATGATGAAGCAGATGGGCAAGATGGGAAAGAAGGGCCTGATGCGCGGCGGCCTGTCGGCGCTGCTGGGCGGGCGCGGCGGGATGCCCGCCATGCCGGGCGGGGGCGGCATGGGCGGCGGGATGGGCGGCCTGCCCCCCGGCCCGCCGCCGGGCTTCCCGCCAGGGGGCCTGCCGCCGATGGGCGGGGGCGGCTTTCCCGGCCTGCCTGGCGGGCTGAGCGGGCTGGGCAAGAAGAAATGATCCCGACGCTGGAGACGGAGCGGCTGCGCCTGCGCGCGCCGAGGGCGGAGGACTTCGACGCCTACGCCGAATACGGCGCTTCGGCGCGGTCGCACGGCGTCGGCGGGCCCTTCGCCCGGTCGGCGTCGTTCATGCGCTTCTGCGCGCTGCACGGGCACTGGGCGATCCGCGGCTACGGCCGCTGGCTTGTGGCCGACCGCGCGACCGACGCGGCGCTGGGCGTGGTCGGCCCCTACTATCCCGACGGCTGGCCCGAGCCGGAAATCGCCTGGACCGTCTTCGCGAACGCGGAGGGTCGGGGCGTCGCCTTCGAGGCCGCGCAGGCCGCCCGCGCGTGGGCCTACGCCACGCTGGGCTGGACCACCGCGATCAGCTGCGTCTCCCCCGACAACGCCCGCTCCATCGCGCTGGCGCGGCGCTTGGGCTGCGTCGAGGACGGGCTCTTCGCCCACGCGGACGGCTTCGATCTTCACATCTACCGCCACCCCGCCCCGGAGGCCCTGCGATGACCGATCCCGTAACCCGCGCCCAGGCGCTGCTGGGCGACATGCGCAAGACGATCGACAATCTCGACGCGATCCTCGTCCACACGCTGGCCGAGCGATTCCGTTGCACGCAGGAGGTGGGCAAGCTCAAGGCCGCCCACGACCTGCCGCCCGCCGACCCGGCGCGGGAGGCCGCGCAACTCGCGCGGCTGCGCGCGCTGGCCGAGACCTCGGGGCTCGACCCCGAATTCGCCGAAAAGTTCCTCGCCTTCATCGTTCAGGAAGTGATCCGCCACCACGAGCGGCTGCGCGCCTGACCCCAACCGGAGAGACCCGACCCATGGCCATGAAGATCCGCCTCGCCCGTGCGGGCGCCAAGAAGCGCCCGTATTACCACATCGTCGCCGCCGACAGCCGGATGCCCCGCGACGGCCGCTTCAAGGAGCGGCTGGGCACCTACGATCCGCTCCAGCCCAAGGACAGCGAGAACCGCGTCAAGATGGACATGGAGCGCGTCCAGTACTGGCTGAGCCAGGGCGCCCAGCCCACCGACCGCGTGAGCCGCTGGCTGGAGAACGCCGGCGTCATCGCCAAGAAGGAGCGCGCCAACATGCTCAAGGCCGAGCCGGGGGCGAAGATGAAGAAGCGCGCCGACGAGCGCGCCAAGCAGGCCGCCGCCGCGGCCGAGGCGACCGCGGAGTAAGCCCCCCTCCCCGGTCCTCTCCCGCCCGGCGGGAGGGACCCGGAGCGGGGGCCTGCGGGCCCGCACGGATGGCGCCGGACAGCCGCGTCTGCGTGGCCGCGCTCGCGGGCGCCTTCGGCGTGCGCGGGGAGGCGCGCGTTAAGTCGTTCACCGCCGATCCGGAGGCCTTCGCCGCCTATGCGCCGCTGCAGACCGAGGACGGCGCCCGCGCCTTCGACGTGCGCATCGTCCGCGGCATCCCCGGCGGCTTCGCCTGCCGGCTGAGCGGCGTGCGCACCCGCGAGGAGGCCGAGGCGCTTAAAGGGAGCCGCCTCTACGCGCCGCGCGAACGCCTGCCCGCCCTGCCCGACGACGAGTTCTACCACGCCGACCTGATCGGGCTGGCGGTGGTGGACCCGGGCGGCGCGCCGCTGGGGCGGGTGGCGCTGGTGCAGAACTTCGGCGCCGGCGACTTCATCGAGGTGACGGGCGGGCCGAGGCCGCTGCTGCTGCCCTTCACCCGCGCGGTCGTCCCGACGGTGGACCTCGCAGCAGGGCGGATCGTGGCGGACCCGCCCGACGAGGTGGTGGCGCCGGACTTCGGCGGCGACCCGGCGGGCGACGATGACTGACGCCCCGCGCTCCCACGGTCGCGTCGCGGTGCGCCCCAGCCTGCGCCCGCGCAGCCTGATGGACCCGCCCGAACTGGCGGACGCCTGGCGCGCGACGGTGCTGACGCTGTTCCCGGCGATGTTCCCCGGCCCCCTGGGCGAAAGCCTGACGGGAACCTCCCTGCGCGAGGGGCGCTGGGCGCTGGATGCGCTGGACATCAGGGGGTTCGCACGCGATAAGCACCGCGCCGTGGACGGTCCTCCCGCAGGGGGCGGGCCGGGCATGGTCATGCGGCCGGATGTCGTGGGCGCGGCGATCGACGCCGCCGCCGACGGGATGCGGCCGTTGATCTATCTCTCGCCCCGCGGCAGGCCCTTCGATCAGGCCCGCGCGCGGGCGCTGGCCGCCGGGCGAGGCGTCGTCCTGCTCTGCGGCCGGTTCGAGGGCGTCGACCAGCGCGTGCTCGACGCCCGCGCGGTCGAGGAGGTCTCCATCGGCGACTTCGTCCTCACGGGGGGCGAGATCGCGGCGATGGCGGTGATCGACGCGGCGGTGCGGCTGCTGCCCGGGGTGCTGGGCAACGCCGCCTCGACCGAGGAGGAAAGCTTCAGCGCGGGGCTGCTCGAGGCCCCGCACTACACCAAGCCCCAGGAATGGGAGGGGCGTGCGATCCCGGAGATTCTCCTCTCCGGCCACCACGCCCGCGTCGCCGCATGGCGGCGCTCCCAGGCCGAAGGGCTGACCAAGGAACGTCGTCCCGATCTCTGGCGGGCCCATTCGACACGCTCGATGGCGGACCCGGCAGGAGGCGCAGAGCTCTCGGACGCGCACACGTCCGCCGCAGGCGGCAAACCGAAGGACTGACCGATGAACCTGCTGCAACAGATCGCCGCCGAGCACGTCGCCGAGCTTGGCAAGGACATTCCCGACTTCGCCGCCGGCGACACCATCCGCGTCGGCGTGAAGGTGGTCGAGGGCACGCGCACGCGCGTCCAGAACTACGAAGGCGTCTGCATCGGCCGCAAGGGCGGCGGCATCGACGCCTCCTTCACGGTGCGCAAGATCAGCTTCGGCGAGGGCGTGGAGCGCGTGTTCCCGCTGCACTCGCCCTCGATCGACAGCATCACCGTGGTCCGTCGCGGCAAGGTGCGGCGCGCGAAGCTGTATTACCTGCGCGCGCGTCGGGGCAAGTCGGCGCGCATCGTCGAGAAGACCAACTACCGCGAACTGAAGACCGCCGACACGCAGGCCTGAGCGTCCCTCGCCGCCGCGGCCGCGCGCGCCATCTCCCCGCCCGGGCGGGGGGATCTGCAATGATGCGGCTTGCGGCGGCGGTGGCCTTGTGGGCGGGCGGCGCGCTCGCCTGTCCGGGGGTCGACCCCTGCACGGTCGAGGGCGGCTTCTACCTCGCCGCCGTCCCCGAAGCGGGCCCGGCGCAGGGCCTGATGATATTCATGCATGGCTGGGGCGGGCGCGCGGACGCGCAACTCGCCGAGGCCGCGGTCACGGCGCCGCTGCGCGCCCGCGGCTGGGCGGTGGCCGCGCCGCAGGGCGCGCCGCGCCGCGAGGGCGACCGGGGCGGCGCGTGGAACTCCCGCGCAAGCCCCGGCGGTCGCGACGACGTGGCCTTCCTGCGCGCCGTCATCGCCGACGCCCGGTCCCGCCTCGCCCTCGCCGACGCGCCCGTCATCGTCGGCGGCTTTTCCGGCGGCGCCATGATGGCGTGGCGGCTGGCCTGCGACGCCCCCGACAGCGCCGACGCCTTCGCCCCGGTGGCGGGGCTGATGTGGCGCCCGCTGCCGGCGCGCTGCGCCGGTCCGGTGCGGATGCTGCACACCCATGGCTGGGCCGACACGGTCGTGCCGCTGGAGGGCCGCACGGTCGGCGACGGCGCCGCGACGCAGGGCGACCTCTTCGCCGGCCTCGCCCTGATGCGCGCGGCGAACCGCTGCGCCGCCGACGCGCCGGGCGCCTATGGCGCGGAAGGCGCGATGCTGCTGCGCTTCTGGGAGGACTGCGCCCCTGACGCGGCGCTGGCGCTGGCGCTGCATCCCGGCGGCCACGCGACGCCCTCGGGGTGGGCGGACATGGCGCTCGACTGGTTCGGCAGGCTGGACCGCACGCCATGAGGCGCGCCGTGGGGCTCCGCTTGACACGCCGGCCGGGCTCATCCTATCTGCGCCCTCAAGGACGTCCCGTTCGTCTAGTGGCCTAGGACACCACCCTCTCACGGTGGGAACAGGGGTTCGAGTCCCCTACGGGATACCATGCC
>DAINOD010000134.1:0-5761 GCA_036735545.1 Rubrimonas sp. | reverse complement strand
CGGGCGGGTCAGCCGACGCCCCGCGCGCCGTCGCGCGCCGCGCCGTCCGCCGCGGCGTCCTCGCGCCAGCCCCGCAGGGCGGCGGCCGTCTCCGCCGCCGACGCGGCGCCCGTCGCAGCGCCCGTCGCAGCGCCCGTCACGGCGTCGGGAGCGATTTCGGGCGCGATCCCGGCGGGCCTGCGGCGCCGGAAGACCGACATCCCCGACGTCGCCAGCGCCAGCGCCGTCGCCGCGCCGCCGAGCCAGAAGATCGCCCCGGCCGCGACGAGCCCCGCGCCGGCGGAGGTGGCGGCGGAGGCCGCCACGGCCGACAGGCCGTAGGCGCACAGAAGCAGGCGGAGCGGATGCGGCGACATGCACGCGAGGCTGCAGTCCGCCGGTTAACATTTCCTCTCAGTACGCGTTCTTCTGGAGGAAAACGACCAGAACCGTCATCACCAGAATGCGTATGTCGAAAAAAAGCGACCAGTTCTCCGCATAATAGATGTCGTAGGTGATCCGCTTCTCCATCTTCTCCAGGGTGTCGGTCTCGCCGCGCAGGCCGTTGACCTGCGCCCAGCCGGTGATGCCGGGCTTCACCTTGTGGCGGGCGAAGTAGCCGCGAATCGCCCGGCCGTACTCCTCGTTGTGGTCGAGGGCGTGCGGCCTCGGCCCGACGAGCGACATGCTCCCGTTGAGCACGTTCAGCAGTTGCGGCAACTCGTCGAGGCTGGTCGCGCGGATCACCCGGCCGACGCGCGTCACGCGCGGGTCGCCGCGGGTCGCCTGGGCGACGCGCGCCTCGGGCGCCGCGCGATGGCGCATCGAGCGGAACTTCAGGACCTCGAACTCCTCGTTGTTGAAGCCGAGCCGCTTCTGCCGGAACAGCACGGGCCCGGGCGTGTCGAGCCTGATGGCCAGGGCGATGACGGCCATGAGCGGCGCGAGCAGCACCAGCGCGATCGCGGCGATCACGTAGTCCTCGGCCAGCTTCAGCGCCGAACTCCAGCCCGAGATCGGCCGCTGCACCACCTCGAACATCGGCAGCGCGTTGAGATGGCCGACCGCCGGGCGGAACGCGAGCTCGAAACCCGCCAGATCGGTGGCGAGGTAGACGTTGATGGGCAATTCCTTCAGTTGCTCGACCGCCGCGGTCAGCGTCTCGTCGGCGTTCCAGGGCAGCGCGATGACGACGTCGTCGATGCGCCCCGCGCGGGCGAAGCTGAACAGCGTCTCCACGTCCCCGAGCAGGGCGTGCCCCTCCACGGCGCGCGGCCCGGGCCCTTCGCCGGCCGCGAAGACCCCGACGACGTTGATGAAGTAGGGGTTGGTCCCGCGCATCCAGCGCAGGAAGCGCCGCCCCTGCTCGCCGGCGCCGAGCACCGCCATGCTGCGGCCGATCAGTCCGGCCTTGGAGAGCCGCGACAGCGCCTGGCAGGCGCATATCCGCCAGACCAGCGCCGCGCCGAAACTCGAGGCCGCCGCGAGCGACACCGAGGCCAGGCTGTAGCCCTCGGTCACGTCCAGCGAGAGGATGATGCTGAAGAAGAACAGGAACGTCGTGCCCAGCGCGATCAGCACGTCGTCGGCGCGCGAGACCGGCCGCATGATGGCGTTGATGCTGTAGAGCCGGCCGTACTGGCCCAGCGCGACATAGCCGATCGTCAGGAAGAAGGCGGTCGCCGGCGCGCGCGCCTCAGCCTCGGCCGACGGCCAGTACCGCAGCGCGAGCAGGCACGCCAGAAACACCAGCGCAGCCTCGACCGCGCACACCACGCCCGGGATCGTCGCCGGCGAGTATCGGTGCTTCAGCAGCGCGACCGCCGCGGCGTCGCGGAGCGTGCCGTCCTGACCGATCATGCTGCCCGCACGTTCCCAACTCCCGCACCGAGCGACTGCGCATGCTCACCGGGGAATAAACGGCCAGCGCCTCCGTAGCCATACCTTTCGTCGCGACCGCGCGGCGTTTCGCGTCGGCGGCGACGGCCGGGCGACGCCGCGACACGCCGGCGGGCGGCCTCGGGACCTGCGCCGCCTTCGCGGCCAGACGGCCCCAGACGGCCCGAGCCCGCCCGAGCCCGCCCGAGCCCGCCGCGCGCCCGCCGCGCGCCCCGCGCTGTTTCCCGCGACCGCTTCCTGCGCCGGCGGGCCGATTCGCACGGTCAGGCCGCCGCCGCCGCCGTCGCCGCGCGGGCCGGCTCAGCCGGCGGCCGCGGACGCGGGTTCGCGGCGCCCGGCGCGGGCGCGGGCCTGCTCGAGCGCCGCGCGCAGGGCGTTTCGCGCGACGGCTGCGCTGTGGCGCGTCTCGGCGTGACGACGCGCCGCCGCCCGCGCCGACGGGCCGTCGTCCGAAAGCGCGTCCACGATCGCCCGGGCGAAGGCCTGCGGATCGTCGGCGATCCGCAGCGCGGCCGGCGGCGCGCCGGTCACGCCCTCGGCGCCCAGCGCGGTGGCCACGACCGGAAGCCCCCAGGCGAGGCTCTCCACCAGCTTGATCTTGACGCCGCTCCCGAAGCGCACCGGGACCACGGCGAGCGCGGCCCCGGCGTATTCGGCGCCCAGGTCCTCGACGAAGCCGACGCGCTCGGCGCCCGCAGGCCACGGCGCGGCGACGCGGCCCGCCACCGAGCCCACGACCCGCAGCCGCGCGTCGGGACGGGCCGCGACCACGCGCGGCCAGATCTCGGCGAGCAGCCAGGTCAGGGCGTCGACGTTCGCGCTGAAGTCGGTGCCGACGAACAGCGCCACGGCAGGCCGGGGTCCGTCGAGCGGGACCGCGGGCGCCGTCACCGTGACGGGAAGCGTCGCCACCACCGCGTCGCCGGCGACGGCGCGGATGTGCGCCGCGTCCTCGTCCTTGATGGCCAGCACCAGATCGGCCGCGCGGAAGGCCGCCGCCTCCGCCGCCACCATCGCGGGCGTGACCGAGCGGGGCGCGTCGCGCGCTTCGAGCTGGGGCGCGAGCAGCGCCATCACGTCATGGGTCAGGATCGCGCGCAGGGCCGCCGGCGGGGCGACGGCGAAGACCGCAGCCGCGTTGAAGTAGTTCGCGACCACGACGTCCGGCGCAAGACGGGCCAGCAGCCGCCCCGCCCAGGCGACCGCCGCCGCGTCCGGCTGCGGCAGCCAGCCGCCACGGTCGGCCGGCGGGCGGCCGGGAAGCCAGGCGCGCGGATCGCCGTTGTAGAAGCGCCCGCCCAGCCGCCACGCGCGAAACCGGTGCTCCTCGGCGTAGGGCGCCATGTAGGCGTCCCACGGTCCGACCGGGGCGCGCCGCCGGCTGGGCCCCAGCGGCGCGAGGGCGAGATGGGCGAGCGCGACGCCCTGCCCGGCCATCAGCGTGGCGAGACCGTCCAGATAGGCGGCCGCCCCGCCGCGCCGGAGATAGATCCCGCGCGCCGTCACGACCGCCGCCCGCCTCGGCCAGGCGTCGGGCGGCCAGGCGTCGGGCGGCCAGGGAGGGCTCACCTGCCGCCCGCCGCGCCGAAGCGGGCGAGCGCGTCGCCCAGCCGGCGCGCCGCCGCCGCGCGCGAGAAGCGCTCGACGGCCACGGCCCGCGCCGCCCGCCGCGCCGCGCCGGCGTCGGGCTCGGCGAACGCGGCCAGGATGGCCGCCGCGAAGCCGGCGGCGTCGTCGGCCACGCGCAGCGCCGCCTCCGGCGCAGGGGCCACGCCGTCCGCCCCCGCGGTCGTCGCGACGCTCGGCACCCCGTGGGCGAGCGCCTCGACCAGCTTGATCTTGAGCCCGCTGCCGAAACGCAGCGGGGTGAGGGCGACGGCCGCAGCGCGATACTCCCCCGCCAGGTCCTCCACGAAGCCGAGCGGGGTCGCGCCCGCCGGCCAGTCGGACGCGGTCGCCGCGACCGCGCCGGCCACGCGCAGCCGGGCGTCGGGCCGGGCGCGGGCGACGCGCGGCCACACCTCCTCCAGCAGCCAGCGCAGGCCGTCAACGTTCGGCCGGTTCACGGTGCCGACGAACAGCGCGACCGGGGCGCGGTCGGGGCCGCGGTCGGGGTCGGGGTCGATCTCGGGCGGATCGATCGAGAAGGGCGCGGCGACGCCGAAGCAACGCGGGTTGATCGCCTCCACATGCGCCGCCTCCTCCGCCTTGTGCACGATGCACAGGTCGGCCCGGCCGATCGCCTCGCGCTCCCAGGCGATCAGCGCCGGGTCGAAGTCGAGCGGCAGACCCGCCGCGCGCGCGGAGACGGCGCGGAGCTCGAGCAGGTCGTGGGTGAAGATCGCCTTGGGGATCGCCGCGTCGAGGAGCGCGAAGATGTCCGCGGCGTTGAAGTAGTCCGCGATCACGAGATCAGGCTTCAGCCGCGCGAGCGCCCGCGCGCCGGTCCGAAGCCGCGCCTCGGACAGCCTGTCGAAGGTCCAGACCGCGCCCCCAGAACCGCCCCCCGAGCCGCCCCCCGGGCCGCCGAACCACAGATCCGGGCGCAGGACGTAGAAGTCGGCGCCGAGGCGCAGCGTGCCGGGGATCGCGGCGCTGGCGAAGGGCGCCAGGTAGCGCGGCAGCATGCGGAAGCGCTTTCGCGGCGGCCTGATCTCCCGGAGGCAGACGAGGTGCAGCTCGGCGCCGATGGCGCGCAGCATCGCCACGAGGTTGAAGAGCGACTCGTTCTTTCCCGCGAGGCTCGCGAAGGGCAGCTTCTCGGCGACCACGGCGACGCGGCGCGGCCAGACCGCGCCAGCAGGGGCCGCGCCAGCCGGGGCCGCGGGCGCGGCGGGGCCAGAGGCATGACCGGAAGCAGGATCGGCGCGCTGCGACATGATCTTCTCCAGAGGCGGTCAGCCGCGGCCGATCGCCCGCGAAAGCCGCGCGCGGGCGGCGGCCGCGGCGCGCCCGGCGAAGTCGAGCGCCGTACGCTCCACCCCGTCGGGTCGACCGACCGCCCACCACAGGCCGAGGTGGACGAGGATGTAGACCGCGGCGGCCAGCCCCAGCTTGCCGGCGAGCAGGACCGCGTTCGCCGCCACCGCCGTCCCCGGATCGACCTGCAGGGCCGTCACAACGCCCAGCGGCGGGAAATCGATCGCGCCATCACCCCATCCCCAACCCTTCAACCACGCGCCAATACCACAGCCCTCGCCGCGGCGCAGCAAGCGATCTCCCAACACCAAAGACATCGCAAACACATGCCTCCCGCGCCCCAGAACCGTCTCTGGATCGTCATGCGAAATGCGCCTTGCGCAGACCGGCGACGCCGGGTACCGAATTAAATATCATTAACTTCCGCAAGCGGAACCTGACGAGGCGTTTTGATGACGAATCGCAATGCGACGGGGCGGCCGGCCGGAACGGCGGCGCGCATCTTCTCCGCCCTGTTCGGCGCGTCGCCGGGCTGGGCGCGGCGCGTGGCCGCCGCGATCCTCGCGGCGGCGCTGCTGGCGGGCGCGCCGGCGCGGGCGGTCACGGTGAACCTCTCGGAACTGCTCGACGGCGGCCGGAGCGGCTCGTTCCTCGTCGAGACGCCGGAGATCGGCAGGTTGTTTCCGATCTCGCTCGTCTTCGACCCTGTAGGGATCGCCGGCGCGTATTCGCTCTCGATCCAGGTCGGGCCCGCCGAGGGGCCGCGCTGCTGCGACGTGCGTTGGGGCTGGGGGGGAAGACCGGGGACCCCCGTTCGGTTCGCCTATCTCGGCGAGGCGTGGACTGCGATTTCGGATGCGAGCCCGGTGACCTTCCGGAGCTTTCAGTCGCACCCGCGGTACATCTCGATCCAGGCGCACGCCGCCAACGGACCGTTCCAGGTTGACCACGTCATCCGGGTTCC
>DAINOD010000133.1:0-5771 GCA_036735545.1 Rubrimonas sp. | reverse complement strand
AAAAGCTGGTGCTGGTTGAATTCATGCGCAACAAGCGGCGGACCAAGACCGTGCTGATCGGCAGCGCCGGGTTCACCAAGAACGTCTCGGAAAACAAGAACTACGAGAACATCGTCGCCATAGACGAGGACAGGATGTATGATTACTTCCTGGCCAGGCACAGGGAAAGCCTCACGCCCAACCAGGCGCGCGGCAACTGGAGCGTCAGCGGGGCTGGCGCCACGACGAAACTCTAGAACGGAGCGGCGCAGGGCGGGACGGGCCTGACGCCGGCATCTCGCCAAGTCCCGGACGTCTCCGAACGCGGAGTCCGGGGTCCAACTTCCGCCGGCGAGGCGCTCAACCCGTCAGCGCGAGGGCTTGGCGGGCGATCATCGCCTCCTCGTCTGTAGGTATCACCATCACCCGGACGCGGGCGGCGGGCGGCGATATCGTTTCGGCGTGCGCTTCGTTGGCTGCGGGGTCGATGCGAACGCCCAGCCAGCCCAGCGGCTCGGCGATCATGGCGCGGACGGGCGCGGCGCGCTCGCCGATCCCGGCGGTGAAGACCAGCGCGTCGAGACCGCCCAGCGCCGCCGCCAGCATCCCGACGTTCAGCACGCAGCGGCGGGCGAAATGCTCCACCGCCAGCCGCGCGCGGGGGGCTTCGCTGCTCAGAAGGTCGCGCATGTCGCCGGAGAGGCCGGAGAGGCCCTTCAGCCCGCTGTCGCGATAGAGCATGTCGCGCAATGCCGCGGGGTCCATGCCCCGCTGCTCGATCAGGTGCAGCACGACGCCGGGGTCGAGCTGGCCCGGCCGCGTTCCCATCGGCAGGCCGTCGAGCGCGGTGAAGCCCATCGTGCTCTCGACGCTGCGTCCGTCGCGCAGCGCGCACATCGAGGCGCCCGAGCCCAGATGCGCGACGACCACCCTGCCCGCCGCGACGTCCGGCGCGATCGCGCGCAGCCGCTGCGCGACATAGTCGTAGGACAGCCCGTGAAAGCCGTAGCGGCGCACCCCGGCCTCGTAGAGGGACCACGGCAGCGCGAAGCAGTCCGCGGCGGCGGGCCGTCCGCGGTGAAAGGCGGTGTCGAAACAGGCCACCTGCGGCACCTCCGGCGCGATCGCCATGGCCCGGCGGATCGGCGCGAGATTGTTCGGCTGGTGGAGCGGCGCGAGGTCCTGCAGCGCCGCCAGCCGCTCCAGCACGTCCGGGTCGATCAGGACGGGGCGGTCGAACTCCGCCCCCCCGTGCACGACGCGGTGGCCCATGGCGCGCAGGCGCAGCGGGCCGAGGCTGGCGAGCCAGTCCTCCGCCAGCGCGATGGCGGCGGGCAGGTCGGCGGCGTCGCAGGGGCGGTCGATCAGCGTCTCGCCCTCGGGGCCTGCGGCGCGCAGGCGCGGCCGGCCGCCGACGCCCTCGACCTGGCCGCGCACGCGGCGCTCGGGCGCGCCGGCTGCGACGTCGAAGAGCTGGAACTTCAGGCTGGAGGAGCCCGCGTTGACGACGAGCAGCCCTTCCACCTTCAGGCCCCCGCCAGCGGCGCCCGCAGACGCGCGGCCGCGTAGAGCCCGGCGACGGCGCAGGAGACCAGCCGCGCGCGCACGCTGTCGGCCCTCGAGGTCAGCACGATGGGGACGCGCGCGCCCATGACGACGCCGGCGGCCTCGGCGTGCGCCATGTAGATCAGGTTCTTGGCCAGCATGTTGCCCGCCTCCAGGTCCGGCGCGACCAGGATCTGGGCGCGGCCCGCCACCGGTCCGCCGATGCCCTTCACCCGCGCGGCCTCGGGGTCGATGGCGTTGTCGAAGGCGAGCGGCCCCTCCAGCAGGCCGCCGGCGATCTGGCCGCGGTCGGCCATCTTGCACAGCGCCGCGGCCTCGATGGTGGAGGGCAGCTTCGTGGTGATCGTCTCGACCGCCGACAGGATCGCGACGCGCGGCGTCCCGAGCCCGATGGCGCGCCAGAGGTCGATGGCGTTCTGGACGATGTCGCGCTTGGCGTCGAGGTCGGGGAAGATGTTCACCGCGCCGTCCGTGACGAACAGCACGCCGTCGCGATCCAGCGCCTGCATGATGTAGACATGGCTGACGCGCCGCTCGGTGCGCAGGCCGGCGTCCCGCGCAGTCACCGCCGCCAGCAGCTCGTCGGAGTGCAGGCTGCCCTTCATCAGGAGCGCCCCGCGCCCCGCCCGCACCAGCGCCACGGCGCTCTCGGCGGCGGCGTGGCTGTGGGGGGCGTCGACGATCTCGCGGCCCGCCAGCGACAGGCCCGCCTCCGCCGCCGCCGCCTCGATGCGCGCGCGCGGGCCGACGAGGACCGGGACGATCAGCCCTGCGTCCGCCGCCTCCAGCGCCCCGCGCAGCGAAGGGGCGTCGCAGGGATGGACGACGATGGTCTCGGGCGGGGCGGCGGCCTTCGCTGCGGCGATGAGGCCGTCGAAGGCGGTGGCGGGGGCCGTGGCCATGGGGGCGATGTCGTGCATGGGGCCGCTCCGTTCAGGGGCGGCCCCACCATGGACCGGTTTCGCGACGATTCCGATGCGCCCGTCAGATGCGCCCGTCCGATGCCTCGGTCCGATGCGCCCGGCGCGGCGGCGTCAGCCGAGCGGCACGCCGAGGAACAGTCGCCCGCCGTCGCGCCCCACCAGCATCAGCAGAGAGCCGACATTGGCCTCGGCCACCGCCTCGACGGCCTCGGCGGGGCTCGCCACCTCGCGGTCGCCGATGCGCAGGATCACGTCGCCCGGGCGCAGGCCGGCGCGGGCGGCGGCGCTGTCGGGTTCGACCGAGGCCACGGCCACGCCGCTCTCCGCCCCAAGCGCCGACAGCGCCTGCGGGTCGGCCGGGGCGAGCGCCGCGCCCAGCCGGGGCGTCGCGGGCTCGGCGGACGGCGCGTCCAGCGCGGCGCGCTGCTCCAGCAACCCCACCGTCACCGCCAGCGTCTCCTCACGCCCCTGCCGCAGCACAGTCACGTCGACCGTGGAGCCGGCGCGGGTGGCGCCGACGAGGCGGGGCAGGTCGCGGCTCTCGCGCACCTCGCGGCCGTCGAAGCCGAGGATCAGGTCGCCCGAGCGCAGCACGTCGCGGGCCGGCGCGTCGCGCATCACGTCCGACACCAGCGCGCCGCGGGGGGCGTCGAGGCCCAGCGCCTCGGCGATGTCGGGCGTCACGCGCTGGATCGAGACGCCGAGCCAGCCCCGCTCCACCGAGCCGCCCTCGCGCAGCTGGGCGACCACGGTCTTCACCGTGTCGGCCGGGATGGCGAAGCCGACGCCGACATTGCCGCCCGAGGGCGAATAGATCGCCGCGTTCACCCCGATCACCTCGCCGGCCATGTTCAGCAGCGGGCCGCCCGAATTGCCGCGGTTTATGGCCGCGTCGGTCTGGATGAAGTCCACGTAGGGCCCGACGTTGATGTCGCGCGCCAGCCCCGAGACGATGCCCGTGGTCACCGTGCCGCCGAGTCCGAAGGGGTTGCCGACCGCCACCACCGATTCGCCCACGCGCAGCCGCTCGCTGTCGCCCAGCGGCAGATGCGGCAGGTCCCCCGCGTCGATCTTCAGCAGCGCGAGGTCGGTCTGGGGATCGGTCCCCACCACCTCGGCCGCGAATTCGCGCTCGTCGGGCAGACGCACGGTGACCCGCACCGCGCTGTCGACGACATGGTGGTTGGTGACGATGTAGCCGTCCTGCTCGATCACGAAGCCCGAGCCCTGGCTGACCGGCGCCGGCCGCGGGACGCGTTGCTGCGGCGGACCCATGTCCGGGCGAGGCATCCCGAAGCGGCGGAAGAACTCCTCGAACGGCGAGCCTTCGAAGGGATTGACCTGCGGGCCGCCGGCGCCGCCGCGCTCCTGCTCGGCGAGAACGGTCACGACGGCGGGGCTCACCTGCTCCACCAGGTCGGCGACGGGGCTGTCGGTCACGCGCACGTCGGCGCGCGCGGTCCAGACCATCGCGCCGGCGGCGACGACGCCCACGGCCACCAGCGCCAGCGGGCGGGCGACCGGATCGTATCTCTTCAGCATCATGTATCCTGCTCCCTCTCAGGGCGCGCCCGGGGACGCGCGACTTGCAGGGGGAGATGGGGATCGCGGATGGCGCCGGCTTGGCGGGAAGATGAAAGATCGTTCATGTTCGGGTCTCGCCACCCGGAGCCTTCATGAAGCCGCGCATCCTCGTCCTGTCGCTCGGCGGCACGATCACCATGACGCCCGTCGCCGCGGGCGGCGTGGCGCCCACGCTGGGGGCGGCCGAACTCGTGGCGGCGGTTCCCGCGCTCGCGGACATGGCGCGCATCGAGGCGCGGGCGGTGCGTCGGCTGCCCTCGGGCTCGCTGACGCTGACGCATCTCGTCGAGGTCGCGGCGGCGATCGCGGCGTCGGACGCCGACGGGGCGGTGGTGGTGCAGGGCACCGACACGCTGGAGGAGGCCGCCTTCGTGCTCGACCTGCTGGCGTCGCCCGACCGCCCGGTGGTCGTCACCGGCGCGATGCGCCCGGCGACGGCGCCGGGGGCGGACGGGCCGGCCAACCTGCTGTCGGCCGTGACCGTGGCGGCGGACCCGGCGGCGCGCGGCCTCGGCGCGGTGGTCGTTCTGAACGACGAGGTCCACGCCGCGCGCTTCGTCCGCAAGGGTCACGCGGCGCTGCCCTCTGCCTTCGTCTCCCCGCTGGCCGGGCCGCTCGGCGTGGTCGCGGAGGGACGGCTGCGGCTCTATCTGCGCCCCGCCCCGACGCCGCTGCTGCCCGTGGGCGACGGCGATCCGCCGCCCGTGGCGCTGTTGCGCGAGGCCATGGGCGACGACCTGCGGCTTGCCGACGCGGCGCCCGGCCTTGGCTACGCCGGCGCGGTGATCGAGGGGATGGGCGCGGGGCATCTGCCGGCCGACGCGGTCGCACGCGCTGCGGCGCTGGCGGCGGTCATGCCGGTGATTCTGGCCGCGCGCACCCTCGCCGCGCCCGGGTTCGAGGCCAGCTACGGCTATCCCGGCGGCGAGATCGACCTCATCGCGCAGGGACTGATCCCGGCCGGCTGTCTGGACGGGCTGAAGGCCCGCGTGCTGCTGTCGCTGGCGCTGTGGGCGGGCGTCGCGCCGGCGGCGGCCTTCGCGCCTTATCGATGAGGCGCCTGTCACGGGAACCGGCTAGGGTGCGCCGACTTTGCGCCAAACCCCAGCGGGAGATCGCCCATGTCCGACCTTATCGCCATCGCCTTCGACGACGCCGAGACCGCCTTCCGCCTGCGGGCCGAACTGGTGCGGTTCCAGAAGGACTACCTCATCGAGATGGGCGATGTCGTCGTCGTCACCCGCAGCGAGGACGGCAAGGTGCAGTTGCACCAGGCCGTGAACCTGACCGCCGCCGGCGCGATGAGCGGCACGGTCTGGGGCGCGCTGATCGGGCTGCTGTTCCTCAACCCGCTGCTGGGCGCGGCGGTGGGCGCGGGCGCGGGCGCCATCTCCGGCGCGCTGACCGACATCGGCATCGACGACAAGCGGATGAAGGAGATGGGCGAGAGCCTGCCCGCCGGCGGCTCGGCGCTGTTCGTGCTGGTGCGCCGCGTCACCGGCGACAAGGTGCTGGGGCAGCTGGAGGCGTTCCGCGGGAAGGGCCGGGTGCTGCAGACCTCGCTCAGCGACGCGCAGGAGGACCAGCTGCGCGCGCTGTTCGACAAGACGGCCTGAGGCGTCTCCGCGCGCCCCGGGGCGCCGCCTTCGCGGCGCGCCCGGACCGGCGCGTCCGTACTGGCGCGTCCGTACTGGCGCAGGCGGTCTGGCGACCCCGGTG
>DAINOD010000132.1:0-5872 GCA_036735545.1 Rubrimonas sp. | reverse complement strand
AGCCGGCCCCGAGGCTCGTCCTGTCGCGCATGGCGAGGGCCGAGAGCGCGCCTGACAGGCTCTTGGCCTGCACGTGATCCGCGCGTTTCGTCGCGGTGCGGATGGGGGAGCCCGCCGTGGGGCCGCGCTGCGCGACGCGCGTCGCCGCCGCCTACCCTCGCCGCTGGTCGAGTTTCATGCCGAGCACGGCGCCGGCGACCTGGTTGCGCAGCACCTGCGCCGTCCCGCCGCCGATGGTGAACATGCGCGCGTCGCGCACCATGCGCTCAAGCGGCAGGTCGCGGGCATAGCCCGCGGCGCCGTGCATCTGCAGCGCGTCGTTGGTGACCTTCACCGCCGTCTCTGCGGCGAGGATCTTGGCCTGCGCCGCGGCGGTCATGTCGGGAAAACCCTCGGCGCCCTCGCTGTCGGCGGCGCGGCGGACCATGCAGCGGGCGGCCTCGATGGCGACGGCCATGTCCGCGATCATCCACTGCAGGCCCTGGAACTCGGCCAGCGGCCGGCCGAACTGCTCGCGGCGCTTGAGAAACGCGCAAGCCTGCTCGAAGGCGCCCTGCGCGATGCCCAGCGCCACGGCCGCCGCGCCGACGCGCTGGGCGTTGTAGGCGGTCATCAGTCTGGCGAAGCCGCGCGCCGGGTCGCCGCCCGGGATCAGCGCCATGGCGGCCGGCACGCGCAGGCCGCGCAGGCGCACCTCGGTCTCGGGAATGCCGCGCAGGCCCATGGTCTGGATGCGCCGACCGATCTCCAGCCCCTCGTCCTCGCCGCGCACGGCGATGAAGCCGCCGATGCCGCGGTCGACGCCGCCGTCGATGACGCGCGCGAAGATCAGGTGGACCTTCGAGACGCCGCCGCCGGTGATCCAGTGCTTCAACCCGTCCAGCACCCAGGTCTCCCCGTCGCGCACCGCCCGCGTGCTCATGGCGGTCGCGTCGGAGCCGGCGCCGGGCTCGGTGATGCAGATGGCGGGCTTGTCGCCGGCCAGCACATGGGCCGCGACCCGCGTCCGCTGGGCGGCCGAACCGTAGGCGAGAATGGCGCCCAGCGCGCCCATGTTCGATTCGACGAGGATGCGCGCGGTCACGGCGCAGACGCGGGCGACCGATTCGACGACAGACACCGTGGCCGCCAGCCCGGCGCCGCGGCCGCCGAGCGATTCGGGGATGGTCATGCCCATCAGCCCCGCCGCGCGCAGGTCGGCGACGTTGTCCCAGGGGTAGGCCTCGCTCGCGTCGATGCGCGCGGCGCGGGCGGCGAAGACGTCGTCGGCGAGCGCGCGGGCGGCGGCGACCGGGTCGGCGGCGCGGGACTGGTCGAGCATCGGCTTTCCCCTCTTGATCACCCGGTTGTGAACTTAGCGGCGTCGGCGCACGGCGCAAGGCGCGCCGCGGCGCAGCAAGATCATGAACAACCATATGAATTGATGCGAAAATTCGCGCTAAATCGAAAAGCAAGCGAACCGGTTCGCTATGCTGTCGTTATATTTTTGCACCTAGCCTGCCGCCGCCAACAATGACGGAGGTCTGTCCATGCGCATGCGCCCAACCGCCTTTCTCGTCGCCGCCATCGCGGCCTTCAGCACCACGGCCGACGCCTTTCAGGGCGTGGACGACACGACGGTCGCCTTCGGCCAGGTCGCCGTGCTCGACGGTCCCGCCGCGGCGCTGGGGCTCGGGATGCGCGAAGGCATCCTCGCGGCCTTCGCCGAGGCCAACGCCGCCGGCGGCGTGCACGGACGCATGCTGACGCTGGACAGCCGCGACGACGGCTACGAGCCCGACCTGTCGGCGCGGCATGTCCGCGATTTCGTCCTGGAGGACAGCGTCATCGGCCTGCTCGGCCCCGTCGGCACGCCGACCGCGCTGGCGGCCCAGCCGCTCGCGACCGAGGCGGGGATGCCCTATGTCGGGCCCTTCACCGGCGCCGGCTTCCTGCGCGACGCGCGCTTCGGCAACGTGTTCAACCTGCGCGCCAGCTACGCAGCCGAGACCGAGATGTGGGTCCGGCATCTGGTCGACGAGCGCGGGATGAAGAACATCGCCATCCTCTACCAGGACGACGGCTTCGGCCGCTCCGGCCTCGACGGCGTGACCGCGGCGCTGGAGCGGCGCGGCATGGCGCTGGTCGCCGAGGGCACGTTCACCCGCAACACCGTGGCCGTGCGCTCGGCGCTGCTGGAGATCCGCCGCGCGGCGCCCGACGCCGTGGTGATGGTCGGCCCCTACAAGCCGATGGCGGAGTTCATCCGGCTGTCGACGTCGCTGAACTTCGCGCCGACCTTCGTCAACATCTCCTTCGTCGGGTCCGACGCGCTGGCCGCCGAGCTGGGGCCCGACGGCGAGGGTGTCATCATCAGCCAGGTGGTGCCGTTTCCCTGGGACGACAGCCTGCCCGTCGTGAAGGCCTACCACGCCGCGCTGGCCGCCTCGGCGCCGGAGGCGAAGCCGGGCTTCGTGTCGCTGGAAGGCTATCTGGTCGGCCGGCTGGCCATCGCTGCGCTGCAGCAGGCGGGGCCCAACCCGACCCGGGGAGGCTTCCTCGCCGCGCTGGGCGCGATGGGCGCCCACGATCTGGGCGGGGTCACCGTGAGCTTCGGTCCCGACGACAACCAGGGCATGGACACGGTGTGGATGACCCGCATCACCGCCGGCGGCGGCTTCGAGCCGATCCCGACCGGCGGCGGCTCCTGATCGGTCCGCGTCACCAGAGAGACGGGCGCCGGGGCGCCCGTCTGCCGTCCGTTCCAACCGCCAAGGTCGGGAGAGCACACCGATGATCCGGCTGAACAGCATCCGCACCCGCCTCGCCGCGCCGTTGCTGGCGCTCGCGCTGCTTTCTGCAGGCGCGGTCTACGTCGGCATGAGCGCCTTCGAGCGCATCGGCGCCCAGTTCGACCGCCTGAGCGCGGAACGCCTGCCGCAGGCGCGTCTCGCGGTCACGCTGATGTCGCGCGCGGGCGCGCTGCTGGACGGCCTGCACCGGCTGGAATCGGCGCCCGACCCCGAGACGCTGGCGGCGGCGCGCGCCGACTTCGACGGCGCGGCGGGGGCCATCGCGGCCATGCTCGCCAGCGGCGACGTCGAGGGCGCCGGGGAGCTGGGGTTGATCCTGCGCGGTCTCGAACCCCAGACGGCGGCGATGCAGGAGGCGCGGGCGCGCGAGCTGGCGCTGGGGCGGGCGCAGTCCGAGGGCATCGCGGCGCTGTTCGGCGCGGCCGAGGCGGCGGAGCGGATCATCGCGCCCGTCGTGGACGAGGCGTTCTTCGACGCGCTGCTCGGGGCCGAGGGCGCCATCGGGGCGGTCGGGCGCACGCTGGACAGTCTGGTGGAGCGCGACTTCCAGAACGTGTCGCGGCTGATCGAGGCGCGGGCCGAGATCAATCTGCTGACCGGCGTCGCTGTGGCGCAGTCGCTCTCGACAGATTCGGGCTTTCGCGGCCTGCTCGCCGACATCGGCGCATCGGCGCGTCGCCGGCTCGCGGGGCTTGCGGGGCCGCTGGGCGAGGCCGGTCTCTCCGCCGAGGACGCCGCGGCGGTCACAGGGATGGGCGATCTCTACGCCGAAGCGTTCGAGGCCGGGGCCGCGCCGGGCGGCGCGTTCCGCTCGGAGTTCCTTCGCGCGCGGCAGACGGCCGACGCGGCGTTGGCCGAGGCGCTGGACGAGCGCGTGTTCACCCTGACGATCAACGCGCAGGACGCGAGCAGCGACAACGCCCGCGCCATCCAGGGGCTGATGGACGGGCAGGTCGCCCAGATCCGCGCCCTGCTGGCCCTGGACGCGGCGCTGAACGGCTTCGTCTCGCAGGCGTTGCGCGCGGCGCTGGCCGAGGACGCCTCGGCGCTGGCGCAGGCGCAGGACCGCCTCGCCGCCGCCGCCCGCAAGGTCGAGACCATGGCCGACGCGGGCGGCGAGGCGATGGCGGCGGTGGCTGCGCGCCTGCTCGCCGCCGCCGACCCGGCGTCGGGCGTGACGGCGCTGCGCCGCGACGCTCTCGCCGCGAGGGCCGAGGCGGCCGAGCGCGCCCGCACGGCGTCGGCCGAGGTGCAGCGCGCGGTGGCCGCGGCCTCCGCGCTTGCGGACGGCGTGCTGTCGGGCATCGAGACGGCCGGCGGCGCCGTCGCCGGGGAGATCGGCGAAGCGCAGACCGCGATGCAGGGAATCGCCATCGCCGGCGCCGCCGTCGCGCTCGGCGCGCTGGCGCTGGCGCAGTTCTCGCTGGTGGGCCCGATCGTGCGGCTGACCCGCGTGACCGAACGGCTTTCGCGCGGCGACATGGCCCCGATCGAGGGCTTCCGCCGCCGCGACGAGCTCGGCGCCATGGCCGCCGCGCTGGGCGTGTTCCGCGACAACGCGCTGGAGATGGAGACGCTGCGCGCCGAGAACGCCCGCCGCGACGCCGAGGCGCAGGAGACGCGCCGACGCATGTTCGCCGCGCTGTCCGAGGAGATCGGCGGCGTCGTGCAGGCCGCGGCCGCGGGCGACTTCACCCGCCGCGTCGCGCGCCGCTTCGACGACCCCGAGGTGCAGGCGCTGGCGGACGGCGTGAATCAGCTCACCGGCTCGACCCAGACCGGCCTCGACGCGGTGCGGCGCACGCTGAAGGCGCTCGCCGAGGCGGACCTGACGGTGCGGATGCAGGGCGAGTTCCGCGGCGCCTTCGCCGACCTGCGCGACGACGCCGACGCCACCGCCGACAACCTCTCCGCGCTGATCGCCCGCATCCGCGCGGCGGCGACCGATTCCGCCGGCCGCGCCGCCGAGATCGCCGAAGGCGCCGCCGAGCTGTCGCAGCGCGCCGAGGCCCAGGCGGCGACGCTGGAGCAGACCGCGGCGTCGATGGAGCAGATGTCGGCCTCGGTCCGCTCCAACGCCGCCTCGCTGTCGCAGGCCGAGTCCCTGTCGGCCGCGGTCGCCGCGCGCACCCGCGACGGCGCCGGCGCGGCGGGCGAGGCGGTGGAGGCGGTGCAGCGCATCCGGCGCAGTTCGGACAAGATCACCGACATCGTGGGGGTGATCGAGTCGATCGCCTTCCAGACCAACCTGCTCGCGCTGAACGCGGCCGTCGAGGCGGCGCGAGCCGGCGAGGTCGGCCGCGGCTTCGCTGTCGTGGCCTCGGAGGTGCGCGCGCTCGCCCAGCGGTCGGGCGACGCGGCCAAGGAGATCGGCGCGCTGATCTCCGAGAGCACCCAGGCGGTCGGCGAGGGCGTGCGCTGCGTCGAGGCCACGGGCTCGGCGCTGTCGGAGATCGAGCGCTCGGTCACGCCGTTGCTGTCGTCGCTCGCCGAGGTGGCGCAGGCGGGCCGCGAGCAGGCCGGGGGCGTGGACGAGATCAACCAGGCCGTCGCCCAGCTCGACCGCATCACCCAGGCCAACGCCTCGCTGGCCGACGCCTCCGCCGCCTCCGCCGCCGCCCTGCGCGAGGACGTGGGCGCGCTGGAGCACGAAGTGTCGGCGTTCCGGGTCGCCGACGGCGCCCCGGCGCGGCGCGCGGCCTGAGCGAAGCTGTTGCGGGCGGGGCGGCGCCGTCCTAGCGTCGGCGGCGTCGAGGGGCGGCTGCGCTGACGGGCGCCGGGCGGATCGGCGCCGGTTCTCCGGGCGCCGTCGCGCGGGCGCTGGCGGAGCATCGCCCTTGCCCGCGCAACCGGAGAGCCGCCCATGGCCCGCATTTCCCGCCCCTCCTACGCCGCCATGTTCGGGCCGACCACCGGCGACCGCGTGCGCCTCGCCGACACCGAGCTGGTCGTCGAGGTCGAGCGCGACCTCACGACCTATGGCGAGGAGGTGAAGTTCGGCGGCGGCAAGGTGATCCGCGACGGGATGGGCCAGAGCCAGCGCACCCGCGCCGAGGGCGCGGTGGACACGGTGATCACCA
>DAINOD010000131.1:0-6117 GCA_036735545.1 Rubrimonas sp. | reverse complement strand
AGAACGGGATATCGTCGTCGAGGTCGGAAGCGAAGCCGCCGCGGCCGGCCGGCTCGCGGCCCCGGCCCGAGCCGCCGCCCGCCCCGCCCCCTGCGCTCATGGGCTCGCGGTCGTCCTCGATCCCCCGGTCGCCGCCCATGCCGCCGCCCTCGCCGCGACCGTCGAGCAGGGTCATCTCGCCGCGATAGGGACGCAGGACGACTTCGGTGGTGTAGCGCTCCTGCCCCTGCTGATCGGTCCACTTGCGCGTCTCGAGCTGGCCCTCGAGATAGACCTTCGAGCCCTTGCGCAGATACTGCTCCGCCACGCGAACGAGGTTCTCGTTGAAGATCGCGACCGAGTGCCACTCGGTCCTCTCCTTGCGCTCGCCCGACTGCTTGTCGCGCCAGTTCTCGGAGGTGGCGATGCGCAGGTTGCAGACCTTGCCGCCGTTCTGGAACGAGCGCACCTCCGGGTCGCGGCCCAGATTGCCCACCAGAATGACCTTGTTGACCGAGCCAGCCATGTCCGCCCCCGAGAATCGTATCGGGAGCGACGCTAACGCGACGCGGCTCAGGCCGCCAGCCGCGCGCCGCCGCCGAGCCGCGCCGCCTCGGCGCGGTAGCCGATGCGCAGCCCGCCCCAGTGCCGGCCCTGCACCACGATCGGCGCGCTTATGTCCTTCATGGTGACGAAACTGCCGCCGCCCATGTCGCGCCGATAGGCCTGGATCAGGAACGGCGCCGTGCTGCGCCCGGCCGCAAGGCCGACGCGGTCGTCGAAGAAGCGCCGGTTGCGGCTGACCGCGGCGTTCCTCGCCGGGTCCGACCCCTGGGGCTGGGAGAACTTCGCGTTGTGCGTCGGCAGGAAGCCGTCGCGGTTGACCGCGGCGCAGAACACGACGTGCTCGCCGAGCCGCAGCGCGTCCTCCAGCACCTGCGGCAGCACGGCGTCGGTCAGCCTGACGAAGGCGGGCATGAACTGCTGCGGGTTCGTGCCCGGGATCGGCGGATAGTCGGTGGAGAACAGATCGGCCATCGAGATGCGGCCGGCGCGCACCGCCTCCTCGAACAGGCGCGACGCCTCCGCCGCGCGGGCGGTCACGGCGTCGCGCATGGTGGCGTCCTCCAGCAGCACGCCCGCCAGTCGCTCGGTGAGCCGGGCCGCGGCGCCGTCCAGGCCATGGGCGGCGTCGCGGGCGCCGGCGGCCACGGCGTCGCCGGCCTGCGCGGCGCGGGCGGCGGCGGCGACGCGCTCCAGCGCCTCGCCCAGCGCATCGGTCTGGGCGGCGCAGGCGCCGCGGATGTCGCCCGCCGCGACGGTGACGCGGCCGACCTCGCCGTCGATGGCGTCGAGCATCCGGGCGCAGTCGCGCATCTGCTTCGCGCACTCCGCGACGGCGCTGTCGCTTTCGCCGACCTTGCCCTCGATGGCGCGGGCGGTGGCGCCGGCGCGCTCCGCAAGGGCCTGGATTTCGGCGGCGACCACCGCAAAGCCGCGACCGGCCTCGCCGGCCCGGGCGGCCTCGACGGCGGCGTTGACGCCGAGCAGCTTGGTCTGGCGGGCGATGGCGGAGATGCCGTCGAGCATGGACACGATCTCGCGCGAACGCGCCTCCACCAGCGCGATGGCGTCGGCGGCCTGACGGGCGCCGGCGCGGGCGGCCTGAGCCCCTTCGGCCGCGCGGGCCGCGGCGGCCTCCCCGGCTCCGGCGCTCTGCTCCACGGCGGACACCGCCTTGCGCAGTCCGCCGCCGGCCTCGCGCGCCTCGGCCAGAGCGGCCACCTGCTCCGCGATGCCGGCCGAGAGCCTGTCCGCATCGTCCGCCAGCGCCTCGGAGCGCGCCTGCACGTCTGTCACCGCCTCGCGCGTCGCGCCGATGATCGCGCGCAGGCCCGCCGCCACGGCGTCCAGCCCGCGCAGCAGCCCGTCATAGGCGCCCTTGTGCGCGTTGGAAGCGGTCACCGACAGGTCGCCCGAAGCCAGCAGGTCGGCCATGGCCAGGGCCTCGTCCAGCGCGCTCTGCGCCGCGCCGAGCGCGGCGTTGGCCAGCGCCGCCGCCTGCGGGTCCTCGCCCGCCACGCGCGCGCCGAGCGCGCCGGCGCGCAGATGCTCCAGCGCCGCCTTCAGCGAAGGGGCCGGATCGGGCGCCGGCTCGGGCGCGACGACCTCCGCGGGCGCGAGGTCGACAACCGGCGCCGGGACGGCGCGGCGCGGCGCCAGCGCAAGCGCAAGCGCTCCGAGCAGCGCGGCGCCGAGCGCAGGCCACAGCAGAAGCGCGGGGTCGGCGAGGCGCGCGCCGTGCGCCGCCGCGACGGCGAGGGCGACCAGAAGGACGGCGGCGCCGGCAAGGCGGCGGAAGTCGGGCATGGGCGGCTCCCATCGCGGTGGCGCAGGCGGTCAGGATGGGGATTAGTTCAACGAGGGAAACGATGTCCTAACGGAGGGACCCGATGGAGGACGTCGGAGACGCCGCGCACCGACGGCTCGACCAGGCGCTGGCGCTCCGCTCGCCGCGGCAGGCCGCCGAACTCGAGGCCGAGCGCCTGCGCGCGCTCCGGATCGCCGCGGTCGGAGGCGCGGCCGGGCTGACGGTCGGCGCGCCCGTCCTGCTGTTCGCGCCGTTCCTGCCCTGGGGTTTCCTCGGCCTCGTCGCCATGGGCGGCGCGACCATCCATGCGCTCTATCGCCAGTGGGCGTGGCGGCGAGAGGTCAGCGGCATGCTGGGCCCGATGGTCGTCCGGGCGGCGGGCGACCTGCGCAACGCGCCCGGCCGCACCGAGGGGCTCGGCCTGGCGCGGTTGCGCGATCTCGGCCTCGCCCAGGGCTGGCGCAGCGAGGAGACCGACGATGTGTTCAGCGGCGCGCACCGCGGCGTCGGCTTCATCATGGCGCAGGTTCACCTTTCCGTGATCACCCGGGAGAGCGGCGGGGTCAACAAACCGACGATCAGGAACCGGCGCACCTACTTCAAGGGCCTGTTCTTCGACATCGACACGCCGACGGAGATTTCCTGCCGCATCCTGCTGCAGGGTCCGCGCAAACTGCTGCGCACGCCCTGGCGGCGGCGCATTCCGGCGGGGATGGCGCCCGTTGCGGTCCCCGACCCGGCGTTTTCGCGACGGTTCCTGTGCTTCTCCGACAACCCCTCCGAGGCGCTGCGCGTGCTGACGCCGCGGCTGGCGGCGACGCTGGCCGAACTGTCGCGCGCGGCCGGCCCGCGCGGGATCGACGCCGGTTTCGTCGACCGCAGCTTCCTGCTGCTGCTGCCGCGCCTGCGTGACAGCTTCGCCGCGGGCTCGCTGCTGCGCCCCACGCGCCGATTGCCGGAGGAGGCGCACCGGATGCTGGACGACGCGCTGACCCCCCACCGGCTGATCGACCGGCTGCTGGACGGCTAGGCGCCCTCGCCACACGGGCCCCGCGCCGCTATCTCTGCCGCTTGGCGAATGGGGAGGGGCGCATGGCGGAACGGCGTTTTCTATCGGTCCGCGGCGCGCGCGCTCACAACCTGAAGTCGGTAGACGTCGACATCCCGCGCGACACCCTTACCGTGATCACAGGACTTTCGGGCTCGGGCAAGTCCTCGCTCGCCTTCGACACGATCTACGCGGAGGGACAACGCCGCTACGTCGAATCGCTCTCGGCCTATGCGCGCCAGTTCCTGCAGATGATGCAGAAGCCCGACGTGGACCACATCGAGGGCCTCAGCCCGGCCATCTCCATCGAGCAGAAGACCACCAGCAAGAACCCGCGCTCCACGGTGGGCACGGTGACGGAGGTCTACGACTATCTGCGCCTGTTGTTCGCCCGCGTCGGCACGCCCCACTCCCCCGCCACCGGCCTGCCCATCGAGGCCCAGCAGATCAGCGAGATGGTGGACCGGGTGATGGCGATGCCGGAGGGCTCGCGCGCCTATCTGCTGGCCCCCTTCGTGCGCGACCGAAAGGGCGCCTACGTCAAGGAGTTCCTCGACCTGCGCAAGCAGGGATTCCAGCGCGTCAAGGTCAACGGCCAGTTCCACGAGCTGGACGAGGCCCCCGCGCTCGACAAGAAGCTGCGTCACGACATCGACGTGGTGGTCGACCGCATCGTGGTGCGGGAGGGGATCGAGAGCCGGCTGGCCGACAGCTTCGCCACCGCGCTGAAACTCGCCGACGGCATCGCCATCGTCGAGACGGCGCCGACCGAGGAGGGCGCAGAGCCCGAGCGCGCCACCTTCAGCGAGAAGTTCGCCTGCCCGGTCTCGGGCTTCACCATCGCCGAGATCGAGCCGCGGCTGTTCAGCTTCAACGCCCCCTTCGGCGCCTGCCCCGCCTGCGACGGGCTGGGCGTGGAGCTCTACTTCGACGAGCGGCTCGTGGTTCCCGACGACAGCCTGACGCTGCTGGGCGGGGCCATCGCGCCTTGGTCCAAGTCGAAGACCCCCTATTTCCGCCAGACCATCGACGCGATCGCCAAGCACTACGGCTTCAGCCCCAACGTGGCCTGGCGCAAGCTGCCTGACTCCGCAAAGCAGGTGATGCTGCACGGCTCCGGCGAGGAGACCATCCGCTTCCGCTACGACGAGGGCGGGCGGGTCTACGAGGTGGTCCGCGCCTTCGAGGGCGTCGTGCCCAACATGCAGCGCCGCTACAAGGAGACCGATTCGAGCTTCGTGCGCGAGGAGTTCGAGCGCTACCAGGCCAACCGCGCCTGCGGGTCCTGCGGCGGCCACCGGCTCAAGGAGCAGGCGCTGGCGGTCAAGATCGCCGGCGTGCATGTCGGCGAGGTCACCCGCCTGCCGATCCGCGAGGCGCTGCGCTGGATCGAGGGCGTGCCCGCCGCGCTGAGCAAGCAGAAGCAGGAGATCGCCGCCGCCATCGTCAAGGAGATCCGCGAGCGGCTGGGCTTTCTCGTCAACGTCGGGCTCGACTACCTCACGCTCGCGCGCAACGCCGGCACGCTGTCGGGGGGCGAGAGCCAGCGCATCCGGCTGGCGTCGCAGATCGGCAGCGGGCTGACCGGGGTGCTCTATGTTCTCGACGAGCCCTCCATCGGCCTGCACCAGCGCGACAACGACCGCCTGCTGACCTCGCTGAAGGGCCTGCGCGACCAGGGCAACACGGTGCTGGTCGTGGAGCACGACGAGGAGGCGATCCGCGAGGCCGACTACGTGCTCGACATCGGCCCCGGCGCGGGCGTGCATGGCGGGCGGATCATCGCCAGCGGCAGCCCGGCCGACATCTGCGCCCATCCCGCCTCGATCACCGGCGCCTATCTGCGCGGCGACCGCGAGATCGCCGTGCCGGCGGCGCGGCGGCCGGGCAATGGCAAGACCGTCCGCGTGGTCAACGCGACGGGCAACAACCTGCGCGGCGTGACCGCCGCGATACCGCTGGGCACCTTCACCTGCGTCACCGGCGTCTCGGGCGGGGGCAAGTCCACCTTCACCATCGAGACGCTCTACAAAACCGCGGCCACCCGCCTGAACGGCGCGCGCGAGACGCCCTCCCCCTGCGACCGCGTCGAGGGGCTGGAGCAGCTCGACAAGGTCATCGACATCGACCAGAGCCCCATCGGCCGCACGCCGCGCTCCAACCCCGCCACCTACACCGGGGCGTTCGGGCCCATCCGCGACTGGTTCGCCGGCCTGCCCGAGAGCAAGACGCGCGGCTACCAGCCGGGGCGGTTCAGCTTCAACGTCAAGGGCGGGCGCTGCGAGGCCTGCCAGGGCGACGGCGTCATCAAGATCGAGATGCACTTCCTGCCCGACGTCTACGTCGAGTGCGAGACCTGCAAGGGCGCCCGCTACAACCGCGAGACGCTGGAGGTTCTTTACAAGGGCAAGTCCATCGCCGACGTGCTGGACATGACGGTCGAGGACGGCGTGCGGTTCTTCGACGCCATCCCCGCGATCCGCGAGAAGATGGAGACGCTCGACCGCGTGGGCCTCGGCTACATCAAGATCGGCCAGCAGGCGACCACGCTGTCGGGCGGCGAGGCGCAGCGGGTGAAGCTGTCGAAGGAGCTGAGCCGCCGCGCCACGGGCCGCACGCTCTACATCCTCGACGAGCCGACCACGGGCCTGCACTTCGAGGACGTGCGCAAGCTGCTGGAGGTGCTGCAGGAGCTGGTGGAGCAGGGCAACACGGTGGT
>DAINOD010000130.1:0-6194 GCA_036735545.1 Rubrimonas sp. | reverse complement strand
CCGCCCAAGCGCGGCGACATGAAGACCTCGATGGAGGCGCTGATCCATCACTTCAAACTCTACACCGAGGGTTTTCATGTGCCCGAGGGCGAAATATACGCCGCCGTCGAGGCGCCAAAGGGCGAGTTCGGCGTCTATCTGGTGTCGGACGGCACGAACAAGCCATACCGCGCCAAGATCCGCGCGCCGGGCTTCCCGCACCTCGCCGCGATGGACCACATCTGCAAGGGGCATCAGCTGGCGGACGTGAGCGCCATCCTCGGCTCGCTCGACATCGTGTTCGGGGAGATCGACCGTTGAGCCTGCGCCGCCTCCACCCCGACCAGCCCGCAAGCTTCGCCTTCACGCCCGAGAACGCGTCGTGGGCCAGGGCGCAGATGGCGAAGTACCCCGAGGGCCGGCAGGCCAGCGCCGTGATCCCGCTGCTGTGGCGCGCGCAGGAGCAGGAGGGCTGGCTCACGAAGCCGGCCATCGAGGCGGTGGCCGACATGCTGGGCATGGCGCGCATCCGCGCGCTGGAGGTCGCGACGTTCTACTTCATGTTCCAGTTGAGCCCGGTCGGCTCGATCGCCCATGTGCAGGTGTGCGGCACGCTGTCGTGCATGTTGTGCGGATCCGAGGCGCTGATGGAGACGTGCAAGACCCGGATCGCGCCGAAGCCGCACCAGCTCAGCGCCGACGGCCGCTTCAGCTGGGAGGAGGTGGAGTGCCTCGGCGCCTGCGCCAACGCGCCCATGGCCCAGATCGGCAAGGACTATTACGAGGACCTGACGCCGGAGCGGCTGGAGCGGCTGCTCGACGCCTTCGCCCGCGGCGAGCTTCCGCGTCCCGGGCCGCAGAACGGCCGCTTCGCCAGCGAGCCCGAGGGCGGGCCGACGACGCTGCGCGAGGCGAGCGGCGAAGCCGCCAACGGCTCGGTGGCGCTGGCCGATGCGAAGGGCGACACGATTGCGCGGATCACCGGCGACGAGGCGCGCGCGCCGCTCGTCGACGTGCGGGGCTGAGGGGGGAAGCGACGATGGCCGAGGGCGACACCACCAAGGAGATGAGCTGGGCGGCGTTCCGTCGAGGTCCGTGCTTTCTTCCGGCCGTGATCTGGGGCGCGGCCGCGGCGCTGCTGGGGCCGGTGCTGCTACGCGGGAGCCTCCCCGGCCCGATCCTGTTCGTGCTGGGCGTGGCGGTGTTCGCAGCGGTGATGCACGTCGCGCGCAAGCGCTGCGCCGGCGCCACGCTGGCCGAGATCGCCGCCGCCCCCGTCGCGGCGCCTCTCGCCGCGGCGGTGGAGCGCGTGGTGCAGAAGGTGGAGGCGGCGGTTTCCACCGCACAGGCCGCCCCGGAGCCGGCGCCCGCCGCAGAGCCGGCGCCCGCCCCAGAGCCAGCGTCCACCCCAGAGCCTGCGCCCGCAGCCGATCCCGCGCCGACCGCCGGGATGACGCGGCCCGCAGGTCTGCAGGTCGCCCGTGGCGGCGGCGCCGACGACCTCAAGCGGCTGAGGGGCATCGGGCGGAAGCTGGAGACGCTGCTGCATTCGCTCGGCGTCTACCACTTCGACCAGATCGCCGCCTGGACGCCGAAGGAAGTGGCGTGGATGGACGAACACCTGGAAGGCTTCCGCGGCCGCGTCACCCGCGACGACTGGGTGGGCCAGGCGCGCATCCTCGCCAAGGGGGGCGTGACGAGCTTCGCGGCGCGCGTCGACGCCGGCGACGTGCCCAGCAGCCAGGCCTGATCGGGGAACGACATGCTTGACGACCGCGACCGCATCTTCAGCAACCTCTACGGCATGGCCGACCGCAGCCTCGCCGGCGCCCGCGCGCGCGGGGCCTGGGACGGCACGGCTGGCTTTCTGGCGCAGGGGCGCGACTGGATCGTCGAGCAGGTCAAGGCCAGCGGCCTGCGCGGCCGCGGCGGCGCGGGCTTTCCCACCGGTCTCAAGTGGTCGTTCATGCCGAAGGAGAGCGACGGCAGGCCCTCCTACCTCGTCGTCAACGCCGACGAGAGCGAGCCGGGCACATGCAAGGATCGCGAGATCATGCGGCACGAGCCGCACACGCTGGTCGAGGGCTGCCTGATCGCGGCCTTCGGGATGGGGGCGCACGCGGCCTACATCTACATCCGCGGCGAATACATCCGCGAGCGCGAGGCGCTGCAGCGCGCCATCGACGAGGCCTACGACGCCGGGCTGATCGGACCGAACGCCTGCGGCTCGGGCTGGGACTTCGACGTGATCCTGCATCACGGCGCCGGCGCCTACATCTGCGGCGAGGAGACCGCGCTGCTGGAGAGCCTCGAAGGCAAGAAGGGCATGCCGCGGCTGAAGCCGCCGTTCCCGGCCAACACCGGGCTCTACGGCTGCCCCAGCACGGTGAACAACGTCGAGAGCATCGCCGTCGTTCCCACCATCCTGCGCCGCGGCGCGACGTGGTTCGCCGGCATCGGGCGGGCCAACAACTCCGGCACCAAGATATTCGCCATCTCGGGCCATGTCGCGAAGCCTTGCGTGGTCGAGGAAGCGATGTCGATCCCGCTGCGCGAGCTGCTCGAGAAGCACTGCGGCGGCGTCAGGGGCGGCTGGACGAACCTCGAGGCGGTGATCCCCGGCGGCTCCTCGGTGCCGCTTCTGCCGGCGGCGCTCTGCGACGATGCGATCATGGACTTCGACTGGCTGCGCGAACAGCGCTCGGGCCTCGGCACCGCGGCCGTGATCGTGATGGACAAGTCCACCGACGTCATCAAGGCGATCTGGCGGCTGTCGAAGTTCTACAAGCACGAGAGCTGCGGCCAGTGCACGCCCTGCCGCGAGGGCACGGGCTGGATGATGCGGGTCATGGACCGGCTGGTGCGCGGCGAGGCGGCGGTCGAGGAGATCGACATGCTGCTGGAGGTGACCAAGCAGGTGGAGGGCCACACCATCTGCGCCCTCGGCGACGCCGCCGCCTGGCCGATCCAGGGCCTCATCCGGCACTATCGCGACCTGATCGTCGAGCGTATCCGCGACCGGGAGAAGGGGCGCGTCAGCAAGGTGGCTGCGGAATGATCATCCGGGACGCAACCGAGAAACTCACCGTAGCCAGCGCATGCCTGCGCGGGGCGCGTTTCGAGGACGTCGACCTGTCCGGCGCCACCTTCCGAGACGTGAATCTGAGCGGCGCGAGGCTGAACGACGTGAACCTCAGCGGCGTCGCCATCGACGACGCGCGGCTGGACGGCATGACCATCCGCGGCGTGCCGGTGGCCGAGCTGTTCGCGGCGTGGGAGGCGCGGCGATGACCCCTCCGCGGCATCTGGCGCAACTGAACGTCGGCCGCCTGCTCGCCGAGCCGGGCGACCCGCGCGTGGCCGAGTTCATGGCCGCGCTCGACCGGGTGAACGGGCTGGGCAAGCGCATGCCGGGTTTCGTCTGGATGATGGAGGGTTCGGGCGAACCGGGAACCGGCAACACCGAGACGAAGATCGGCGGCGACCCGCGCTTCGTGTCGAACCTCACGGTGTGGGAGGACGCGGCGTCGCTGGAGCGCTTCGTCTGGGGCACCGTGCATCGCCAGTTCTACGCCCGTCGGGCCGAATGGTTCGCGGTGCTGGGTTCGATGCACTTCGTCATGTGGTGGGTTCCCGTCGGCCATCGACCCTCCCTCGACGAGGCCCTGGCGCGGCTGGAGCGACTGGATCGCGAGGGCCCCGGCCCGGACGCCTTCGGCTGGGAAGGCCTGCCGGACGCCAGACTCTGGCGCGACGCGCGCTGCGGCGCAGTGGCGGCGGAGTAGATCGTGGCCGCAAGAGCGCGGAGCGAAGTCCGCCGCCCCCTGCCGCCTGTGAGCGCGGCGCGGGCCGAACGGATCGAGGCTCGCGTGACGCGCGGCGAGCAGTGGGAGACGCAACCATGAGCGACCTCCGCCCCATCGTCATCGACGGCGTGACCGTCGAGGTGGACCCCAACCTGACGCTGATCCAGGCCTGCGAGGTCGCGGGCGTCGAGATACCGCGCTTCTGCTACCATGAGCGCCTCAGCATCGCCGGCAACTGCCGCATGTGCCTGGTCGAGGTCGTCGGCGGCCCGCCCAAGCCCGCCGCGTCCTGCGCCATGCAGGTGCGCGACATGCGCCCGGGCCGGAACGGCGAGCCGCCTGAGATCAGGACCAACTCGCCCATGGTCAAGAAGGCGCGGGAGGGGGTGATGGAGTTCCTGCTCATCAACCATCCCCTGGACTGCCCGATCTGCGACCAGGGCGGCGAGTGCGACCTTCAGGACCAGGCCATGGCCTATGGCGTGGACTTCTCCCGCTACCGCGAGCCCAAGCGTGCGGCGGAGGACCTGCAGCTCGGGCCGCTGGTCGGCACCCACATGACCCGCTGCATCAGCTGCACGCGCTGCGTGCGCTTCATCACCGAGGTCGCGGGCGTCGCCGAGATGGGCCAGACCGGTCGCGGCGAAGACAGCGAGATCACCTCCTATCTCGGGGCCATCCTGACCTCCGAGATGCAGGGCAACGTGGTCGACCTTTGCCCGGTCGGCGCGCTGACGAACAAGCCCTACGCCTTCACGGCCCGGCCCTGGGAGCTGCGCAAGGTCGAGAGCGTCGACGTGATGGACGCGCTGGGCTCGAACATCCGGCTGGACGTGCGGGGGCGCGAGGTGATGCGCATCCTGCCGCGCAACCACGACGACGTGAACGAGGAGTGGATCGCCGACCGCACGCGCCATGTGGTCGACGGCCTGCGCCGCCAGCGCCTCGACCGGCCCTATGTGCGCGAGAACGGGCGGCTGCGGCCGGCGAGCTGGGCCGAGGCCTTCGCGGCCTGCGTCGGCGCCATGCAGGGGGCCAAGGTGGCGGCGCTGGCTGGCGATCTGGTCCCCGTCGAGCCGCTGTTCGCGCTGAAGCAGCTCGTCGAGGGCCTCGGCGGGCGCGTGGAGTGCCGGACCGACGGGGCGGCGCTGCCCGAGGGCGACCGGGCGGGCTACGCCGGGACGGCGAAGATCGCCGATATCGATACGGCGGCGCGCATCGTGATCGTGGGCTCCGACCCTCGGGCCGAGGCGCCGGTGCTGAACGCGCGGTTGCGCAAGGCCTGGCTGAACGGGGCCCAGGTCGGGCTGATCGGCGAGGCGGTGGACCTCACCTTCCCGGTCGAACATCTGGGGACCGGCGGGGCCGCGCTGTCGCGTGTCGAGCCGGGAGCGCTGGTGGTGCTGGGCATGGCGGCGCTGAGCCGGCCCGACGGAGCGGCGGTGCTGGCTGCGGCGCGCGCCATCGGGCCCCTGCTGGCGCTGCACACCGCGGCGGCGCGCGTCGGCGCGATGGATGTCGGCTTTGCGACCGCAGGCGGCCTTGCGGCGGCGCTCGATGGCGCGAAGGTGGTCTACAATTACGGGGTGGACGAGGTCGACGTGCCCGCCGGGCCCTTCGTGATCTATCACGGCGCCCACGGCGACCGTGGCGCGCACCGCGCCGACGTGGTCCTGCCCGGCGCCGCCTACACCGAGCAGTCCGGCA
Organism: Rubrimonas sp.; assembly: GCA_036735545.1. GTDB lineage: Bacteria > Pseudomonadota > Alphaproteobacteria > Rhodobacterales > Rhodobacteraceae > Rubrimonas. The sequence goes on along the minus strand of DAINOD010000130.1, from coordinate 702 downwards.
TCTACGTCAACCTCGAGGGGCGGCCGCAGATGGCCTTCCGCGCGGGCTTCCCGCCGGGCGAGGCGCGCGAGGACTGGGCCGTCATCCGCGCGCTGTCGGAGCGGCTCGGCGCGAAGTTGCCCTACGACAGCCTCGATGCGCTGCGGCGCGCGGTCGTGACGGCGCATCCCCATCTCGGCCGGCTCGACACCGTCGAGAAGGACGCCGCAGCGCCGGCGCCCGCAGGCGGGGCGCTGGATGACGCGCCCTTCGACCTTGCGGTGCGGGCGCACTACCTGACCAATCCCGTCGCGCGCGCCTCCGCGGTGATGGGCGAGCTCGCCCGGCTCGCGGCCGAGCGGACGCGGCGACCCATGGCGGCGGAGTGACGCGATGACCCCTGTGTTCTGGGACGGCGGCCTCGGCCAGTTCACCATCATCCTGGCGCAATGCCTGGCGGTGGTGGTGAGCCTGCTGCTGAGCCTCGCCTTCCTGCTCTACATGGATCGCAAGGTCTGGGCGGCGGTGCAGCTGCGGCGCGGCCCGAACGTCGTCGGCCCTTTCGGACTGCTCCAGAGCTTCGCCGACTTCCTGAAGTTCGTCTTCAAGGAAGTCGTGATCCCCGCCGGGGCCGACAAGACGGTGTTCCTGCTGGCGCCGCTGATCACCTTCACGCTGGCCACCATCGCCTGGGCGGTGATCCCCTTCGCGGACGGCTGGGTC
>DAINOD010000129.1:0-6412 GCA_036735545.1 Rubrimonas sp. | reverse complement strand
TCGCCCAGATGCGCGCCCCAGTCGTGCGGCGCGATCTTGTCCTCGATCAGCGCGTCCATGGTCTCGGCGTCGGGGGTGCGCAGCAGCGCCTCGGCGAGGCACATCAGCGCCACGCCCTCCCGCGTCGAGAGGCCGTATTCGGCGAGGAAGCGCTCCATAACCCCCGGCCCGCCCGCGCCGCGCACCGCGCGCACCAGATCCGCGCCATGGGCGGCCACGGCCGCGCGATCCTCCGGCGACAGTCCGCATGCGGCGAGCGCCTCGGCGACGGCGGGACCCTCCCCGGCGGCGAGGGCGGCGCGGAGCGGAGCGCGGTCGGGCTGCATGGGCGGTCTCCCCCCGAAGCTAGGCCCGCACGATAGCGGGGGGCGGGCGCGCTTGTCGAAGCCGCCGACGCCGCGCCCGCGGTTGCGGCAGAAGCGCACGGCGCGCGCGCAGGATGCAGGCATCCGGCCCGGTGGAGACGGCGGCGGACACGGGATCGTGTTTACTTGCGGCGCGAGCCCCAGCAGGTTGGCGCGGAACAGCCGCGGCCCGGCGCGGCGCGAGAGCGACAGGGAGAGCCCCCATGCAGAGACGCGATTTCCTCAAGGCCGGCGCGGTGGTCGGCGTCGCGGGGCTCGCCGCCCCGGCCATCGCGCAGGACGTGCGCCGCTGGCGCATGGTCTCGGCATGGCCGCGCAACCTGCCCGGGCCGGGCGTCGCGGCGCAGATGCTCGCCGACCGCATCACGGCCCTCAGCGGCGGCCGCATCGAGGTGGAGCTGTTCGCCGCCGGCGAGATCGTGCCGGGCCCGGGCGTCTTCGACGCGGTGGCGGAGGGCACGGCCGAGATCTACCACGCGGTGCCCGCCTACTGGGGCTCGAAGTCCAAGGGCATCCTGCTGTTCGGCTCCCAGCCCTTCGGCCTGCGCGCCGAGGAGCAGTACGGCTGGATGGCCCATGGCGGCGCCCAGGCGCTCTACGACGAGATGTATGGCCGTTTCGGCCTGAAGCCCTTCCTCTGCGGCAACTCGGGCCCCCAGTGGGCGGGCTGGTTCCGCAACGAGATCGCGAGCGTGGACGACCTGCGCGGCCTGCGCTTCCGCACCACGGGGCTGGCCTCGGAGATGATGGCCAAGCTCGGCGTCGCGGTGCAGGCGATGCCGGGGCCGGCGATGTTCCAGGCGCTGCAGACCGGCGCGCTGGACGCGGGCGAGTTCATCGGCCCGTGGTCCGACAGCGCGCTGGGCTTCCAGCAGGTGGCCAAGAACTACTACTGGCCGGGCGTCGGCGAGCCCTCCTCGGCCGAGGAATGCGCGGTCAACCTGGATGTCTGGGAGGACCTGCCGGACGACCTCAAGGCGGCGGTCGCGGCGGCGGCGGACGGGCTCTACAACCCCGTCACCACCGAGTACAACACCAAGCACGCGCTCGCCCTGCGCCAGCTCGTGGCCAACGAGGGCGTGATGGTCCGCGAACTGCCCCGCGACGTGATCGTGGCGATGGGCGAGGCCAACGCGGCGGTGATCGACGAACTGCGCCAGGACGGCGACGAGCTGGTGCGCCGCATCGTCGAGAGCTTCATCGACTACCGCGACCTGATGGCCGAATACATGGTCTACGCCGACGGCGGCCAGATCGACGGTCGCAGCCTCGCGCTGAACTGACGGCGCGCGGGGCCGCTGCGGCGGCCCCGCAAAGGGGGGCGGCGGTGGAGCGGATCGCGGACGGGCTGGACCGGGTGAACCGCGCCGTGGGTCGGGTCGCGCGCTGGGCGGCGCTGGCGATGGTGCTGCTGCAGTTCGCGCTGGTGCTGGCGCGCTACACGTTCGGCGTCAGCGACGTGGCGGCCAACGAGGCGGTGCTCTACCTGCACGCCGCGCTGTTCATGCTGGGGGCGGGCTACACCCTGCTCGTGGGCGGTCATGTGCGGGTGGACGTCTTCTACGCCCGCGCCGCGCCGCGGACCCGCGCCGCCATCGACGTCGCCGGCCACCTGCTGCTGCTGGCGCCGGCGATGCTGGCCCTGCTGTGGTGGTCGTGGCCGATGGTGAGGCGGTCCTGGGCCATCATGGAGGGGCCGATCTCGGTCGGCGGCATCCCGGCGGCGTGGCTGTTGAAGTCGCTCGTGCCGGCCTTCTGCGTCCTGCTGCTGGCGCAGGGGCTGGCCTGCCTGCTGCGCGACCTCGCGCGCTTTCGCCGAGGATGAGCCTGCCGCTCGACCTGCTGATGATCGCGGGCCTGATCGGGGGCATCCTGCTCGGCTATCCGGTGGCTTTCTCCATCGCGGGCGTGGCGGTGGGCTTCGCGCTGCTGGGCGGCGCGCTGGGCCAGTTCGACATGCGGCTCTTGGGCGCGCTCGGCCAGCGCGTGTTCGGCGTGATGACCAACGACACGCTGATCGCCATTCCGCTGTTCGTGTTCATGGGGCTGGTGCTGGAGAAGTCCCGCGTCGCGGAGGACCTGCTGGAGACGATGGGCCGGCTGTTCGGTCGCGCGCCGGGGGGTCTCGGCGTGTCGGTGGCGCTGGTGGGGGCGCTGCTGGCCGCCTCCACGGGGATCGTCGGCGCGACGGTGGTCGCGATGGGAATGATCGCGCTGCCCACCATGCTGCGCAACGGCTACGACCCGCGGCTGGCGTCGGGCGTGGTCTGCGCCTCGGGCACGCTGGGCCAGATCATCCCGCCCTCGACGCTGCTGATCATCCTCGCGGACGTCATGTCGAACGCGTTCCAGCGGGCGCAGTTCGAGCAGGGGCGCTTCTCGATCGAGACGATCTCGGTCGGCCAGATCTTCGCCGCCGCGCTCGGGCCGGGGCTGGCGCTGGTGGGGGCTTACGTCCTCTACATGCTGGCCCGCGCCCGGCTGACGCCGCAGGCGGCGCCGCCGATGGCAGCCGTGGAGCCGCCCGGGGCGGCGCGGGTGGCCGCGGTGATCGCCCCGCCGGTGCTGCTGATCGTCGCGGTGCTGGGGGCGATCCTCGGCGGCGTCGCCACGCCCACCGAGAGCGCCGCGGTCGGCGCGGTCGGCGCGACGCTGATCGCGGGCGCGCGGCTCGGCGCGCCGCGGTGGCTGGTCTGGGGCGGGGCGGCGGCGCTGATGGCGCTGGCGGTGGCGGCGGGCGTCGCGCCGGTGCGGCTGCAGCGCAGCGACGTCGGCCCGGCTGACTGGGCGCGCGGCGCGCTCTATGGGGCGCTGGCGCTCGCGGGCTTCGCGGCGGTGGCGGCCTCGCTGTGGCGGCTGGCGCGCGAGCGCCTGCTTACGCCCACCGTGGACGGGACCATGGTCGTGACCGCCATGATCTTCGCCACCATCCTCACCGCCAGCGTGTTCTCGCTGGTCTTCATCGGGCTGGGCGGCGAGCACCGGCTGCGCGCGCTGCTGGCGGCGATGCCGGGAGGCGCGACAGGGGCGCTGCTTTTCAGCATGGCGCTGATCTTCGTGCTGGGCTTCTTCCTCGACTTCGTGGAGATCAGCGTGATCCTGCTGCCGCTGGTGGCGCCGGCGCTGATCCTGATGGGCCACGACCCGGTGTGGCTGGCCGTCCTGATCGCGGTGAACCTGCAGACCAGCTTTCTCACCCCGCCCTTCGGCTTCTCGCTGTTCTACCTGCGCGGGGCGGCGCCGCCGGAGGTTCTGACCAGCCACATCTACGCCGGCGTCGCGCCCTTCATCGCGCTGCAGCTCGCGGTGCTGGGGCTGGTGTGGCTGGTCCCGGCGCTGGCGACGTGGCTTCCGGCGCGGCTGTTCTGAGCCGCGCCCGCCTCAAGCAGCGGCGCGCGCGCCCAGCATCTTCGCCACCGTCTCGCCCATCTGCGAGGGCGTGGGCGAAATCCGCACCCCCAGTTCGCCCAGCAGCGTCACCTTCTCCTGCGCGCTCTCGCCGAAGGCGGAGATGATGGCGCCGGCATGGCCCATCTTGCGACCCTTGGGCGCCGAGAGACCGGCGACATAGGCCGCGAGCGGCTTCTTCATGTGCTCGGACCAGTAGCGCGCGCCTTCCGCCTCCTGCGGCCCGCCGATCTCGCCGATCATCAGCACCGCGTCGGTCTCGGGGTCGGCCTCGAACAGCTCGAGGATGTCGCGGAAGCTCGACCCGTTGATCGGATCGCCGCCGATGCCGACCGAGGTGGAGACGCCGAGGCCCAGCGCCGCGAGCTGTGAGGCCGCCTCATAGCCCAGCGTGCCGGAACGCCCGACGATGCCGACGCGGCCCTCGCGATAGATGTGGTCGGGCATGATGCCCATCATCGACTTGCCGGGGCTGATGACGCCGGCGCAGTTGGGGCCCACCAGCCGCATCCGCCGCTCGCGCTGGTAGCGGCGCAGATAGCGCTTCACGCGCATCATGTCCTGCGAGGGTATGCCGTCGGTCACGCAGACCGCCAGCCGCAGCCCCGCGTCCGCCGCCTCCATCAGCGCATCCGCCGCGAAGGGCGGGGGCACGAAGACCAGCGTCGCCTCCGCGCCGGTCTCGCTGACCGCGCCCTTGACCGTGTTGAAGACGGGGCGGTCCAGCACCGTCTCGCCGCCGCGGCCCGGCGTGACGCCGCCGACCACGTTGGCGCCATAGGCGATCATCTGCTCGGCGTGGAAGCGGCCGATGCGCCCCGATATGCCCTGCACGATGATCGGGGTCGTCTCGTCGATCAGGATGGCCATGCTCTCCCCCTCACGCGGCTTTTGCGGCGCCGAGCGCGGCGACGGCCTTTTCGGCCGCCTCGGCCAGCGTGTCGGCGGTGACGATCGGCAGGCCCGACTCGGCGATGATGCGCCGGCCCTGCTCCACGTTGGTGCCCGACAGACGGACGACCACGGGCAGCTCGACCTTCAGCGCCTTGAAGGCCTGCACCACGCCCTCGGCCACCCAGTCGCAGCGGTTGATGCCGGCGAAGATGTTGACCAGCATCACCCGCACGTTGCGGTCGTCCAGCACCACGCGAAAGGCGTTCAGCACCCGGTCGGGGCTCGCGCCGCCGCCGATGTCGAGGAAGTTGGCCGGGGCGCCGCCCGCCAGCTTGATCATGTCCATGGTCGCCATCGCCAGACCGGCGCCGTTGATCATGCAGCCGATCTCGCCGTCGAGCCCGACATAGGCCAGCCCGCGATCGGCGGCGGAGGATTCGCGCGCGTCCTCCTGGCTGCGGTCGCGCAGCTCCGCGATGCGCGGGCGCCGGAACAGCGCGTTGTCGTCGAAGCTCATCTTGGCGTCGAGCGCGACCAGATCGCCGAGACCCGTCACCACCAGCGGGTTGATCTCAACCATCGTGGCGTCGAGGTCGCGGAAGGCGCGGTAGGCGCCCATCAGGATGCGCACCATCTTCGGCACGAGCTTGCTGTCGAGCCCCAGCCCGAAGGCCAGTTCGCGGCACTGGAACTCCAGCAGCCCCGCGGCGGGGTCGATGGAGACGCGCATGAGGCTGTCCGGCGCCTCCTCGGCGATCTCCTCGATCTCCATGCCGCCGGCGGAGGAGGCCAGCAGCATGATCCGCTCCGAGGCGCGGTCGAGCACGATGCCGAGATAGAGTTCCTGCGCGATGTCGGTGGCGGCCTCGACGTAGAGCCGGCCCACCAGCTTGCCGCGCGCGTCGGTCTGACGGGTGACGAGGCGCTGGCCCAGCATCCCGGCGGCCGCGTCCTGGATCTCCTGTTCGGTGGCGCAGATGCGCACGCCGCCGGCCTCGCCGCGCCCGCCCGAGTGGATCTGCGCCTTCACCACCCAGCGGTCGCCGCCGATCTCGCGGGCGCGGTAGCTGGCCTGTTCGGGGCTGTAGGCCAGCCCGCCCTGGGGGATCGGCACGCCGAACTCCGCCAGCAGCTCCTTGGCCTGGTATTCGTGGATGTCCATCGGCGGCTCCCCAGTTGTCAGGTCGCGGCGCGGGCGCGGATGGCGGCGTCCACGGCGAGGAGGTTGTTGGCCATCTTCTCGCTGGCCGCGTCGATCATCTTGCCGTCGAGCGAGGCGGCGCCCTTGCCGGCGGCCTCCGCCTCCTTGAGCGCCTCGAGGATGCGCCGCGCCTTCGTCACCTCGGCTTCCGTCGGCGAGAAGATTTCGTTGGCCAGCGCGATCTGGCTGGGGTGGATCGCCCACTTGCCCTCGCAGCCCAGCGCGGCGGCGCGGCGCGCGGCGTCGCGATAGCCCTCGGGGTCGGAGAAGTCGCCGAACGGCCCGTCGCAGGCGCGCAGGCCGAAGGCGCGGCAGGCCACCACCATGCGCGTGATCGAGGCGTGCCACTGGTCGCCCGGATAGTCCGGGTTCAGCCCGCCGATGTTGACGGTGCGCGCGCGCATCGAGGCGGCGTAGTCGGCGACGCCGAAGTGCATCGCCTCGACCCGCGGGCACGACAGCGCGGAGAAGCGGGCGATCTCCTCGACATTGGCCATGCCGAGCGCGGTCTCGATCAGCACCTCGACCCCGACGCGGTTCTTCA
>DAINOD010000128.1:0-6715 GCA_036735545.1 Rubrimonas sp. | reverse complement strand
TGCTTCATCCCGCAGATCGTGTTCTCCACCACCTTCGGCTACCGCACCGACGTCGCGGCGTGGGAAGGGCGTGTGCCGGAAGACCTCTGCGCGGTCTTCGACCTCGAGAACTTCCCCGGCCGGCGCAGCCTCGAACGGCGCCCGAAGAAGAACATCGAGTGGGCGTTGCTGTGCGACGGCGTGGCCAAGGAGGACCTCTACGACGTGATGAGCACGTCTGAGGGCATAGAGCGCGCGCTGGCGAAGCTCGACACCATCAAGTCCGAGGTCATCTGGTGGGCCACCGGGGCCGACACGCCGCAGCGGCTGGCCGACGGCGAGGTCGTGATCGGCTCCACCTACAACGGCCGCCTGTTCAGCCTGATCGTCGAGCAGAACCAGCCGGTCGAGATGCTGTGGGACTGGCAGGTGTTCGACTTCGACGGCTGGATCATCCCCGCCGACCTGCCGGAGGACAAGCTGCCGGCGGTGAAGGACTACATCCGCTTCGCCACCGACACCCAGCGCCTCGCCGACCAGGCCAAGTACATCGCCTACGGCCCCGCCCGCGCCTCCTCGGCGCCGCTGGTCAGCACGCATGAGGAGCTGGGCGTCGAGATGGGCCCGCACATGCCGACCGACCCGGCCAACCAGGGCAACATCCTCGTCAACAACATCGAGTGGTGGGCCGACAACGAGGACGAACTGAACACGATCTTCCAGGCATGGCTCGCCCGCTGAGGCCCTGACGCCGGGGGCGGTCCGCCGCCCCCGCGCTACCCTGACCGGAAGGCGCGCCATATGGCCGACGTCGCCGCATCGCCGCCCGCCGCGCTGCCAGCCGTCGCAGGCGGGGTGTCGCTGAAGCGCAAGCTCGCGCGCGCCGAGCGGGCCAAGCGGCTGCGCGCCCTGGCGCTGGTGGCCCCGCTGCTGGCCTTCGTGCTGCTGACCTTCGTGGCGCCCATCGCCGAGATGCTGTTCCGCTCGGTGGAGAACCAGATCGTCCCCGACAACATGCCCCGCACCGTCGAGGCGCTGGCCGACTGGGACCCAGTCGCGGGCGATTTGCCACCCGACGCTGCCTTCGCCGCCTTCCTCGCCGACATGCGCGACATGACCGAGGCGCGAACCAACTCGCGCGTCGGCCAGCGGCTGAACTACGACGCGTCCGGCTTCTCCAGCCTGTTCCGCAAGATGGGCAGGGAGGTGCGGCGCATTCCCGCCGACGCCGACCCTCGGGCCGCGTTGCTGGAGGCTGACAGCGCCTTCGGCGACGTCGGGACATGGTCGGTCCTGAAACGTTTCTCGGGCCGCTTCACGGCCGGCTACTACCTCTCGGCGCTCGACCTGGGGCGCGACCCGGCGACGGGGCGGATCGAGGCCAAGACGGGCTTCGACGCGATCTATCTGTTCCTGTTCGAGCGCACGCTGTGGATGTCGCTCACCATCACCGGGCTGACGCTGCTGCTTGGCTATCCCATCGCCTACCTTCTTGCGCATCTGCCGTTGCGCAGTTCGAACCTTCTGCTGATCCTCGTGCTGCTGCCGTTCTGGACCTCGCTGCTGGTGCGGACCTCGGCGTGGATCGTGCTGCTGCAGCAGCAGGGGGTGGTGAACGACATGCTGGTGTGGCTCGGCGTCATCGATGACGCCGGGCGGCTGCGCATGATGTTCAACCAGACCGGCGCCATCGTCGCCATGACGCATATCCTGCTGCCCTTCATGATCCTGCCGCTCTATTCGGTGATGAAGACCATCCCGCCGAGCTATGTCCGCGCCGCGAAGTCGCTGGGGGCCACGAACTGGACCGCGTTCTGGCGCGTCTATTTTCCGCAGTCCGTGCCTGGGGTCGGCGCCGGGGCGATCCTCGTCTTCATCCTGTCGATCGGCTATTACATCACGCCGGAACTGGTTGGCGGCACTTCGGGCGTGTTCATCTCCAACCGCATCGCCTTCCACATCTCCAGCTCGCTGAACTGGGGGCTGGCTGCGGCGCTGGCGACGCTGCTGCTGGCGCTGGTGATGGCGCTCTACTGGCTCTACGACCGCATCGTCGGCATCGACAACGTGAAGCTGAGCTGATGGCGGCGCTTCCCCCCTACGCTTCGACCGGCGAGCGGCTGTGGTTCTGGACCTTCCGCGCGCTGTGCGGGCTGATCTTTCTTTTCCTGATCTTCCCGATACTCGTCGTCATCCCGCTCAGCTTCAACGCGCAGGACTTCTTCACCTTCACGCCCGGGATGCTCGCCTTCGAGACCGAGGCCTATTCGCTGAAACACTATCGCAGCTTCCTCAGCGACGAGCGCTGGACGCGGGCGGTGCAGAACAGCCTGATCATCGCGCCGACGGCGACGCTGCTTTCGACAGCGCTCGGCACGCTGGCGGCCATCGGGCTGGCGCAGTCGCGCATCCCGTTCCGCGGCGTGATCATGGCGATCCTGATCTCGCCGATGATCGTGCCGCTCATCATCACCGCGGCGGGGATGTATTTCTTCTACAGCCGCATCGGCCTGCAGGGCACCTACGCCGGCGTGATCCTGGCCCATGCCGTGCTGGGCACGCCCTTCGTCATCATCACCGTGACGGCGACGATGGTCGGTTTCGACCGCTCGCTGACCCGCGCGGCGGCGAGCCTGGGGGCCGGGCCCATGGAGACCTTCTTCAAGGTGCAGATGCCGCTGATTTTGCCCGGGGTGATCTCGGGCGCGCTGTTCGCCTTCATCACCGCCTTCGACGAGGTGATCGTGGTGTTGTTTGTCGGCGCGCAGCAGCAGAAGACGCTGCCATGGCAGATGTTCACCGGTCTGCGCGAGCAGATCTCGCCCGTGATCCTCGCGGCGGCCACCATCCTCGTGGCGCTGTCGATCCTGCTGCTGACCACGGTGGAGCTGCTTCGCCGGCGCTCCGAGCGGCTGCGGGGGCTCTCGCCCGGCTAGGGCTGCGGCCCCGTGACGCTCCCACATATTCGTTCATTGATATGTTTTGGTCGAGCGGCCCATATGGGGTCGAGCAAGGGAGCAGCGCCATGAAACCTGACGTCGCCGCCTTCTTCGACGAGGCCACGAACACGGTGTCCTATGTCGTGAAGGACCCCGCCTCGACCGCCTGCGCCATCGTGGACAGCGTGCTGGACTACGACGCCGCGGCCGGGCGCACCGACACCGCGTCCGCCGACGCGATCGTCGCCCATGTCCGCAAGCACGGGCTCAAGGTCGAGTGGCTGCTCGAGACCCACGTTCACGCCGACCACCTGTCGGCCGCGCCCTACATCCAGCGCGAGGTCGGCGGCAAGATCGGCATCGGCGAGAACATCACTGTCGTTCAGGACGTTTTCGGCAAGATCTTCAACGCCGGCACCGAGTTCCAGCGCGACGGCCGCCAGTTCGACCGCCTGTTCCGGGAGCAGGACCGCTTCGCCATCGGCGCGCTGCCGGTGCAGGTGCTGCATACGCCCGGCCATACGCCCGCCTGCCTGACCTATGTCGTCGGCGAGGCCGCCTTCGTCGGCGACACGCTGTTCATGCCCGACTTTGGCACGGCGCGCTGCGACTTTCCCGGCGGCGACGCCGGCATGTTGTGGGATTCGATCCAGAAGGTGCTGAGCCTTCCCGACGACACCACCCTCTACATGTGCCACGACTACAAGGCGCCGGGTCGGGACCACTTCGCCTGGGAGACCACGGTCGCGGCGGAGAAGCGCAACGTGCACCTCGCCGGCAGGACCCGCGAGGAGTTCGTCGCAATGCGGCAGGCGCGCGACGCGACGCTGGGGATGCCGAGGCTCATCCTGCCTTCCATCCAGGTGAACATGCGCGCCGGAAAGATGCCGCCGCCCGAGGACGACGGCGCCGTCTACCTCAAGATTCCCCTGAACCGGATCTGACCCATGGTCTTCTCGTTGCATGACGCCCTGATGGGCCTCGCCGGGGGGCTGCTGATCGGGCTGGCCGCGGCGGTCCTGCTGCTCGGCGCCGGGCGCATCGCCGGCGTGTCGGGCATCTTCGGCGCGCTGCTGCCGCCGCGGGGCGAGGCGGACGACGCCGAGAACGCGGCCTTCGTCCTCGGCCTCGTCGCGGCCCCGGCGCTGTGGGCCGCGGCGGCGGGCGCGCCGGCCATCGGCGTGACGGGCTCCTTGCCCCTGCTCCTCGCGGGCGGACTTCTGGTCGGCTACGGCACGCGGCTGGGCTCGGGCTGCACGTCGGGGCACGGGGTGTGCGGGCTCTCGCGGCTCTCGCCGCGTTCGCTGGCGGCGACGGGCGTTTTCATGGCGGCGGCCGCGGCGGCGGTCTTCGCCGTCCGCCATGCGCTGGGGGGCTGAGATGCGGGTGGTCGTGGCTCTGGTCTCGGGGCTCCTCTTCGGGCTCGGTCTCGCGGTGTCGGACATGATCGACCCCGCCCGCGTTCTGGGCTTTCTCGACGTCGCCGGCGGGGCCTGGGACCCGACGCTGGCCTTCGTGATGGGCGGCGCGCTGATCCCGATGGCGGCTGCGTGGCGGTTGGTCGGCGTGCGCGCGCGGCCGGTCTGGGGGACCCGGTATCCCGCCCGGCCCGGGGGCGTCGACGGTCGGCTGCTGGGCGGGGCGGCGCTGTTCGGGGCGGGCTGGGGGCTTGTGGGCTTCTGCCCCGGTCCGGCGCTGGCGGCGCTGACGCTGGGCGGCTGGCCGGTCTGGGTCTTCGTCGCGGCGATGGCCGCGGGCATGGTCGCGCAGGGGCGCGTCTCAGCCCTTGGCGCCCGGCCTGCCTGACGGCTGGACCTAGAACCGCCGCCGCAGCCCGAGCGCAAGCGCGTTGGAGCCGCCGTCGTCGCCGAACGTCCCATAGGCGGTGGAGCGGTGGTGCAGACGGCCGACAAGGCTCCAGTCGCTGTCGGGCCTGCCGGCTTCGACCTCGATCATCCAGTAGACCATGGCGCGGCTGCTCTCGCCCTGATTCCGCACCTCGAGCCGCGGCGTCTCGCTGGCGAAGGACGGGCCGATCGCGAAGGCGGCCGACGTGGCGAGGCGCTCCCCCCACGGAAAGCGCGACCAGCGGGCGACGGCGAGCGGCGCGTTGACCTCCCAGTGCGTCTGCGCGCCGAAATGGCGGACCACCTGGCCCTCCACCTCCAGCGTCAGCCCCCGGAGCGGTTCGGCCAGCCGCGCGCTGGCGGCGGCGCCGACGATGCCGCCGCCCTCGAACTGCAGCTTGTGGGGCTCGATGAAGGTCTGCTCCCACGTGTTGTCGAGCATCTGGCCGACGAACCCGGTCACCGCGTAGGCGCCCCGCGCCGCCGCTTCGCCGCACAGGGCGGCGGCGATGATCGTCAGCGCGCCGCGCAGCATCGCATGGCCCTCCCACGGGCCAGAAAAGGGCGCAGGGGCCATGCCGGTCAATCCCGTTCGACCGCCAGCGCCGTCGCCTCGCCGCCGCCGATGCAGATGGCGGCGATCCCGCGGCGCGCGTCGTGGCGCTCCATCGCCGCGATCAGCGTGACCAGGATGCGCGCGCCCGAGGCCCCGATCGGGTGACCCAGCGCGCAGGCGCCGCCATGCACGTTCACCCGGTCGTGGGGCAGGCCAAGCTCGGCCATCGCGGCCATGGGCACGACCGCGAAGGCCTCGTTGATCTCGAACAACTCGACGTCGCCCAAGGACCAGCCGGCGCGCGCCAGCACCTTGCGGATGGCGGGAATGGGGGCGGTCGTGAACAGGCCGGGCGCCTGCGCATGGGTGGCGTGCGCCACGAGGCGGGCGCGGACGCGGCGGTCGTCGGCCTCGGCGTCCGCGCGGCGCATCAGGGCCAGCGCCGCCGCGCCGTCGGAGATGGAGGAGGAATTGGCCGGCGTCACGGTGCCGCCGTTTCGGAAGGCCGGCTTGAGGTGGGGGATGCGGTCGATGCGCGCCGACTGCGGCTGCTCGTCGACCGTGACGCTGACGGCGCCGGCGCGATTGGGAACGGCGACCGCCGTGATCTCGCGGGCGAAGGCGCCCTCCTGCTGCGCCCGGCGCGCGCGCTCCAGCGAGGCGATGGCGAAGGCGTCCTGCGCCTCGCGCGTGAACTGGAACGCCTCGGCGCAGTCCTCGGCGAAGGTTCCCATCAGGCGGCCGCGGTCGTAGGCGTCCTCCAGCCCGTCGAGGAACATGTGGTCGACCATCTGCGCATGGCCGAGCCGCGCGCCAGACCGCATCTTCGGCGCGAGGTAGGGGGCGTTGGTCATGCTCTCCATGCCGCCGGCCACCGCCACGCGGCCCTCGCCGGCGCGCAGCGCGTCCATGGCGCTCATGACCGCCTTCATGCCGGAGCCGCACATCTTGTTGAGAGTCGTGGAGGGCGCCGTTTGCGGCAGCCCCGCGCCCAGCGCCGCCTGCCGCGCCGGCGCCTGGCCGAGGCCCGCCGGCAGGACGCAGCCCATCGTCACCTCGTCCACGGCCTCGGGCTTCAGCCCTGCGTCGGCGAGCGCGCCGGCGATGGCGGCCGCCCCGAGCGCCGGCGCGGCGACAGGCGCGAAAGCGCCCTGAAAGGCCCCCATGGCTGTCCGTGCTGCGCCCACGACGACGATTTCGGCTACTTCGGCCATGGACGCCCCACCTCCCGGTTCCACGTCTGCGGCACAGTAGGAGAGGGCGATGAAAACGCAATCGGACGAAGAGCGCATCGAGGCCGCCATCCTCGCGGCCGTGGCGGCGCGCGCCCCTGGCCGCACAATCTGCCCCTCCGAGGTCGCACGCGCCCTTGCGGAGGATTGGCGCCCGCTGAT
>DAINOD010000127.1:0-6721 GCA_036735545.1 Rubrimonas sp. | reverse complement strand
GGGTTCAAAGCCCAAGAATCGCTGGTGCGTCAGGATGCCTGACATCGGCTCGTTTAAGCTACACCCTCAACTTCGAAAAGGTCCCAAGCTTCGCTCCGGCGACCCCGCAACTGCGCGAGGAGGGCTATTTCCTGTTGGTGGTAGGTTGAAGGTCTTCGCCAAGGAACCGCAGATAGTCTTCCGATGCGGCCGCCACGGCCAAGTCGAGCAGCTCCGCTCCATCTTCCGCCGACCCGAGGTCGGAGTGGGCGCCGACGCGCCCGTCGGGGAAGCGCGCACGATGGGCGACGGGGCCGCCATGCCGGTCGCCGGCGTGGGCCGCGACATAGTCAGCGTCCAGCGGCTCTGGCGGGGGCAGGCCCGGCAGGCTCACCGTGCGGTGGAGCGCGCGCGTCATGGCAATCTCGGACGGGGTGGCGTGCATGCCCTCCCAGTCGCCATAGAGCGCCACACGCCGCGCCTGCACCGCCGGAAAGGCCCACCACGAGCGCACGCGCATCCGCACCTGCGGAGTCGCGGCGGCGACAGTATGTAGCGGCGCGATGTTGGCGCCGTGGCCGTTCAGGACATAGATCCGCCGTAGTCCGTGCCGGGCGAGCGCGGCCGCCACAGACCGCGCCAACGCGGCGAACAGCGACGGGCTGATCGATACCGTGCCCGGGAACGCCATGTTGAAGGGCGCCGGCGCATAGGCGAGGGGCGGCGCGACCAGCGCGCCGACCGCCTCGCCGACCCGCTCCGCGACCGCCTGCGCGCAGAGCGCGTCGGTGCCGATCAGCCCGAGGGGGCCGTGCTGCTCGGTGGAGCCGGTGGGCAGGATCACGCCGTCACTCCGCGCGCGATAGGCCTCGATCTCCTCCCAAGTCGCCAGATCGAGCCTCATCGCCGGCTGACCCAGCCCGCCACCGCCGCGCGATACGGGCCCATCACCGTCGCGACCGCCGGCATGGCCTCCAGCAGCGCGGCTTCCTCCCGCACCGCCGCCGGCCACTTTACGGGCAGGCCCAGCGCCCGCTCCAGCGCATCGAGCACCGCGAAGCACGGCGGATAGCCGCAATCGCCGAGGGTCAGCGCGCCTCCCAGACGCGGCAGCGCGGCGAGCGACGCGAGCCGCGCGTTAACGGTCGCCGTCATCGCATCGACCCCGGCGGCTGCGGTCTCGCGGCGGGCCAGCAGCGGGAACAGCGCGCGCACGGCGGGTTCGAGGCGAGTGTCGTGGAAGCGCCCGCGCACCCTCACCTGCGACCGCGCCGCAGGCCCCTGCGGCAGCAGCGGCGGGTCGGGAAACGCCTCCTCAAGATATTCGAGGATCGCCTCGCTGTCGGCGATCAGCAAGGCGCCGTGCTCCAGCGCCGGCACAGTGCCCTGCGGAACCCGCGCGCGCCAGGCCGCGCTGGCGTAGCCGCCCTCCGGCGGAACTTCAGTGAAGGCCAGCCCCTTTGCGCGCAGCGCGATGCGCACTTTCGCCGCGTAGAGGCTCACCGGGGTCGCATGGAGCGTGAGGCCCGTCTCGCGGTCAGTCACGGGCATGGCGCCCCGAGCGCATTCGTCGCTCCAGCCGGCGCACCAGCCAGGAGACCAGCAGGATCAGCAGGAGATATTCGAGGACGAGGAAGGTATAGATCTCCAGCGGCCGGAACTCGATCAGGGTCAGCTCGTTGGCGCGGCGGGTCAGCTCCTGCAGGCCGATGACAGAGACCAGCGACGACATCTTCAGCACATAGACGAACTGATTGCCCAGCGCGGGCAGCACCGCCCGCACCACCTGCGGCAGGATCACCAGCCGCATCGTCTGGCGCGGGCGGAGGCCGAGGCTCAGCGCCGCCTCGCCCTGCCCCTTCTTGATCGACTGCAGGCCGCTGCGAAAGATCTCGGAGGTGAACGCGCTGTCGGAAATCGCGAGGCTGATCAGCCCGGTGGCGAACACCGACAGCTGCACGCCCGTAAGGATCGGCAGGCCGTAGAAGATCCACAGGATCAGCACTAGGATCGGGATCGAGCGGAAGCCCTCGACATAGACACGACTGACGAAGCGGACCCACCGGTTCTTCGCCACGCCCATCAGCGCCACCAGGAGGCCGATGACCATCGAGATCGAGATGGCCGCTACCGAGATGAAGACCGTCGCCCACAGACCCCGCAGCATGAACGCAAGGTTGTTCGCCCCCCGCGGGTCGAAGGGCGAGAAGATGTACCAGTTCCACGAATAGCCGCCGGCCCCGCAGCCGCTCAGCAGCAGCGCCGCCGCGACCAGCCACAGCCGGCCCCGCAGCCCCGGCGCCGCCGGCACGGGATCGGCGCCCGTCTCGCCGGCGCGCCGTTCAGGCCTGACCGAGCCATTTCGCGTCGAGATCAGCGAAGAAGCCCTCGATGCGCTTCAGCGTCACCCATGTGTTCATGAAGTTCAGCCAGATCGGATCATCCTGCCCCACGACATAGGCGAAGGGGCGGCGGTTCCGCAGCTCGGCGCCCGGCACCAGAATCGCGAGCTGCTCGAAGCGCTGCACCAGCGTGGACGCCTCGACGTTGGAGGTGATCGTCACGTCGGCCCGGCCGGCGAGCACTTCCTGGAACCCCGTCGCCGGGCTCTGCACCGCCTGAACGGTCGCGGCGGGGAAATGCCGGCGCGCCTGCTCCTCGAACACGGTGCCCATGCTGACCGCGACGCGGGCGCCGGCGACGTTGATCGCCTCCCAGCCCGAGAACCGCTCGGCGACGGACTTGAGGCCCAGCGGGACCGTGCCGGCCTCGGTGTAGGGGGCCGAGAAGGCCGCCACGCGCGCGCGGCCGACATTCACCGAGGCGCCGGAGAAGATGTCAAAGCGATCCGCCGCGAGACCCGCGGTCAGCGTGCCCCATTCGGCGACGACCCACTCGATGTTGACCTGAAGATCGGCCGCGAGGGCGCGCATCGCCTCGATGTCGTAGCCCTGATAGTCATTGCTCGCCGTGTCGCGGAAGGACATCGGGTTGAAGTCGCCGGTGGTGCCGACCCGGATCGTCCCGCGCTGCAGGATCGTCGCCAGCCGCGAGGGCGGGGTGGACTGCGCCGTCGCGGCGCCAGCCATCACGGTCAGGCCGCCGCCGAGGGCGAGGCCGCTCACAAGGTCGCGTCGGTTCATGCGGGCTCCTGTCGGATGGGTGGCGTTGTGCTTGTCGGCGGGCGAACGACGCTTGTGGCGGTCAGGCCGCAACGGTTCCGCGCATGCAATTTGTTGCACCCGCCGCGCCGTTCGCGCAAGCAACATTGCTGGACGCAGGCGATGCTGTGAGGCACAGTAAATAAAATGCACCTCACGCAAGGATTTGGCCCATGGCCTACGCCACCGCCACTGTGCTCGACACCGAGATGATCCCGGTGGTGGACATCGGCCCGCTGCGCGACGGCAGCGACCCGCAGGGCGTCGCGCTTGCGCTGCATCGCGCCAGCCGCGAGGTCGGCTTCATCTACGTCGCCAATCATGGCCTATCGGAGGACGCCATCGCCGCGGCGCGCGCCGAGGCGTTCCGCTTCTTCCGCAGCACGCCCGACGCCAAGGCCGCCGTGAAGGTCTCGCCCCGCCATCGCGGCTGGCTCGCGGCCGGCGGGGCGAAGATGCGCGACGACGCCCGGCCCGACCTGAAGGAGAGCTTCATCTGGGGCTGGCAGGACGCGGACGGTCACACGCCCGAGGACCACGCCGTTCGCGGCCCCAACCGCTGGCCGGACGCCCAGCCGACGCTGCAGCCGGCGGCCATGGGCTGGTTCGACGGCGCCCACGCGGTCGCGGCGCATCTGATGCGCGGGTTCGCGCTGGGTCTGGGGCTGGCCGAGGACTTCTTCCTCCGCTCGGTCGCGCGTCCACTCAGCCGCGCCTCCTTCGTCTACTATCCGCCGCAGCCGGAGGAGTTGGGCGAGAACCAGTTCGGCGTCGGCCCCCACACCGATTTCGGCGTGCTCACGGTGCTCGCGCAGGACGACGTGGGCGGCCTTCAGGTGCAGGCGCTAAACGGCGACTGGGTGGCGGCGCCGCCGATCCCGGGCGCGCTGGTGGTGAATGTGGGCGATCTGCTGGCGCGCTGGACCGCGGGCGCCTATCGCTCGACCCCGCATCGCGTCGTGAACGCGTCTTCGCGCGAACGGCTGTCGCTGGTGCTGGCGTGGGACCCCGAGCCGGACACCCTCATCGACCCGGCGGCGGTGTTCGGCGCGGCGCCAGCCGGGGCCGAGCCGGCCATCACCTGCGGCGACTACCTCGACTGGCGCTTCGCGAAGGCCTTCGCCTACCGCAAGCCGTGACGACGGGGGCGGTGGAGACGGCGATCGGCGCCGCCCTGCGCGACCTGCGCGCGGCGCGGGGCATGAGCGCGCGCGACCTCGCCGCCGCCGCCGGCGTCTCCGCCGGGATGGTCAGCCGCATCGAGAGCGGACAGGTGTCGCCGTCGCTGGCCACGCTTTCGGCGCTGGCCGGCGCGCTGGAGACGCCGCTTGCGAGCCTGTTCCGCGACGCCGGCTCGCCGCGCATGGACGTCACCCATGTCCGCGGCGGCCGCGGGCTGGCGGCGCGGCGCATCGCGGGGCGGCATGCGCACGACTTCGTGGCGCTCGGCCTGCACCGCCGGGCCGATCTGCGTTTCGAGCCGTTCCTCGTCACGCTCACCCGCGACGACGACGCCCGTCCGCCAGAGTATCGCGGACGGGGCTGCCTGTTTCTCTACGTGCTGGAGGGCGAGGCGATCTACGGCTACGCCGACCAGCGGTTCACCCTCGGCCCCGGCGACAGCCTGAGCTTCGACGCCGAATTGCGCCACGGCTTTCTCGAAGTGCTGACGCCGAAGCTCGTGTTCCTCAGTGTCCAGGCGGAGCGGGCCTGAACGTCAGAGGCCCACCGCCTGCTCGGGCGTCTCGAACAGCGCGGCGAGGTCGGGGTGACGCGCCGCCCAGGCCGCGCCGCCTTCCAGCCGCTCGGGGCGCAGCCGGCCCTGATCCCACAGCGCCACGCCGTCGAGCGTCACGGTCGCGTCCAGCAGCGTCCACGACACCTCGCCCGGCGCATAGGCGCCGCAGGTGTGGAAATGCAGGATGCGCGGGGCGCCAAACGCGCCGCCGGACCAGCGCTCCGGCGCATCCTCGGCCCGGCCGGTTAAACCGCAGGCCGGGTGCAGGCCCGCGTGCCAGGAATGCACGAACCAGGGATCGACGCCGAAGCGCGCGGCCACGCCCTCGACATGCGCGCGCGCCGCCGCGGCCAGCGGTCCCTCCAGATCGACGACGCGCTCTCCCTGCACCGTCGCCACCACGTCTTCCGCCAGCGACATCAGATAGGGCTCGTAGAACCGCGACCCGGTGCCGACGAGAAAGCGGCTCAGCACCACGCGGCCGGCGAAGCCCGCCGAGGGCACGGGGCGGTGCACGAGGATCGGGAAGCGCCCGATCGCCGTGTCGGTCGGTGGCGATCCCGCCTCCGCGATCCGCCCCGCGTAGTCGGTGCCGCGCGGACAGGTGACGCGCACGCGCGCGGCCCGGTCGAACGCCGCGTCGACCATCTGCTTCAACGCGAGCATGCCCTTCTGGCAGGAGCGGCCGAACGGTCCGTCGAGCGCCGCGGCGTCGAGCGCATAAACCATCGTGGCGGGCGTGGCGCCGGCCGGCGCGAACCGCAGCTGGTCGCCGACGCGGGCGAAGAACAGCACATGGTCGGCCCCGGTCAAGCTCGCGGCGAAGGCCTCCAGCGCCGCATCGTCCAGCCCGGGCGGCGCCTCGCGGAGAATGACCTCATAGCCGCTCGCCCGTGCGGCCTCGGCGGTCATTCGCGGCGCGTGGTCGTCGTAGTAGCCGACGCCCGGCGGCTCGTGGACCAGCATCAGACGCGCCCCGGGCGGCGCCGCGACGCAGGTCCGAAGCAGGTTCGCCGCGCCAGGGCTCACGCGGGTTCCTTGTAATAGCCCACGATATCGCCCTCGGTGGTCACGCCCAGCCCGTTCAGGTGGCGGTTCACATAGCAGAAATAGCCAATGATCTGGTTCGCCTCGAGAATTTCCCCGTCGTCCAGGCCGGCCGCGCGCAGCGCCTCGACGTCGGCGCGCGCCATGTCGCCGGGGTGCAGCGTCAGCTTGCGGGCGTAGCGCATCAGCGCCAGCGCGGCCCCGTCCAGCGCCTGCTCGGGCGCGTCGGCCTCCAGCGCGGCGTGGATCGCCGCGGCGCGCGCGGGTTCGCCGATCAGATGAGCAGCGTTCTTCCAGTGGTTGGCGAGGCTGTAGGGGCAGCGGTTCAGCATCGAGACGTAGCTCGCAATAGTCTCCTGCAGCCAGGTCGGCAGCGTGTTTGCGTCGTCGTGCAGCGCAGCGCGGTAGAGGATGACGTGTCCCCGCAGGGTGCTCGGGCGCAGCGAGTGGACCCGCATGACATTGTCCACCGTGCCGTGCGGTGTGCGCGCCAGCGCCAGCGCCTCGCGCAGGGGCGCCTGCGCTTCCTCGTCGGGGACCATGCGGATCCAGGCGCTCATGTTATCCTCCTTGGGCGATGGAGCAATCTGATGCCGCCCCGGGCGGCTCGACAATGGCGCGAAACGCCGCTCAGCAACCAGGTATGGCTGGACGACACCGCCGTGCGAGATCTCGCTCAGCGTGATCGACGCCACCTTGCAGCCGCACGGCGTCGCATTGAGGGAGACCGGGCGGCTGCAACCCGCTCGGATTCACCACGGCCCAGTGATCTTCGCGCGCTATCCGGCGGTGGAAG
>DAINOD010000126.1:0-6731 GCA_036735545.1 Rubrimonas sp. | reverse complement strand
CAATTCGAGCATGAAGGCCGCCGAGTGACGAAACCCCTTCGCGTAGGCCTCGCCGGCCTCGGCACGGTGGGCGGCGGCGTCGCCCGCGCGCTCGCCGCCAACGCCGACCTTCTCGCCCTGCGCAGCGGCAGACCGGTCGTGCTGAGCGCCGTCTGCGCCCGCGACCGCACGCGCGACCGCGGCTTCGATCTGGCGGGCGTCGCATGGGCGGACTCGCCCGAGGCGCTCGCCGGCCGCGCCGACGTAGACGTGGTGGTGGAAGTGATCGGCGGCGCCGAGGGGCCGGCGCGCGCCTGCGTCGAGGCCGCGCTGGCGGCGGGAAAGCCCGTGGTGACCGCGAACAAGGCGCTGCTGGCGTATCATGGCGTCGCGCTGGCGCGGGCCGCCGAGGCCGGGCGGGTCGCGCTGCGCTTCGAGGCGGCGGTCGCCGGCGGCGTGCCTATCGTCAAGGCGCTGGCCGAGGGGCTGGCGGCCAACCGCGTCAGCCGCGTCTACGGCGTGCTGAACGGCACCTGCAACTACATCCTCAGCGAGATGGCCGCCGGCGGGCGCGCCTACGCCGAAGTTCTGGCCGAGGCGCAGGCCAAGGGTTACGCCGAGGCCGACCCCACCTTCGACGTGGGCGGCATGGACGCGGCGCACAAGCTGGCGCTGCTGGCGGCGCTCGCCTTCGGCGTCGCGCCGGACATCGGCGGCGTATCGGTCGAGGGCATCGAGCGCGTCTCGCTGGCCGACATCGCCCATGCGGCGGAACTGGGTTTCCGCGTCCGCCTGCTGGGCGTCGCGCGCAGGGCCGGCGCGGGCGTGGAGCGCGCCGTGCGCCCCTGCCTCGTGCGCGCCGACAGTGCGGTGGGCCAGCTTCAGGGCGTCACCAACGCCGTGGTCGTGGAGGGCGACGTCGTGGGCCAGGTCGTTCTCGAGGGGCCGGGGGCGGGGGCGGGGCCGACCGCCTCCGCCGTGGTCGCGGACCTCGTGGACGTGGCGCGCGGCGCGGCGGGTCCGGCGTTCGGCGCGCCGGCCGCGACGCTGGCTACGCCTCCCGCAGGCGAGCCCGCGACGGCGGAGCATTATCTGCGCCTGTCGCTGCAGGACCGGCCCGGCGCGCTGGCGGAGGTGGCGCAGGAACTGGGGGGCGAGGGCGTCTCGATCCGCGCCATGCGCCAGATCGACCACCCCGAGGGGCCGGACGGCGCGACGGTGCTGATCGTGACGCACCATTGCGCCCGCGCGGCGCTCGACCGGGCGCTCGCCGCCATCGCCGGCCGCACCGTCTGCCTCGACCGCCCGGTCGCGCTGCGGATCGAGGACGTCTGACGCCCCCCGCGCGCAGCCTTGCGCCCGCGACGGCGCGCGGCCTAGAAGGCGGGGCCCGCCTCTGACCGGAGAGCCCGCCATGGCCGACGCCTCGGAATTCGAGTTCAAGGACCGCATGCTGTCGCTGGGCCTCGCCCGCGTCTCGGAGGCGGCGGCGATCGCCTCGGCCAAGCTGATCGGCCGCGGCGACGAGAAGGCCGCCGACCAGGCCGCCGTCGACGCGATGCGCAAGCAGCTCAACCTTCTCGACATCAGGGGCACGGTCGTGATCGGCGAGGGCGAGCGCGACGAGGCGCCGATGCTCTACATCGGCGAGGAGGTCGGCACCGGCGACGGGCCTGAGGTCGACATCGCGCTCGACCCGCTCGAGGGCACGACGCTGACCGCCAAGGCCATGCCCAACGCGCTCGCGGTGATCGCGCTCGGTCCCCGCGGCTCGATGCTGCACGCCCCCGACGTCTACATGTGGAAGCTCGCCATCGGGCCGGGCTACCCGAAGGATGTGGTCTCGCTCGACGCCTCGCCGGCGGAGAACGTGCGCGAACTGGCCAGGGCCAAGGGCGTGGGGCCGGATGGGATCACCGTCTGCATCCTCGAACGTCCCCGGCACGAGGCGATGATCGAGAGCGTCCGCTCCACCGGCGCCGCGATCCGGCTGATCACCGACGGCGACGTGGCGGGCGTCATCCACTGCGCCGAGGCCGACGCGACCGGCATCGACATGTACATGGGCGCCGGCGGCGCGCCGGAGGGCGTGCTGGCGGCGGCGGCGCTGCGCTGCATGGGCGGCCAGATGTGGGGCCGGCTCTCCTTCCGCACCGACGACGAGCGCGAGCGCGCGGCCCGAGCCGGCGTCGCCGATCTCGACCGGGTCTACGAGGTGCGCGACATGGTGAAGGCGGACGTGATCTTCGCCGCCACCGGCGTGACCGACGGCTCGATCCTGAAGGGCGCCCGGCGCGACGGCGACTTCCTCGAGACCGAGACGATCCTCATGCGCTCCAAGACCGGTTCGGTGCGGCGCATCCTCTACCGCCAGCGCAACCAGTAGGCCGATGCGCGCCGCTGCGCTCCTCATGGCTCTCGCGCTGACAGGCTGCGCGGGGGGCGGGGACGCCCCCGCCCCGCAACCGGCGCCGGAGGCGGCGGCGCAGCCCGCGCGCGGCGTCTACGCCCGCGGGATCGAGCGGCGCCGGGCCGAGATCGCCGCGCTGGCGGCGACGGCCGGGCACGACCCCGCCGCCGCCGCGCGCATCCGCCGGCTGAACCGGGAGATCGCGCAACTGCAGGAGGATGCGGTCGCCGGGCCGTCGGACCGCGCCACGCCGCAAGTGATGCTGCGTTTCTGAGGGCCTTCCGCCCGCTTGCCCGAATCCCGTCGTCGCCTTAGGCGGAGCCCATGAGCCATCCCACCCACGAGCGCGTGCTGATCGTCGATTTCGGCAGCCAGGTGACGCAACTCATCGCGCGCCGGCTGCGCGAGGCGCAGGTCTACGGCGAGATCCACCCCTACAGCCGCGTCGACGCCGCCTTCCTCGCGGCCTATGCGCCGCGGGCGATCATCCTGTCGGGCGGGCCAGCCAGCGTGGGCGACCCGGGCGCGCCGCTCGCCGATCCGGCGGTCTACGCCGCGGGCGTGCCGGTGCTGGGCGTCTGCTACGGTCAGCAGGCGATGATGGCCCAGCTCGGCGGCGCGGTTGAGGGCGGGCACCACCGCGAGTTCGGACGCGCCCACCTGACCGTCGGCGCGCCGAGCCCGTTGTTCGCCGGCTGGGCTGAACCGGGCTCCTCGGAGCAGGTGTGGATGAGCCACGGCGACCGGGTGACGCGGCTGCCGGATGGCTTCGCCACCATCGCCGCCTCGCCGGGCGCGCCCTACGCCGCCGTCGCCGACGAGGCGCGGCGCTTCTACGCCGTGCAGTTCCACCCGGAGGTGCACCACACGACACGCGGCGCGGAGATCTATCGCAACTTCCTGTTCCGCGTCGCCGGACTCTCCGGCGACTGGACCATGGCCGCCTATCGCGCGGAGGCGGTCGCCGCGATCCGCGCTCAGGTGGGCGGCGCGCGCGTGGTCTGCGGCCTGTCGGGCGGGGTGGACAGCGCGGTGGCCGCGGTGCTGATCCACGAGGCGATCGGCGACCAGCTGACCTGCGTGTTCGTCGACACCGGCATGATGCGCGAGGGCGAGGCCGACGAGGTCGTGGGCCTGTTCCGCAACCACTACAACATCCCCCTCATCGCCGCCGACGAGGGACCGCGCTTTCTCGCCGCGCTGGCGGGGGTCACGGACCCCGAGGTCAAGCGCAAGGCCATCGGCCGGCTGTTCGTGGACGTGTTCGAGGAGAAGGCCCGCGCCATCGGCGACGTGGCCTTCCTCGCGCAGGGCACGCTCTACCCCGACGTGATCGAGTCGGTCTCCGTGTCCGGCGGGCCCTCGGTCACCATCAAGAGCCACCACAATGTCGGCGGCCTGCCCGAGCGGATGAACCTTAAGCTGGTCGAGCCGCTGCGCCTGCTGTTCAAGGACGAGGTGCGCGCGCTGGGTCGCGAGCTGGGCCTGCCCGAGGCCTTCGTCGGCCGTCATCCCTTCCCGGGGCCGGGGCTGGCGATCCGATGCCCGGGCGAGGTGACGCCGGAGCGGCTGGCCATCCTGCGCAAGGCCGACCTCATCTATCTGGAGGAGATCCGCGCCGCCGGCCTCTACGACGAGATCTGGCAGGCCTTCGCGGCGCTTTTGCCCGTGCGCAGCGTCGGCGTGATGGGCGACGGGCGCAGCTACGACTACGTGCTGGCGCTGAGGGCGGTGACGTCCGTAGATGGGATGACGGCCGACTACTATCCCTTCGACCACGATTTTCTCGGCCGCGTCGCCACGCGGATCATAAACGAGGTGCGCGGCGTCAACCGCGTCGTCTACGACGTCACCTCAAAGCCCCCGGGGACGATCGAATGGGAATGATCCGCGCGCTCGCGCTGCCGCTGCTGCTGGCCGCGCCCGCCGCGGCGCAGGAGCCCGAGTTCTTCCGCGCGCCGGGCCACAGGCTGACCGTCCGCGACACGCCCGCCGGCGCGCCCATCGGGGAGTTGCCCGCCGGCTCCAGCCCCGTCGAGGCGACGGGCGTCGACGACAGCGGCGCCTGGGCGCGGATCGTGTTCGGCGAGAGCGACGGCTGGGTCGCGATCGACGCGCTGACCACGGCCCGGGTTCCCGACGCCGCCTATGGGCCGGTGCCGGTGGGGCTCGTCTGCGCCGGTTCCGAGCCGTTCTGGTCGATGCGCTTCGGGCCCGAGACGGTGGAGACGCAGGCGCCGGGCGAGGAGCCCCAGACCTTCGCCGTCGAGACGGTTGCGGTCGCGCAAGGGGCGGCGCGCTTTCCGATCGCGCTGCGCATCGGCGAGATGACGGCCGTGCTGCGCACGGGGTCATGCTTCGACGGCATGTCCGACCGCACCCACGCCTGGTCGCTCGACCTGCTGATCGCGCGGCCCGAGGCGATGGGGCTGCGCACCGGCTGTTGTCGCGTGCCGCCCGCCCGATGAAGGCCTGCCGATGACCGAGCCCTCCGGCGCGCGGCCGCTGGCCGCCGCCGCCTGGGTCGGCGGCGCGGTCGCCTCCTTCTCCGCCATGACGGTCGCGGGGCGGGAGCTGGCGGCCGAATTCGACACCTTCGAGGTGATGGCCTACCGCTCCGCCATCGGGCTGCCGATCATCCTGGTCGCGGTGCTGGCGACGGGGGGCCTGCGCAGCCTGCGCACGGCCGAGCCGGGCCTGCACATGGGCAGGAACGTGATCCATTTCGCCGCCCAGAACCTGTGGTTCTGGGCGGTGACCGTCATCCCGCTGGCGCATCTGACGGCGCTGGAGTTCACCAACCCGATCTGGGTGGCGATGCTGGCGCCCTTCCTGCTGGGCGAGCCGCTGACGCGCGCCAAGCTGCTCGCGGCGGCGCTGGGCTTCGCCGGGGTGCTGGTCATCACCCGGCCGGGCGGGGCGACGGTCGAGCTGGGCCATATCGCCGGCCTCGGCGCGGCGCTGGGCTTCGCGCTGACCAACATGGCGACGCGCCGGCTCCGGGCCGACGGGACGCTGTGCATCGTGTTCTGGATGACCGCCAGCCAGTTGCTGATGGGGCTGGCCTGCGCCGCGCCGGGCGGGATCGCCATCCCCTCGCAGGGGCTGCTTCCCTGGGTCGCGCTGGTTGGGCTGTCGGGGCTGTCGGCGCATTTCTGCCTGACGCAGGCGCTGGCCCGGGCGCCGGCGTCGGTGGTCGGGCCGATGGAATACGCGCGCCTTCCCGTGATCGCGGTGCTGGGGATGGCGCTCTACGGCGAGGCGCTGGAGCTTGCGCTGCTGCTGGGCGCGGGGCTCATCGTGGGCGGAAACGTGGTCAACATCCTCTCCGCGCGCCGCAGCGCAGCATGAAAGCGCTTCCGGCGCAGGCGCCCGCGTGCTAGGCGAGCCGCGTTTTCGATCATCCCGCGCAGCCGGAGCCAGCCCGCCATGAACCTCGACGCCATCCCCGCCGGCAAGAACCCGCCCAAGGACGTCAATGTCGTCATCGAGATCACCGGCGGCGCCGGCGGCGGCGCGCCCGTGAAGTACGAGATCGACAAGGACAGCGGCGCCGTCTTCGTCGACCGCATCGTCAACACGCCTATGTTCTATCCCTGCAACTACGGCTTCGTGCCCAACACCCTGCACGACGACGGCGACCCCACCGACGTGCTGGTGATCTGCGACTTCGCGCTGGCGCCCGGCGTCGTCATCCGCTGCCGCCCCGTGGGCGTGCTGAAGATGGAGGACGACGGCGGCATGGACGACAAGATCATCGCCGTGCCGGTCGAGAAGGTCGATCCGTTCCAGGCCAACATCCAGGACCTCGGCGACATCGTCCAGAAGACCCGCGACCGCATCAAGCACTTCTTCGAGCACTACAAGGATCTCGAGGCGGGCAAGTGGGTCAAGGTCATCGGCTGGGGCGACAAGGCCGAGGCCGAGGCGATCCTGATGAAGTCCGTCGAGGCGGCGAAGAAGTGACGCCGCAGGGCGGCCTTGCGCGCGCAGCGCTTGCCTGAGCCGCCCTGTCGTCCTACCCCCTCTCCTTGGGCGGCGGTCCGCCCTAGGAGGAGCCCCGTGAGCGAGCCCCGCGACCTTTCCGACAAGGCGCAGCGCCATCCCGAGAAGGCGCACCGGCCCGACAACCCGATCCAGCGCAAGCCGGCGTGGATCCGCGTGCGCGCCCCCGGCTCGCCCGGCTATGCGGCGACTAAGGCGATCGTGCGCGAGCACCGCCTCGCCACCGTCTGCGAGGAGGCCGGCTGCCCGAACGTGGGCGAATGCTGGTCGCAGGGCCACGCGACCATGATGATCATGGGCGAGATCTGCACCCGCGGCTGCACCTTCTGCAACGTCG
>DAINOD010000125.1:0-6733 GCA_036735545.1 Rubrimonas sp. | reverse complement strand
CGAGCGCCACGATCGGCCGGCCGCTGGCGAACAGCGGATCGAATGCGGCGTCGTCCGGCGCGCAGGCTCGCGCAAAGCTCGCGCGCGGCGGCCCAGAAGCTACAAAAACGATCTGCGCGCCGCTTGTGGTCACTTCGTCCTCGGCGACGGCGACCACAGGCGAAAAAGCAAACCAATTCACGAACAGGGCGCCAAGGACGGCATTAATGAACTGTGTGGTCATACGCTTGACCCCCCATGCACTTTCATCATGCCATAGAGCATGCTCGATCTTGGGTGAAAATCCGGCGATGGCGGTCTGCGCGGGGAGAGCAGGCCGCGCGCGACGCTACCCCGCCGCGACGCGGACGCCCCGGCTCCAGTGCAGCAGGGCGCGCAGCTTGGCGGGGGCGACGGGCTTGGTCAGGAGTTGCGCCCCGGCGCGGGCGGCCTCGGCGGCGACGTCGCGCGTGCGGTCGGCGGTGATCAGGATCGCGGGGATCGGCGCGGCGAAGGCGGCGCGCAGTCGGCCCAGCGCGTCGACCCCCGTCTCGCCGCCGCCGAGGTGGTAGTCGAGCAGCAGCACGTCCGGCGCCATGCCGAACTGCTGCGCCAGCGCCATCGCCTCGTCGCCCGAGGCCGCCTCCAGCACGTCCACGCCCCAGCGCGTCAGCAGCGCCACGGTCGCCGCGCGCACCGCGTCGTCGTCCTCGATCACCATGGCGATCATCCCCCCCTCGCCCGGATCGGCGTGGGCCGGGCCGACGGCGACCGCCTCGGGCTCGGCGCGCGACGGCGCGCCGAGCGGGACGGAGACCGCGAAGACCGAGCCGCGCCCCTCGGCGGAGCGGATGTCGACGGCGTGGTTCAGGAGCCGGCTGGCGCGGTCGACGATGGCCAGTCCCAGCCCCATGCCCCGCTCGCCGCGCGGATTTGCGTGGTCGATGCGATGGAACTCCTCGAAGATCCGCCGCCGCTCGGCGGGGGGAATGCCGACGCCGCTGTCCCAGACCTCGATGCGCAGCACGCCGCCCCGCCGCCGCGCGCCGACCACCACGCCGCCCGCGACGGTGTATTTCAGCGCGTTGGAGACGAGGTTCTGAACGATGCGGCGCAGGTAGTGCGGATCGGAGCGGACCACGGCCCGGGTCGGCGCGATGCGCAGCTTCAGGCCGCGCTCGGCCGCGACGGCGCGGAACTCCTCGCTGACGGGGCCGAAGATGCGTGACAGCGGGAAGTCGATCACCTGCGCCTCGCCCCCGCCGGCGTCGAGCTTGGAGATGTCGAGCAGCGCGTTCAGCAGCGTCTCCACCGAGGCGAAGGCGCTCTCGATCTTCAGCGCCAGCGACGCCTCGGCCGGAGGCAGGGGGCTCGCCGACAGCGCCGACAGGAACAGCCGCGCGGCGTTCAGCGGCTGCAGCAGGTCGTGGCTGGCGGCGGCGAGGAAGCGCGTCTTCGACAGGTTCGCCGTCTCGGCCGCGTCGCGGGCGCGGCGCATCTCGGCCTCGATGGCGCGGCGCTCGGCGACCTCCTGCACCAGGCGGTCGTTTACCTCGACCAGCGCGGCGGTGCGCTCCTCCACCCGGCTCTCGAGCGTGCGGCGGACCCGCTCCACCTCCAGCGCCGCGCGACGCTCCTCGGTGACGTCGGAAAGGCGCAGCAACATCCCCTGCGCCACGGGGGCGAGGTCGCGCGCGTGCGCCGACAGCGCCACCCCGTCGGCGCGGACCAGTTCGAGCGAGAGCGGTCGGCGCGGCGGTTCGGCGGAGGCCCAGAGCGCCAGCCGCCGCATCCCGGCGCCGCCTTCCAGCGCGCCGTCGTGGACCGCCGCCTCCATCAGCGCCGCGAGCGCCGCGCCCGGCCGCAGCGCCGCGTCGGCCAGCCCGAGCAGCGCGCGGAACGGGCCGTTGCACGCGGTCATGCGCGACTGGTCGTCGAACACCGCCAGCCCGTGAGGCAGCAGATCGAGCGCCGCGGCGAGCGCCGGCGCATCCCCCGCCACGGCGGGAGCGGCGGGCGGCGCGCCGTCGCGGAACGACAGCGCGAAGCCGCCGCCCGCCGTGCGGCGCTCCGCGATCTCGATCCAGCGTCCGTCCACCAGCGCGGCCGAGGCGGCCGAGGCGGCGCGCCCGTGGGCGGCCATGCGCGCCCGCGTCCAGGCCGCCCGGGCCCCGGCGTCCGCCAGGGCGAGCCCATGCGCCCCGGCGAGCGACCGCACCGCCTCCTCGAAACGCATTCCCGGCGAGAGGCGCGGCGCCACGTCGGGAAACAGCGCCGCGAGCCGCTGGTTGACGGCGACGAGCCGCCCTTCGTCGGTGAACAGCGCAAGTCCCGCGTCGCCGGCGTCCAGCGCCGCCTCGACATAGCGGCGCATCCATCCCGCGGTCTCGGCGGGGTCGAGCGGTCGGGCCGCGGGTTCGCCGCCGATGCCGCCATGGCGCTCGATGCGCGCGCGCAGCGCGTCGTTCGCCTGCCGCAGGCGCTCGTTGTCGGACACGACCTCGTCGATCCGACGATCCATCCCGCTCCCCTGCACAACGATCGCAGCGAAGGCTATCCGCGCGCCGCGCGCCGTTCAACCGGCGGCGCGGACGTCAGCTCTTGAGGATGCCGGCGTAGCTCGCGCGTTGCGCCACCAACACCGCCTGGGTGCGGCTCTGGACGCCCAGCTTGCGCAGGATTGCGGTGATGTGCGCCTTCACGGTGGTCTCGGCGATGGCGAGTTCGAAGGCGATCTGCTTGTTCAGCCTGCCCTCGCAGACAAGGCCGAGGATACGAAGCTGCTGCGGCGTCAGCTCGCCCAGCCGCTCGACGGCGTCGTCAATGGCGGCGTCGGACGCGACGCCCTCGGCGCGCAGGTCGAAGTCGGGCGGAGTGACGACAAAGCCCTCGAAAACCCGGCGGAACGCGGCCACCAACGCATCCGCCGGCGCGTCCTTGCGCACGAAGCCAGCGGCCCCGGCCTTCAGCGCCTGCGCGACGATGCGCGGATCGTCCAGCGCGGAGACGACGACGACCGGCACATGGGGTGTGGCGGCCTTCAGGCGGACCAGGCCGTCCAGTCCGGTCACGTCGGGAAGGTTGAGGTCGAGCACCACCGCATCGACGTCCAGCCCGTCCCGCAGCAGCCCCAGCGCGTCGTTCAGCGCGTTGGCGGTGGCGACGGTCTCCAGCCCGAGCCCGCCGCGCAGGGCCATGGAAAGGGCGTCGCAGAACAGCGGGTGGTCGTCCACGACCAGAATTGCGCCGTCCGACCCCAACGCTGCGAAGTCGCCGGCCGCGCCGCCATCCCCCTCCATAGTCCCTCGCATTATTCTTGCTCGTTGGCCGTGATCTTGCTCCGAAGGCGTTGCGCGGGCAAGGGCGATGCGCGGCGGCCAAGCGGCGGCGGGCATGGGCGTTTCTGCCGCTGAGGCGGCGCTGGAAATCCGGCGCAGCGCCCTCTATCGTCCCACGGCAAAAGTGGGCGCGGCTCTCAACGCGCCGGGAGGACGAGATGAAGCTCGAAGGCACCCAGACCATCGGCGTCGGCCGCGACGTCGTTTGGGCGGCGCTGAACGACCCCGAGATGCTGAAGCGCTGCATCCCCGGCTGCCAGTCGCTGGACAAGACCTCCGACACCTCCTTCGAGGCGGTGGTGAAGCAGAAGGTCGGCCCCGTCTCGGCCACCTTCACCGGCGTGGTCGAACTGTCCAACCTCAACCCGCCCCAGAGCTACACCATCTCCGGCGAGGGCAAGGGCGGCGCGGCCGGCTTCGCGAAGGGCGGCGCGGACGTGACGCTGAACGAGGTCGAAGGCGGGACCGAACTGGTCTACAGCGCCGAGGCCAAGGTCGGCGGGAAGATCGCCCAGCTCGGCGCCCGGCTGATCGACGGCTTCGCCAAGAAGATGGCGGACCAGTTCTTCAACGACTTCAAGGCGGCGGTGGAGGGCGACGCGGGCGTGACGGCGGCGCCCGAGGCCGCACCCGCGGTTCCCGCGGAGCACGACACCGACGCGCCCTCCGCGGCGGCGGCGGCGGCGGCGGCGGAGAACGCCGTCGACGCGCCCGAAAAGAAGAACCTCTGGAAGCGCCTGTTCGGCTGAAAGCCGCGCGCCGCCAGACCCACCGAGACTGTTCAGGGAGGACTAGAGAATGGCGTCCGTATCGATGACGGTGAACGGCAAGACCGTCTCCGGCGAGGTGGAGGGGCGCACGCTCCTCGTTGAGTTCCTGCGCGAGGGCCTGGGCCTGACGGGCACCCATGTGGGCTGCGACACCTCGCAGTGCGGCGCCTGCGTGGTGCATGTGGACGGGGCCAGCGTGAAGGCGTGCAGCGTGCTCGCGGCGGCCTGCGAGGGCGCGGAAGTGCGCACCATCGAGGGGATGGCGAACGCGGACGGCTCGCTCGGCGTGATCCAGCAGGCCTTCCAGGACAACCACGGTCTGCAGTGCGGCTTCTGCACGCCCGGCATGGTGATGTCGGCGGCCGACCTGCTCCAGCACAACGCCGACCCCTCCGAGCAGGAGGTGCGGGAATGGCTCGAGGGCAACATCTGCCGCTGCACGGGCTACCACAACATCGTCAAGGCGATCCTCGCGGCCGCGGCCACGCTGCGCGGCGAGAAGATCGCGGCCGAGTGACATCCCTCACCGGCCGAACCGACAGGGAAACGCACCAATGAACGCCATCACCAAGATGGAAGGCATCGGCGCCTCGTCCAAGCGCCGAGAAGACGTCCGCTTCCTCACCGGCGCGGGCCGCTACACCGACGACATCAACCGCCCCGGCCAGCTCTACGCGCACTTCGTCCGCTCCGACGTCGCGCATGGCCGGATCGTCTCGATAGACGTCGCGGCCGCGGCCGCGGCGCCGGGCGTGGCGCATGTCTTCACGGCGAAGGACTTCGAGGGCGTGGGCGGCGTGCCCTGCGGCTGGCTGATCACCGACAAGGACGGTCAGCCGATGAAGGAGCCCAAGCACCCGATCCTCGCCGAGGGCAAGGTGCGACACGTCGGCGACCCCATCGCCGTGGTGGTGGCCGACACGCTGGCGCGGGCTCGCGACGCGGCGGAGTTGGTCGCCATCGAGATCGAGGAGCTGCCCGCGGTCGTGGACATGCGCGACGCGCTGAACGGCGCCGCCTCGGTGCATGACGAGGCCCCCGACAACCTCTGCTACGACTGGGAGTTCGTCGCCGAGAACAAGGCCGCCGTGGACGAGGCCATCGCCAGGGCCGCCCACGTCACGACGCTGGAGCTGGTGAACAACCGCCTCGTCGCCAACGCCATGGAGCCGCGCTGCGCCATCGGCGACTACGACCGCGCCGACGACCAGCACACGCTCTACACCACCTCCCAGAACCCCCACGTCATCCGGCTGCTGATGGGGGCCTTCGTGCTGGGCATCCCCGAGCACAAGCTGCGGGTGGTGGCGCCGGACGTGGGCGGCGGCTTCGGCTCCAAGATCTACCACTACGCCGAGGAGGCCTTCGTCACCTTCGCCGCCAAGAAGCTCAACCGGCCGGTCAAGTGGACCTCCTCGCGCTCGGAGGCCTTCCTGTCCGACGCGCAGGGGCGCGACCATGTCACCAGGATCGAGCTGGCGCTGAACGAGAACCACGAGTTCACCGCCGTCCGCTGCCTGACGCTGGCGAACATGGGCGCCTATCTCAGCACCTTCGCGCCCTGCATCCCGACCTGGCTGCACGGCACGCTGCTGGCCGGCAACTACCGCACGCCGCTGATCTTCACCAACGTCAAGGCGGTGTTCACCAACACGGTGCCGGTGGACGCCTACCGCGGCGCCGGACGGCCCGAGGCGACATATCAGCTTGAGCGCGTCATCGACAAGGCGGCGCGGGAGCTGGGCGTGAGCCCGATCGAGCTGCGCAAGAAGAACTTCATCCGCGCCGACCAGTTCCCCTACCAGACGCCCGTCGCGGTGGTCTACGACACCGGCGACTACCACGCGACCATGGACAAGGTCGTGGAGATGGCCGACCTCGCCGGCTTCGACGCCCGCAAGGCGGACGCGGCGAAGCGCGGCAAGCTGCGGGGCCTCGGCTTCGCCCACTACATCGAGGCCTGCGGCATCGCGCCGTCCTCGCTGGTGGGCGCGCTGGGCGCGCGGGCGGGGCTCTACGAAGCGGCGACGGTGCGGGTGAACCCCACCGGCAGCGTCTCGGTGTTCACCGGCAGCCACTCCCACGGTCAGGGTCACGAGACCACCTTCGCGCAGGTGGTGTCGGAGATGCTGGGGATGCCCGAGGGCAGCATCGACATCGTGCACGGCGACACCAACCGCGTGCCGTTCGGGATGGGCACCTACGGCTCGCGCTCCATCGCGGTCGGCGGCTCGGCCATCGTGAAGTCGGTCGAGAAGATCATCGCCAAGGCCAAGAAGATCGCCGCGCACCTGCTGGAGGCCAGCGAGGCCGACATCACCTTCGAGGACGGCCAGTTCAAGGTCGCCGGCACCGACCGCGCCAAGGCCTTCGGCGAGATCGCGCTGGCGGCCTACGTGCCGCACAAGTACCCCATCGAGGACGTGGAGCCGGGGCTGGAGGAGACCTCGTTCTACGACCCCAAGAACTTCACCTACCCCTCGGGCGGCTACGCCTGCGAGGTCGAGGTGGACCCCGAGACCGGCGTGGTCGAGGTGAAGGCGTTCCATGCGGCGGATGATTTCGGCAACCTCATCAACCCGATGATCGTCGAGGGCCAGATCCACGGCGGCGTCGCGCAGGGCATCGGCCAGGCGATGCTGGAGC
>DAINOD010000124.1:0-7138 GCA_036735545.1 Rubrimonas sp. | reverse complement strand
TCGAGCATCCGCGCCAGCCAGTAGAGCGCGGCGTCGGGGTCGGAGCCGCGCACCGATTTGTGCAGGGCGGAGATCAGGTTGTAGTGCTGCTCGCCGGTCTTGTCGTAGAGCGCCGCCCGCCGCGCCAGCCGCGCGCCCAGCGCCGCGGCCCCGTGGGGCCCGCCGGGCAGGGCGAAGGCGGCCTCGGCGAGGTTCAGCGCCGCGCGCCCGTCGCCATCGGCCATCGCGACCAGCGAGGCGCGGCCCTCGGGCGTGACGGGCAGCGGGCGGCCCTCCGCGGCCTCGGCGCGGGCGAGCAGCGTCTCGACAGCCGCGTCGTCGAGGCGGTTCAGCACGAGCACCTGCGCGCGGCTGAGCAGGGCGGCGTTCAGCTCGAAGGAGGGGTTTTCGGTGGTGGCGCCGATCAGCACGACCGCGCCGTCCTCCATGTGCGGCAGGAAGCCGTCCTGCTGCGCCTTGTTGAAACGGTGGATCTCGTCGACGAACAGCAGCGTCGCGCGGCCCTGGGTCCGCCGCATCCGCGCCGCGTCGAACACCTTCCGCAGATCGGCGACGCCGGAGAAGATCGCGCTGATCTGCTCGAAGGCCATGCCGCTCTCGGCGGCGATGAGGCGCGCGAGCGTGGTCTTGCCCACCCCCGGCGGTCCCCACAGGATCGTCGAGACCGGCCGCGCCGCCAGCCGCGTCAGCGCGCCGTCCGGGCCGGTCAGGTGATCCTGCCCCACCACCTCGGCCAGCCGCGCCGGGCGCAGCCGGTCGGCGAGCGGCCGGGCCGGCGAGGGCGGCGCGGCGTGGGCGAACAGGTCGCTCAGGGCTGCACGCCGCGCGGCGCCGGGATCAGCCGCATCCGCGCCGAGCGCTCCTGCCCGCGGCGGGTGTAGGTCACGGCCGCCTCGCCGCCCACGCCCATGGCGGCGAGGCGGAAGGAGAACTCCTCGGGCGTGTCGGTCGGCTCGCCCTCGAAGGCGGTCACCACGTCGCCGACGCGCAGACCGGCCTCGCGCAGGGGGCTTGCGGGATGCATCTCGGCGATCACGACGCCCGCGGGCCGCTCCATGCCCAGCGCCTGGGCGATGTCGGCGGTGACCGTCTGGCCGCGCACGCCGGCCCAGGGGCGCACGAGTTGGCGCTCGCCGCGCAGCGCGCTGTCCACGGCGCGCTGGACGAGGCTGACGGGGATCGCGAAACCGATGCCGATGGAGCCGCCGCCGCGGCTGAGGATCGCGGTGTTGACCCCCACCAGCCGCCCGTCGATGTCCACCAGCGCGCCCCCGGAGTTGCCCGGGTTGATCGCCGCGTCGGTCTGGATGAAGTAGCCCCCGCCCCGCCGCCCCGCGCTCCGCGCGATGGCCGATACGATGCCGTGGGTGACGGTCTGACCGACGCCGAAGGGGTTGCCGATGGCCAGCACCAGATCGCCCACCTCGAGGTCGGCGGCGTCGCGGGGGGCCAGCGCCGGCAGCCCGCGCGCGCCCCGCAGCGAGAGGACCGCAAGGTCGGAGGGCGCGTCGGCGAAGATGATCTCGGCGTCGTACTCGCGCCGGTCGGCCAGCGCGACCCGCACCTCCACGGCGTCCTCGACGACATGGGCGTTGGTCACCACGATCCCGTCGCCGCGCATGATCACGCCCGAGCCGAGCGAGCTCTCCATCCGCTGGCGCGTCATGCCGCCGAAGTCGCGCATGAACTGGTCGAAGAAGGGGTTGCCGGCGAAGGGGTGGTCGCGCCGCGTCACCACGCGTCGGGTGAAGACGTTCACCACCGCCGGCGCCGCCTGCTTCACCACCGGCGCGAAGGAGAGCCGGATCTGCGCCGCCGATTCCGGGGTCGCGCGCTCCTGCGCCGCGACGGGGGCGGCGAGCAGCAGGGCGAGGAGCGCGGCGCGGATCATGGCCCCATGAGTAGGCCCGCCCGCGCCGGGCGCCAAGTCGCGAAGGCGTGCGCCGCGGCGCGGCGGATCAGACTTCGACCGCGCGGCGGTAGAGCCGCCACGTCGCATGGCCGAGGATCGGCATGACGAACATCAGCCCGAGGAAGAACGGCAGCGAACCCAGCGCCAGCGAGACCGCCACGATCAGCCCCCATTCCGCCATCACGCGCGGGTTCCTCGCCACCACCTCCACCGAGGTGGCGACCGCCCGGCGCAGGCCCACCTCCCGGTCGAGCAGCAGCGGAAAGGAGACGACGCTGATCGCCAGCACCACGCAGGCGAAGACGAAGCCCACTCCCATGCCGATGGCGATCATGGCCCAGCCGGCGGGCGTCAGCAGCACGTCGCCCAGAAAGCTCCACAGCGACGTCGGCGCCGCGGGCCCGAGGGTTGCGGCGTAGATCGCCTGCGCCGCGCCCATCCACACCACGAAGATCGCGCCGATGATCAGCGCCAGCACCAGCATCGCGCCGAAAGAGGGCGAGCCGATCAGACCGAAGGCGTTGGCCCAGGAGGGCGTCTCGCCCCGCTCGCGCCGCCGGCTCATCTCGTAGAGACCGACCGCCGCGGCCGGCCCCACCAGCGACAGGCCTGCGACGGCGGGAAACAGCAGCGGCAGCAGCGCCGCGTTCGCCGCGAGGCCCACGGCCGCGAGCCCGGCGAGCGGATAGGCGATCACCAGAAACAGCACGTCGGTGCGGCAGGCGGCGAAGTCGTCGGCGCCCTCGCGCAGCGCGGCGCGCAGGTCGTCGCGGGTCAGGTCGCGGACCGCGATGGGGCGCTCGTCCGTGCCGCGCATGGCGCGCGCCGTGGCCGACAGGTGGCCCGACGCGCCGGCCAGTTTCTCGGCCGCCCACTCGCCCGGGTTGCGGATCGTCTGCATTGCGTTCTCCCTGCCGCGGCGGCGCTCGGACGACGCCAGCCCTTCTTGTCGCGCGGCAGCGTAGCGCAGATTCGCGCTTCGCGGGAGGGTTCAGTCCTGCAACGCTTCGCGGGTCGCGGAAAAGAACTCGCGGCGCAGCATGATCCACGCCGTGAAGACCGTCGCGGCCATCAGAACGACCGGCCCGACCAGCCAGGCCATGGCGGTCAGCGAGAAGTACATGGCCCGCAAGCCGCGGTTGAAGTGCCGCGAGGCGAGGATGTTCAGTCGCGCCGCGCGCAGCGCCACGGCCTCGGCGTCGTCGCCGCGGTCGGGGATCGCGCCGAGGAGCACGGCGCAATAGCCGAAGATGCGGTGCGCCCAGACGAATTCGAGGAAGGCGACGATCAGCAGCGCCACCACGACAAGCAGCTTGATGATCCACTTCGCGCGGCCGGTCTGTTCCGAGACCGCCAGATCCTGCGCCACCATCGCCAGCTGGTCGGTCTGCCCGATGAACGCGATGGCGCCGCCCAGCGCCAGCAAAGCGCCGGAGATGTAGAAGGCGATCGCCGCCCGCAGGCCGTTCAGCAGATTGGAATCCAGG
This sequence comes from Rubrimonas sp., assembly GCA_036735545.1. Lineage (GTDB taxonomy): Bacteria > Pseudomonadota > Alphaproteobacteria > Rhodobacterales > Rhodobacteraceae > Rubrimonas. Next base: position 3,739 of record DAINOD010000124.1, on the reverse strand, counting down.
ATGCGGTTGCGGTTGTCGCGCCGCGCCGCCTCGAGAAACCACCGCTCGCGCCAGCGGCACATCAACTCCCCCGCAGAGCGCGCGCCGAGCACGCCCGGATGCAGCACGACCTCCACAGCGAGCCACGCGACGGCGAACAACCCCAACGCTGCGGCGTCGCGGACGGAGAAGGCGGCGAGAAGCGTGGCGTAGACGGTCATGGCTTCTGCTATACGACAGGGACGCGACTGGCGACGCACGCATTGCGGCGCTACCTGCCGCCACGGTCAAGTTTCAGGGAGCGTCCGATGCAGATGCCCGAGCCCGACGTCCGCGTCCTCTCCCGCCGCGCCGAGATCGTGGCGGCCCTGCGCGCCATCCTGCCCGACGACGCGGTGATCGCCGACCCTGCCGAGCTCGCGGCCTACGAATGTGACGCGCTGACCGCCTACCGCTGCCCCCCCATGGCCGTGACCCTGCCCCGGAGCACGGCCGAGGTGGCGGCGGTGCTGCGGCTCTGCCACGACCAGGGCGTGCCGGTGGTGCCGCGGGGCTCGGGCACCTCGCTGGCCGGGGGCGCGCTGCCGACGGCGGATTGCGTGATTCTCGGCGTCGCGCGGCTGAACCGGGTGCTCGACATCGACTATGCCAACCGCACGGTGCGGGTGCAGACCGGGGTGACCAACCTCTCCGTGACCGGCGCCGTGCAGGCGGAGGGGTTCTTCTACGCGCCCGATCCGTCGTCGCAGCTCGCCTGCGCCATCGCCGGCAACATCGCGATGAATTCGGGCGGGGCGCATTGCCTGAAATACGGCGTCACCACGAACAACCTCATGGGCGTCACGCTGGTCACGATGCAGGGCGAGGTGATCGAACTCGGCGGGGCGCATCTCGACCCGGCGGGGCTCGACCTGCTGGGCGTGATCTGCGGATCGGAGGGCCAGCTCGGCGTGGTCACGGAGGCGACGCTGCGGATTCTCCGCAGCCCCGAGGGCGCGCGGCCGATCCTGTTCGGCTTCGACAGCTCCGAGGTCGCCGGCGCCTGCGTGGCGGACGTCATCCGCGCCGGCGTCATCCCCGTCGCGCTGGAGTTCATGGACGGCCCGGCGATCCGCGTCTGCGAGGACTTCGCCCAGGCCGGCTATCCGCTCAACGCCGGCGCGCTGCTGATCGTTGAGGTCGAGGGCGCGCCCGCCGAAATCGACGACCAGATCGCCCGCATCAAGGCCATCGCCGCGCGCCATGCGCCCATCGCCGTCCGCGAGGCGGCGACGGCCGAGGAGGCCGCAGCCATCTGGCTCGGGCGCAAGTCGGCTTTCGGGGCCATGGGTCAGATCAGCGACTACATGTGCCTCGACGGCACCATCCCGGTCGGCGCGCTGCCCCATGTGCTGCGCGAGATCGGGCGGATGAGCGGGGAATACGGGCTGGACGTCGCCAACATATTCCACGCGGGCGACGGGAACATGCACCCGCTGATCCTGTTCGACGCCAACAAGGCGGGCGATCTGGAGAAGTGCGAGGCCTTCGGCGCCGACATCCTGCGCCTGTGCGTCGAGGTCGGCGGCTGCCTGACCGGCGAGCACGGCGTGGGGGTGGAGAAGCGCGACCTGATGACGACCCAGTTCGCGCCGCAGGACATGGCGGCGCAGATGGCGGTGAAGGACGTGTTCGATCCGCGCTGGCTGCTGAACCCCGGCAAGGTGTTCCCGCTGGCGACGGTCGCCGCGCACAGGCTGGCCGCCGAGTGATCAGGCCGCCGCGACCAGCCAGCCGAGATAGGCCGCATAGCCCGCCAGCATCGCGGCGCCCTCGCGCCGCGTGACGCGGGCGCCGGTGACGGCGACTGCGATCATCGCGGCGGTCGCGGCCAGCATGACCCAGCCGTCGAAGCCCATGATCTCGGGCGGAACCTCCAGCGGCTTCACCAGCGCCGTGACCCCGAGGATGCCGAGCACGTTGTAGATGTTCGAGCCGATGATGTTGCCGAAGGCGACCTCGCTCTGGCCGCGGATCGCCGCGATCACCGAGGCGGTCAGCTCCGGCAACGAGGTGCCCACGGCGACGATGGTCAGTCCGATCAGCGTCTCCGACACGCCCCAGCCCCGCGCCAGCCCGATCGCCGCGTCGACCAGGAGGTCGGCGCCCACGACGACCAGAACGAGCCCCGCCAGCGCCATCGGCAGGCCGATGGCCAGGCCGCCCGACGGCACGGACGGCGACGCGGCCGCAGGGGCCGCGGCCGGCGCCGTGCGGCGCTCGCCCAGATAGGCACCGACGACATAGGCGATCAGCAGCCCCACCAGCACGGCCCCCGCAAGCCGCCCGATCTCGCCCCACAGCATGGCGCCGAGACCCGCCAGCGTGGCCGCAGCCAGCGCCGGCCCGTCGCGCCGGAAGGCGCGCGGGTCGGCGGCGACGGGCCGGATCACCGCGGCCAGCCCGAGGATCAGCAGGATGTTGCAGATGTTCGAGCCGACCACGTTGCCCACCGCCACGCCGGGCGAGCCGACCAGCGCCGCCTGCACGCTGGTCACGAGTTCCGGCGTCGAGGTGCCGAAACCCACCAGCGTCAGGCCGATCAGGAGCGGCGACACCCCGAGCGCCGCGGCCGCGCGCACCGCGCCGCGCACCAGCAGCTCGCCGCCGAGCACCAGCAGCACGAGGCCGGCGGCGAGCATCGCGAAGGTCATGGGCGTCTCCGCAGGGTCAGGGCGCGTCGGCGCCGAAGGGGTGGGGGTCTTCGTCCCGCCCGGGCAGACGCCCCGGCAGGTGCATCAGCAGCGGCGCGGCGACGAAGATGCTCGACAGCGTGCCTGCGACGACGCCGAAGGTCACCGCCGCCGCGAAGCCGAACAGCACCGGCCCGCCGAAGACCATCAGCGAGACGGTGGCCGCCAGCGTGGTGGCGGAGGTCATCAGCGTGCGCCGCAGCGTGTCGGTCAGGGCGCGGTCTATCGTGTCGCCCAGCGCCGCGCCGCGGTCCCGCGCCAGCAGTTCGCGCACGCGATCGAAGACGACGACCGTGTCGTTGATCGAATAGCCGGCGATGGCGAGCAGGGCCGCCACGCTGGTCAGGTCGAAGGTGAGCCGCGTCACCGCGTAGAAGCCCACCATCATCGCGACGTCGTGCAGCGTGGTCAGCAGGGCGGCGACGCCGAACCTGGCCTCGAAGCGCAGCCAGACGTAGATCGCGATGGCGGCCACGGCGGCGAGGCTCGCCAGCGCCCCGTCGCGCAACAGCTCGCCCGACACCCTGGGCCCGACAAGTTCGGCGCGGCGCAGGTCGGCGGCGGGCCCGAGGGCGGCGCGCACCGCCTCCACGGTCGCCTGTCCCGCCGTCTGGGCCCGGACGAGCGCCACGGTTCCGCCGTCGGCTAGCTGGACCACCGCGTCGGGAACTCCCTGCGCGGCGAGCGCCGCCCGCAGCGCCCCGATCCGCCACGGCGCGGGCGCCGCGGCCTCCACCAGCACGCCGCCGGTGAAGTCCAGCCCGAGCGGCAGGCCGCGCGACGCCACCGTCGCAGCAGCCAGCATGAGCAGCGCGAGCGCCGCGGCGAAGCCCGCGCGACGCCATCGCGTGAACCGCCACGGCGCGCGCGCGGCGCCGGGGGCGGGCAGTTCCGTCGCTGTCATGGATTTCCCTGGGCGCCGGGGCGGCGGCGCCGTCAGCCTCTGAGACGGGCGCGCGACGTCGCGCGGCTCGATCCGTCGCGGCGGCACATGGCCCCGCCCGCGACGAGCCGCAAGAGGGGTCTCA
>DAINOD010000123.1:0-7337 GCA_036735545.1 Rubrimonas sp. | reverse complement strand
TCGCGCCGGGGCCGGAGGTGACCAGCACCACGCCGGGCTTGCCGGTGGCGCGGGCGTAGCCCTCGGCCATGTGGGTCGCGCCCTGCTCGTGGCGGACGAGGACGTGGACGATGTCGTTTTGCTTGAAGATCGCGTCGTAGATCGGCAGCACCGCGCCGCCGGGATACCCGAACACCACCTCGACGCCCTGGTCGCGCAGGGCCTTCACCACGATCTCCGCGCCGGTCATGTCCTGCGCCATGTCTTCATCTCCGACCAAGCCGGTCCATGGACCGGGCAACAAAAAAGGCCCTCGAGGGGCCCTGTCGCGTGCGAACCGGACGATGGGGACTATCCCCTTCGCCGCCCCGCACGCCCGCCGATGACTACGAGACCGCCCATGCGCCCGCTCCTTCGTTCGACACTTGCCGATTGCCACATGGCGCATCGCCGGTCAAGCGCATCCGAGGAAAGTTGTGGGGGGTGGCGCATCAACGCAAGAATGTTTCGCACTTCACCAGTTCAGCACGACCCGACGATCCTGCATCAACGCTATCGCGGTGAACGTGGGGTCGTTCGCCAGCTTGTCCTTCAGCCTGACGATCGCCGCGTTCACGCCCGCCTGCATGCGCCCGACCGCGTTGGAGGGCAATCGCTTCTTCGTCGCGAAGGGGATGCGGCGGCTGCGCGGCCCGAGCGCTACGTTCAGATCGTCGACGCAGCCTCTCAGATACGTCGCCAGATCACTCGTTCGGTCGGCGCCGAGCAGGCGTCCGGGCCACTCGGCCTCGCCACTGCCGCTGTCCGCCTCCTGCTCGGCGACCGTGTCGTGATCCAGCAGGGCGAATCGCGAGTTGGGATCGAACGAGTCCAATGCGATGGGCGACAGCGTGCCATCGGTGGCCTCGGACAGCAGGATGTTTCCAAGATTTTGCAGGAAATGGTAGTTGCCGCCTTTCGGATTCCTGGTCCCCGGGCCGGGCCACCCGAAGCGGTCGTTGTTGCCGTTGAACAGGTCGAGCGCGACGACCTGACCGAGAGCCTCAAGGCCCCCGGCCGCCGACAGGCCGGCGGCGATGGCCCGAACGCCCTTCTTGTCGCGACTGGAGGCGACAAGAAGCGCCCGCGCCTGGTCAAGATCGGACAGCGACCGCGCGTCCATCCGCACCCACGTCGCGCTCGGATTGGTCAGGCTGAGCATGAGGTAGTTCAGGTCCGCGTTCTTGCGCCCGAAGAAGGTGGCCTCACCCTGGCACCAGTGGTCGAGGTCGCTCAGCTCTGCCGCCGAAAGCGTGTACTGCCGGGCGCGGACATCGACTGCCGTGATGATGCGCGTCACCAGCGACAGTCCGCGGCTCTGAGAGGGCGAGATCGTGGTCTCGGCCTTGATGACCACGGACGGCCGCGGCTGAGTGTTGGGGTCGCCCAGCAAGAGGAACACCGGATGCCCCTGCGCAAGGGCGCGCACCTCGAAGATCTCGGCCTCGTTGATCGGGTTGTCGGCGCTGAGCATAGGCGACTACCCTCCGATCCATAACTATAGTGCACAAGCCATGCGCCGAACGCAACGCTCGCGAGTTCACGCCTGCTTGAAATGCTTGCTGAGCCTTAGCCCCTGCGCCTGATAGGTCGAGCCGATGCCGCGACCGTAGAGGATGTCCGGCGTCTCCAGCATCGGCTCGTAGACCAGCCGCCCGACCGCCTGACCGTGCTCCAGCGCGAAGGGCGCCTCGTGGCAGCGCACCTCCAGCACGGCGCGCGAGCGGGCCCCGCCCGCGGCGTCGTGGCCGAAGCCGGGGTCGAAGAAGCCGGCGTAGTGGACGCGGAACTCGCCCGCCACGGCCATGTAGGGCGCCATCTCCGCCGCGACGTTCGGGGGGATATGCACGCTCTCGCGGCTGACGAGGATGTAGAAGGCGCCCGGGTCGAGGATCACCGAGGCGCCGGGCCCCGGGCGCACGCGGTCGAAGAAGTCCGCCGGGTCGTAGTGGTTCAGCCTGCCCAGATCGATCAGCGGGCTGTGCGGCCGCGCCCGCCAGCCGAGCGGCCCGGCGCGCGGCGCCAGATCTACGCTGAAGCCGAGGCCGCCGTCGATCACCGCCTCCCCGTCCACCAGCGCCTGCGCGCCGTGCAGGGCGCCCAGCGCCGCGTCCGACAGCGCCGCCTCGCCGCGGCGCAGGCGCAGCTGGGTCAGCCGATCGCCGGCGCGCGCCAGCACGCTGAAGGTGCGCGGACAGATCTCGGCGTAAAGCGGGCCGGCGTAGCCCGCCGGCGCGCGATCGAAGGCCGTGCCGCGGTCGACGATCACGCGGGTGAACAGGTCCAGCCGGCCGGTCGAACTCTTCGCGTTGGCCGCGCCCGAGACGTCGGCGGGCAGCGCCAGCCGCTCCATCAGCTCCACGAGATACACGCAGCCCGTCTCCAGCGCCGCGCCGGCCGACAGGTCGATCTGGTGCATGGCGAAGTCGGGCAGACGCTCGGCCACGGTGCGCGCGGCGCCGGGCAGGAAGCTCGCGCGCAGCCGCCAGGCGCGGGCGCCGAGGCGCAGGTCGATGCTGGCGGGCTGCACCTGACCGGGGCCGGGCGGGGGGTCGGCCGCGATGGCGCCCTCGGCGATCAGACGGCGCAGATGCTGGGCGGGCAGGACACCCGCGGCGGGCGCGGTCATCCCGAAACGCCGACGCCAGCGCGCGAGCGCTGGCGTCGGGTGGTGGTCGGGCCGGCGAGATTCGAACTCACGACCTCTTGCGCCCCATGCAAGCGCGCTACCAGGCTGCGCTACGGCCCGTCATCGATGGCGCTTATACAGGCTGGGCGGGCGTGCGCAAGCCGACCCCTTCCCGCAGCGCCTGCGGCGCGCTAGCCCTTCCGCTTCCCGCGCGAAGGGCGCGCGGTGGGGGGAGCGAACTGCATGGCGATGTTCACGCATGTCACGGTCGGGACCAACGATCTCGCCAAGGCGCAGGCGTTCTACGACGCGGCGCTGGGCGCGCTGGGATGGGGGCGGATAGCCGACTTCGGCGACAAGGGCTCCGCATGGGGCCTCGACGGGGTGATGGGCTTCCTGGCGCTGCGCCCGCGCGACGGCGCGCCCGCCTGCGTCGGCAACGGCGCGACGATCAGCTTCGCCGCGCCGAGCCGCGAGGCCGTGGCCGCGTTCCACGCCGCTGCGCTGGGCCATGGCGGGGCCGACGAGGGCGCCCCGGGACCGCGGTCCTTTGCGCCGAACGCCTTTGGCGGCTATGTGCGCGACCCGGACGGCAACAAGCTCGCCGCCTTCTGCTACGCCCCGGACTGAGCCTCGAGCCGCTCGATCAGGGCCGGCAGGTCGGCCACGGTGTCGATGACGTGGTCGGCCCCCGCCGCGCGCAGCACGGCGGCGGCGCGGGCGCGCAGCGCGGCGACCTCGGACGGGCTCAGGCGGGCCAGGTCGTCCGCGGCGAGACCGGCGATGTTGCCCGAGAGCGCGAGGCCCACGGTGGGGCACCCGGCGGCGACCCCCTCGGCGATCCCGGGCTCGGTGTCGTCCACCTTCAGGACGGCGGCGGGCGGCCAGACCGCGAGATCGACGAAGCACTGATACATCATCAGCGGCCCGGGCCGCCCCTCGGCGAGATCGTCGGCGCAGACGAGATTGTCGGGCGCATAACCCTGCGCCGCAGCCACGGGCGCCACCCGCGCCATGATCGAGCGGGTGTAGCCGGTGGTAGAGCCGATCTTCACCCCCCGCGTCCGCAGCCAGCGGACCGTCTCCAGCGCGCCGGGAACGAGCTCGGCGTAGTCGGCCGCGACCGCCTCGTTCATCGGCACGAAGACGGCGTAGACCCGGTCGATGGCGTCGTCGTCGGGGGCGGCGCCCTGCGCCTGCGCCCAGACGGCCGCGATGCGGGGATCGGCCAGCATCGCGGCGATGTGGGCGCGCTTGGGCAGACCCATCGGCCTGCGCGCATCCTCGACGGAGACCGTCACGCCGAACTCCGCGAAGGCCTTCACGAAGACGCCCATCGGCGCGCGGGAGCCGAAGTCCACCATCGTGCCCGCCCAGTCGAACACCACCGCCTTGATGCGCATCCGTCCCCTCAGTCCAACAGGTCGGCCAGCGTCTCCTCGCCGATGGCGAAGGCCGTCGAGGCGCCGCAGCCCGCCGTCACCACCACGATGCGGGTGGCGGCGTCCGGCGCGTCGGTGAAGCGCCAGCGGCCCTCGGCCGAGGCGTAAATCCCGGTCCAGCGCTCGATGACCGCGCGCGCGCCGAGGTCGAGCACGGCGTCGAGTTCCGACAGGATGAGATCGTCCACCGCCTGCGGCGCGAAGGGGTCGGGCGTCGGCGCATAGTGGTGGCTGTCGCCCACCACGAGCGAGCCGTCCGCCGACTGCACCGCGATCAGGTGCACCCCGTTGGCCCGCTGCCCGGGCTGCTCGGCGTCAAGCCGGGCGGCCAGCGCCGCGGCTTCCGGCAACTCGGCGTAGCCCAGATAGCGCGCGAGCCCGAGGTCCGACATCACCGCCGCGCCCAGCGCCGCGGGCCGGCCGGGCCGCACCCGCAGCATGTGCAGCTTGCAGCGCGTCGGCGCATAGGCGGCGATCCGCTCGGGGAACAGCGCGTGATAGTCGTCGCCGGGGCAGACCACCACCGCGCCGGCCTCGACGGCGCCGCGCGAGGTCTCCAGCCGGGGCGCGGCGACGGCGCGAACCGCGGTGGACCAGAGGAAGCGCACGCCATGGGCCTCGGCCAGCCACTCGGCGATGCGCGGCAGCGCCTCGCGGCTCTCCACGCGCATCTCGTGGGGCGAGTGCAGCGCGGCCGTCACGGCCGGGCCGAGCGCGGGGCAGATCTCGCGCGCCGCCCCGGCGCCAAGCCGCCGACAGCCTTCGGCCATGTCGGTGGCGAGAAAGGCGTCGATCACCGCCTCCGCCTCGGGCCGGCGCGCGGTCACCAGCATCCCTCGGTGCAGGACGGGGATGCGCGCGGCCTCGGCGACCTCCGCCCAGATCGCGCGCGCCCGGCCCGCCATCGTCCAGCAATCGCCGGACTGCTGTCCGGTAACGGTGACGAAGCCGAAATTGCGGATCGAGGCGCCGTTGGCCTGAGCCTCGCGCTCCAGCACCACCACCCGCAGGCCCCGGCGCGCGGCGGCCAGCGCATGGGCGAGGCCCATGATCCCGGCCCCGACGACGGCGACGTCGTAGACCGGTCCCCCGCTCGCCGGCCCCGGGGCCGGTCGGGTCATTCCATGGCCGCGACGAAGCGGTCGAAAAGGTAATGGCTGTCCATCGGTCCCGGGCTCGCCTCCGGGTGATACTGCACCGAGAAGACCGGTCGGTCGCGCAGCCTGATGCCGCAGTTGGAGCCGTCGAACAGCGACACATGGCTCTCGACGACGCCCTCGGGCAGCGTCTGGGCGTCCACCGCGAAACCGTGGTTCATCGAGGTGATCTCGACCCGGCCGGTCTGGAGGTCCTTGACCGGATGGTTGGCGCCGTGGTGGCCATGGTTCATCTTCACGGTGCTCGCCCCCAGCGCGAGACCGAGCATCTGGTGGCCGAGGCAGATGCCGAACACCGCCATGTCGGTGGTCTCGACGATCTCGCGGATCATCAGCGCGGCGTAGGCCGCGGTCGCCGCCGGGTCGCCCGGGCCGTTGGACAGGAACAAGCCTTGCGCCCCCTGCGCCTTGACCTCCGCGGCCGTCGCCGAGGCCGGCAGCACCACCACCTCGCAGCCCGCCGCCACCAGCCGGCGCAGGATGTTGCGCTTGGCGCCGTAGTCCACCGCGACCACCCGCCGCCGGGCCGGGCCCGCCGGCGCCATGCGCCAGGGACCCTCGCTCCAGCCATAGGACCGGGCGGCCGTCACGTCGCGCGCCAGATCGGCGCCGACCAGGCCGGCGAAGGCGCGCGCCTGCGCCACCAGCGCCGCCTCGTCGAAAACCCCGGCCGCGTCGTGGGCGATGACGGCGTGGGGCATCCCCTTGGCGCGGATCAGCCGCGTCAGCCGGCGCGTGTCCACGCCGCCGACGCCGATCAGGCCGCGGCGCGTCATCCAGTCGGCGAAGCCGCCCTCGGCGCGCCAGTTCGACGGGGCCGTCGGGTCCTCGCGCACCACGGCGCCCAGCGCGGCGGCGGCGGCGGCCTCGTCGTCCTCCGCATTGGCGCCGACATTGCCGACATGGGGGAAGGTGAAGGTGACGATCTGTCCGGCATAGGAAAGATCCGTAAGGATCTCCTGATATCCGGTCATCGCGGTGTTGAAGCACAGCTCGCCCGCCCGCGCCCCGGTCGCGCCGAAGCCGCGGCCGCGCAGCACGGTGCCGTCGGCCAGCGCCAGACGGCCGGTCAGGCGGGAATCGGCTTCGGTAGCCATGGTCGGAACGTCCCCGGCAAGGATGCGGCGCGCGAAGCTAATGGCCGGGGCGCGGGGCGTCAAGCGAGGCTGACAGCAAAAAAGATGTTTTACATCAACGGTCTACCGCAACGCACGCGGATTGTGTCCGGGCGCGGGAGGCGCTAGTTTCCTTCGTGGCGAAAAGGAGGCCGCGACGATGACCGCAAACGGCTTGCGTGCGCGCATCTCGGCCGAGCTCAAGGATGCGGTGGCGTCGAGGGACGCCACGCGCCTTTCGACGCTCAGGCTGGTGACGGCCACGCTGAAGGACCGCGAGATCGCGACGCGCGACGCCGACGACGGGGGCCCCGCCGACGACGACGCCGAAGTCCTGGCGATCCTGGCCAGCATGGTGCGCCAGCGCGAGGAGGCGATCCGCGCCTTCGAGGAAGGCGGCCGGCTCGAACTGGCGGCGCGGGAGGAGGCGGAGATCGCGGTGATCCGCGGCTTTCTGCCCCGCCCGATGACCGAGGAGGAGGTGCAGGCCGCCATCGCCGATGCGATCGCCGAGACCGAGGCCGCCTCGATCAAGGACATGGGCCGGGTGATCGGGGCGCTGAAGGCGCGCCACCCGGGCCGCATGGATTTCGGCAAGCTGGGCCCGCAGGTGAAGGCCGCGCTGGTCTGAACCCTGCGGCTTGCCGCCCCAGCAGCCTTGGGCTAAGGCGCAGGCCACTTCTCGCGCAGCCGGAACGCCCATGGCCAAGGACGCCCCGAAGACCCGTCGCCCGAGGGCCGAGACGCCGCGGGGCTTCCGCGACTGGGCCGGCGCCGAGGTCGAGGCGCGCAACCGCATGCTCGCCACGGTGACGGAGGTCTACCGCCGCTACGGCTTCGACCCGCTTGAGACCTCCGGGATCGAGACCGTCGAGGCGCTGGGCAAGTTCCTGCCCGACGTGGACCGCCCCAACGAGGGCGTCTTCGCCTTCCAGGACGACGACGACACCTGGCTGGCGCTGCGCTACGACCTCAC
>DAINOD010000122.1:0-7428 GCA_036735545.1 Rubrimonas sp. | reverse complement strand
TCGGCGCGCCGTTCCAGATCAAGGTGTGGGAGGCGCTGCTGCGCGTGCCCTCGGGGCATGTCACCACCTATGGCGCGCTGGCGCGCGCCGTGGGCGCGCCGGGGGCCGCGCGCGCCGCGGGGACGGCGGTCGGGCGCAACCCCGTCGCCTGGCTGGTGCCCTGCCACCGCGCGCTGCGCGAGACCGGCGCGCTGGGCGGCTATCACTGGGGCCTCGACGTCAAGCGCGCCATGCTGGCCTGGGAAAGCGCCCGCGCCGAGGCGCAGGAGACGCAAGGCGGGGCCGGCGCAACACCGCCGGCCCCGCCGGGCTGAACGCAACGCCGGCCTTCGGGGAATGCGCCCCGTCGCCGATGCCCGACACAACACTCTCATTGCCACGCAACATAAGCATCAAAATGATCGTGTCAAGACATGCTGGCGATCTGCTTTGGGCCTCACCAACTGTTCTTGTTATGTTCGGCGCAAATCGATTCGTCAACAGCGGAACGACGGGCGCGGCCCAGCCGGCCGCGCCGCAGGCGAGTGCCGCGCGGCCCCGCCGTCAGGCCCCGCGGGCGGCCTCGGCGCGCAGCGCCTCCATCAGCGCCGCCACGGCCTTGAGCCCGATGGGGTCGCGCAGCGCGCCGGCCTCGAAGGCCTTGTCGGCCCCCGCGATCAGCACTTCGGGCATCTGCACCAGCCGCGGCCCGAAGGCCTGGAGGCACAGGCGCAGGGTGGACTGGCCCCGCTCGCCCCCCGAGCGCCCGGCGGCGGACGACATGATCGCCACCGGCTTGCCCTGAAGGGCCTGCGGCGGCACGCGGCTGACCCAGTCGAGCGCGTTCTTCAGCACGCCCGACAGGCCCTTGTTGTATTCCGGGGTCGAGATCGCGATGGCGTCGGCCGCGCGGATCTGCGCCACCAGCCGCTGCACGGATTCGGGGATGCCCTCGGCCTCGAGGTCGCCGTCGTAGAGCGGCAGGCGCAGGTCCGCCATCTCGAAGCGGTCCGCCGCGAAGGCGTCGGCCGCGGCGCGCACGAGCGCGGTGTTGTGGCTGGCGGCGCGCAGCGCGCCGGAGATGCCGAGCAGGAACATGGGGCCTCGCCTGTGTTGCATGGTGCGACCGCGAAGGTGGGGCGCGCGCCGCGGATGTTCAACGCGTCAGCGCAGCCGCGGCGCCCAATACGGGGTGCGGGCGCGGTAGGCCGCCCAGGCCGGGCCGAACAGCCGGGCGAAGCGGCGTTCCTTGTGCAGCGGCCCGAGCAGGCAGTAGGCGGTGCAGCCCAGCGCCACCGCGAGCTGGTCGGGCGTCCAGACATGGACGGGCCACAGGACCATGGCGAAGCTGACATAGATCGGTTGCCGCACCAGCCGGAACAGCCCGCGCGTCGGCATGGGCGGGAACACGGGGCGGCGGCCCCGCCAAAGCGCCCACCAGCCCAGCAGGCCGCTCTGGACCTGCGGGCCCGCGTCGAAGCTGGCCTTGGTCAGCAGCGCCCAGGCGGCGAGGTAGAGGGCGCCGGCCGGCCACAGCGCCCAGCCTTCCGCCCGCCACCAGACGATGCCCGAGGGCGTCCAGAGCGCGAACAGCGCCAGCAGCTGGAGCGAGGCGATCATGGCGTAGGTGGTGGTCGCGAGCGTGCGGCCATGGGCGGGCGCAAGGCGCGCGAGCAGGCGCTGGCCGCCGGGCGTGAGCAGCAGGGAATGGCCGAGCGGGAACTGCGCCAGCAGCGCGAGGTTGGCGACCCAGGCGAAGGGCTGCGGCACGGCGCCCTGCCCGAGCGTCATGCCGAACCACAGCCCGACGAACATGGCGCCGCCGCCCAGGGCGAAGGCGCCGTGGCACAGCGCGCCCCAGAGCAGCGCGAGGGCGCGGCGGCGGGCGGGGCTCTCGGTCTGCGGGTCGGCGGCGGCGGTCACTTGCGGCTCCCTGCGGGGTCGCCGATGGGTGTAGGCGCGAACGCCGCGGGGTCACCCCCGCGGCGTGCGACCCGTCGTCCGGGCCGCGGTCAGGCGTGGATCGCGCCGATCCCGCAGGCCAGCGCCGCCTCGCGCATCGCCTCGGAGAAGGTGGGGTGCGCGTGGCAGGTGCGGGCGACGTCCTCGGCCGAGGCGCCGAACTCCATCGCCACGCAGTATTCGTGGATGAGATCCCCCGCCATCGGCCCGATGACGTGCACGCCCAGCACGCGGTCCGTCTCCTTGTCCGCCAGCACCTTGACGAAGCCTTCGGTGGCGAAGTGGGCCTTGGCGCGGCCGTTGCCCATGAAGCTGAACTTGCCGACCTTGTAGGCGCGCCCCTCGGCCTTGAGCTGCTCCTCGGTCCTGCCGACCGTGGCGACCTCGGGGGCGGTGTAGATCACGCCGGGGATGACGTCGTAGTTGACGTGGCCGTGCTGGCCCGCCAGCACCTCGGCCACCGCCACGCCCTCGTCCTCGGCCTTGTGGGCGAGCATCGGGCCTGCGATCACGTCGCCGATGGCGTAGATGCCCGGCACGTTGGTCTGCCAGTGGGCGTCGGTCCTGACCCGGCCCTTCTCGTCCATCGCCACGCCGATCTCGGCCAGCCCGAGGCCCTGCGTGAAGGGGCGGCGGCCCGTGGCCACCAGCACCACATCGGCGGCGAGCGCGTGCACGCTGTCGTCCTTGCGCAGCTTGTAGTGGACCTTGAGGCCGGTCTTGAGCGTCTCGACCGACTGGACGGCGGCGCCCATCACGAAGGCGAGGCCCTGCTTGGTCAGGATCTTCTGGAAGCTGCGGCAGATCTCGAGGTCCATGCCGGGGGTGATCTGGTCGAGGTATTCGACCACGGTCACCTCGGCGCCGAGGCGCTTCCACACCGAGCCGAGCTCGAGGCCGATCACGCCGGCGCCGATCACCACCATCTTCTTCGGGATCTTCTTCAGCTCCAGCGCGCCGGTGGAGGTGACCACGCGCTCCTCGTCCACCTCGACGCCCGGCAGGGCGGTGGGCTCGGAGCCGGTGGCGATCACGATGGATTTGGTCCTGTAGGTCCCGGCGCCTTCGCCGCCGGTCACCTCGACCGTGCCGGCCGCCGCGACCTTGCCCCATCCGCGGATGTAGTCGACCTTGTTCTTCTTGAACAGGAACTCGATGCCCTGCGTGTTCGACTTGATCACGCCGTCCTTGTAGGCCAGCATCTTCGGCACGTCGACGCTGACGGACTTGGCGATGATGCCCATCTCGGCGAAGTTGCCCCCGGCCTCGTGCACGAGCTCGCTGGCGTGCAGCAGCGCCTTGGAGGGGATGCAGCCGACATTGAGGCAGGTGCCGCCCAGCGCGCCCCGGCCCTCGACGCAGGCGGCCTTCAGCCCCAGCTGCGCGGCGCGGATGGCGCCGACATAGCCGCCCGGGCCGCCGCCGATGAAGATCACGTCGTAGTCGGCCATTCGGATGTCCCCCTCAGGAAAGCAGCGCCGCGCCCAGCATCGCGAGCGTGGCGAAGAAGCCGACCCCCCAGATCGCGGAGCGCTGCCACGGCAGCCCCAGCGCGTAGGCGGGCACGTAGAGGACGCGCGCGGTCAGGTAGACCGCGGCGGCGCCCCGGGTGAGCGGCGAGGACGCCTGTCCCAGCACCACCACCACGACGGCGATGGTGAACAGGATCAGCCCCTCCATGTGGTTGGCGAAGGCGCGCTGGAGGCGCGCCGTGCGGCCCTTGAGCTCGCGCTTCTCGTCGCGCGGACCGGCGAGGTAGGTCGAGGTCAGCTCGCGGTTGGCGGGGACGGCGAAGAGGAACAGCTGGACGACGGCGAGCACCGCCGCCCAGCCCAGGACATGAAGCTCGAAGGCCACTCAGAGGTCCATCAGCAGGCGCCGCGGGTCCTCGAGGCTGTCCTTCACGCGGACGAGGAAGGTCACCGCCTCCTTGCCGTCCACGATGCGGTGGTCGTAGCTGAGCGCCAGATACATCATCGGGCGGATCACGATCTGGCCGCCGACCACCACGGGGCGGTCCTGGATCTTGTGCATGCCGAGGATGCCCGACTGCGGCGGGTTCAGGATGGGCGAGGACATCAGCGAGCCGTAGACGCCGCCGTTCGAGATGGTGAAGGTGCCGCCCTGCATCTCGTCCATGCCCAGTTTGCCGTCGCGGGCGCGCAGGCCGAAATCGGCGATGGTGGCCTCGATCTCGCGGAAGCTCATGGCGTCGGCGTCGCGCACCACGGGCACCACGAGGCCGTTGGGCGTGCCGACCGCCACGCCGACATGGCAGTAGTTCTTGTAGACCACGTCCGTCCCGTCGATCTCGGCGTTGATGGCCGGGACCTCCTTCAGGGCGTGGGTGCAGGCCTTCACGAAGAAGCCCATGAAGCCCAGCTTGACCTTGTGCTTCTTCTCGAACAGGTCCTTGTATTCGTTGCGCAGCGCCATCACGGCCGACATGTCCACCTCGTTGTAGGTGGTGAGCATGGCGGCGGTGTTCTGCGCGTCCTTGAGGCGGCGGGCGATGGTCTGGCGCAGGCGGGTCATCCTGACCCGCTTCTCGCGCTCGGCGTCCGCCACGGCCACGGGGGCGCGGGCGGCGGCCGGGGCGGCGGGCTTCGCCGCGGGGGCGGCGGCGATGGCGGCGACGGCGGCCGCCACGTCCTCCTTCATCACCCGCCCGTCGCGGCCGGTGCCCGCCACCTGATCGGCGGTCAGCCCGGCCTCGGCCATCGCCTTCTTGGCGGAGGGCGCGTGCTCGATGTCGGTGCGTGCCGACGCCGGAGCGGGGGCAGCGGCGGCGGGCGCGGGCGCCGGAGCCGCGGTCGGGGCTGCGGCGGGCGCGGCGGCCGCGCCCCCGGCGGCGTCGATGATGCCGAGCAGCGCGTTCACGCCCACGGTGTCGCCGGCGGCGGCGACATGCTCGACCAGCCGTCCGGCGGCGGGCGAGGGCACCTCGACCGTCACCTTGTCGGTTTCCAGCTCGCACAGCATCTCGTCCACCGCGACCATGTCGCCCGGCTGCTTGAACCAGGTGGCGATGGTCGCCTCGGTCACCGACTCGCCCAGCGTCGGCACGCGCACTTCGGTCGTCATCGTGGTCCCCCTCCTGACCTGTCCCTCAGCCCGCGAGCGCCGCGGCCACGAGGTCGGCCTGTTCCTGCTTGTGCTTGGACGCCAGCCCCGTGGCCGGCGACGCGGATGCCGGCCTGCCGGCGTAGCGCGGGCGGCTGTGGCTCGCGCCGATGCGGTTCAGCACCCATTCGATGTTCGGCTCGACGAAGGTCCAGGCGCCCTGGTTCTTGGGCTCCTCCTGGCACCAGACGATCTCCGCCTGCTTGAAGCGCCCCAGTTCCTTGGTCAGCGACATGGCCGGGAACGGGTAATACTGCTCGAGCCGCAGGATGTAGACGTCGTCCATGCCCTTGGCGTCGCGCTCCTCGAGCAGGTCGTAGTAGACCTTGCCCGAGGTGAGCACGACGCGCCTGATCTGGTCGTCGGGCTTCAGCGCGATGCCCGCGGTGCCCATCTGCGCGTCGTCCCACAGCACGCGGTGGAAGGTGGTCCCCTCGGCCATCTCCGACAGCTTGCTGACGCAGCGCTTGTGCCGCAGCAGGGATTTGGGGGCCATGATCACCAGCGGCTTGCGGAAGCTGCGGTGGATCTGCCGGCGCAGGATGTGGAAATAGTTCGCCGGCGTGGTGACGTTGGCGACGATCCAGTTGTCCTCGGCCGACAGCTGCAGATAGCGCTCGAGCCGCGCCGAGCTGTGCTCGGGCCCCTGCCCCTCGAAGCCGTGGGGCAGCAGCATCACGAGGCCCGACATGCGCAGCCACTTGCGCTCGCCGCTGCTGATGAACTGGTCGATCATGATCTGGGCGCCGTTGGCGAAGTCGCCGAACTGCGCCTCCCAGATCACCAGCGCGTTGGGTTCCGACAGCGAATAGCCGTATTCGTAGCCGAGCACGGCGTATTCGGACAGCATCGAGTCGACGACCTCGTATTCCGCCTGCCCCTCGCGGATGTGGTTGAGCGGATAGTAGCGGTCCTCGGTGTCCTGGTCGACGATGCCGGAATGGCGATGGCTGAAGGTGCCGCGGGTGCAGTCCTGCCCGGACAGGCGCACCGGAAAGCCCTCGTTGAGCAGGGTGCCGAAGGCCAGCGCCTCGGCCGTGGCCCAGTCGATGCCCTCGCCGGTGTCGATCATGGCGCGCTTGGTCTGCATCAGGCGCTCGATGGTCTTGTGCGCCTTCACCTCGGCCGGCAGGTGCGAGATCACGGTCCCGACCTGCTTCAGCGTGTCGAGCGGCACCGCGGTCTCGCCGGGCTGGTAGTCGCCCTCGGCGGTCTCCAGATGCGCCCAGCGGCCGTCGAGCCAGTCGGCCTTGTTCGGGCGGTATTCCCGCCCGGCCTCGAACTCGTCGTTCAGCTGCGCCTGGAAGGCGGCCTGCATCTCCGCCACCTCGCCCTGGGCGATCAGGCCGTCGGCCACGAGGCGGTCGCTGTAGATCTGCAATGTCGAGGGGTGGCCCTTGATCTTCTTGTACATCAGGGGCTGGGTGAACATGGGCTCGTCGCCCTCGTTGTGCCCGAAGCGGCGGTAGCAGAACACGTCGATGACCACATCGCGCTGGAACTGCTGGCGGAACTCGGTCGCGACCTTGGCGGCGTGCACCACGGCCTCCGGGTCGTCGCCGTTCACATGGAAGATCGGGCTGTCCACGATCTTCGAGATGTCTGTGGGGTAGGGCGAGCTGCGCGAATGGTGCGGCGCGGTGGTGAAGCCGATCTGGTTGTTCACCACGACATGGATGGTGCCGCCGGTGCGGTGGCCCTTCAGCCCCGACAGACCGAAGCACTCCGCGACCACGCCCTGGCCGGCGAAGGCGGCGTCGCCGTGCAGCAGGACCGGGATCACCGCGGCGCGGTCGCGCCCGGCCTGCTCCTGCTTGGCGCGCACCTTGCCCAGCACCACCGGGTTCACCGCCTCGAGGTGGCTGGGGTTGGCGGTCAGCGAGATGTGGACCTTGTTGCCGTCGAAGTCGCGGTCGGCCGACGCGCCGAGGTGATACTTCACGTCGCCCGAGCCATCGACGGATTCGGGCTTGAAGCTGCCGCCCTGGAATTCGTTGAAGATGGCGCGGTAGGGCTTCATCATCACGTTGGCCAGCACCGACAGCCGCCCGCGATGGGGCATGCCGAACACCAGTTCCCGCGCGCCCAGAGCGCCGCCGCGCTTGATGATCTGCTCGAGCGCAGGGATCACCGCCTCGCCGCCGTCGAGCCCGAAGCGCTTGGTGCCCATGTACTTGACGTGGAGGAACTTCTCGAAGCCCTCGGCCTCGATCAGCTTGTTGAGGATCGCCTTGCGCCCCTCGCGCGTGAACTGGATCTCCTTGCCGTAGCCCTCGATGCGCTGCTGGAGCCAGCTCTTCTCGGCCGGATCCTGCAGGTGCATGAACTGCAGCGCGAAGGTGCCCTGGTAGGTCCGCTTCAGCA
>DAINOD010000121.1:0-7482 GCA_036735545.1 Rubrimonas sp. | reverse complement strand
AGACCGTGCGGCTGGTGGTGTCGGCGCCGATCATCGTGCCGGGCATCATCGTGGGCCTCGCGCTGCTGCGCTATCTCGTGCTGCCGACGGGGCTGGCGATCCTGCCCGCGCTCTTTCTCGCCCATACCGCGCTGGTGCTGCCCTATGCGGTGCGGGTGGTCACGGCGAGCCTGCAGAACCTGCGCGGCGACATCGAGGAGGCGGCGATCCTGCTCGGCTGCACGCGCCTCGGCGCCTTCCGGCGCGTGGTTCTGCCCAACATCCGCGGCGGGGTGCTGGCGGCCTTCATCCTGGGTTTCGTCACCAGCTTCAACCAGGTGCCGGTGTCGCTGTTTCTCAGCGGTCCCGGCGTGCGCACCCTGCCCATCGACATGATCGCCTACATGGAGATGAACTACGATCCCTCGGTGGCCGCGCTCGCCTCTCTGCTGGCCTTCATGTCCATCGCCATCGTTTTCGCCGCCGAGCGGTTCCTGGGGTTCTCGCGCTATGTCTGACGGGTTCGTCTCGCTCGAGCGGCTGACGCTCGGCTATGGACGCGCGATCGCCGTCGAGGCGCTCGACCTCGACATCGCCCGCGGCGAGCTGGTCGCCCTGCTCGGCCCCTCGGGTTGCGGGAAGACGACGACCATGCGCGCCATCGCCGGGCTGCTAAAGCCGGTGTCGGGCTCTATCCGCATCGACGGGCGCGACGTCACGCGCGTGCCGCCCAGCCGGCGGCAGGTCGGGCTCATGTTCCAGTCCTACGCGCTGTTCCCCCATCTCAACGTGTTCGAGAACGTGGCCTTCGGCCTGCGCCTGCGGCGCGAGCCCGACCTCGCCGAAAAGGTGCGCGCGGGCCTGGAGACCGTGGGCCTCGCCGCGCTCGCCGACCGGATGCCCGCGGCGCTGTCGGGCGGACAGCAGCAGCGGGTGGCGCTGGCGCGCTCGCTGGTGATGCAGCCCAAGGTGCTGCTGCTCGACGAGCCGCTGTCCAACCTCGACGCGCGGCTGCGGCTCGAGATGCGCCTGGAGCTCCAGCGCGTGCAGCGCGTGACCGGCGTCACCATGGTCTTCGTGACCCATGACCAGACCGAGGCGATGGCGCTGGCCGACCGCATCGTGGTGATGCGCGAGGGCCGCATCGAGCAGGTCGGCGCGCCCGAGGCGATCTACACCGCTCCGGTCTCGGCCTTCGTGGCGGATTTCGTCGGCTTCGAGACGATCCTCCCCGATCCGCACGGCGAGGGGCTGCTCGCCTGGCGACCGGGCGGCGTGACGCTGGGCGCGGGCCCCCACCGCGGCGTCGTGCGCGGCGCGGCCTTCGCCGGCGAACGGCGGGAGTACGTGCTGGACACGCCTCTGGGCGTGGTGAAGGCCGACAGCCCCGCCGCTGCGCCGCCGCTCGCCGTCGGCGGCGAGATCGCCTTCGACCTGCCGCGCGAGGCCGCGGTGCGGCTGCGGGGGACGTGATGGCGCGGCCTGCGCTCTGGGTCGACAGCGACATGAGCGGCGACGACGTCTTCGCGCTGCTGGCGCTGTCGCGCGCGCTTCCGGTCGCGGGTCTCTCGCTGTGCCATGGCGTGGCGTCGCTGGATCAGGTGCGGCGCAACGCCGTCGGCGCGGCGGCGGCGTTCGGCTGGACCATGCCGCTTCACGCCGGGGCCTCCGAGGCGCTGCTGGGCGGCACGCTCGACGCCGCCGCCTTTCTGGGCGCGAGCGGGATCCGCTCCCGCGGCGAGACCCTCCCCGACGCGCCCGACGTCGCGCCCGCAGACGCCGTCGCCGCGATGGCGGCTTGGCTCTCCGGGCAGGAGGCGGCGACCGTCCTGGCGCTGGGGCCGCTCACGAACCTGGCCGTGCTGGCGCTGGTTCGGCCGGACCTTCTGCCCCGGATCGCCCGTGTCGTCTGGATGGGCGGCGGCGTCACCAGCGGCAACCACACCGCGTCGGCGGAGTTCAACGCGCTGGCCGACCCGGAGGCGCTGTCGGTGCTGCTCGCGCGCCGCGTGCCGGTGCGGATGATCGACCTCGACGCCTGCCGTCGCGTCCAGATCGACGAGACCGACGTGGCCGCGGTGCGCCAAGGCGGGCATCCCCGGGCGTCGCTGCTGGCGGATCTGCTGGGCGGCTACCTCGACATCGCGCTGGAGCGCGGCCGCCCGTCGATGGCGCTCTACGACCCCGTCGCGGCCGCCGCCGTGCTGCGGCCCGACCTGTTCGCCTTCCGCGGCGTGCGGCTCGACATGGAGCTCGCCGGGCGCCAGACGCGCGGGCGCACCGTGGTCGAGACGCGGGTGGCGGGGGGCGAGGCCAACGCCGAGATCGTCGCCGACCTCGACGTCGCCGCCGTCCGCGCCCTCTGCCTCGGCGCCCTGACCGAAGCCCGCGGCATGGCGCGATGACCGAGCCGCAGGACCTCAACGACCGCGCCCTGCGCGACCGCGCCGTCGCCGCCGCCCGCGGCGACGCGCCCTTCGACCGCCTGATCCGCGGCGCGCGGGTCGCATGCGTGCTGACGGGGCGGCTCCGCGCGGCCGATGTCGGCCTCGTCGGGCCGCTGATCGCGTCGGTCCACGCCCCGGCCGCGCGGCGGGATGCGGCGGAGACCCTCGACGCCACGGGGCTGGCGCTCGCGCCGGGGCTTATCGACACGCACATGCATGTCGAGAGCTCGATGGTCGCCCCCGCCACCTATGCGGCCGCCGTATTGGCGCGCGGCGTGACCACCGTGGTCTGGGACCCCCACGAGTTCGCCAATGTCGCCGGCGTCGCAGGGATCGACTGGGCGCTCGCCGCCGCCGCCGCCACGCCCCTGCGTCATCTGGTGCTCGCGCCCTCCTGCGTGCCCTCGGCGCCCGGCTTCGAGACAGCCGGCGCCGATCTCGGCCCCGAGGCGGTGGCCGCCCTGCTGGCGCGGCCCGCCATAGCGGGGCTGGCGGAGGTGATGGACATGGCCGGCGTGATCGGGCGGAGCGCGCGGATGGCGGGCGTCGTGCAGGCGGGGCTGGAGAGCGGCAAGCCGGTCTGCGGCCATGCCCGCAGCCTTTCCGGGGCGTCGTTGCAGGCCTATGCGGCGGCGGGGGTCGCGACCGACCATGAACTGGTCTCCGCCGACGACCTGCTGGAGAAGCTCGCCGCCGGGCTGACCATCGAGTTGCGCGGCTCCCATCCCTATCTGCTGCCGGACTTCGCCCGGGCGCTGCAGGCGCTGCCGGCGATGCCGCCGACCGTGACGCTGTGCTCGGACGACGTGTTCCCGGACGATCTGCGCGACCGCGGCTCGGTTGACGAGACGCTGCGCGCCCTTGTCCGGCATGGGCTGGACCCGCTGCGCGCCCTTCAGGCCGCCACGCTCAACGCGGCGCGCCATCTCGGGCGACCCGACCTCGGGCTGATCGCGCCGGGGCGACGGGCCGACCTCGCGCTGGTCGACAGTCTGGAGACCTTCCGCGCGGTCCACGTCCTGCGCGACGGCGCCGCGCCGGGCCCCTGCGGCCAGACCGATCCCGGTCCGCTCGGCGCATCGATGCGGCTCGCGCCGCTCGCGCCGGACGACTTCGCGCTCGCCGCGCCTGGCGCGCAGGCGCGCGTCGCCACGATCGACCGACCGCGCTTCACGCAATGGGGCGAGCGGACCCTGCCGGTGGTGGCCGGCCGCCTAGCGCCGCCGCCGGACGTGACCACCATCGCGGTCATCCACCGCCACGGCCGCGGGCCGGCGCGACCGGCGCTCGGGTTTCTGACCGGCTGGGGCGCCTGGCGCGGCGCCTTCGCCACGACCGTCAGCCACGACAGCCACAACCTGACCGTGTTCGGCCACGACCCCGCCGACATGGCCGCCGCAGCCAACGCCCTGATCGCCGGGGGCGGCGGCATGGCGGTGGCGCAGGGGGGCGCGGTGACGGCGCTGCTGCCGCTGCCGGTCGCGGGGCTGGTGTCGGCCGCGCCGCTGGCGGACGTCGCCGCGGGGTTCGAGGCGGTTCGCCGCGCGATGGACGCCGTGGCGACGTGGGAGCCGCCCTACCTCACCTTCAAGGCGCTGGTGGGCGCGACGCTCGCCTGCAACGCGGGGCCGCACCAGACCGACAGGGGGGTCGCCGACCCGCATGGGGGACGCCTCCTCGCCAGCCCCATTCTCGGCGAGTAGACCCCGTGGAGCCCCACGCCTTCTGGCAGGACTTCGACGCCTCGCCCGACCCCGCCCCCTGGACCACGCGCTATCCCGCGCGCCTGCCTGACGGCCGGGTGCTGCACCTGCCGATCCGCGTTCTGCCAGGCGGCGGCCAGGCGCTCGCCTCGCTGATCCTCAACCAGGCGTCCTTCGTGGTCGAAGCGGCGCTGGCCGACGCGCTGGCGGAGCGGTTGCGGCCGGACGCGCCCGAGGTGATCGCGGGCCTGCCGACGCTAGGGCTGAGCCTCGCCCGCGCGGTCGCCGAGCGGCTGGGGCATCGGCGATACGTGCCGCTCGGGACGTCGCGAAAGTTCTGGTACGCCGACGCGCTGTCGGCGGACATGGCGTCCATCACGTCGCCCGGCCCGGGCAAGCGGCTCTTTCTCGACCCGCGGATGCTGCCGCTGCTGCGGGGCCGTCGCGTGGCGCTGGTCGACGACGTCGTCAGCACCGGCGCCTCGATGCGCGCGGGGCTGGCGGTGCTGGCCAGCGGCGGGGTCACCCCTTCTGTTCTGGGCGCTGCGATGCTTCAGACGGCCCGATGGCGTGAGGGTGTTGGCGTTGGCGCGCCGCCTGTCTGCGGGGTGTTCGAGACGCCCCTTCTGAGGCCGCAAGGGAGGGGCTGGGCGGCGGCCTGAGGGGCTGTGGGAGCCTGCGGTTTCCTGCGCGCGGTTTCCTGCGCGCCGTTTCCTGCGGATGGCGGCGTGTCGGCCTTGGCTTGGGGTCTGGCGCCGCGGTCGCCGCGCGCGGCCGGCGTCTGGCGCGGCTTGGGGCGCGCGTTGGGGGCGCTGTTTTGCGAAGGGCTGGCGCGCGCTGGCGAGCCCCCGATGGGAGCGGGCGGTCGCGATAGTGCCGTCCGATGTCGCAGGCCTGCTTGCCTGCCGGGTGCGGGGCGCCTAAGGCCTTGCGGCGAGGGCGTCCGCCCGTCCGGAGAGCCGCGCATGCCGCCAGACCCCGCCCCGCAGGACCGTCCGCGCGCCGCCGCGGCGGGTGTCGCGCCTCCGCCACGGTTCTTCAACGCCTACGCGCAGGGCATGCTGCGCGTCGCGGTGGCTGCGCCCTTCGTCCGGCTGGCCGACCCCGCCGCCAACGGGGCGCGGCTCGCGGCGCTGGCCGTCCGGGCCGACGCCGAGCGCGCGGCGCTGCTGGCGACGCCCGAGCTGTCGGTCACCGGCTACGCCATCGACGACCTCGTGCAGCAGACGGCGCTGCTCGACGCGGCGGAGGCGGCGATCGCGCGGCTCGCGGCGGAGACCGCGGGGCTCATGCCGCTGATCGTGGTCGGCGCGCCGCTGAGGCTTGCGGGGCGGCTGCACAACTGCGCCGTGGCGATCCACCGCGGCCGCGTGCTGGGCGCGGTCCCGAAGGCCTATCCGCCGGGCTACCGGGAGTTCTACGAGACGCGCCATTTCGCCCCCGCCGCGGCCGCGGGGGCCGACGCGATCCGGCTGGGCGGCGAGATCGTCCCGTTCGGGACGGACCTGATCTTCGAGGCGCAGGACCTGCCGCGCTTCGCGCTGGCCTGCGAGATCTGCGAGGACGCGTGGGTGGCGATCCCGCCCTCGGCGCGGGCGTGCCTCGCGGGGGCGACGGTCGTGGCGAACCTGTCGGCCTCCAACGCGACCATCGGCAAGTCGGACTACCGCCACGCGCTGGCCCGCGTGGCCTCCGCGCGGCAGGTCTGCGGCTATCTCTACGCCGCGGCGGGGCGGGGGGAGTCGACCACCGACCTCGCCTGGGACGGGCAGGCGATGGTCTACGAGGACGGCCGGCTGCTGGCCGAGAGCGCGCGTTTCGCGGACGCCGAGACGCTGATCCTGGCCGACATCGACCTCGAGAAGATCGAGGCGGAGCGTCTGCGCCTCAACAGCTTCGCCGCCTGCGCGCGCGAGAACGCGTCCCCCTTCCGGCGGGTGCGCTTCACGCTCGCCCCGCCGATGGAGGGCGACATCGGGTTGAGGCGCGCCGTGCCGCGCTTTCCCTACGTCCCCGACGACCCTGCGCTGCGCGACGCGCTCTGCGCCGAGGCCTACGCGATCCAGGTGGACGGGCTGCGCCAGCGCCTCGCCGCGACGGGTGTGGGCAAGGTGGTGATCGGGGTGTCGGGCGGGCTCGACAGCACGCAGGCGCTGCTGGTGGCGGCGCAGGCGATGGACCGGCTGGGCCGGCCGCGCGCGGACATCCTCGCCTACACGCTGCCCGCCTTCGCCACCTCGGCGGCGACGAAGACGCAGGCCTGGGCGCTGATGCGCGCGCTGGGGGTGACGGCGGCGGAGGTGGACATGACGCCGGCCTGCCGGCTGATGCTGGCCGACATCGGCCACCCGGCGGCGGACGGATCGCCCGTCCACGACGTGGCCTTCGAGAACGTGCAGGCGGGCGCGCGCACGTCCTTCCTGTTCCGCGTCGCGGGCCACCGCGGCGGGCTCGTGCTGGGCACGGGCGACCTGTCCGAGGGGGCGCTGGGGTGGTCCACCTACGGGGTGGGCGACCACATGAGCCACTACAACGTCAACGCCTCGGTGCCGAAGACGCTGATCCAGCACCTGATCCGCTGGGTCGCGGCGCGCGGGACGTTCGGCGCGGAGGCCTCGGGCGTGCTGCGCGCGGTGCTGGCGACCGAGATATCGCCCGAACTCGTGCCCGGCGGCGACGGCGGCGGCGGCGGCGACCGGCCGGCGCAGCGCACCGAGGACGTGGTGGGGCCCTACGCGCTGCAGGACTTCACGCTGTTCCACGTCACCCGCTACGGCATGCGCCCCTCGCGGGTGGCCTGGCTCGCGTGGCGCGCCTGGCGCGACGCGGGGGAAGGGGCCTGGCCCGAGGGGATCGGGCCTGAGGCGCGCGCGGCCTACGATCTGGAGATGATCGTGGGCTGGATGGAGGTCTTCCTGCGGCGCTTCTTCGGCTTCGCCCAGTTCAAGCGCTCCGTCGCGCCGAACGGGCCGAAACTCAGCTCCGGGGGCTCGCTCAGCCCCCGCGGCGACTGGCGCGCGCCGGCGGACGGCGACGCGGCGCTGTGGCTGGCGGAGCTGCGGGAGGGGACGGGCTGGCCGGAATGACGACCAGCCGTCGCGCCGCCGCGCGGGCGCCCGCCAGCCCGCGCCGGATCGGACCGCCCGACGGCCAGAAAGATTTGCGCAGCGATCGATCATCGGGTAGCGCTCCACAATATAGAATCAAATTAGTCTCGTACTACCGAGAGAATAATGGCCATGGCTCAATTCAACTCTTCCGTGCTGTTCGACGGCATGACGCCCTTCTCCGTCAACGACTTCGGCGGCGTCTTCAACCGGGTCGGCGACAGGTTTTTGTCTGAGGTGGACCTG
>DAINOD010000120.1:0-7646 GCA_036735545.1 Rubrimonas sp. | reverse complement strand
TTCGTCGCGCGCCAGTGGATCCGCCACCGCACCGCCAACGTGAACGAGTACTCCGCGCGCTACTCGATCCTCGACCGCGAGTTCTACGTCCCCGCCCCCGAGCACCTCGCGGCGCAGTCTACCAGCAACCGGCAGGGCCGCGGCGAGACGCTGGAGGGCGAGGCGGCCGAGCGCGTGCTGCGCCTGCTGCGCTCCGAAGGCGCGCGCGCCTTCGACGCCTATGAGAGCCTGCTGGGCGGCGAGGACGGCGAGGCGGGGCTGGCGCGCGAACTCGCCCGCATCGTCACGCCCTTGTCGACCTATACCCAGTGGTACTGGAAGACCGACCTGCACAACCTCTTTCACTTCCTGCGCCTGCGCGCCGACCCCCACGCGCAGTACGAGATCCGGGTCTACGCCGAGGCCATCGCCGCGCTGGTCAAGGCCTGGGTCCCCGTCGCCCACGCCGCCTTCGAGGACTACCGCCTGAACGCCGCGACGCTCTCCGGCCCCGCCATGGCCTGCCTGCGCCGGATGCTGGCCGGCGAGGCGGTGACGCAGGAGAACTCGGGGCTGTCGGCGGGGGAATGGCGCGAGTTCCGGGCCGCGCTCGACGGTTGAGCCGTCGCGCACGGTTGCGCGGCGCGCCCGGCGCGGGCAAGGGTGGCGCGTCCCCGCCCGGAACCCGCGATGCGCCGCCTCTACCACTTCCCGCTCTGCCCCCGCAGCCGCAAGATACGTCTCGTGCTCGGCGAGAAGCGGCTGGAGGCCGCGCTCAGCGAGGAGCGGGTCTGGGAGAATCGCGTCGATTTCATCCGCCTGAACGCCGCCGGCGAGACGCCCGTGCTGGTCGAGCCCGACGGGGCGGTGATCGCCGATCACGTCGCCATCGCTGAATATCTCGAGGAGACCGGCCCGGAGCCGCGCCTGCTGCCCGCCGATCCGCTCGAGCGCGCCGAGGCCCGGCGGCTCGCCGGCTGGTTCGACGGCAAGTTCAACGCCGAGGTCACCGAGAACCTCGTCGCCGAACGGGCGCTCAAGCGCATCATGCGCGCCGGCTACCCCGACAGCACGCGCATCAAGACCGGCGCGCGCGAGATCAAGCGCCACCTCGAATACATCGGCTGGCTGACCGAGCGGCGGCGCTGGCTGGCCGGAGAGCACCTGAGCATCGCCGACTTCGCCGCGGCTGCGCATCTGAGCTGCCTCGACTATCTCGGGGACGTGCCGTGGGAGATCTCGGACCACGCCAAGGAATGGTATGCGCGGGTCAAGTCGCGCCCCGCCTTCCGGCCACTGCTGGGCGACCACCTGCCGGGATTCTCGCCGCCCGACCACTACAGCGACCTCGACTTCTGAGCGATGGACGCCCCCGCACTCAGGGCCGCGCTGGCGGCGCAGGCGCGGGCGGAGGGCTTCGCCGCCATGGGGGTCTGCCGGCCCGACGCCGTGGCGGCCCCGGGCGCGCGCCTGCGCGACTGGGTCGGGCAGGGTCTGCACGGCTCCATGGGCTGGATGGCCGAGCGGCTGGACTGGCGCGCCGACCCCGCCGCGCTGTGGCCGCAGGCGCGCAGCGTGGTGATGCTGGCCGAGCCCTATCCGCCGACCGGCGACCCGCTGGACGCGCTGACCACCCCCGAGCGCGCCGCGATCAGCGTCTATGCGCAGGGCGCGGACTATCACGACGTCTCCAAGAGGCGGCTCAAGCGGCTCGGGCGCTGGCTCGTGGGCCAGGCGGGCGGCGAGATCAAGGTGTTCGTCGACACCGCGCCGGTGATGGAGAAGCCGCTGGCGCAGGCGGCGGGGCTGGGCTGGCAGGGCAGGCACACCAACCTCGTCTCGCGCGATCTGGGCTCGTGGTTCTTCCTCGGGGCGCTGTTCACCACGCTGGAGCTGCCGCCCGACGCGCCGCACGAGGATCGCTGCGGGACCTGCCGCGCCTGCCTCGACATCTGCCCCACGGCTGCCTTCCCCGCCTCCGGCGTGCTCGACGCCCGGCGCTGCATCTCCTACCTCACCATCGAGCATCAGGGACCGATCCCGCGCCCGATGCGGCCCCTGATCGGCAACCGCATCTACGGCTGCGACGACTGCCTCGCGGCCTGCCCGTGGAACAAATTCGCCGGCGCCGCGCGCGAGATCGCCTATGCCCCCCGCCCCGGCCTTTCCCGCCCGCGGCTGGCGGACCTCGCGACGCTCGACGACGCGGGGTTTCGCGCGCTTTTCGCCGGCTCGCCCATGAAGCGGATCGGCAGGGCGCGGTTCGTGCGCAACGTCCTGATCGCGATCGGCAACACCCGCGACCCGCGCCTCGCCCCCGCCGCCCGCGCCCGGCTGGCCGACGCCGCGCCGCTGGTGCGCGGCGCGGCGGTGTGGGCGCTGTCGCGGCTGCTGGACCGCGCGGCGCTCGCGGCCCTGCGCGCGCCCGAGCCGGACCCGCAGGTCGCCGCGGAATGGGAGGCTGCGCTGTGCTGAAGACCCTGGCCTTCGCCCTCGCCCCGCTGCCTGCGCTCGCGGGCGCGTGGACGCTGGCGCCGGGCGCGGGCTTCGTCAGCGCCGGGGCGAGCTACTACGCCAACGATCCGGGAACCTTCGAGCAGGTCTCGACCGCGACCTATCTGGAATATGGCCTGCGCGAGGGCTTCACCGTCGGCGGCTCGCTGGAGGGCGACTTTCCCGTCGGCGCCGCCAGCGACCGGCAGGCGCGCGGGACCGCCTCCGCCTTCGGCCGCGCGCGGCTCTGGACCGGGGATCAGGGCGACCCGTTCTCGCTGCAGTTCGGCGCGATCGCGCCGCTGGGCGATCTCGTGGACACCGGGCAGGCGCAGATCGACGGCGAGCGGGCGCTGGACGTTCGAGCACTCTACGGCCGCGGTTTCGCCACCGGCTGGGGCGACGCGTTCGTCGATCTGCAGGGCGGCTTTCGTCGGCGCTTCGATGACGCGGCCGACGAGATCCGCATCGATCTGACCGCGGGCGTCCGCCCGGCGCCGCGATGGCTGCTGATGATCCAGTCCTTCAGCACGATCGGTCTGCGCAACGGGCGCGAGGGCGGTTCGGACTTCGACGTCTACAAGCTCGCGCCCTCGGCCGGCTACGAGCTTTTCGACGGCGTCACGGTGCTTCTGGGCGCCGAGCGCGAGATCGCCGGGCGCAACATCGACCGCGGCCTGCGCGTGCGTGCGGCGGTATGGACGACGTTCTGACGCGCGGTCCTGCTTCCGGCCGCGTCGCCCTATATTGGAAAGCATGGATCGCACGAAGCAGAAGCAGGGCTCCGTCACCCCCCGGACCGACGCCCACGCCCCGCCCGCCGAGGCGGCCGACGCCGAGGTGGCGGCCTTTGCGGCGGCTGTCCGCGCGCTGGGGCCGCAGCCGCAAGGCGCGGCCCGGCTGATCTTCGCCATGGACGCCACCATGAGCCGCCAGCCGACATGGGACGCCGCCTGCTCGCTGCAGGCGCGGCTGTTCGAGGCGGCGGCGAAGGTCGGCGGCCTTCAGGTGCAGCTCGTCTATTTCCGGGGCGTCGGCGAGACGCGCGCCTCGCGCTGGCTGGCCGACCCGGCGGAGCTGACGCGGATCATGAGCCGCATCGCCTGCCAGGGCGGCGAGACGCAGCTGCGCAAGGTGCTGCTGCACGCCGAGCGGCAGGCCGGCGCCGCGCCGGTGTCGGCGCTGGTCTATGTCGGCGACTGCCTCGAGGAGGCGATCGACCCGCTCTGCGCGCAGGCCGGCGCGCTGAAGCTTCTGGGCGTGCGCGCCTTCATGTTCCACGAGGGGCGCGACCCGACCGCTGCGCGCGGCTTCGCCGAGATCGCCCGCATCACCGGCGGCGCCTATCTGCCCTTCGCCGCCGGCGCCGCCGAGGAGCTGGGGCGGCTGCTCGGCGCGGTGGGCGCCTGGGCCGCGGGCGGGCGACCGGCGCTGGAGCGGCGCGGCGACGCCGCCTCGCGCCTCCTGCTCGGCAAGCTGGGCTGAGCGCCGGTGACCATCGCGGTCTCGCTGGCTATCGCGGCATGGGGCCTGTGGCGCCTCTGGCTCTGGGCCGACGCGCGCGGGATGCCGACGCACCGGCGTCTCGCCTGGGGCCAGCTTGGCGTCGGCGCCGCCTTCCTGATCGCCGGCCTCGTCGCGCCGGGGGCGCTGAAGGCGCCGCTGCTGTCGCTGGCGGCGCTGCTCGGCAGTCTCGGGCTGCGGCGGCTGAACGAGCCCGGCCCGCCGGCGGGCACATACCCGGCCGGCGGGCGGTCGC
Source organism: Rubrimonas sp. (assembly GCA_036735545.1). GTDB lineage: Bacteria > Pseudomonadota > Alphaproteobacteria > Rhodobacterales > Rhodobacteraceae > Rubrimonas. The sequence goes on along the minus strand of DAINOD010000120.1, from coordinate 3,415 downwards.
GGCCGACGACCATGCGCAGCGCGCATCTGGAGATGACCCTCGACACCGACGCCGGCACGGTCGACGGCGTGGTGCTCGACGGCCCCTTCGAGGGCGCCCGCCTCAGCAGGCTGTCGCTGGACGAGTTGCTCACGCTCGCCTCGGGGCTCGACGACCCGCGCTCGCTGACGCTGCTGCGCAGCTACCTCGATGCGACGCATCCCGGCTGGCGGGACGCCGGGCCGGCGCCGGAGCCAGACCGGCCGATGAGCCGCGCCGAGGCGCTGTCCGTGCTGGACCTGCCGCCCGACGCCGATGCGGAGGCCGTGCGGCAGGCGCACAAGCGGCTGATGAAGAAGGTTCACCCCGACGCGGGCGGCTCGGCGGCGCTGGCCGAACGCGTCACCCGCGCCCGCGACGCGCTGCTGGGCGAGTAGCGCGCGCGCATCACAGGCGCGCCGCCTTCATGGCCGGGGCGGGCGCGGCCTGCGCGCCGCGGCGGCGCCTCGGCGGACGGCCCGCCGCCGCGGCTGCGCTCACCGTGGCTCCCGACGATCGCGCCAGGCGGGATGCTCGGGCCACGCGTCGGCGTGCAGCGGCTAGTAGCGCTGCAGCGGCGCGCCCTGCATCAGCATCTCGCGCGAGAACGGCTCCCACTCGTGGCGCCCGTCCGAGGGCGTGTGCGTTGCAATCGTGCGGCCGACATAGACCACGGCGTCGGCCACGCGCTCTCGAGGCTCGCGCGGGCCTAGACGATGGTCTCCGCATCCCGGCGGATCAGTTCCTGTGCGCTGACGTCCATCTGGCGATCATTGCGAAACAGCAGCCGCGCGAGATGAATCCGGCCAACGTCGCTCGGGGTCGCGCTGGTGAAGGCGATGCGCCGCACGCCCGACGGATTTTCCCTGCGCAGACCGCGGCGGAGCCGCGGGAACGACCTGTTGCGCCTGTCCCGCCTTGTGGGCGGGTTCGGATCGCCGGCGATCTTGCCGGCGCGGTCCGGCTTGCCGATGGCGATCACCGTCTCGGCGTCGAGGCCGCAGGCGGTCTCGGCGATCTCGCATCCAGCGGGCCCTGCCGAGGGCGTCGGCTGCGCGCCGCCCTGTCTGCCCACTTTGCGGCCTGTTCGCGGCGGGCGGGGCTTTCCCGGCCCCCGCCGCTTTACGCCGCAGCCGCGCTGGGCTTAGCTCTCGCTGATCCGCGGCGAACACGCCTGCGCCTGCCAGGAGACACTCTCCATGATCCGATCCGCCCTCCTCGCCTCCGGCGCCGCGCTCTCGCTGGTCTCGGCCGCGTCGGCGCAGGACCGCACCCTGACCGTCTCGGTCTACGCCTTCGCCCAGGACGCCTTCGCCGAGATCCTCTACCGGCCCTTCGAGGCGGCCTGCGGCTGCCGGGTGGTGGTCGAGACCGGGAACTCCGTCGAGCGGCTGTCGAAGCTGGAGGCCAACAGCGCCAACCCGGTCGTCGACATGGCGGTGCTGTCGGCCCACGACGGGCTCGCCGCCGCGCGGAAGGGGCTAACGCAGCCGATCGACGTCTCCCGCGTGCCGAACCACGCCAAGCTCTACGACCTGGCCAAGGACCCGCTGGGCGGCCTCATGGGCGTCGGCTACACCTTCTACGCCACCTCCATCGTCTACCGGCCGGACAAGGTCACCGTGACGAGCTGGGGCGACCTGCTGTCGCCCGAGCTCGCGGGCAACGTGGCCTTTCCCGACGTCACCACCAACCAGGGGCCGCCGGCGCTCTACATGCTCGGCAAGGCGCTGGGCGACGACGACTACGACTTCGAGACGCCGATGGCGGCGCTCGGCGAGAATGTCGACGACATCGTGACCTTCTATGTCCGCTCGTCGCAGCTCACGCAGCTCATGCAGCAGGAGGAGATCTGGGCGGCCCCCATCGGCCGCTTCGCGTGGGGCGGCTTCCAGAACCTCGGCGTGCCCGTGGCCTGGGCCGAGCCGGTGGAGGGGCAGAGCGGCGGGCTCAACGTCATGGTGCTGACGGCGGGCGGCGGCAACGAGGATCTGGCGTTGCAGTTCATGGACTTCTGGCTCTCGACCGAGGTCCAGACCAAGCTCGCCGAGGCGCTGATCGACAGTCCCGCCAACGCCGAGGTCGTGGTTTCCGACGAGGTCGCCGGGAACCTCACATACGGCGCCGACACGGTGCGCCAGCTTCACCTGATCCCCGCCGAGGCGTTCCTCGACCGCCGAGACGGCTGGCTCGAGCAGTGGAACGGCACGGTCGTGCAGTAGCGTCATGTTCTCCAGCCGGGCCGAAGGGCTGGCGCTGACCCTGCCCGCGGCGGTGTTCGCCGCGACCCTGTTCCTGCTGCCGGTCGTGATCCTGCTGTCGGAGGCCTTCCGGACCGCCGACGGCGGCTGGTCGGTCGGCGCCTATGTCGATTTCTTCGCCTCCGAGCGCTACCGCGTCGTCTTCCTGCGCACCCTGAAGCTGGGCGCGCTGGTGGCGGCGGTCTCGGCGGTGATCGGCTACGCGGCGGCCTTCGCCATCGTCGGGCTCGACCCAACGACGCGGGGCAGGGTGTTCGGCCTCGTAATCCTGCCGCTGATGATCTCGCCGGTAGCGCGCACCTATGCGTGGCTGGTCATCCTCGGGCGAACCGGCTTCGTCAACCAGATCCTCGTCGGCTCGGGCCTGCTCGACACGCCGCTGCGCATCCTGTTCACCGAGACGGCCGTCTTCATCGGCCTGCTGCAGCTTTTCCTGCCGCTGATGATCGTCAGCCTTGTGTCGGCGATGGAGAACATGCCCCGCGACGCCATCGCCGCCGCGCGCATCCTCGGGGCCAACTGGCTCCAGGTGTTCTGGCGCGTCGTGCTGCCGCTGACGCGCGAGGGGCTGGTGATCGGCGGCACGCTGGTCTTCACCGGCTCGCTGACCGCCTACATCACGCCCGCCATCCTCGGGGGCTCCAAGGTGCTGATGCTGGAGACGCTGCTCTATCAGCGGGTGACGGTGGCCAACGACTTCGCCGCCGCTTCGGTGATCGCCATGATCCTGATCGTGATGAGCTTCACCGCCAATCTGCTGCTGAAGCGCATGGCCACCGCGCGCAACCGGCGGGCGGCCGCGTGAGCCGCACGGCCGCCTGGGCGGTGCTGGGCGTGGTGCTGACCTTCCTGATCGGCCCGTTCCTGATCATCGTCGCCGCCTCGCTGTCGGCGGGCGAGAGCCTCGCCTTCCCGCCGCAGGGCCTGTCGCTGCGCTGGGTGGCGCGGGTCTTCGAGGTGCAGAGCTTCCGCGAGAGCTTCGTCGTCTCGATGCTGCTCGCGGTCTTCGGCACGCTGGCCGCCCTGCTGCTGGGGGTGCCCGCGGCCTATGGGCTGGTGCGCTACGACGTGCCCGGGGCCGAGACCGTGCGGCTGGTGGTGTCGGCGCCGATCATCGTGCCGGGCATCATCGTGGG
>DAINOD010000119.1:0-7669 GCA_036735545.1 Rubrimonas sp. | reverse complement strand
GTATCTGCCGCGCCAGCAGGTCCAGCACCGCCATGCGCACCGCCACGCCCATCTCCACCTGCTCGTTGATCGCGGAGCGTTCCAGGTCGTCGGCCACCTGCGCGTCGATCTCGACGCCCCGGTTCATCGGGCCGGGATGCATCACGATCGCGTCGGACGCCGCCAGCGCCAGTTTCTCGCGGTCGAGCCCGTAGCGGTGGTGGAATTCGCGGACCGACGGAACGAAGCCGCCGGACATCCGTTCCGTCTGCAGGCGCAACATCATGACCACGTCGGCGCCGCGCAGCCCCTCGGCCATGTCGTGGAAGACCTCGACGCGCCAGCTGTCGATGTCTGGCGGCAACAGCGTGGGCGGGGCGATCAGGCGGATGCGGTTCTCCATGCGGTCCAGCAGCAGGATGTTCGACCGCGCCACCCGACTGTGGGCGATGTCGCCGCAGATCGCCACGGTCAGCCGATGAAGCCGCCCCTTGCGGCGACGGATCGTCAGCGCGTCCAGCAGCGCCTGGGTCGGGTGCTCGTGGGCGCCGTCGCCGGCGTTGATGACGGCGCAGTTGACCTTCTCGGCCAGCAGCGCCACCGCCCCGCTCATGGCGTGGCGCACCACCAGCAGGTCGGGCCGCATGGCGTTCAGCGTCACCGCCGTGTCGATCAGCGTCTCGCCCTTCTTCACGCTGGACGAGGCCACCGACATGTTCATCACGTCCGCGCCCAGCCGCTTGCCGGCCAGCTCGAAGCTCGCCTGCGTGCGGGTGGAGGGCTCGAAGAACAGGTTGATCTGCGTCAGGCCGCGCAGCACCGCGCCCTTCTTGTCGCGACGGCGGTTGAGCGCGACATACTCCTCGGCGAGTTCGAGCACCGCGAGGATGTCGGCCGGCGCGAGCGGCCCCACGCCGAGGAGAGAGCGATGCGCGAACACAAGGTGCCCCCCGTTGCAACTCCCCTCGCCTACACGCCCGCCGCGCCCGCGCGCAAGTCGGCATGAGCGCCTTTCCCTACACCCCGGCCGAGAAGCGCGCCGACACGGTGGTCCACGCGCTGGGCCTGCTGTTGGCGGCGATCGGCGGGCCGGCGCTGATCGCCATGGCGGCGTTGCGCGACGAACCGGCGGTCGTGATCGCCGTCGCGGTCTACGTCGCCAGCCTCATGGCGACGGTCACGCTGTCGGCCGCCTACAACCTCACCCGCTCCGACCGCTGGCGGGAGCCGCTGCGCCGCCTCGACCATGGCGCGATTTATTTCAAGATCGCCGGAACCTATACGCCCTTCGCCGCGTTGTCGTTGCCATGGCATGTGGGCGGATGGCTGTTGGCGGCGGTATGGGCGGTGGCTGCGGCAGGCGTGTTCGTGAAGCTCGCGGGCCTGCGGCGTCTGGATGTCGCGTCGGTCCCTCTCTATCTCGCGCTCGGTTGGGCGGGGGTCTGGGTCTGGGCCGACATGACCGAGACGATCTCGCCGCCCGCGCTGGCGCTGCTGGGCGCAGGCGGCGTGCTCTACACCGTCGGCGTCGCGTTCCATCTGTGGCGGCGGCTTCCCTTCCACAACGCGATCTGGCACCTCCATGTCCTGCTCGCCTCGGCCCTGATGTTCACCGCCGTCGCGATCGAGGTGGTCTGAACGTCGCGAGGGCCGCCGCGGAACTGGTCGGAGGGCCCGTGAGCGTCGTCATCGTCATTCCCGCCCGCTACGCCTCATCCCGCTTTCCCGGCAAGCCGCTGGCGCCGCTGACCGGCGCGACAGGTCAGGCCAAGCCGTTGATCCGGCGCAGCTGGGAAGCGGCGATGGCGGTGACGGGCGTCGACCGCGTGGTGGTCGCCACCGACGACGCGCGCATAGCCGACACCGCCCGCGGCTTTGGCGCGGCGGTCGTCATGACCTCCGAGGCCTGCGCCAACGGCACCGAGCGCTGCGCCGACGCGCTGCCGCAGCTGGGCGGGGATGTCGAGATCGTGGTGAACCTGCAGGGCGACGCGCCGCTGACCCCGCCGTGGTTCGTGGAGGCGCTGGTGGCGACGCTGCGCGCCGGACCGGGCGTGGAGGTCGCCACCCCGGTGCTCGCGAGCGACGCCGACCACCTCGCCGCCCTGCGCGCCGACCGGCGCATGGGCCGGGTCGGGGCCACGACGGCGGTGATGGGGCGCGAGGGCGACGCGCTGTATTTCTCCAAGGAGGTGCTGCCCTACGCGGACGGCGTCCCACCGCCCGACGTGTTCCACCACGTCGGCGTCTACGCCTACCGGCCCGACGCTCTCCGCGCCTATGTGGACTGGCCGGCGGGTCCGCTGGAGCGCGCCGAGGGCCTGGAGCAGCTGCGCTTCATCGAGAACGGCCGCCGCGTGCGGTGCGTGACGGTCGAATCGCGGGGCCTCGGGTTCTGGGAGCTGAACAATCCGAATGACCGGGAGCGCATCGAGATGATGCTGCGCGACCGTGGAATAGCCTAGAAATCAACCTGTGGTTGTATTGTGCCGATCCCCACAGCGGGGTTCGGGTCGATTTCCGACACACAACCGGGCTAGGGTGACCGCGTCGAGTGCGGTTCGAATCTGTGGGGGACTACAAATGCGGCAGCGCGTGCGCAAGGCTGTTTTCCCGGTGGCTGGCATGGGAACGCGGTTCCTGCCAGCGACCAAGGCGATCCCGAAGGAGGTGCTGCCGCTCGTCGACCGCCCCCTGATCCAATACGCCATCGACGAGGCGCGCGACGCCGGGATCGACGAGTTCATCTTCGTTACGGCGAAGGGCAAATCGGCGCTGGAGGACTATTTCGACAGCGCTCCCGAGCTGATCCGCAGCCTGACGGAACGCGGGAAGACCGACCTGCTCGAGGCGCTCGAATGCTCCGAGATGCCCTCGGGCGCCATCGCCTACGTCCGTCAGCAGGAGGCTCTCGGTCTTGGCCACGCCGTCTGGTGCGCGCGCCGGCTGATCGGCGACGAGCCCTTCGCGGTGATCCTGGCCGACGACGTCATCGAATCCGAGAAGTCCTGCCTCGCGCAGATGCTCGAAGCCTACGACGAGCACGGCGGCGCGGTCGTCGCCGCCATGGAGGTGCCGCCCGCGGCGACCGCCTCCTACGGCGTGCTGGACGTCGAGCACGACGGCGGGACCATGGTGCGCATGCGCGGGATGGTCGAGAAGCCGAAGCCTGCCGATGCGCCGTCCAACCTGGCCGTCATCGGCCGCTACATCCTGCCCGCGCGCATCATGGACCACCTCAACCAGATGAAGCGCGGCGCCGGTGGCGAGGTGCAGTTGACCGACGCGATCGTCGACGAGATCAGGTCAGGCGGCCTCGCCCATGGCTACCGCTTCCGCGGCCGGCGCTTCGACTGCGGCTCCAAGGCCGGCTACCTCCAGGCCACCGTGGCCTTCGCGCTGGCGCGTCCCGAGTTGCGCGACGAGTTCGCCAGCTTCCTCGCCACAACCGTCGAGATGGCCCGCGCCGCCGAATAAGTTGATCAACGATCTCGCCCGCGCCGTTGGCGATCTTCGCGACCCCCGCCTCTGGGGGATCGCGCTTCGCGCGGGCCTGCTGACCGTCCTTCTGCTCGGGGCGGCCTTCCTTGCGGCGGGCTGGGCGCTGGGCGTCGGCGCCGATCTGCGCTTCAGCCTGCCGTTGCTGGGAGAGGTCGCGCTGGCGGGAGCCTGGATCGGGGCGGCCTGGGCGATCGGCGCGGTGGTGGGCGGCGCCCTGCTGATGCCGGCGGTCGCGGCGGCATTTGTCGGGCTGATGCTCGACGCGGTGGCCGAAGCGGTGGAGGCGCGCGACTACCCGGCCCTGCCGCCCGCGACGCCCGCCCCGCTCGGCGCGCAGTTGCTGGCCGCGGGGCGGCTGCTGCTCTGGACGATCGCGCTGAACCTGCTCGGGGTGGTGGTGTGGATCGTCGCGACCCCGCTCGCGCCTTTCGCCTTCATCGCCCTGAACGGCTGGCTGCTCGGGCGCGAGTATCTCGAACTGGTCGCCCTGAGGCGCATGGGCGCCGCAGAGGCCGCGCTCCTGCGGCGGCGCTGGCGGCTGTCGGCGTGGTCGATGGGATGCGGCGTCGCGGCGCTGATGCTCGTGCCGCTGGCCGGCCTCATGGCCCCGATGCTCGGCGTCGCCGCGGCGACGCACCTCTATCACCGGGCGACGGCCGGTGCGGGCGGCGGCGACCGCCGCCCGTGAAGGCTCAGCTCCCGACCGAGGGGGCGGTGACGATCGGAGTCTGGGCGGTGGTGGAGCCGTAGCACTGGGCCGAGGCGGCGCCTGCGAAGGCCACGGCGGCCAGCGCGATCACGAAGGTCTTCATTGTGCGATCTCCATTTCCGTTGGCAACAACTGGAAAGGTAGCACGGCCGGCGCGCAATCAAACCGGAATATCGTGAACTGGTGCTGCCGGACAGGATTGAACTGTCGACCTCTCCCTTACCAAGGGAGTGCTCTACCACTGAGCTACGGCAGCGCCCGTGGGCGGGGGGTTAAGCCCCTGCGCCACGGAAAGCAAGGGGCGCCGACCGGGCCGGCCCGGGGCGCTCTGGACCCGTGGCGCGACCCGCGCTAGGCATGCCGGCATGGCCGAAAGCGAAGCCCCGCCTCCCGCCGCGAAAGACTCCGACCGCCGCCATCGTCTGGCCCAGGCGCTGCGCGAGAACCTGCGCCGACGCAAGGCCGCCGCGCGCAGCGCGCCGGAACGCGCGCCGGCGGGCGAGGCCGGCGACGGCGACGGGGGAGACTGAATGGATCGCATCGCCGTCACGGGGGGCGCGCCGCTCCATGGCGAGATCGCCGTCGGCGGGGCCAAGAACGCCTGTCTCGCGCTGATGCCAGCCGCCCTGCTGACCGACGAGCCGCTGACGCTGACCAACGCGCCGCGCCTCGCCGACATCACCACGATGCGCCAGCTGCTGGAAAGCCTCGGCTGCGAGGTGGCGCTGTTGCGCGAGGGGCGCGCCATCGCCATCGCCGCCGAGCGGCTGACCAGCCGCGTCGCCCACTACGACATCGTGCGCAAGATGCGCGCCTCGATCCTGGTGCTGGGCCCGATGCTGGCGCGGGAGGGCGAGGCGGTCGTCTCGCTGCCCGGCGGCTGCGCCATCGGCGCGCGCCCGGTGGACCTGCACCTGTCGGGCCTCGAGAAGATGGGCGCGACGCTGGAGCTGCGCGAGGGCTATGTCCACGCCGAGGCGCGCGGCGGGCTGAAGGGCGCGGACGTCGCCTTCCCCTTCGTCTCCGTCGGCGCGACCGAGAACCTGATGATGGCCGCCGCGCTCGCGCAGGGGACCACCCGGCTGAGCAACGCCGCGCGCGAGCCAGAGATCTTAGACCTCGCCCGCTGCCTGCGCGCCATGGGCGCGGACATCGCCGGCGACGGGACCGGGGAGATCACGATCCGCGGGGTCGCGCGGCTGCACGGGGCGACGCACCGCGTCATTCCCGACCGCATCGAGATGGGCACCTACATGCTCGCCCCGGCCATCGCCGGCGGCGAGGTCGAACTGATCGGCGGCGACCGCGCGCTGGTTGGCGCGCTGATCGACGCTTTGGAGCAGGCCGACGTCGCGGTGCAGGACACGGACCGCGGGCTGCGCGTGTCGCGGCGCAACGGCGTGATCCGGCCGATGCGCGTGGAGACGGCGCCCTATCCGGGCTTTCCCACCGACCTGCAGGCGCAGATGATGTCGCTGCTGACCCAGGCCGAGGGCGAGAGCGTGATCGCCGAGACCATCTTCGAGAATCGCTTCATGCATGTCCCCGAACTGACGCGCATGGGGGCCGACGTCGCGGTCCATGGCGGCGAGGCGCGGGTGCGCGGGCCCCGGCGGCTGCGCGGGGCGCCGGTGATGGCGTCGGACCTGCGCGCCTCGGCGGGGCTGATCCTCGCCGCGCTGGCGGCCGAGGGGGAGACGGTGATCAGCCGTGTCTATCATCTCGACCGCGGCTACGAACGGGTCGAGGAGAAGCTCGCCGCCTGCGGCGCGCGCATCGCCCGCCTGCGCGACTGACGCGCCCGATGGACCAGCAGCCATGAACGACGCCCGTTTCGAGGACGCGGAGACCCCCCTTCGCCTGCGCGCCGACAGCGCCGAGGACGTGCCCGTGCTCTCCGCCCTGCTGCAGGACGCGGTGGCCACGGTGGGCGACGCCGCCTGGCTGCCGAAGCGGCGGCGCTGGGCGCTGTTGCTGAGCCGCTTTCGCTGGGAGGACGCCGGCGCCGCCCGGCGCGCCGGCCGCCCCTACGAGCGCGTGCGCGCGACGCTGGTGGTGGAGAACGTGCTGTCCGTGCGCGCCCGTGGCCTCGACCTCGGCGACCCGGCGGCCGCCTTCGCCGTGCTGTCGCTCGCCTTCGAGCCGGGCGAGGACGGGGTCGGAACGCTGCGCCTGACGCTGGCCGGCGGCGGCGACGTCGCGCTGGCGGTCGAGGCGCTGGAGGTCAGCCTCGCCGACGTGGCCCGCCCTCACCAGGCCCGCGGCCTGCCGCGCCACGGCGACTGACGGAAAGCGGACCAGCCCGCCGGTCGCGCATTCGACCCGGCAGGCAACGCCAGAACGAGGCCGACCGCCTGACATCGGCCGGGCTCACTCTTTCCCATGCCGGCGCAGGTCGCGCCGAAGAACTTTCTCCGGCGCGAGAATGGCCGTCGTCGCGTCGGATGCTCGTTCGCCGCAACGCCGCCGGTTCTGCTGTTTCCCGGCTGCAGATGCGCCGCCAAAGCCTTCGTCCGGCCGTGACGGACGACGACATCGCGGGGCCAGCCGGGAAGCGCCTTGACCCGCCACGCAAAGCGGTGGCTCTTGCGTCGCGCCAGCAGGTGTCGATGACCGACGCAAGCCGGTCCGGGGCGGCTGCCTGGGCGGTCGCGGCGAAGGGAATGCGCGTGATGGCCCCGGATGGCGTGGCGAGAATGCCGAACGAAGCATCGCGACGGCCGCGGCTCAATTCCTTCGTCTTCACGACCGAGGGCATGCCGATGGAGGAGCGCTTCGATCAACTGCGCGCCTACGTCGACGGCATCAACGATTTCGATCTCGACAAGCCCCATCGCGAACGGTTCGAAGCCCGCAGCGAGTCCTGGAGACTCGGCGCGATGCTGTTCACCAGCAACAGCACGCCCCGTATGCGGATGACCAGAACACGGGCGCAGGCGACGCGTGACGGCCTCGAGACTGTCATCATCCGGCTGATGAAATCCGGTCGTTCGCATAGCTTCGCCGGCGGAGCGACCTATGGGTCGGTTCTGGGCGGAATCGTGATCGAGAACTTGAGCACCCCCTTTTCGGACGAATGGACCGCGGCGGAGTGGGTCTCGATCAACATTTCGCCCAGCGCGGATCCGCAACTCTGCGCGGGACTTGCGGCGCTCGGCGTTGGTGCGGTCGGCGGCACCGGCGCGACGCTGCTCGCGGACTACCTCCTCGCGCTGGCGCATCGGCTGCCCGACGCGGCCCCCGAAGAGGAGCAGATGCTGGCGCAGACCAGCCGGGCGATGATCGCGGGATGCCTTTTGACCGAGGCTGCGCCCCGGCTCGTCGCCGCGAAGGATCGCTCGCAGGTTGCGCGGGCGGCGGTCGAACGGGTCATCCGTCGCAACATCGCATCCGCCCGGCTCGACGCAGAGCGCATCGCGGAGCTGGCGGGCGTGTCGCGGTCAACCCTCTTTCGTCTTTTCCACCGCGACGGCGGCGTGG
>DAINOD010000118.1:0-7711 GCA_036735545.1 Rubrimonas sp. | reverse complement strand
ACAGCGCCCCGGGCGCCCGTTCCGACGCGGCCCGCGTCGAAAAATCTTAACGGTTCCGGCCGGTCCGCGCGCGACCACCACTGGAAATTTCCGGCCAGTCGGGGACATCCCGGCGGCTAGGCCAAGATCCTCATCGGGTGAAGACCAGCGACGCCGATACGGGGACCGTGGGCGCGATGGCGTCGAGCCCGGCGATCTCGCGCAGCGCCTCGATGCCTGGACCGAAGCCGAGGGCCAGCGCATCGACCGCGATCGGCTCGGCCGTCCTGATCGCGGCGCTGTCCGGCCCGAGCCGCTCGACGATCAGCGTCGCCTCGGTCTCGATGCGTCCGCCATTGGCCTCGATCAGCAGGAGAGCGACGACCTCGGCCTTTCCGCCGACTGACGTCGTCTCCAGCGCCCGCAGATCGACGCGCGTCGAGACGAGGGCGAACGGATGGGATGCGAGGTCGAACAGCATCGTGCGCATGCGCTCGTCGCGGATGTCGATCCCCGTGTCGATCGAGCCGAGGCTGACGGCCACCATCGCCATTCCGTTGTCGCCGACGAGGCCGGAAAGGTCCGTGAAGCGGTGCGTCTCCTCGATGTCGCCCTTCTTGACCGACACGACGCTCAGCGACGAGGCGGCGCGGTCGAGGTCCCAGCCAAAGGCCGCGGCGGGCCACAGCGCAAGGGCGAGAACAGCGGATTTCCAACGGATCATGGCGCGTCTCGCCTCCTCAGCGCTCAAGAACGTCCAGCGACTGGACCCAGAGATACACCGTGCCGGCTGCGTTGCGGTCGACCTCGGCACGCAGGCGCACGTCGGTCTCGGCGCTGACGGGCCGACCGGCCCAGACGCGATCCTCGATCTCGACGCGGATCTCGCCGGTGGCGTCGCGGAAGAGGTAGTAGTCCTCGCGCAGGTGCGAGACGATCCGGCCGGTGACGGTGACGTAGCTGTCCACGCGCGCGCCGCGGGCGGCTTCGACCGTCGTCTCGGCGCCGCGCGCCGAGGGGCCGGTGAACTGCGCGGCGGCGGGCGTAGCCGCCAGGGCGGCGATCAGCAGCAGGGGTTGGGTCTGCATTGATGGGGGCTCCTCGGCTCGTCAGGCGTTGCAAATGGGTCGAAGGCGAGCCAGTCTCGATCAGTCGCTAGGTCCATGGCCCGCGCCGTGGCCATGGTGGTCATGGGCCGCCTCGCCGGGCTTGCGCTCCTCGACCCAGAACTCGACGGGGACCACGCCCTGGTCGAACACCAGTTCGGCCTCGACCTTGTCGCCGAGCTTCAGCGGCGCGGGCAGGCCCATGAACATCACGTGCAGGCCGCCCGGCGCGAAGCTCACCGTCTCGCCCGGCGCGATCTCGATGCGGGTCTGCTCGATCATGCGGGCCACGCCCTGCGCGTCCACCTCGGTGGTGTGGAGCTCGACCTTCGCGGCCGCGTCGGCGCGCGCGCCGATCAGGGCGACGGGCGCGGCCCCCTCGTTGACCAGCGTCATGTAGCCCGCGCCGGTCGCGCCCACGCTGGGGTGGCTGAAGGGATGATCGATGCGCAGGTCGCCGAGCCGGAACTCGTGGGCAACCGCGAGCGGCGCCGCGGCGATCAGGGCCGCGGTGAGCAGGGAACGGATCATGAGGCGTCGTCCTTCAGGTCAAGGGAGGCCGGCAGGCGTCGTGCGCTGGCGGCCGGATGGTCCGCCGGCCAGGGGTCGGCGAAGGCGGGGTTTGTCAGGAAGGTCCGGTCAGTAAGGCTTTCGAGAAAAGCGATGAGGTCGTCGATCTCGGCCTCGGTCGCGTCGAAGCCCACCAGCAGGGGGTCTTTCCACGGGTTGTCGCGGCCGCGCCCGGCGTGGGGACCGTCCGAAAGGGTCCTTCCGCCGGCGGCGTAGTGGCGGATCGCGTCCCGCAGCGTCGCGACCGAGCCGTCGTGCATGTAGGGCGCGGTCACCGCGATGTTGCGCAGTGAGGGCGTGCGGAAGCGGCCCATGTCGGCGGCGCGGAACGTGTGGTCCCACAGCCCTTCGCCGCCCGGCGGATAGGCGCCGTCCGGCCCGAGATTGTAGAGCCCGGTGTTGTGGAAGGCGCTCTCGGGATAGGCGCTGCGCGCGGTGACGAGGTTGTCCGAGAAGGCGAAGCCGCCATGGCAGTGGTAACACTCGAAGCGATGCGAGAAGAACAGCGCCTCGCCGCGCTTTGCGGCCTCGGCCACGGCGCCCTCGTCGCCAGCGTACTTCCAGCGGTCGTAGGGGCTGTCGGCGGTGATCAGCGTGCGCTGGAACGCCGCCAGCGCGCGGGTGACGGTGTAGAGCGAGACGGCCGGGTCGCGGTCGGGAAAGGCCGCCGGGAAGGCGTCCGCATACCACGGGTCGGCGGCGAGCCGCGCGAACAGCGCCGCCTCGCGCCCGGCCATGCCCATCTCGACCGGCGCCTCGCCGAAGATCGGGATCAGCGCGTGCCGCTCGAGGCTGGTCGTCGTGGGGTTCGCCCAGCCCAGCGTCGGCATGTAGGCGGCGTTGCCCAGCGCCATGGCATTGCGCCGGCCCTGCGCGCCGCCGACGCCCTCGCCGGTCACCCGACCGTCGGTGAAGCCGCGTTCCTGCGCGTGGCAACTGGCGCAGGCCACGGTCCCGTCCACGGACAGCCGCGCGTCGTAGAACAGCCGCCGGCCAAGCTCGACCTTCGCGGCGGTCATCGGGTTGTCTGCGGGAACCGCGGGCGGCGGCAGCCAGGCGGGGATGTCCCAGCTCCACGCGAGGGCCGGCCCCGCCGCGATCAGCGCCGGGGCCAGCAGGGCCGCGAGGCGGTGGCGCATCAGCGCATCGTCGCCAGCTGCTGCGGGCCGGCCGCCACGCCGTCATAGGCCAGCCCGAGGCGCGTCATCACCGGCAGACAGTCCGCGTCGCCGGGGAACGACATGCAGCCGGGCGAGGTCTCGGGGGCGTTCGCGTCCACATCGGCCCCGGCCAGCACGACCGCCGGGTCGATCACCACCACGTTCGTCGTCGGATCGAAGGCGTCGAAGCGCACGGCCATGCGGTTGGGGTTGGCGCACTCCGCTGTCGGCGCCGTCGTCTTCGACGCCGCCGCACAGCCGGTCGAGCCCAGGTGCAGCGACCAGCCGCGCGCCTTGTCGGACGCGCCGCCGCCGGCGTGATCGCTCGCGGTCTGCATCGCCGCGAGCGGCTGGCCGGCGGTGGCGAGATCGACCTTCACGAACTTGTAGCCGCCCTGCCAGTTCCAGAACATCGCCGTCACGTTCAGCGGCGCGCCCTGCAGGGTCGGGTCGCCGTGGTTAGCCGCGAAGGGCACGCCGATATCGAAGGCGAGGCCGGTCCAGACGCCTGCGGGCGCGCGGCCGCGGATCGTCGCGTTCGTCGGCGCCGTGCCGTTGACGCAGGACCCCGAGCTGTCCTCGAAGTCGATGAGCGCCACGTCGCCAAGCTGCCAGACGCCGTCCTGGTCGAGCGCCAGCGGCGCCTCGATCCCGTCCGCGGCGATCAGGCGGAGGTTGGAGACGAACAGGCGGAAGTCGGCGACCTCGACGGTCGAGCCGCCGATGCCCACGCCCTCGTAGGCGGTCGCGCAGGAGAAGGGCGCGCCGGCGAAGGTCCCGGCGAAGCGGATCTCGACCGGCTGCTCGGCGAAGGCGGGCGCCGCGGCGGCGGCGAGAAGGGCCGCGCCAAAGGCGGCGGTGCGGATGGTCATGGGAATCTCCTCTCTCGACGGATCGGGCGCGCGGCGGCGAGGCCGCGCGCAGGCATCGCGCCACCGGGGCGCGGGCGATCAGGCGAGAGCGACGGGCGGCGCGCGGGCCGCGGCGGGCCGCCACAGGGCCGAAGGGATCGCGGGTGGGCCTTGCGCCGGCCGCTGGGCCTCGACGCGCGGCGGGGCAAGCAGCATGACGACAGGAGGCGGCGGCGCTGCGGCTGCGACCAGCGTGCACGCGTCGCAGCGGGCGTCATGCACAGCCGGCGCCTCATCCTGCGCGGACGCGAGACACAGGACCGCCGGCGCGCCGTCGGGGCCGAGCACCACCGGACCGGCCGCGGCGACCGGCGCATGGCCGAAGCCGAGCAGCGCCGCCGACAGCGCGAACAGCGCCGCGGCGGCGATGGTGGTCCAAGGTCTGAGGCGCGCAGTCATACCGGTAACATACGCGCCGCGCGATGGAAGTCCACGCGGCAGGGCGCGCCCTCCGCAGGCCGCGGGGCGCGACATCGCGCGCATCCGCGCCGAGACTGCGGCGCTTGGCGGTCGCGTTCGTCGCTGCTAGGGACGAATTCAGGGAGCGCCACACTCATGCGACGTCTGCGCCTGCATCGATGGTTGATCCTGCCGTCGGCGGTCCTATGGCTGCTGGCGCAGTTCAACATGACCGGTGCTCTGGCGGCGCCGCTCGATCCCGCGTCGATCTCGCCGCTGACGCCGATGACCGTCATCTGCACCGAGCAAGGACTGAAGGTGGTTCCGCTCAGCGACGGCACCGGCCGCGGTTCGGCGGTCCCGGACTGCCAGTGGTGCAAGGGCGCCGCGGCCATGCCCGAGGCCCCACCGCCCGACGGCGCCTGCTCGGCCGCGGCGCTCGCCGTCGCCGCCGATCTCGGCCGGGCGCACCAGCTGCTGCGCCAGTTGGGCGCGCTCGCCGCCGCGACGCCAAGGGCGCCGCCCACCGTCTGATCCTCCGCATGACCCGTCGCGCGACCCTGCCGGGCGCGCGCTCCTGCGCCTGTTCAGACGAGAGAGACCATGACCCTTCGCAGAACCCTTCTGGGCGCCGTCGCGGCCGCCCTGACCTCCCTCGCCGCGCCCGCCGCTGAGATCACCGACGTGCTCGGCCGCACCGTGACCGTGCCGGACGATCCCCAGCGGATCCTCGTCGGCTTCTACTTCGAGGACTTCTACGCCGTCGGCGGCCCGGACGCCTATGGCCGCGTCGTCGCCATCTCGCGTCCCAACTGGGAGGGTTGGCGCAAGCTGCAATGGGACGCCTACGTCGCGCGCGACCCGCGCATCGAGACGCTGGTCGATGTGGGCGACGTGGAAGGCGGCACCTTCAGCCTCGAGGCGGCGCTCGCCGCGCGGCCCGACCTCGCCATTCTCGCCGCCTGGCAATACAGCGCGCTCGGCGAGACCGCCGCGCGGATGGAGGCCGCTGGCGTGCCGATCCTGGTGCTCGACTACAACGCCCAGACCGTCGAGCGCCACGTCGCCTCGACCCTCGCGCTCGGCGCGGCGCTCGGGACAGAGGATCGCGCTAAGGCGCTGGCCGACGAATACGCCGCGGCCGTCGCCGCCGTGCTGTCGCGCGTCACCGGGGCCGGGGGACCGCGCAGGAAGGTCTATGTCGAACTGGGCCAGAAGGGCGCGGCCGAAGTCGGCAACTCCTACGCCGGCGGCATGTGGGGCGGCGTGATCGGGCTGGCGGGCGGCGAGAACATCGCCGAGGGCCAGATCTCGAACTGGGGGCCGCTCAGCCCCGAGCACGTGCTGGCCTCGAACCCCGACATGGTGCTGCTGGCCGGCGCCGACTGGGTCGGCCGCGAGCAGGCGGTGCTGATGGGCCCCGGGATCGACCCTGCGCTGACGCGCGAGCGGATGCGTCCCTATGTCGGCCGGCCCGGCTGGTCGGACCTGAACGCGGTGCGGACCGGCGAGGTGCACGCGATCTATCACGGCGGCGCGCGCACGCTCTACGACTACGTGTTCCTGCAGTATGTCGCGAAGGCGCTGCACCCCGAGGCGTTCGCAGACGTCGACCCGCAGGCCAACCTCGACCGGTTCTTCGCCCGCTGGATGCCGATCCCGTTCAGCGGGACCTACTTCGTGCGGCTCGACTGACCGGACAGGGGCGCGCGCGGACCGTTCGCGCGCCCCCCGCCTCCCGCCGTGAGCGACACCTACGCCGCCCTGTCGCGCCGCCGCGCGCGGGCCCTCGCCCTCGGCGCGGGCCTAGTCGCGCTGACCGCGCTGCTCGACCTGCTGACCGGCCCGGCCTTCCTGTCGCCGGTCACGGTCGCGCGGGGCCTGTTCGCGCCCGAGACCACCAGCGCGATGAACGCGGTGATCGTGCGCGACATCCGCCTGCCGATGACGCTGACCGCGCTGGCGGTCGGCGGCTGCCTCGGCGTCGCCGGCGCAGTGATGCAGACCATCCTCGGCAACCCGCTCGCCAGCCCCTTCACGCTGGGCGTGTCGGCCGCGGCGGGCTTCGGCGCATCGCTGGCGATCCTGACCGGGGCGGCGCTGCCCCTCCTGCCCTTTGCCACTGTCCCGCTGGCGGCCTTCGCCGGCGCGCTCTGCGCCTCGGCGATCGTCTGGGGACTGTCGCGGCTTCGGGGCATGAGTCCCGAGACCATGGTGCTGGCGGGCGTCGCCACGCTGTTCCTGTTCCAGGCGCTGCAGTCGGCGGCGCAATACCTGGCCTCGCCCGAGGTGCTGCAGAGCATCGTGTTCTGGCTGTTCGGCTCGCTGCTGAAGGCCGGATGGACGGCGGCGGCGGTGACGTGGGCGGCGCTGCTGGCGGGGCTGGCCGCGCTCGTCCCCGACCTGTGGCGGCTGACGGCGCTGCGGCTGGGCGACGCGCGCGCCGCGGCCGTCGGCGTCGAGCCCGAACGCCTGCGGCGCCGCGCCTTCGCCATCACCTCGGCGCTGGCGGCCGGGGCGGTCGCCTTCGTCGGCGTGATCGGCTTCGTGGGCCTCGTCGCGCCGCATCTGGCGCGGGCGTTGGTGGGCGAAGATCACCGGTTCCTCGTTCCCGGCTCGGCGCTGGCCGGCGCGCTGATCGTCTGCGGCGCCTCGATCCTGTCCAAGGCGGTGTCGCCCGGCGGGGTCGTGCCCATCGGCATCGTCACCGCGCTGATCGGCGTGCCCTTCCTGTTCGCGCTGATCCTGAAGGGGCGGAGGCGGTTCTGGTGAGCGTGGAGATCAAGGCGCTGTCGGTTCGCCGCGGCGGGACGCTGACGCTGGCGCCGGTCGACCTGACGCTCGCGCCGGGGCTGACGGCGCTGATCGGCCCGAACGGCGCCGGCAAATCGACGCTTCTGCAGGCGATCGCCGGACTGGTTCCGGCTTCGGGCGCGGCGCGGCTGCCTGGCCCCGTCGCTTACATGCCGCAGGATGGCGGGCCGCCTGCCGGCCTGACGCTGATTGAGACCGTGATGCTGGGCCGCCTCGGCGCGTTAGGCCTGCGCGCGCCGCTCGGGCTGGCGGCCGCGGCGGCGGCGATGCTCGCGCGTTTCGGGCTCGGCGCGCTGCATTATCGGACTCTCGACGAGGTCAGCGGCGGCCAGCGCCAACTGGTTTTCCTCGCACAGGCCCTGTTCCGTGATCCGGCGGTGCTGCTGCTGGACGAACCGACCGCGGCGTTGGACCTGCGCTGGAGCCTGATCGTGATGCAGGCCGCCCGCGACTGGTGCGCCGAGACGGGCGGCGTCGCCGTCGCCGCGATGCATGACCTTACGCTCGCCGCCCGCTTCGCCGATGCGATGGTGTGCCTGTGCGATGGCCGCATCGACGCCGCCGGGGCGCCCGAGGCCGTGCTGACGCCCGAGCGGCTCGCGCGCGTGTATCGCGTCGCAGCGCGGATAGGCCGCGACGAGGACGGGCGCATCACCGTGACGCCCGTCGCGGGACTGGGGCCATGAAGCCGCAGGGCCTCGCGCGGACAACTCTCGCGATCACATGCGACCAACGTCATTGAGGCCCCTCGTGGACTGGCGCGCCCCTCCCG
>DAINOD010000117.1:0-7745 GCA_036735545.1 Rubrimonas sp. | reverse complement strand
GGTCAGCAGGACGCTCGGGTCGCCTCGCGAGAACAACAGCGTGCGGCGCAGATGCTCCTCGAGGGCGGGCCCGAGGATGAAGCCGAGCACCAGTGGCGTGGGCTCGAGCCGGAGGCGCAGCAGAAACCAGCCGAAGGCGCCGAAGCCCAGCATCAGCCAGACGTCGAACAGCGAGTTGTGCACCGAATGCACGCCGATCAGGCTGATCACGACGATCAGCGGGACGAGCCGGCGGAAGGGGATGCGAAGCAGCGAGGCCCAGACGCCGGCGAAGGGCAGGTTGAGGACGACGAGGATCACGTTGCCGATCACGAGGCTCGCCACAAGCGCGGCGAAAAGGTCGGGGTTTTGCGCGATGAAGGCGGGGCCGGGCATGATGGCATGGATCATCAGCGCGCCGGCGAGCACCGCCATGACCGGGCTGCCCGGCAGACCGAGCGTGAGCAGCGGCACCAGCGCGCTCTGGGCCGCAGCGTTGTTGGCGGCCTCCGGCGCGGCGACGCCGGCCACCGAGCCCTGCCCGAGCGGTCGGTCGTGCGGCGGGAACCCCGCCTCGAGGCCGCGGGCGGCGAGGGAGGCGAGCAGGGTGGACGCGCCGGGGATCACGCCGAGTGCGGTCCCGACCGCAGTGCCCCGCAGCGTGGGGCCGACGGCGGCGCGCAGGTCCGCGCGCGTCGGCCAGGGCCAGCGGTCGAGCGAGATCCTTTCCGGCCGCTCACCTGTCTCCAGCGTGCGGATCAGTTCGGCGAGGCCGAATATCCCCATCACCAGCGGCACGAAACCTATCCCGTCGCGCAGTTCGGGCACGCCGAAGGTGAAGCGCGGCTGACCGCCGGCGAGGTCTGTCCCGACGAGCCCCAGCGCTGCGCCGGCCATGATCAGCGCGAGCGCCGGGAGAACAGGGCCCGGCGAGATCACCGCCGCGGCGAAGAGGCCTAGCGCGATAAGCCCGACGAGCCCCGCCGGCGCGATCGCCGTTGTCAGCTGCGACACCGGGGCCGCCACGACGGCGATCGTCAGCGCGGTGACAAGCCCGGCGAACAGCGAAGCGAGCGCGGCGATGGCGATGGCCGCACCCGCCCGGCCCGCCAGCGCCATCCTGTGCCCGTCGAGCGCGGTCACGACGCCCGAGCACTCGCCCGGCACGTTGAGCAGGATCGCCGCGGTCGAGCCGCCATACTGTGCACCGTAGTAAATCGCGGCCAGCATGATGATCGCGCCCGCCGGCTCCAGCGCGAAGGTCAAGGGCAGCAGCAGCGCGAGCGTCGCCGCGGGGCCAATGCCGGGCAGCACGCCGATCAGCGTGCCCACCAGCGCGCCGAGTGCGCAGAGCGCGAGGTTCTGGGGTTCGAGCGCGAGCGCGAAACCGTGCAGCAAGGCGGTGAGATCCATGCGCCGCCCCCGTCAGAGCCGCGGCCACAGCGGGGCGGTAGGCGGCAGCAGCATCAGGCCGATCGCCGCCGCCAGCGCCCCGAGCCCCGCCGTTGTCATCGCGAGGGAGACGGCGCGGCGCTCGCCTGCGCCCACGGCCGCGACGCCCCCGGCCAGCGTCGCCGCAGCGACGATGCCGAGAGACGGCAGGACCAGCGCGAAGGCTAGTACGGCACCGAGAAGCATTGGCCCGCTCCACCGCCGCGCCCGCGCAACGAATGCGCGCCCGCGCGGCGATGTCTCGGCGACCAGCGCGCAGCGCAGCGCCCATGCGGCCCCGGCGGCCGAGATCCCGAGGCCTAGAAGTCGCGCGAACAGCCCTGGTCCGACCTGCGCGCCTAGCCACGCCGGCTGGCTCGCGCCGAAGCCGAGCGTCGCGAGGCCGAGCGCGCAGAGCACGAGGCCGGGCGCGGCGCGGTGCGCGGCGGCCGCGCTTCGCCGTGCGCGCGCGGGGGCGAAGGCATGGGCGTCGGACATCATGGGCGCTCCACGATTCGTTTTCTTGACTCTTTTGCTCAGATTAGGCAGCCAGAGGGAAGCCGCCAGCGCGCTGGTAAGCCAACGCCGCCGTCACATCGCGCTGAGGACACCCATGATCGCTCGCCGCACCTTGCTCGGCTCGGCCCTGGCCGCGCCCTTCGTCGCCAGCCTGCCTCGCTTCGCCCGCGCAAGCGCGTGGCCGGCCGCCGGTCCGATCCGCCTGGTCGTGGCCCAGGGCGGCGGCGGCAACGCGGACGTCGTGGCGCGCATCCTCGTGGACGCGCTGGAGCCCGTTCTGGGCCAGCGGGTCCTCGTGGAGAACAACGGCTCGGCTTCCGGGATGCGTGCAGCTGAGGACGCCAGCAACGCGGAGCCCGACGGCCGCACCCTGCTGGTCGTCATCGCAGCTCGTGCACGACATTGCGCTATGCGAGCCGCTGCCTGCGGACATCGAGACCACGCTGCGCGGGGCGGCGATGATCGACGAGGTGCCCATGGTGCTGCGCGTGCCGGTGGGTGCGCCGGACGTCGACCTCGTGGGCCTCAGCGGCTCGCAGCCGATCCGGCGGCGTTCCAGCAAGGCTCAGGCCCCGCCCGCACCACGACGCACACCGCCGGCGCGCTCTGCCTGCAGCGCGTCGGCGCGGAGGGCGTCGTCCACATCCCCTATCCCCGCAGCCCTGAGGCGATGGCGGACCTGATCGCCGGGCGCCCGACCTTCGTCTTCGACCCCTCCTTGACCGCCATCGGCCAGGCGCAGGGCGGCGCGGCCAAGGCTTTGGGCGTCTCGGCCCCCGGTGAGGCTGCCGGCGCTCGGGGAGGTCCCGACGATGGACGAGGCGGGGCTGTCGGGCTTTGCAAGCCAGACTTGGAACACCACCGGCGACAGGGGTCGGGTCACTGATCGCCGGACCCGTCGGGCGGCAGTCCGTCACGGGTTGACGACAGACCTGCCGGGGGGACCCCTGCGCGCTCTATGCAGCAGGATGACATGCTCGTCGGGGTGAATGGAGCCGTCATGCTGGATTTCGCACTGGAACTCGCCGCCGCCGCCCGCGCGATCGTGCTGCGGGCCGCGATTCCTCTGGCCGAGACCAAACCGGACCGCAGCTTCGTGACGGCGACCGACCGCGCCGTCGAGGAGCGGCTGCGCGCCATGATCGCGGACCGATTTCCGCATCACGGCATCCTCGGCGAGGAAGGGCAGGACGTGGCCCCGGGTGCGGACCATGTCTGGGTGCTCGACCCGATCGACGGCACGGCGGCCTTCGTCGCGGGCGTTCCGGTGCACGGGACGCTGATCGCGCTCGCCCGGGGCGGCGCGCCGGTGCTGGGCGTGATAGACATGCACGCGACCGGGCATCGCTGGGTCGGCGCGGCCGGCCAGCCGACGCGGCTGGAGCTTGGGGCAAGCGTCGCGCAATGCCGGACGCGCCGCTGCGGCGGCCTCGACCGCGCCATCATGTCGGTCAGCAACCCCGATTTCTTCGACGCGGCGGAACGCCCTGCGCTCGACGCGCTGCGCGCGGCCACGGCCTGGCGGGTCTGGGGGGCCTCGTGCATGGCCTACGGGCTGCTGGCGTCGGGTCGGATCGACCTCGCGCTCGACACGGGCCTCGCCGTGCACGACTGGGCCCCCTTCGCCCCGATCATCGAGGGCGCGGGCGGCAGGATAACCGACTGGCAGGGGCGGCCTCTGCGTCTGGACAGCGGTCCGCAGGTGCTCGCCGGCGGCGACCCCGATCTGCACGACCGCGCGCGGGCGCTGCTGTCCGCCTGAGGCCGTCGCGGAACCGTCATCGCCGGGTCATGCGGTCGTGACGGACGCGCGTTAACGCCTGCGGCCAACGCAAACCCGGAGGTTCCCATGCCGCGCCCGCTCCTGACCGCCGCCCTCGTCGTGACCCCCGCCCTCGCGCTCGCGCAGTCCTTCGAGGTCGAGGACTGGCGCTCGAAGTGGCCGGAAGTCGTCATCGGCATCGGCACCGGCGAGAACGTCGAGACGGCCATCGAGCGCTGGAACCATTTCGGCGCCTACATGCAGGACTGCATGAAGGTCGAGAAGGTGACGATGCGCGTCGCCACGGATTATTCGGCCATCGTCGAGGCCCAGGCGAACGGCGACGTGCAGCTGCACTGGGCGGGTCCCGCGGCCTACGCCATCGGCTGGGACATCTCGGGCGGCAACATGGAACCCATCGCCATGGACGTCTCGAAGGACGGCGAGCTCGGCTACCGCTGGGTGATCATCGTCCGGGCCGACAGCCCGTATCAGACCATGGACGACCTGAAGGGGAAGTCGCTGGGCTGGCCGACCCCGGGTTCGGCCTCCGGCTACGTCCTGCCGATGCAGTATTTCCGCGACAACGGCATGGTCAACGCCAACAACGAACCCGTGCACTTCGGATCGCTGGTGCAGACCGGCAGCCATGACAACGGCATGGTTTCGGTGGTTCAGGGCACGATCGACGCCACGACCGGCTGGTACTACTCGCCCCGCTCGGGCGCGCACACCCGCGCCGCCGGCGCCGGCACGATCAAGCTCGAGGACATCCGCTTCATCTTCGAGTCGGACCTGGTGCCGAACGCCCCGTTCGTGGCCACCAAGGACCTGCCCGAGCCGATGAAGCAGACCATGCGCCAGTGCATCGTGAACATGCCCTGGGCCGACCCGGAAGCCTTCGCCAAGGTCGGCAAGGACACCTTCGGCGGCTTCGCCGTGGCCAAGCACGAGGACTACATCGACTTCATCAAGATCCGCCTGGCGACGAAGTGATCGGCGGAGGCTCCGCCCCCTCCGGCCCGTTCCTGCGGCTGGAGGGGATCACCAAGACCTACGGCGTGGCGCGGGCGCTGGACGGCGTGAGCCTGTCCATCGGCCGGGGCGAGATGATCGCGGTGATCGGGCGGTCTGGGGCGGGGAAATCAACGCTCCTGACCGTCGTCAACCGCTTGATCGACCCGGACGGCGGCCGCATGACCTGCGAGGGCCGCGACGTGCTGGCCTTGCGCGGGCGCGACCTGCGCGAGTGGCGGCGGCGCTGCGCCATGGTGTTCCAGCGCTTCAACCTCGTCGCGCGGCTGTCGGTGCTGACGAACGTGATGACCGGGCGGTTGGCCCTGCGGCCGCTGATCCCGTCGCTGTTCGGGATCTTCACGGACGAGGACCGCGCGGCGGCCATCGAGGCCCTGGTGGCGCTCGACATGGGCGCGCATGCGCTGAAGCGCGCCGACGAACTGTCCGGCGGGCAGCAGCAGCGCGTGGCCATCGCCCGCGCGATGGTGCAGGAGCCGCGGATCGTGCTGGCCGACGAGCCCGTGGCGAGCCTCGATCCGCGAAATTCCGAAGCCGTGATGGAGGCGCTGGCGCGCATCAACCGCGATCACGGCATCACCGTGCTGATCAACCTGCATTCCGTGGCGCTGGCCCGCGCCTATTGCCGGCGCTGCATCGCGATGTCGGCGGGGCGCGTCGTCTATGACGGGCCGACCGAGGGGCTGACGCCGCAGGTCCTCGAACGGATCTATGGAACCGCCGATCTCGAGGCCATCGAGGACGCCGCGTGACCGGCGCGGCGCAGGTCCACGCGGCCTGGGCCGCGCAGCGCCGCGCGCGCCTCGGGTGGACCGCGCTGATCCTGGCCGCCATGACGGTCGCGACCCTCGTCTCGGCAGATCTGGGCGAGGTGGATCTGGTCCGCCTCTGGGACCGGTCCGACCGGCTGTTCAACTATTTCGGGCGGATGGTCCCCAGCCTCGGGTGGGAGACGCTCGGCGCGGATCTGGCCCGATGGTACCGCCGCGGCGGCATCTGGCTGCGCGAACTGGGCGTGACGGTCCTCATCGCCTTCTACGCGACGGTCTTCGGCATGCTGTTCGCCGTGATGGGGGCCTTCGTCGCCGCCCGGCCGCTCGCGCCCGCCCCGTGGGCCTGCTGGGCGATGCGCCGCCTGTTCGAATTCGCGCGCACCGTGCCGGAACTCGTGTTCGCCGTGCTGTTCGTGTTCGCCTTCGGCATCGGCCCCCTCGCGGGGGTGCTGGCCATCGCGCTGCATTCGATGGGGGCGCTCGGCAAGCTGTTCTCCGAAGTGGCCGAGAACGCGGACCCGGATCCCGTGCGCGGCGTCCGCGCCACCGGCGCCTCCTGGGCGCAGGTCATGCGTTACGGCGCGCTGCCGCAGGTGGCCCCGGCCTTCCTGTCCTACGGGCTGCTGCGCTTCGAGATCAACGTGCGCGCAGCGTCGGTCCTGGGCTTCGTCGGCGCGGGCGGGATCGGCCAGGAACTCTACACCTCCATCAAGAGCTTCGCCTACACCGACATTTCCGCCATCGCGATCATGCTGATCGTCTCTGTGGCCCTGATCGACATGGCGTCGGAACGCCTGCGCCACCGCCTGATCGGCGCCGCCAACCTCAGGTCGGCCGCATGAGCCGGATCGCCGCCGCCCGCGCCGCCTGTCCCGACGCGTTCCGGGACCGCGACTGGCGCCTGTTCGCCCGGCTCGCGGGCGGGGCCGCGCTGATCGCGCTGTTCTTCGCGGGCCTCGCGGTCCTGGGGTTCACGCCGGAACGCCTGTCGCGCGGGTTGGCGCGCCTGGGCGGCGTGGCCGCGATGATGATGCCCCCCAGCAGCGGCGGCCAGGCCTGGACCTATGCGAAGGCCATCGCCGAGACCGTCGCCATGGCCTTCATCGGCACGCTGGCCGCCTCCGTCGCTGCCGTCCCGCTCGGCTTTCTGGGCGCCAAGAACACCATGCCGCTCGGGCCGCTGCGCTTCCTGACGCGCCGCGGCTTCGACGTGGTGCGCGGCCTCGACAGCCTGATCTGGGCCATCGTGTTCGTGTCGGTCATCGGCCTCGGACCTTTCGCCGGGATCCTCGCGATCGCCGTGAACGATGCGGGCGTGCTGGCGAAGCTCTACGCGGAAGCCATCGAGAACGCCGACGCCGAACAGACCAAGGGCGTCCGCGCCACCGGGGCCGGCCGCCTGCAGGTGATCCGCTTCTCGATCCTGCCGCAGGTCGTGCCGGTGTTCCTCTCGAACACGCTGTACTTCTTCGAATCGAACGTGCGGTCGGCGACGATCCTTGGCGTCGTCGGCGCGGGCGGCATTGGACTTTACCTGATGGACCGGATCCTGATCAACGCCTGGCCGCAGGTGGCCTTCATCATCCTGCTGATCCTCGTCACGGTGGCGGTGATCGACGCCGTCAGCTTCCGCATCCGCAGACGGCTGATCTGAGGCCGCAGAGCAGGCGACCTTCGCGACGAGGGAGGCCCATGTCGAACATCCTTCGCTGTCTGCCGCTGCCGGAAGATGTGCGAGGACAGGTCTGGCTGGCGGCGATGCCCGGGCGGTTCGAGACGCTCGCGGCTTTTCTGGCCACGGCCGAGCAGATAGGGGCGGACCGGATCGCCTGCCTTGCCGCGCCCGCCGAGATTGCGGCGCTGTCGCCGGAGTACGCCCGGGCGCGCCTGCTCGGCGCTCTGCCTCTCGTCGTGCACGACCACCCGATCCCCGATTACGGCCAGCCGCGGGACCTCGCGCTTTTTGCAGCCTTCATCGCGGGTCTATGCGCCGAGCTTGAGCAAGGCCGACGATTGATCGTTCATTGCGCCGCGGGGATAGGGCGCACGGGCATGGTCGCCCAGCATATCCTGATGGCCCTCGGGGTGCAGCCGATCAGTGCGCGGGAGCAGGTCTTTCGAACCGGGTCGCACCCGGAGACTGCGGCGCAGCGGCGGTTCTGCCGCCAGCCTGCCGTCCTGTTTCGTCATGTTTGAACCAGAAGACCGCGCTCGGTTTCGGATCGGCGTGCAACTCCGACGCAGAC
>DAINOD010000116.1:0-7866 GCA_036735545.1 Rubrimonas sp. | reverse complement strand
CGAAGCCGCCGAGGATGACCGAGACGAAGCTGCGGTTCATGCCGTGGCACATGATATAGCTGAGGATCGCGCCCGAGGAGCCCACCAGCGAGCCGGTGATGATCAGCGCCTCGTTGCCCAGCGTGAAGCCGATGCCCGCAGCCGCCCAGCCCGAGTAGCTGTTCAGCATCGACACCACCACCGGCATGTCGGCCCCGCCGATCGGGATGATCAGCGTGACGCCGAGGGCCAGCGCGGCCAAGGTGATCGCCCAGAACCAGAACGTGTCCTGCGTCTGGATGAACGTCATCACCATGAACACCAGCCCCGCGGCCAGCGCGATGTTGATGAGGTGCCGGTTGGGCAGCAGGATCGGCGCGCCGGACATGCGTCCGTCGAGCTTGGCGAAGGCGATCACCGAGCCGGTGAAGGTGACGGCGCCGATGGCGACGCCAAGACTCATCTCCACCAGCGAGGCGGCGTAGACGGCGCCGGGCTTGCCGATGCCGAAGGCTTCCGGCGAATAGAGCGCAGCCGCGGCCACGAACACCGCGGCGAGGCCGACCAGCGAGTGGAAGGCGGCGACGAGCTGGGGCATCTGCGTCATCGCCACGCGCTTGGCGATGCGGGCGCCGATGAAGCCGCCGATGCCAAGGCCCGCCACGATCTGCATGAAGGCGCCGCTGTCGGACGGACCGGCGACATAGAGCGTCGTGACGATGGCGAGCGCCATGCCGATCATGCCGTAGCGGTTGCCCTGGCGCGAAGTCGTGGGGTGGCTCAGACCCCGCAGCGCCATGATGAACAACACGCCCGAGACGAGATAGGCGAGAGCCGCAAAGTTCTCCATCTAGCGGACCCTCACTTCTTCTCTTTGGGCTTGTACATGCCCAGCATTCGTTCCGTCACCATGAAGCCGCCGAAGATGTTCACGCTGGCCAGAACCAGGGCGATGAAGCCGAACGTCTTGGTGGCGGAGGTGGCGCCGTCGGCGGCGTCCGCCCCCACGGCGACCAGCGCGCCCACCACGATCACCGAGGAGATCGCGTTGGTGACGCTCATCAGCGGCGTGTGCAGCGCGGGCGTCACCGACCAGACGACGTAGTAGCCGATGAAGATCGCAAGCACGAAGATCGCCAGGCGGAAAACGAAGGGGTCCACGCCGCTGGCGTGGCCCATCGCCTCGGCCAGCGGCGCGGCGGCCTCGGCCATCTCCACGGCGGCAGGGGCGGATTCCGCGGCGGCGTCGGCCTGGGCGGCGGCCATGGCCGCGGTCTCGGCGGCGACGCCGCGGGCGGCCTCGGCAAGCGCCTCGGCGGCGGCGGCGGCGGCCTCGGCGGCGGCGGTCAGGGTCTGGAGCGCGTCGGCCATGCGTCAGCTCCCGGCTGCGAAGTTGGGGTGAACCACCGCGCCGTCGCGGGTGAGACGGATGCCCTTCACGAGATCGTCGTCCTCGGCCAGCGCCAGCGCGCCGTCCTTGATGAAGGGGGTGAGGAAATTGAGGTGGTTGCGCGCGAACAGCGCCGAGGCGTCAGCCGCGAGACGGCCGGCCATGTTGGGATAGCCGACGATCCGCACGCCGCCCTCGGTGACGACCACCTTGTCGAGTTCCGCACCCTCGACGTTGCCGCCCTGTTCGACCGCGAGGTCCACGAGGATCGAGCCCGGCTTCATCGAATCCACCATCGCCCTGGTGACGAGGGTCGGCGCCTTGCGGCCCGGGATCAGCGCGGTGGTGATGACGATGTCCTGCCTCGCGATGTGGCCGGCGACGAGTTCAGCCTGCTGCTTCTTGTAATCGTCCGACATTTCCTTGGCGTAGCCGCCGGCGGTCTGCGCGTTCATGAACTCCTCGTTCTTGACCGCGATGAACTTTGCGCCCAGCGAGGCCACCTGCTCCTCCGTCGCCGGCCGCACGTCGGTGGCGGTGACGATGGCCCCTAGACGGCGCGCGGTGGCGATGGCCTGCAGGCCGGCGACGCCCACACCCATGATGAAGACCTTGGCCGGGGCGACGGTGCCGGCGGCGGTCATCATCTGCGGCATGCCGTGGCCGTAGAGGTTGGCCGCCTCCAGCACCGCCTTGTAGCCGGCGAGGTTCGCCTGGCTCGACAGGACGTCCATGCTCTGAGCGCGGGTGATGCGCGGCATGAACTCCATGGCGAAGGCGTCCACGCCCTTCTCGGCGCAGCCGTCCATGATGGCGCGCTCGTTGTAGGGGCTCATGGTGCAGAACAGCTTCTGGCCGCCGCTCAGGTTCTTGAGCTCGGCCTCGGTCGGCCGCTGGATCTTCAGCACCACGTCGGCGCCCTTGACCGTGGCGGCGAAGCTCTTGGCGATGGTCGCGCCGGCCGCCTCGAACAGCTGGTCGGGGATCGAGGCGTGCTCGCCCGCGCCCTGCTGCACGACGACCTCACAGCCCATCGCCTTGAATTTCTTGACGGTCTCGGGGACCGCGGCGACGCGCGTCTCGTTCTCGCGCGTCTCCTTCGGCACTGCGATCTTCATGCCGCTCCTCTCGGTGTGGGCGCGCGGGTCGCCCCGGGCGTGGACGGAATGGGGCCTAGATGCGGAAGGTCAGAAGCAGAAGGATCATCACGACGGCGACGATGGTGATCGCGGCGACCCGCATGAAGCCCTCGAAGGTCCGCCGCTGCTCGGCGATGTCCATCGAGCCTGGCGTGTGGGGCTGTTGGTCAGCGGAAGCGTGGTGCTCGGCCATCGCCGTCGTCTCCGTCAGGTGCGCAACCGCGTCGCGGACCGGCACTATACCGAGGATGGGCCCCGCGTGAAGGGCCGAGATGACGCGAAATCAAAGAACCGGCGCCCGCCAGCCCACCATGCCGTCCGCCTCCTGCGGCGCAGGGGCGCTGGCGGGCACGAAGAAATCCTCCACCAGCGTCTGGCCGGGCTCGACGGCGTAGGCGTCGAAGTCGCGCACGCCCTCGGCCGCCAGCACCAGATCGTCCAGCAGGCACCAGCCGCTGAAGTCGAGCGGTTTCGCCAGCACGGCGACCGCCGCGTCGGCGACGATGCGGTCGACGCGGCAGCCCCGCGCCATCGCCGCGCCGCCGAGCACGTTGCGCACCGCCGCGGTGTCGATGGCGGTGCGCGGCCAGAGGCAGTTGGCGGCGATGCGGCCGCGGAACTCCGCCGCCCAGGCCATGGTCAGGATGCTCATGCCGTATTTCGCGAGGCTGTAGGCCGCATGAGGCGCGAACCACTTCGCCGAGAAATCCAGCGGCGGGCCCAGCGTGAGGATGTGCGGCCGCTCCGCCTTCAGCAGATGCGGCAGGCAGGCCTGCGTCACCACGAAGGTCCCGCGGCTGTTGACCCCGGTCATCAGGTCGTAGCGCTTCACCGGCGTCTCGGCCGTCGGCGTCAGCGCGATGGCGGAGGCGTTGTTCACCACGACGTCTATCCCGCCGAAGGTCTCGACCGCGCGCGCGACCGCCGCCGCCACGGCCGCCTCGTCGCGGATGTCGCACAGCAGCGGCAGGGCGCGCCCGCCCGCCGCCTCGATCTCCGCCGCCGCGCTGTGGATGGTGCCGGGCAGCCTCGGGTGCGGCGCCTCGGTCTTGGCGGCGATGGCCACATTGGCCCCGCGCGCGGCGCAGGCCCTGGCGATGGCCAGCCCGATGCCCCTGCTGCCGCCCGAGATGAAGACCGTGCGCCCCTGCATCGCCGTTCCCCCGCCGTCGCCCCTTCTCCTACCCCGGACGACGCGGCGGGAACAGCGCTCCGCGCCCTGGGCGATTTGCGCCGCGGCCCCTCGTCGCGGCCGGGCGCTGGCCTAGAACCGATGTGACGGGTTGTACTCAGACGGCCCGCCTCGCCCGGCGGCTGGTCGCCGGCGAGGTGAGAAGGATGCTGCGATGAACGTTCATGACGCGAGCCTGCCGATCGAGGCGGAAAAGCTGCTGCTGCGGCCGACGCGCGAGGAGGCCGAGGCCGCCGTGCGCACCCTGCTGCGCTGGGCCGGAGACGACCCCGAGCGCGAGGGGCTGCTCGACACGCCCGGGCGGGTGACGCGCGCCTACGGCGAGTGGTTCCGCGGCTACGACGAAGACCCCGAGGCCGACCTGCAGCGGGTCTTCGAGGAGGTCGAGGGCTATGACGAGATGGTCATCCTTCGCGACATCCGCTTCGAGAGCTACTGCGAGCATCATCTCGCCCCGATCATCGGCAAGGCCCATGTCGGCTACATGCCCACCAATCGCGTCGTCGGCATCTCCAAGCTGGCGCGCGTGGTGGACAGTTTCGCCAAGCGCCTGCAGGTGCAGGAAAAGATGACCGCCCAGATCGCGAACGCGATCCAGGGCGTGCTGCAGCCCAAGGGCGTCGCCGTGGTGCTGGAGGCCGAGCACCAGTGCATGAGCACCCGCGGGGTGCACAAGCACGGCGTCTCCATGGTCACCTCGACCATGCTGGGCGTATTCCGCGAGGACGCCTCCACGCGGCGGGAGTTCCTGACGATGATCGGCAACCCTGTGAACCGCGGAAGCTGAGCGCTTGACAGCGGGGGGCGCTGCGGAAAGCGTCCCCCGCCATGGTCGACCTGCGCACCGTCAGCTATCTGCTCGGCCTGCTGCTGGCGTTGTTCGGCGCCACCATGCTCGCGCCGGCGGCCGTCGACGCGCTGGACGGCTCCGGCAACTGGCCCGCCTTCCTGATCTCGGCCGGCGTCACCTCCTTCGTCGGCGTCGGCATGGCGCTGGCCTGCGGCGACCGCGAGGGGCGTCGCGTCGGCGTGCGCGAGGCCTTCTTCATCACAACGGTGATCTGGGTGGTCTCGCCGATGTTCGGCGCCCTGCCCTTCGTGCTCGGCGCGCCCGGCGCGCGCTTCGTTGACGCCTATTTCGAGGCCATGTCGGGGCTGACGACCACCGGCGCCACCGTCTTCGCGGGGCTGGAGTTCATGCCGCCGGGCGTGCTGCTGTGGCGGGCCATGATGCAGTGGTTCGGCGGCATCGGCATCATCGTGGTGGCGCTGGCGATCTTCCCCTCGCTCGGCGTCGGCGGCATGCAGCTCTTCAAGTCCGAGAGCTTCGACACCCAGGGCAAGATCCTGCCCCGCGCCAGCGCCATCGCGGAATCGGTCAGCTGGGTCTACGTCGCGCTGACCATCCTGTGCGCGCTCGCCTACAGCGCGGCGGGGATGGAGGGCTTCGACGCGATCACCCACGCGATGACCACCATCGCGACGGGCGGCTTCGCCAACCACGACGCCAGCTTCGGCGCGTTCGGGCCCGAGGCGGAGTATGTCGCCATCCTGTTCATGGCGCTGGCCAGCCTGCCGCTGGTGCGCTTCGTGCAGCTTCTGGGCCGGGGCGGGCGCGAGGCGATGCTGAGCGACACCCAGATCGCCACCTTCCTCGGAATCGTCGCGGCCATCGTGGCGGCGGTGGCGGCGTGGCGGCTGTGGCAGGGTCAGGGCCCGCCGGAGGAGGTGTTCCGCCGCACCCTCTTCAACGCGCTGTCGGTCATCACCGGCACCGGCTACGCCAGCGAGGACTATGGCGCCTGGGGCGCGCTGCCGGTGGCGGCGCTGTTCTTCGCGGGCTTGATCGGGGGCTGCTCGGGCTCGGCGACCTGCGCCATCAAGGTGTTCCGCTTCCAGGTGCTGGTCTCGGCGGTGCGGGCGCAGGTGAAGTCGATCCACTCCCCCTCGGGGGTCTTCTTCATCCGCTTCGAGGGGCGCCGGGTGGACGACGCGGTGCTGTCGTCGATCATCTCGTTCTTCTACTTCTTCGGGCTGACGCTGGTGATCGTGACCGTGGCGCTGGCGATGATGGGGCTCGATCCGATCACGGCGCTGTCCGGCGCGGCCTCGGCGCTCGCCAACATCGGCCCGGGCTTCGGGCCCGAGATCGGACCGTCGGGCAACTTCGCAAACCTGCCCGACCAGGCGAAATGGCTGCTGGCGGCCACCATGCTTGTGGGTCGGCTGGAGCTGCTCAGCGTCTTCGTGCTGTTCACCGCTGCCTACTGGCGACCGTGAGCCCCTTGGCGCCGCCGCCGCGGCCCGCTTAGGCTTTCGGGAAACAGGGGGCGCGCGATGCAATCCATGGTGATCCACGACGTCGCGCTGCACTTTCGCGACGAGGGGCCGCGCAAGGGGCCGGCGGTGGTGTTCTCCAACTCGCTGGGCACGGATTTCCGCGTCTGGCGGGCGATGCTGCCCTTCCTGCCCGAGGGATTGCGCGTCGTGCGCTACGACAAGCGCGGCCATGGCCTCAGCGACTGCCCGCCCGGCCCATGGACCATCGAGGACCACGCGGCCGACCTCGGCGGGCTGATGGACCGACTCGGCCTGCACGGCGCGGTCGTGGTGGGCCTCTCGGTCGGGGGGATGATCGCCCAGGCGCTGGCCGCGGCGCGGCCCGACCTGACGCGCGCGCTCGTGCTGTGCGACACGGCCGCGAAGATCGGGACCGCCGAGGTCTGGGACGAGCGCATCGCGTCGATCGAGGCCGGCGGGATCGAGGCGCAGGCCGACGCCATCATGGCCCGCTGGTTCACCGAGCCGTTCCGCGCGGACCGAGCGCGCCTCGCGCCATGGCGCGCCATGCTGACACGCACGCCGCTGGCCGGCTATGTCGAGACCGCCCGCGCCATCCGCGACGCCGACCTGCGCGCCGCGGCGCCCTCGCTCGCCCTGCCCGTTCTGGCGGTGGCGGGGCGGCGGGACGGCTCGACGCCGCCCGAGGTGGTGCAGGCGACCGCCGCGCTGATCCCCAACGCGACGTTCGAGGTGATCGAGGATTGCGCCCATATCCCCTGCGTCGAGCGGCCCGAGGCGCTCGGCCGGCTGATCGCGGACTTTCTGCGCCGGATCGGCCACTGCTGAACGCCCCCGCGGGGCGCGCTCCGGCGGCGGCTGGCTCGACAGGCGCGGCGACAGGCGCTAAGCGGACGCTTTGCAGCCGGGCAGCCCCGAGGAACGGTCCATGGAGCAAGTCGTCCTCACCATCCATCTGATCGTGGCCATGTGCCTGATCATCGTGGTGCTGCTCCAGCGGTCGGAGGGAGGCGCGCTGGGCATCGGCGGCGGCGGCGGCGGGCTCGTCAGCAGCCGCGGGGCCGCGACGGCGCTCACCAAGCTCACCTGGGGACTGGCGATCGCCTTCATCGCGACCTCGCTGACCCTGACCATCCTCGCAGCCCAGCAGCGCGGCGCCTCCGCCGTCATCGGCGTCGAGACGCCCGTCGGCGCCCCCCCCGCGGGGCTCGATTTCACGCCCGCGCTGCCCGGCCTCGGCCCGGCGACCCCGCCCGCGCCGGAAGGGCCGCTGCGACCGCCCTCGCAGTAGGGCGCGCGGGCCAGGCGCGCTGATCGCTTGGCACGGGGCGCAGAATCTTGTAGTTCTCAAGTCCCGTGAACCTAAATGCGCCACGCTCCGGCGGCGCTTTCAATTCGCGGGGTCTCCGTGGCGCGATACGTTTTCATCACCGGCGGCGTGGTCAGCTCGCTGGGCAAGGGCCTCGCGGGCGCGGCGCTCGGGGCGCTGCTGCAGGCGCGGGGCTACACGGTCCGGCTGCGCAAGCTCGACCCCTACCTGAACGTCGATCCCGGCACGATGAGCCCCTTCGAGCACGGCGAGGTCTTCGTCACCGACGACGGGGCCGAGACGGACCTCGACCTCGGTCACTACGAGCGCTTCACCGGCGTCGCCGCGCGAAAGACCGACAGCATCAGCGCGGGCCGCATCTACTCGAACGTGCTGGAGAAGGAGCGCCGGGGCGACTACCTCGGCAAGACCATCCAGGTCATTCCCCACGTCACCAACGAGATCAAGGAGTTCCTGCGCATCGGCGACGACGAGGTCGACTTCATGCTCTGCGAGATCGGCGGCACGGTCGGCGATATCGAGGGACTGCCCTTCT
>DAINOD010000115.1:0-8032 GCA_036735545.1 Rubrimonas sp. | reverse complement strand
CTTTCGCGGGGAACCACAGCCCATGACGACCACCGACACCCACGCCTTCGCCGGACTGGCCGCGGTCGCGCTGCTGTCCGACGCAAGCGCCGTGCCGACGTCAGTCCCGGTAAGAATTTCAGGCTAAGCGTGCGCCAAAAGCCTGCGCCGCCGCGAGCGTAGAGGCTTCGCTATGGGCCTTGAAGTTGTTTTTGATCTCTATGACCATTCTCGTGTCGGGTCGCACGCGCAGCACCTCCGCAAGTGCGTCGAAGTTGACCGACCCGAACCCCGGGGGCGCATGCATATCGCCAGTCCCGAAGTAGTTATTCTCGCCCAAGTGGCGCGAGGCGATGGTGGCGGGCAGACCAGTGCTGTCGGAATAATGAATGTGTCCGACATGAGGACTCAGCCGCTCGCAGGCCGCCAACATGTCGAAACCCCAGAGCTCAGCGCCCTGCATCGCGTGACTGATGTCGAGGCAGGCGATCACCGCCGTATGATCTAGCGCCTCCAACTGAGAGGCGAGTTGCGCTGGGTCGAGGGAATAGGACGTTTCCAGCCCCTCAATGACGCGCGGGTTTGGCGAGATGTTCTCGTAAGCGATGCGCACCCCCAGCGCCTCTGCCCGATCAGCGGCGGCGCTCAGCATGTCGCGCTCGAAGGCGAGCAGGCTCTCGCGGCTATCCACCCACTCCCGCGGCGCGCAGCGGCCGGGGTGCAGCACCACCACCGCGGCGCCGATCTCGGCAGCCAGCGCGAGCGAGGCGTCCGTCGCGCGGGCGTGCAGGTCGCGGTGGGCGCCGTCCATCAGGTTGATCCCGATCGGCGCGTGCATCGAATAGGCCAGCGGAAAGCGCGCCATGGCGGCGCGCACCGCCGCGACCTGCGGCGCGATCAGCCGGCAGGCGACCACGGCGTCGAGGCCGACTGCGGTGATCTCGGCCCCGTCGCAGCCGATCTCCGCCAGATGGGCGAGCATCGCCTCCAGCCGCGCGACCGAACCCTCGGCCGGTCCGGTGTTGAAGCCCGTCGAGATCACGCCCATGGCTCAGTTCCTCGCATAGGGGTCGGCCAGCGGCGCGCCCGTGTTCAGATGCGCCGCGATGGCGCGCGCGGTGGCGACCACCGTGGCGGCCTCGGCGTCGAAGCGACCGGCGAGTTCAATGCCGCCGAAGGTGCGCGGGCGGAATCGCATGCGCGGCAGCAGCGCCGCCCACGGGATCGTACCGAGAAACATCGGCGCGTGCATGTCGCCGAAGCCCAGCGCAACGTCGTCGCCGGCGTCGCCGCTCATGGCGCGGCCGGGGCGGCCGCAGTTGTCGTGCAGGTGCAGGTGCCAGACGAAGGGCGACAGCGCCTCGATCTCGGCGACAAAGTCGAAGCCCAGCCGCGTCGCCGACAGCCAGCCGTGCCCGAAGTCGAGGCAGGCGCCGACCCACTCGTGGCCGGTCTCCGCAAGCTGCTCCGCTAGCGCCGCCGGCGAGCAGCCGTAGCCGAACAGGCCGGCCTCGTCCTGCGCGATCATGTTCTCTACCGCGAGCCGCACGCCCGTCGCCCCGGCCGCGTCGCCGAGGCGGCGCAGCCGGTCGCGCTCGTCGGCCAGCAGGCCGTCCGCACTGCCGGCCCAGACCGCGCGCGGGCTCTTGCCCGAGTGCAGCACCATGGAATGTGCGCCCAAGATGGTGGCGGCCTCGATGCTGGCGGCGGCGGCGGCCTCGTGCTGGTCGGGCTCGACCGAGTCCATCAGGTTGATGGCGTGGTTGGCGTGCAGCACCGCCTTCAGCCCCGCCTCCGCCAACATCTCCGCCACCGCCTCGCAGCGCCGACGCAGCAGTCGCCCGCCCACGACGAGGTCGAGCCGGCGGGCGGTTACCTCGACATGGGTGCAGCCGAGCGCCTTCCAGCGCGCCAGCCTCTCCGGCAAGAGGTCGAGCCGGCCGTCGGGCAAGCCGGTGAGGTTTAGGCCCACGCCGTCGATGACGGGGGCGTCGCTGGGGGTCATGGCGGTCAGTCCTGCAGGGAGGGGTCGAGCCGGGCGCGCAGATGGTCGCCGACGATCGACATGGACAGCGTGGTGAGGAAGATGACGACACCCGGGATCACCGCGAGCCACCAGGCGTTAATCAGATAGTCCCGCCCGTCGCCCAGCAGCTGCCCCAGCGAGGTCAGCGGCGGCCGGATGCCCAAGCCGAGAAACGACAGCGAGGTCTCGAACAGGATGGTCTCGGGGAAGTTGATCGTGACCTGCACGATCAGCGGCCCCATGATGTTGGGCAGCACATGGCGGGCGTAGATGCGCCCCGGCGAGCCGCCCAGCGCGCGCACCGACTGGGCGTAGCCGGTCTCGCGCGCGCTCAGCACCATGCCGCGCGTGATGCGCGCATAGCGCTCCCAGCCGTAGATGCCCATCAGCAGCAGGAACACCCACATGGCGTTGCCGAGGAAGGCCAGCACCGCCAGTGCGACGATGAAATACGGCATCGCCGCCTGGAAATCGACCAGCGCCGAGATCGCCTCGTCCACCCAGCCGCCGTAATGTGCCGCGAGAAAGCCGAGGCCCGTGCCCATCACCGCGCCGATGATCGTGCCCAGCAGCGCCAGCGCGATCGAGGTCTGGGTCGCCGCCAGCAGCCGCGAGAACAGGTCGCGCCCCAGCCGGTCGGTGCCCATCAGATGGTTGGCCGCATAGCCCTCCAGCGGATAGGGCGGCTTCATGCGGTCCAGCAGGCTGATCGCCTCGAAGGCGTGCGGCTGCAGCGCCTGCGCGAACAGCGTGACCACCAGCATCAGCCCCAGGAACCCCGCCCCCAGCAGCACTGCGACCGGCGCGCGGCCCAGCCCCAGCGACCGCCGCGCCAGAACGCGGCCCGGTTCGCTCGCGACGCTCACGCCCGCGCCCCCTGCGCCCGCCCGACCCGCACCCGCGGGTCCAGCCAGCCGTACAGCAGGTCGACGATCAGGTTGGCGAGGATCATCGTCACCGCCACCAGCAGCAGGATGGTCTGCACCACCGCCAGATCCCGGTTGGCCACTGCCAATGTCAGCAGCCGCCCCAGCCCTGGCCAGGCGAAGACCGTCTCGGTGATGACCGCGCCGCCGATCAACTCGCCCACCTTCAGCCCGATGATGGTGATCACCGGCGCCGCGGCGTTGGGCAGCGCATGCGCCCCGACGCGCCGCCCCGGCCCCGCGCCCTTCGAGGCGGCGGTGCGGATGTAGGGCCGGTTCAGCACCTCGATCATCGCCGAGCGGGTGAACCGCGCCATCTGCGCCGCGAAGGCCGTGCCCAGCGTGAAGGCCGGCATGATCAGGTGCGCCCAGGTGTCCGAGCCCGACGACGGCAGCCAGCGCAACTGCAGCGAGAAGATCAGGATCAGGATGATGCCGAGGAAGAAGTTCGGCATCGAGAAGCCGAACACCGCGACCGTCATCACCGCGCGGTCCAGCCCGCTGTCGCGCCACACCGCCGCCAGCACCCCCAGCGGCATGCCGACCAGCAGCGAGAAGCCCAGGGCCGTCGCGCCCAGCAGCGCGGTCTTGGGCGCACGCTCGGCCACCAGCTCCCAGGCCGGCTGGCCGTTGCGCAGCGAGACGCCGAAATCGCCCGTCGCCAGCGCCCGCCAGTAGGCGACGTACTGCTCCCAGAGCGTGCCGTCGAGGCCCCACTTGGTGCGGTAGAAGGCGCGCACCTGCTCGCTGACGTCGTCGGGCAGCAGGATGTCGGTCGGGTCGCCCGAGATGCGCAGCACCACGAAGACGAAGGTGATCACCAGCCACAGGGTGAAGGCCGCGCGCACGGTCTTGATCGCGAGGAACCGCATCAGGCGACCGCCCGGGCGACGTCGGCGGCGATGGCCTCGGCGTGGTGGCAGGCGACCTCCACGCCGTCCAGCGCGCGCAGCGCCGGCGCCGCCGCGGCGCACAGGGGCGTGGCGTGCGGGCAGCGCGGGTGGAAGCGGCAGCCCGGGGGCGGGTCCTGCGGGCTGGGCGGCTCGCCGGTAAGCCGCGCGCGCCGCCGCCGCCGGCCGGGGTCGGGCTCGGGCACGGCGGCCAGCAGCGCGGCGGTGTAGGGGTGGCGGGGGGCGGCGAACAGCGCGCGGGCCGGCCCGTGCTCGACCACCCGGCCTAGATACATGACATAGACCCGGTCCGCGACGTGGCGCACCACGCCCAGGTCGTGGCTGACGAACACATAGGCCAGCCCCAGCCGCCGCTGCAGCCCCGCCAGCAGGTTGACGATCTGCGCCTGGATCGACACGTCCAGCGCCGACACCGGCTCGTCCAGCACCAGCAGCTCAGGCTCCACCGCCAGCGCCCGCGCGATCACTACGCGTTGCAGCTGGCCGCCGGACAGCTCGTGGGGGTAGCGGTCCCACAGATGCGCGCCCAGCCGCACCGCGTCCAGCACCGCCTCGGTGCGCGCGGCGGCGTCGGACATGCCGTGGATGTCGAGCCCCTCGCGCACCTGCACGCGCAACGGCAAGCGGGGGTCCAGCGCGCCGCCGGCGTCCTGGAACACCAGCTGCAGCCGGGTGCGCAGGGCGCGCCAGCCGGCGGCGTCCTGCGCGGCCATGTCGGCGTTCCCGATCAGCACCCGGCCGGCGTCGGGCGCGTCGAGGCCCAGCAGCAGCCGCGCCAGCGTGGACTTGCCGCAGCCGGACTCGCCCACGATCCCGACCGTCTCGCCGCGCGCCACGCTCAGCGACACCCCATCCACCGCGTTGAAACGCCGCGCCCGGCGCAGCCAGCCGCCGCGCGCCGCGGCGTAGCTGCGCATCAGCCCCTCGGCCTGCAGCAGCGCGGTCACGCCGCGCGCCTGTCGGGCAGGGGGTCGAGGCAGGCGACCGCGCGCGCCTCGCCGCGCAGGGCCGGAACCGCGGCGGCGCAGCGCCCCTGGGCGCGCGGGCAGCGCGGCGCGAAGGCGCAGCCCGGCGGCATGGCGTCGAGCGCCGGCACCAGCCCCTCGATCACCGTCAGCGCCTCGCCCACCCGGTCGGCCCGCGGCCGGGCGCCGAGCAGCCCGTGGGTGTAGGGGTGGCGCGGCGCGGCGAAAAGCGCGCGCACCGGCGCGGTCTCCACCAGCCGCCCAGCGTACATCACCGCCACCCGGTCGGCGATCTGCGCGACCACGCCAAGGTCGTGGGTCACGAAGATCACCCCCATGCCGAGTTCGGCCTGCAGGTCGGCGATCAGGTCGAGGATCTGCGCCTGCACGGTCACGTCGAGCGCGGTCGTCGCCTCGTCGGCGATCAGCAGCTTGGGCCCGCCGGCGATGGCCAGCGCGATCATCGCCCGCTGGTTCATGCCGCCGGAGAACTGGTGCGGATACTCTCGCGCCCGCGCCTGCGGGTCGGGCAGCCCGACCCGGCCCAGCAGCCGCACTGCCTCGGCGTCGGCCTCGGCGCGGCCCGCGCCGCTGCGCAGGCGCACCGCCTCGGCGATCTGCCAGCCGATGCTGCGCACCGGGTTCAGCCCGTTGGTGGCGTCCTGGAACACGCTGGCCATGGCGCGGCGGCGCAGGCGGCGGGCCTGTCGCGGCGGCAGGGCGGTCAGGTCCACTCCCTCCAGCCGCAGCGCGCCGCGACTGATCCGGCCCCGGCGCGGCAGCAGACCGGCGATGGCGAGGCAGGTCATCGACTTGCCGCAGCCGGACTCGCCCACCAGCGCCACCGTCTCGCGCGCCGCCACCGTCAGCGAAACGCCGCGCACCGGGTGCACGGCCTCGCCGTCGCGGCGGTCGATGGCGACCTCGATGTCGTCGATCTCGAGCAGGGTCATGGCGTTCGCCGGCGGGGTCAGGGCCGGGGACGTCGCCCCCGGCCGCGTGGCGTCAGTTGGTGGCGGGCCCGAAGGTCAGGTTGTAGGGCCGGAAGTCCATGTAGTAGAGACCGTAGGGCTTCCAGTTGACTGACTTCTTCATCGCGTAGGTCTCGAGCGGGTTGTAGAGGATCGTCCCCGGCGCCTCGTCGTTCCAGATCGTCAGCGCCTCGCGATAGGCCTCTTTGCGCTCGGCCCAGTCCATCGAGGTGATGATGGTCTGCTGCAGGTCGTTGAACCGCGCCGGCGCGGCCCACGACCGCTCGGGGCGGCGGCGGTTGTTCTGGATGCCGGAGGTCTGGCCCCACTGCGGCACGAAGCTGCCCAGCGGGTCGGGGAAGCGGTGGGTGTTGGACCAGGGCAGGATGTGGACCCCGTCCTCCTCGGCCTGGGTGAAGTTCTCGACCGGCTCCAGCTTCACGTTCAGCCCGATGGCCGCCCACATCTGCTGCATCGCCTGCGCCGCCTCCAGGCTCAGCAGGTAGTAGTTCAGCGGCAGGCGATAGACGATCTCCTCGCCCGCATAGCCGGCTTCGGCCAGCAGCGCCCGCGCCCGCTCCGGATCGTAGGCGAAATCGGGGAAGTCTTCGATC
Source organism: Rubrimonas sp. (assembly GCA_036735545.1). Taxonomy (GTDB): domain Bacteria; phylum Pseudomonadota; class Alphaproteobacteria; order Rhodobacterales; family Rhodobacteraceae; genus Rubrimonas. Next base: position 1,640 of record DAINOD010000115.1, on the reverse strand, counting down.
CACATGTCGTAGGAAGGCAGCTGGTGGCCGTTCGGGGTGTAGTTGGCGTCCTCCCACAGCGCCGCGCGCAGCAGCGCCCGGTCGATGCCCAGGCTCAGCGCCTGACGCACGCGCTTGTCGGCCAGCGGACCGTAGGGAAAGAACCGCAGGACGTGGGAGTTGTCGAGCACGATGCGCTCGACCTTCAGGTCGTCGTATCCGCGGATCACCGGCACCTGGTCGGGCGGGATGTTCACCGCGATGTCGTATTCGCCCGACACCAGCCCCGCGATGCGTGCCGACACTTCCGGCACCACGCGATAGGTGATCGAGGCGGCGGTCGGCCGGCCGTCGAAATAGTTGTCATGGGCGACGAGGCGCAGGAACTCGCCATCGGCCCACTGCTCTACCTTATATGGGCCAGTGCCGACCGGGATGCGCGCGAAGTCGGCGGCGCCGCGGGTCAGGTATTCGCGGGCGTTGACGATCCAGAATGAATAGCCGGCGATGCGCTGCTCCATCAGGATGTCGGGTTCCTTGGACACGATGCGCACGCCGTAGCGGCCCATCGGGATCACGTGGCTGATGCTGTCCATGTAGGTCCGGGCCTCGCCGAACATCGGCGCCTGGCCGAGGCCGCGGCCCGGGACCAGGCTGAAGGCCACGTCGTCTGAGGTCAGCTCGTCGCCGTTGTGGAACTTCACGCCCTCGCGCAGCGTGAAGTCGATGGTGCGATCGTCCACCCGCTCCCAGCTTTCGGCAAGGCCGGGAACCAGCGCCGACGAGGTGCCGGTCCCGTCCGAAAGGAAGTCGCGCCGGATCAGGCTGTCGAATAGCGTGTAGGTGATCCGGACGGCGACGTTGCCCTGCTCCTCGATCGATTCGAGGCTGCCGGGCAGCGTGTTGACGGCGACGGTGAGGTGGGGACGATCCTCGGCAGTCGCAGGAGCGACAATCGCCCCCATCAGTGCTAGGGCTGCCGCAGTGAGGCGGACTGCAGTGCGCATTGTCTTCTCCTGTGCGAACGAGTTTTGATTAATACGCCGATGCTGCGACAGGCACTGCGCAGCAGCACGAAACGTCTGTGAAACTTCCGCGCGCACAGACACACGGCGTATTGTGCCGCTCCCGGCCGCGGCGCGGTAAAAGGCCTCTTGATCAACGCCTTATTCAAACTACTACCTCCTGATGCAAGATCTACGGAGCGTCAACTCATTAACGGTTTGTTTAAGCGTCGCATCTGATGCTTCTGCCGACCCACAGGCGATGCCTGGGTCTGCGCTAGCCCCGGTTTCCCTCGACATCCATTTCTCGAAGGACACCCCAGGATCGATGCCTCCGAGATGCCGCAGCGAGAGATGAATGAAGGGGTAGATGGTGATGATGCGCCTTCGACATCGAGCGCGCCGCCTGCCACATCGGAAGGGGCTGGTGCAACCGAAAAACCGCCGGATAAAAAACGCGCAGCAGTGCACGCAACTCTATGATATTATTCAGGCGAGATAGCGAACTTTCGGGTATAGGGTACGGGAACCCAAACCTCGGACGGTTCTGCACTTTCGAAGAGATCGGCACGTAGATCCCTATTGCGGCGACAGCCACGAGAGCGTGTCAATGCTGATCCCGAAATCCCGTCGCAGCGCCGCCGCGAGGGCGCCGTC
>DAINOD010000114.1:0-8097 GCA_036735545.1 Rubrimonas sp. | reverse complement strand
AGGCAACGGTTTTTGGTACCGTCATTCGGAGGTTCGAATCCTCCCGCCCCAGCCAACGCTCTACCTGCCGCGGCCCCACATGGCGACGCCACGCTCGCCGGCTCCGATCAGGGCGTATCGCCCCCGCTCGCTCATGCGCCCGCTTTGCTTCGGGGTCGTGGTCAGGCGGCCGGCGCCGGGAGCGGCTGGCAGACCGTGCGGTAGCGCTCGGCGCAGGTGGTCAGAACCTCGTCGCCGGGTCGGGTCCACCAGTCGCCGGCGGAGAAGATCTCGACCTCCTGCGGGCCGTGAAAGCCCGCCGCCTCGATCATCGCGCGGATGCCGGGCAGGTCGATCACCCCGTCGCCCATCATGCCGCGGTCGGTCAGCATGTCGGCGGTGGGGACCAGCCAGTCGCAGACGTGGTGCGCCATGATGGCGCCCATGCGACCCGCCCGGGCGATCTGCGCCGCAAGGTCGGGGTCCCACCAGACGTGATAGACGTCGATCGCGACGCCCACGCCCTCGCCGAGCGCCTCGCAGATGTCCAGCGCCTGACCCAGCGTGTTCACGCAGGCGCGGTCGGCGGCGTACATCGGGTGCAGCGGCTCGATGGCCAGCGGCACGCCGGCGGCGCGGGCGTGGGGCAGCAGCGCGGCGATGCCCTCGGTCACCATGGCGCGGGCGGCGGCGATGTCGCGCGAGCCGCCGGGCAGCCCGCCCACCACCAGCACCAGACAGTCGGCGCCAAGCTCGGCCGCCTCGTCCACCGCGCGGCGGTTGTCGTCGAGCGCGGCGTCCCGGCCCGCCGCGTCCGCCGCCGGGAAGAAGCCGCCGCGACACAGGCCCGTCAGCCGCAGTCCGTTGGCGCGCACGATGCGCGCAGCCTCGGCCAGCCCGACGGCGGCGATCTGGTCGCGCCAGGGGGCGATGGCGGTGACGCCGTGGCGCAGGCAGCCGTCCACCGCCTCGGCGAAGCCCCACTTGACCCTGGTGGTGGCGAGGTTGATCGACAGGCCCTCGATGGACGGTTTCTGTGGGGTCATGGCATGGCCTCCATGGCGCGGATGTCCGGTTCGACCGCGGCCCCGAGGCCGGCGGCGGCGAGGGTCGAGCCGAGCGCGACGCGCCCGCCCTCGACCCGCAGCCGGGCGCGGGGTCCGGCGTAGAGGTCGGGATGCGCGGCGGCGAAGGCGGCGCGCTCGGCGTCGGGCGCGCCGTCCATGCCGTCCACGAAATGGTGCCCGTTGCGCTCGGCGTGGGCGCAGCCGATGAAAGCCGCCAGCGCCAGATCCTGCTGGATCGCGAGGCCGGGCTGGGTGGTCAGGTCCTCGGCCGAAATGAAGCCGCCGTCCCGGGCGACGCGCGCGCCGTTCAGCAGCGCGCGGTAGAGGCCCTTGCACGACTTCGCCGACACCCCCGCATAGCCGAGCGCCTGCGCCCGCGGCCAGGCGTCGTCCGCGCCGTCGCTTTCGTCGATGATGACGGGGATGCGCGCCGCGAGGGCGCCCAGCGGCGCGGCCAGCGCCTCGGCCCGGGCGATGGGTTGCTCCAGATAGGCGGTCGCGGCGCGCAGTCGGCGCAAGCGCGGCTCGGCGTCGATGGCGTCCAGCAGCGCCGCCACGGCCGCCGCGTCGGGAAACTGCTCGTTGCCGTCCAGCGTGACGGCGTAGTCGGGCAGCGCGTCCAGCACGGCGGCGATCTCGGTCAGCCGCGCCACGTCCGACCCAGCGTCGCCGGACAGCTTCAGCTTGAACCAGCGCGGGGCGTAGGTCGCGATCACCTCCGGCAGCGCGCGCGGCAGGCCGTCCTCGGCCGGATCGCCCGGCCCCAGCGCGTCGCCGAGGCCGACCGTATGACGGAACCCGATCGACGGGGCCGGCGCGCGCGCCGACAGCCATCCGGCGATGTCCAGGCCCTCGGCCGTGACGCCCGGCAGGTTGGCCCGCAATCCCGCCGCCGCCGTCACCCCGCCCAGCTTCAGCGCCGCATCGAGGATCGCGCGATCCGGCAGCGCCAGACCGTAGCTCGCGACCAGCGACGGCAACCCTTCCGCCGCGCAGGCCGCGGCGTGGGGCGCGGCGGCGGCGCGGTGGAGGGCGAAGGGCGTCCCCGCCCCCGCCGCGGACAGCGCCTGCGCCCCCAGCGCGAGCGCGCGGCCAAGCTGGGCGACGTTCTGCTCGGCGGTCAGCGCGGGGTTCTTGTCGAACCAGCGCGGCATCATCATCTCGGCCGCCCAGCCGACGCTTTCGCGGCCGCTGTCGTCGGCCACCCGCGCCCGCACGAAAGCCTGCGGCGCCGCCTCGACCCGCGCGGCGCCGAAGCGGAACGGGAAGCGGAACGTCACCGGCCGCCGGAACAGCCCGATCTCGCGGACGCTCAGGCGCATCATGCGACGCCGTGCAGCGCCATGAAGCGGCGCATCCGGTCGGCGGCGCGGTCTGGGTCGTCCAGCGCCCGCGCGGCGTCCGCCAGCCGGAACAGTTCGGCGAAGTGCTGCAAGGACCGCGCCGACTGCTGGCCGCCGACCATCAGGAAATGATCCTGCAAGCCGTTCAACCAGGCCAGAAACACCACGCCCGTCTTGTAGAACCGGGTCGGCGCGCGGAAGATGTGGCGCGACAGCGGCACCGTGGGGGCCAGCAGGTCGTGGAACGCCGCGGCCCGCCCGGCGCCCAGTTCGGCCAGCGCGGCCGAGGCCGCGGGGGCGATGGCGTCGAAGATGCCCAGCAGCGCGTCGGAATGGCCCTGCGCGTCGCCATCGATCAGTTCGGCGTAGTTGAAGTCGTCGCCGGTATACATCCGCACGCCCGCGGGCAGGCGGCGGCGCATGGCGATCTCCTTCTCCGCCGACAGCAGCGATATCTTGATCCCGTCCACCTTCGCGGCGTTGGCGGCGATCACGTCGAGGCAGACGTCCATGGCCGCCTCATGTCCGTCCCGGCCCCAGTAGCCCGCCAGCGCCGGGTCGAACATCTCGCCCAGCCAGTGCAGGATCACCGGCTGGCGCGCCTGACCGAGGATGCGGTCATAGACGCGGGCGTAGTCGTCGGGGCCGTTCGCTGCGGCGACCAGCGCGCGGCTGGCCATCAGGATCACCCGGCCGCCCTCGGCCTCGACGGCCTCGAGCTGCTCCTCGTAAGCCGCGATCACGCCGTCCAGCGACACGCCGGGCGCGATATGGTCGGTGCCGACGCCGCAGGCGATCAGGGCGCCGTCGCGGCCGCGCGCCTCGGCCAGCGAGCGCGCGATCAGTTCGCGCGCCTCGGGCCAGCCAAGGCCCATGCCGCGCTGGGCGGTGTCCATCGCCTCGGCCACGCCCAGCCCCAGGTCCCAGAGCCGGTGGCGGAAGGCCAGCGTCCGGTCCCAGTCGATGGCGGGGGTCAGCCACGGGTCGTTGTCGGCCAGCGGGTCGGCGACCACATGCGCGGCGGCGTAGGCGACGCGGTTGAAGTCGGCCGCCGTGCGCCGCGCCAGCGGGATCGGCTCTCCGACGGGGGTGAAGGGCGCGAGCGCCGCGCCGAGGGGCAGCATCAGCGGCTGTGCTACGGTGCGCATGGCTCAGAACTCCAGCTTCGGCACGTCGAGCCAGCGCCGTTCCGCCCAGGATTTCAGCCCCAGCTCGGCCAGCTGCACGCCCTTGGCGCCGGCCTCCAGCCCGTAGGGCCAGGGGCCGCCCTCGACGACATGGCGCAGGAACATCTCCCACTGCGCCTTGAAGCCGTTGTCGAAGGGCTGGGTGTCCGGCACTTCCTCCCAGTCGTCCATGAAGCGCATGGTCTGCGGCTGGTCCGGGTTCCAGACCGGCTTTGGGGTGTTGACGCGGTGCTGGCTCCAGCACCGGGTCAGGCCCGCCACCGCCGAGCCGTGGGTTCCGTCCACCTGGAACGTCACCAGATCGTCGCGGCGGACGCGCACGCACCACGAGCTGTTGATCTGGGCGATGGCGCCGCCCTCAAGCTCGAACGTCGCATAGGCGGCGTCGTCGGCGTCGGCGACGTAGGGCTGGCCCTTCTCGTCGATGCGGGTCGGGATGTGGGTGGCGCCGAGGCAGTTGACCGCCTTCACCTCGCCGAACAGGTTATCGAGGACGTATCGCCAGTGGCACAGCATGTCGAGGATGATGCCGCCGCCGTCGCCCTTGCGATAGTTCCATGACGGCCGCTGGGCCGGCACGCCCCAGTCGCCTTCGAACACCCAGTAGCCGAACTCGCCCCGGACCGACAGGATGCGGCCGAAAAAGCCGCTGTCGATCAGCAGCTTGAGCTTGCGCAGCCCCGGCAGGAACAGCTTGTCCTGCACGACGCCGTGCTTCAGTCCCGAGTCGCGGGCGGTGCGCGCCAGCCGCAGGGCCACGTCGAGACTGTCGGACACCGGCTTCTCGCAGTAGACGTGCTTGCCGGCGGCCAGCGCGCGCTCGAGGAAGCCTGCGCGCATCTGGGTCGACCCGGCGTCGAAGAAGATCGCATCGTCGGGGTTGGCCAGCGCCGCATCCATGTCGTCGGTGTGGCGCGCGATCTGGTGGCGCTCGGCGAGGCGGGCGATCTTCTGGCGGTCGCGACCGACGATGATGGGGTCGATCTCGAGGACGTCCCCGTTGGACAGCGGCAGGCCGCCCTGGTCGCGGATCGCCAGAACCGAGCGCACGAGGTGCTGGTTGTAGCCCATGCGCCCCGTGACGCCGTGCATGATGAGTCCGATACGCGCCATGGGCGCCTCCCCCCGGTTCGAGATGTCTTCGCGACGGGCGCGGCGTTCGCCGTCGGCGTGTGAGTAACCAATCGGTTACATTTTGGTCCGCGAGCACGGCGGCTGTCAATCGCCTCCTGTTCGTGCGGTTCAGCGGCGCAGCATCGCCAGCGTGGTGCGGACGATATGCGCCTCCCAGACCGCCATCTCCTCCACGCGGCTCAGGTCGCGGCGGAACACGATCGAGAGCGTCGCCCGGTTCGACAGGTAGAAGAACCCGAGCGACGCGATGGTCAGATAGACATGCAGCGGGTCGACGCCGTCGCGGAACACGCCGGCTTCGGCCCCGCGCCGCAGCAAGGTGGACAGCTCGCCGATCAGCGAGGAATGCAACTGCGACAGCCGCTCCGAACGCCGCAGATAGTTGCCGCCAAGAAGGTTTTCGGTGTTCAGCAGACTCAGGAACTCGGGATGCTCCTGGAAATAGCGCCAGGTGAAGCGCGCCAGTTCGCGCACCCCTTCCTCCGGGTCGCGGTCGGCCAGCAGCAGCTCGCGCTCGGCGGCGCGGATGCCGGCGTAGGCGGTCTCGAGCACGGCGAGGTACAGGTCTTCCTTGGCGCCGAAGTAGTGGTAGAGCATCCGCTTGTTCGCCCCGGCGCGCTCCGCGATCGCGTCCACGCGCGCGCCGCCGTAGCCTTTTTCGGCGAACTCCGCGGTCGCAGCGGCGAGGATCGCGGCGCGGGTGCGCTCGGGGTCACGAGACGCGACCTGAACCGCATGGTTCCCGTCGTCAGGCATGGCGGGGATCATCCCTTCAGCGCGAATATCCGCGATTAGACGCCATAAACAGGCGCTTGGCGAGCGCCGTGCCACGCTTGACAGGCCGATGGCCTTCGGCAAGCCTATAACCAAGCGGTTACGTGGCTCCTTGGGCAGGCGAGGCCGACTCCCGCCCGGTCGGAACCTGACGGACGCAACCAGAGGGAAGAAGCCGCGCCGTGATCCACGCGTTGAGCCGTCGCATGCCGCCGACCGGGGGCGCCGCTCGATGAGTTCGTCGACGGCGGACGACTTCTTCATCTTCCTGATGGCGCGGTTCCTCCGCGGCATCGAGATTCAGCCTCATCCGGACCCCGGACGATTTCCTTGCGCCGCCGATCTACCGTAGCGACATCAGCGCCTGCACGGCGCAGCGGGGCCTGCGGACCGTCGTGGACAGCGCCACCACCTCCGACTGGGGCGGGTTGTTCGCCATGGCAGCGGTGTTCCTGTTCTTCCAGCGACTGCCGGACAAGGGCGTCGCGACCACGGGGATGAAGCGATGACCATCGGCGTCGGCGTGATCGGCACGGATCACGACCATATCCACGGGCAACTGACGCGCCTGCAGGAGGGCGGCGCGCGGCTGGTCGGCTATTTCGAGCCCGACGACGCGCTGGCGGCGGCCTTCGCCGCCCGCTGGCCCGACGCGCCGCGTTTCGCCGAGCGCGAGGCGCTGCTGGGGCGGGCGGACGTGCGCGCAATCGCCTGCGCCGCCGTGCCCGCCGACCGCGCCGCGATCTGCGTCGACGCAATGTGGGCGGGCAAGGACGTGCTGGTGGACAAGCCCGCCTGCACGACGCTGGAGCAACTGGCCACGCTGCGCGCCGTGCAGGCCGAGACGGGGCGGCGCTGCGCGATCCTCTATTCCGAGATCCACTCCAGCCGCGCCACCGTGCGGGCGCTGCAGATGGCGGCGGACGGGGCGATCGGCCGGGTGTTCCATGTCGTAGGCCTCGGTCCGCACCGGCTGCGCAAGGCCGAGCGGCCGGGCTGGTTCTTCGAGCGCGCCCGCTATGGCGGCATCATCGCCGACATCGCCAGCCATCAGGCCGAGCAGTTCCTGATGGCCACCGGCGCCGCGACCGCGCGGGTGCTGTCGGCGCGCGTCGCCAACCGCGCCCATCCCGACCGGCCGGGGTTGCAGGACGTGGGCGACTTCCACCTGGAGACCGACGCCGCGACGGGCCTGTTCCGCGTCGACTGGCACACGCCGGACGGGATGCCGGTCTGGGGCGACGGGCGGCTGATGCTCACCGGCGACGCCGGGACCATCGAGGTGCGCAAGACCGTGGACCTCGACGGCCGGTCCGGGGGCGATCATCTGATCTTGGTGGATCGCGCGGGCGTGCGGCGCATCGACGCCTCGGGAGACGCGCTGCCTTTCGGCCCGCGCTTCGTCGCCGACATCCGCGACCGCACCGAGACCGCGCAGCCGCAGGACCGTGCCTTCATGGCCATGGAGATCGTGCTGCGCGCGCAGGCGCTGGCGGAGGAGACCGCATGAGACCGCTGAACGTCGCCGTGGTGGGGCTGGGGATCGGCCGCAGCCACATCGTCGAGGGCTGGGCGCCCAACGCGGACGCCTTCCGGGTGACGGCGCTGTGCGACCTAGACCCGGCGCGGCTGGCGGCGGTGGGCGACGAGTTCGCGATCGCCGGTCGCACCCAGCGCTTCGAGGATCTGCTGGCCGACCCCGCCATCGACATCATCGACGTCTGCACGCCCCCCGCGCTGCACCGCCCGCAAGCCGTGGCGGCGCTGGCGGCGGGCAAGCATGTGGTCTGCGAAAAGCCGCTGACCGGCAGTCTGGCCGATTGCGACGCCATCATCGCCGCCGAGCGCGCGGCGAAGGGCGTGCTGATGCCGATCTTCCAGTATCGTTACGGCGACGGTATCGGGCAGGCCAAGGCGATCATCGACGCCGGCATCGCGGGCGAGCCGATCCATGGCGCGGTCGAGACCTTCTGGCTGCGCGGCCCGGACTATTACGCCGTGCCCTGGCGCGGGCGGTGGGAGACGGAGCTGGGCGGCGTGCTGGTCACCCATGCGCTGCACCTGCACGACATGGCGCTTTGTCTGATGGGCGACGTCGCCTCGGTGCAGGCGCGGGTGGCGACGCGGGTGAACCCCATCGAGGTCGAGGACTGCGCCGTCGCGGCGGTCGAGCTGACGAACGGCGCGCTGCTGAGCCTGTCCTGCACGCTGGCCAGCCGGCAGCAGATCAGCCGGTTGCGCCTGCACTTCCGCAACGTGACCTTCGAGAGCAGCCACGAGCCCTACGCCCCCGGACGCGACCCGTGGACCATCCACGCCGACAGCGACGCCACCCGGCGGCGCATCGACGATCTGCTGGCGGGCTGGACGCCGACGCCGCCGCGCTTCCAGACCCAGATGCGCCATTTCGCCGGGTTCCTGGCCGGGCGCGAGCCGCTGCCGGTGACCAGCCTCGACGCTCGCCGGGCGCTGGAGCTTGTCACCGCGATCTACCAGAGCTCCGAGGAGGGGCGCGCCGTGCGCACCCCCATCGGCCCGGACAGTCCGTGGCACGCCAGCTGGCGGCCCGGCCGGACGAAGGGAGCGGAATGATGGCCACGAACGTCGTTCTGA
>DAINOD010000113.1:0-8371 GCA_036735545.1 Rubrimonas sp. | reverse complement strand
TGAGCCGCGCGCTCCGCGACGCCATGGCCGAGACCGGGATGGCGGCCGGCCCGATGATCGCGGGGCTGGCGGCGCGCGATCCGGCGGCGCTGTCGGAACGTCGCCAGAAACTTCGGGTGGCTGCCCCGGTAGGGGCTGAGGGGTCCCATAACCCATTGAAGGGAATGGTGGGCGCGGCTGGGATTGAACCAGCGACCCCTACGATGTCAACGTAGTGCTCTCCCACTGAGCTACGCGCCCGCGCCGACGTCGTTCATGACGGCGTGTCCGAACTGGCGTATATCAAACCGGCGCGCCGCCGCAAGGGCGCGCGCCACTAGGCGCCGGGGCAAGGACCGCTATCATCCGACAGATGGAGAGCTTGCCGCCGTTCAGGCTGGAGGAGGCCGCGGGACCGCACGGGCGTGTGGTGTTCAGTTCGCCCCATTCCGGCCGCGCCTATCCCGACGGCTTCGTGCGGCGCGCGCGACTGACGCCGCTCGCCCTGCGCGCCTCCGAGGACGCCTATGTCGACGAGCTTTTCGCCGCAGCGCCGGGCCACGGCGCGCCGCTGATCGCGGCGGTGGCGCCGCGGGCGTATGTGGATCTCAACCGCGGGCCCGAGGAACTGGACCCCTCGGTGGTGGACGGCGTGCGCGCCACGGGGCTCAATCCGCGCGTCGCGGCGGGCCTCGGCGTCATTCCGCGGGTGGTGGCGGAGGGCGCGCCCATCTACTGGGGCAAGATCAGCCGCGCGGACGCGGCCGAGCGGCTGGCCCGCCACCATGCGCCCTATCACGAGGCGCTGGCGACGTTGATGCGCCGGGCGCGCGCGACCCACGGACTGGCGGTGCTCTACGACTGCCACTCGATGCCCTCGGACGCGCTGCGCTCCGCCGCGCGGGTGCGTGGTCGCAGGCCCGAGATCGTGCTGGGAGACCGCTTCGGCGCCTCCGCCGCGGACTGGGTGACGGCGCGCGCGCAGGCGGCCTTCGAGGCGGCTGGCTTCACCGTGGCGCGCAACACGCCCTTCGCCGGCGGCTACATCACCCAGCGCTATGGCCGGCCAAGCCACGCCTGGCACGCGGTGCAGATCGAGATCGACCGCGCGCTCTATCTCGACGAGCGATCGGTGACGCGCGGGACAGGCTTCGCCGCGCTGCGCGACGCGCTGTCGGGCGTCGTGGCCACGCTGTGCGGATCGGCCGCCGAGCAGGCGCCGCTGGCGGCCGAATAACGGCTACAAGGAAAAAAAAGAGGCCGTCCGAAGACGGCCTCGAGTCTAGGGAGGAAACGCCCAGAAGGGCGACAGCGCAAGCGCTGCTGGGGATCATAGTATGTGTGCGCCGCAGCAATGGCAAGCCGCCTGATAGGCCGCGCGTCAGGATTTTCTGCGACTTTGGCGCCCCCTCACGGCACAACCCTTTGCGGCCGTGGCCGAAGTTGCGCCGGGGCCCGTCGGGCACGCAACATAGTGCAATGCAACAAAAGCCGGATCGGCGCTCATGGAGACCGCAAGCCGCGCCCGGCGATGATCGACTCAGGCCCGAAACGGGCGCGAATGGCGTCGACGGCCCGCTCCGCGCAGGCGCGCCGCGCCGCGCTCGGGTCGAGCAGGTCGCCCGCGGCGTCGCCCGCGGCGGCCGACAGCGACGACAACCCGACGCCGATGAGACGGAAGCGTCCCGCCTCCGCCTCGCGCTCGAGCAGCGGCTCCACGGCCCGGAACAGGGCGTCGGCGAGCTGGGTCGGCGCGTCGAGGCTGCGCCGCCGGGTCAGAAGCGTGAAGTCGGCGCGCTTGAGCTTCAGCGTCGCGACGCGCCCCGCCAGCCCCTTGGCCTTCAGCCGGTCGCTGACGCGCAGGCAGAGCCGCCAGAGCTCGGGCCGCAGCGCCGCGGCCCCGGCGATGTCCGCGCCGAAGGTCTCCTCCGCCGAGACGCTGCGGGGGGCGCGCTCGGGCTCGACGGGGCGCGCGTCGCGACCCCAGGCCAGCGCGTGCAGCCGCGCGCCCATGGCCCCGTGGCGGGCCACCAGATCGGCGGCGTCGAAGCGGCGTAGGTCGCCGATGCGGCGCACCCCTTCCCGCTCCAGCGCCGCGGCCAGCTTGCCGCCGACGCCCCAGATCGTCGAGACGGGCCGCGGGGCGAGGAAGCTCTCGGTCTCGGCCCGGCCGATCAGCGAGAAGCCGCGCGGCTTGTCGAGTTCGGAGGCGAGCTTCGCGAGGAACTTGTTCCAGCTCAGGCCGACGGTGACGGTGACGCCCACCTCACGCTCGATGCGGCCCTGCAGCCGCGCCAGCGTCTCGGCGGGCGGGGCGCGGTGCAGGCGATCCGATCCCGACAGGTCGAGAAACGCCTCGTCGAGCGACAGCGGCTCCACCAGCGGGGTCAGCGTCAGCATCAAGTCACGGATTGCGCGCGACGCTTCGGCGTAGGCGGCCATGCGGGGGCGGATCACGACAGCCTCGGGACAGAGCGCCAGCGCCTTGAACATCGGCATGGCCGAGCGCACGTCGCGGGTGCGCGCGACGTAGCAGGCGGTGGCGACGACGCCGCGTCGCCCGCCGCCGACGATCACCGCGCGGTCGCGCAGCGTCGGGTCGTCGCGCTTCTCGACGGCGGCGTAGAACGCGTCGCAATCGACATGCGCGATGGAAAGCGCTGCGACCTCGGCGTGGGCCAGCAGGCGCGGGCTCGCGCAGGCCGGGCAGCGCCGCGGTCCCGGCGCGAAGCGGGCGAAGCAGTCGCGGCAGAAGGCGCCGGGGTGGTCCATGGCCGCAGCATAGCACCGGGCGACGCCGGCCGGCAGGCATGCGCTGGGCAACGCAGGCGTGGCCTCAACCAGCCCCCATGCCCAGCGCCATGGCGGCGCGGCGCGCGAAGGGCACGCGGCCGACAGCGGCGAGGCCGAGTCGGCGCAGGTCGCGCAAAGGCTGCGCCTCAGCGCGTGCGGCGCGGTTCAGCAGGTCCACCCCGGCGACGCGGGCGGCCGTCTCGGGCCATCGGCGGCGCTGGTAGGCCTGAAGAACGTCCGCTCCGCCGATGTCGCGGCCCTGGTCACGCGCGGCCGAGAGGCGACCGGCAAGGTCCTCGAGGTCGGCCAGCGACATGTTGAGCCCCTGCGCGCCGATGGGGGGGATGACGTGCACCGCCTCGGCGATCAGCGCGACGCGCCGGGCGGCCATGGCGGCGGAAAGCTGGCCGACGATCGGCCAGGCCGCCTTGCGCCCGACCACCCGCAGACGGCCCAGCACGTCGAGCGCGCGCTCGTTCAGCGCCGACTCGAAGCCCTCGACGTCGAGGGCCAGCAGCCGGTCGGCCTCGGCGGTCCGCTCCATCCAGACGACGGAGGACAGGTGCTCGCCGTCGCGGTCGGGCATCGGCACGAGGGTGAAGGGGCCGCCCGAGCGGTGTATCTCGGTGGAGACACCGCCATGGGGGCGCGGATGTGCGACCGCGAACACCAGCGCTTTCTGGTCATAGTCCCAGCGCCGGGCCGTCACCCCGGCCAGCCGGCGCACGCCGCTGTCGCGCCCGTCCGCGCCGATCACGAGAGCCGCGCGGACGCACGCGCCGTCGGAGAGCCGCGCGAAGGCGGTGTCTTCCCGCAGCGTCAGCGCCTCGAGCGCCGCCGGAGCGCGCAGCGGCACGCCGAGGACGGCGAGACGGTCGGCCAGCGCCCGGCGCGCGGCGGCGTTGGGGACGTTCCAGCCGAAGGGGCGGTCGCCGACCTCGGCGCTCTCGAAATCGGCGCGCTCGCGCGGCGCGTTCTCGCGGCCGCCGGCGTCGAGGATGCGCATTGTCCACAGCGCCTCGGCGTGGGGGCCCAGCGCCTCCCAGACCCCGGCGCGGCGCAGGGTCTGCACGGCCGGCTGGAGGAAGGCGGTCGTGCGCAGGTCTGCGCCGTCATGCGCGGTGTCGGTGGGCTGCGGCGGCGCCGCGTCCGCGACGACGACCGCGAAGCCGTCGCTTGCGAGCCGGGCGGCGGCGGCTAGGCCCGCCACGCCGGCGCCGACCACCAGGATGTCGGTGTGTTCCATGCCGGGAACCTAGTCCGCGCCGGCGCCCCCGTCACCGGGCTGCGGCGAGAAAGGCGGCGAGGTCGTGCGCGACATGGTGGACATGGGCCTCGCGCGGCTCGGCAGGGTCGGCGGGCCGCCAGATCGCGCGCATCCCCATGGCTGCGGGGACGCGCAGGTTGCGCTGGTCGTCCTCGACCATCGCCGCGCGGCGAGGGTCGAGCCCGTCGCGGGCGAACACCGCCTCGAAGGCCGGATGGTGAGGCTTCACCACATAGCCCGCGTCCTCGACGCCATAGAAGGCGGCGAAGCAGTCGCTCAGGCCCAGCGCCGCGGCCAGCGTGCGGCCGTGCGCGCGCGAGCCGTTGGTGTAGACCACCTTCCGCCCCGGCAGCGCCGCGATGGCGTCGCGCAGCGCGAGGTCCGGCGCGACGGCCGAGAGGTCGATGGCGTGCACGTAGTCTAGGAAAGGGTCGGGATCGACGCCGTGCAACGCCATCAGCCCCGCCAGCGTCGTGCCGTGCTCGCGCCAGTAGAGCGCGCGCAGCCGCTCCGCTTCCGCGCGCTCCACCGCCAGCGCCTCCATGACATAGGTCGTGATGCGCGCGCTGACCTGGTCGAACAGCCGCAGCGAGGGCGCGTAGAGGGTGTTGTCCATGTCGAACACCCAGGTCTCGACATGGGCGAGGTCGGCGGCGTGGCTCATTCGACGGGATCGTGCTTCAGCGCGACGCCGTTCATGCAGTAGCGCAGGCCGGTCGGCGCGGGCCCGTCGGGGAAGACATGGCCGAGATGCGCGTCGCAGCGGGCGCACAGGATCTCGGTGCGCCGCATCAGCCAGCTGCGGTCGGTCTTCTCCGCGACGGCCTCGGCGTCGATCGGCGCGTAGAAGCTCGGCCAGCCGGTGCCGCTGTCGAACTTGGTCTCGGACGCGAAGAGGGGCGCGTCACAGCACACGCAGCGGAACACCGCCCTGCCCTTCGGGAAGTCGTCGTGGGTGAACGGCCGCTCCGTGCCGTGGCGTCGCGTCACCCGGTAGGCCTCGTCGGAGAGCGCGGCGCGCCATTCCACGTCGGATTTGACAATCTTTTCCATCGATCCGTCCTCGCATTAACGACAACTGGCGCGCAAGTCCGCTTGCCCGCGTCACGAGCCTGTCGCAAGGCTGTTGTAGCTAGCCCGGATATAGCGCCGTCGGGCGGCGTTCGGAGAGCGATCATGCCGGGGTTGTTGCGCGGGCGCTATGTGGTCAGGCTGGCGCGTGCGCCGGAGGAAGTGCGGCGCGCCCAGGCGCTGCGCTATCGCTGCTTCATCGAGGGACGAGGCGCGGCGCTGGACGAGGCCCGGGCGCAGGGGCTGGACGTGGACGACCTCGACGCCGCATGCGAGCACATGCTGGTCGAGGATCGCCGTTCCGGGGAACTGGCCTGCTGTTTCCGGATGCTGCCGCTGAACGACGGCTCGGAGATCGCGCGCAGTTATTCGGCGCGCTATTATGATCTCTCCGCCCTGGCGGACTATCCGCAACCCATGGTGGAGATGGGACGCTTCTGCGTCGATCCGGAGCACTCCAACCCCGACGTGCTGCGCGCGGCCTGGAGCGCGATGACCGACTACGTCGAGCAGCGGAAGGTGGGGATGCTGTTCGGCTGCTCATCCTTCCACGGCGTCGACGCCGACGCCTACATGGACGCCTTCGCCCTGCTGAAGGAGCGCCATCTGGCGCCCAAGCGCTGGCTGCCGCGGGTCAAGGCGCCCAAGGTGTTCCGATTCGCCAAGATGCTGGGCCTGCGCCGGCCCGACGCGGCGCTGGCCATGCGGCGCATGCCGCCGCTGCTGCGCAGCTACCTTGTTCTTGGGGGCTGGGTTTCGGACCACGCCGTGATCGACAACGACCTGAACACCCTCCACGTCTTCACCGGCGTCGAGATCGCGCGCGTGCCGCCGGCGCGCGTGCGCCTGCTGCGCGGCTCATGAACGGCGCACCGCACTATCTGGCGCGGCTGACCGAGGCGCCGTCGGCCGAGACCGCCGCCTTCAACGCCTGGCTGGAGGCGACGCTCGCCGAGACGCCGCCCACCCACGAGGTGCCGCCCGCGATCACCCGGCAGGCGCGGATCGAGGGCAAGGGCGTCTTCCCGCCCGGCGGGCCCTTCGACACCGCCTCGTGGCGCGCGGCGCCGACGCCGCTGGGCCGGGTGCGCGTCACCATGCCCGAAGGCGAGCCGGCCGGCGTGCTGCTCCATGTGCATGGCGGGGGCTGGACGCTGGGCGCGCCGGACCAGTACGACACGGTCGCGGCGCCGCTGGCGCGTGACAGCGGCTGGGCTGTCGTCTCCGCGCCCTACCGGCTGGCGCCGGAAAGCCCGTGGCCGGCCTGCATCGACGACGTCGAGGCGGCGGCGCTGTGGCTGGCGGACGCAGTGCGGACCGAGTTCGGAACCGATCGCCTCGCCATTGGCGGCGATTCGGCCGGCGCCCATCTCGCGGCGGCGACCCTGTTGCGCCTGCGCGCCCGGGGGCTTGCGGCGCGGTTCTCGGCGGCGGTGCTGCACTACGGCGTGTTCGACCTGCGTCTGACGCCCTCGGCGCGGCGCTGGGGCGAGCGGCGGCTCATTCTCACGACCAGGACCATCGACTGGTTCGTCGACAACCTGACCGCCGGGAGCCGCGCCTTGCGCGACGACCCCGCGGCCTCGCCGCTGCTGGCGGACCTGTCAGGCTTTCCGCCGACGCTGATCCAGATCGGCACGGCCGATCCGCTGCTGGACGACAGCCTGTTCTTCGCCGCCCGGCTGGCGGCCGCCGGGGTCGCGCACTCGGTCGGCGTCTATCCGGGCGGGGTTCACGCCTTCGACCGTTTCGATCTCGTGATCGCGCGAGAGGCGCAGCGCGAGGCGGCGGCCTTCCTGCGCTCTTTCCATTCCTGACGCCCTGCTCCATGTGGTCGCGCAGTCAGGGGGGACCGGATGCGCATCATCGGGTTTGTGCTTGTGGCGCTGGGCCTCGTAGCGCTGGCCTTCGATGTCGTCGAAGCGGGCCGCCTGCGCGACACCGGCGAGTGGTGGTTCAGGCTGCATCGTGACAGCCTGCAACTCGCCCAACCGGCGCTGGAGCGTTACGTCGCACCCTGGCTGTGGGATCCGGTGATGCTGACCCTTCTGGTGACCCCGGCCGCTGCGCTGCTCGGCGGGGTAGGCCTGTCGCTGCTCGCACTGCGGCGCGTGCTGCGGTGAACACGGCATTTTAACCAAACTCGCCTAAACCTCCCGCCGCGCAGCAAGCGCCACCCCGCCCGCAGCAGCCGCAGGAGAGCCCGATGACGCTAGACATCGAGGACGTCGTGAACCGTCTGAGCTTCACGATGCGCGGCCTGCGGGGGGCGGAGCTGCCCGCGCTGGGGGCCGCCGCCGACGCCAAGGCGCGGGCCCTGACCCAGTACGCCGCGCTGATCGCCGACGCCTATGCGGCCGGCGCGCTGACCGAGGCGGAGATGCGGCGCGAGCTCGACGAGATCGAGCACATGACGCGCCGCTGGGCCGGGACCATGCGCGGCGTCGGCGGCGCGGGGGTGGAGGCGGCGGCGCGCAAGGCGCTGGGCGTGCTGTTCGGCGCGCTGCGCGCGGGCCTCAGCTTCGCCGGCGCGCCGCTGACGGAGGCGCTGGCGCGGCGGCTGGAGGCGCGGCTGGGCTGAAGCCCGGGGCCGGCGGGGCGGCCGCCGCCTCAGGCGGCGGCGTGCTCGCGGGCCATGAAGGCGTCGAGGCGCGCCGCCTCCGCCTCGCTGAGGCGCAGCCCGAGCTTGCTGCGCCGCCACAGCACGTCCTGCGCCGTGCGCGCCCACTCGCGGCGCATCAGCCAGCGCACCTCCGCCTCGGTCAGGTTCCAGCCGAACCGCTCGCCGAGGTCCTCCGCCCTGCCCGCTTCGCCAAGAACCTCGGCCGCCTCGGTCCCGTAGGCGCGCACGAGGCGCAACGCCCAGGGCGCGTCGAGGAACGGAAAGCGCGCGCGCAGCGCCTCGACCTGCGCCGTCACGCCGTCATGGGGAAAATCGCCTCCAGGCATGGCCGCGCCGGCGGTCCAGGGCGCGCCCATCGCGGGGAAATGCGGCTTCAACTTCTCCAGCGCGGCCTCGGCGAGCCGACGGTAGGTGGTGATCTTGCCGCCGAAGACGTTCAGCATCGGGGCCGCCCCGCCCGCCGTCTCCACGCGCAGCACGTAGTCGCGGGTCGCCGCCGTCGCGGACTTGGCGCCGTCGTCGTAGAGCGGGCGGACGCCCGAGTAGGTCCAGACGACGTCCTCGGCCTCGATGGGCCTGGCGAAATACTCGCTCGCGGCGGCGCGCAGGTAGTCGGCCTCCTCCGGCGTGCAGACCAC
>DAINOD010000112.1:0-8571 GCA_036735545.1 Rubrimonas sp. | reverse complement strand
GCCACGATGTCGCGCATGATGCGGGTCAGGTCGAAGTCCTTGGGCGTGTAGACCCGCGCCACGCCATGGGCGCGCAAGGCCTCGGCGTCGTCCTCGGGGATGATGCCGCCCACCACCACCGGCACGTCGTCGAGGCCCGCGGCGCGCATCCGGTCCATCACCTCGCGCACCAGCGGCAGGTGCGAGCCGGAGAGGATCGACAGGCCGACGACGTGGACCCCCTCCTCCAGCGCGGCGTTGACGATCTGGGCCGGGGTCAGGCGGATGCCCTCGTAGACCACCTCCATGCCGCAGTCGCGGGCCCGCACGGCGATCTGCTCGGCGCCGTTGGAATGGCCGTCCAGACCCGGCTTGCCCACGAGGAACTTGAGCCTGCGCCCCAGCCGCGCCGAAACCGCCTCCACCTCCGCCCGCACCGCGTCGAGCCCCGCCGCGCCGACATTGGCCGCCTTGCCGACGCCGGTGGGCGCGCGATACTCGCCGAACACCTCGCGCATCGCGGCGCCCCACTCGCCGGTGGTGACCCCCGCCTTCGCCGCGGCGATGGAGGGCGGCATGATGTTGGCGCCGCCGCGCGCGGCCTCCTTCAGCGCCGCGATGGCCGCCTGCGCGGCGCCTTCGTCGCGGCCCGCGCGCCAGGCCTGCAGCCGCGCGATCTGGTCGGCCTCGACGTCCGGGTCCACGACCATGATGGCGTCGGGGCCGGTCGTCAGGGGGCTGGGCTCGGTGGTGGTGAACTTGTTGACGCCGATCACCACCGTCTCGCCCGACTCGATGCCCTTCAGGCGCTGGGCGTTCGATTCCACCAGCCGCGACTTCATGTAGTCGATGGCCGCGACCGCGCCGCCCATCTCGTCGATGCGCGCGATCTCCTCGCGCGCCATCACCTTCAGCGCCTCGACCTTGCGCTCGATGGCGGGGTTGCCGTCGAACAGGTCGTCGTATTCCAGCAGGTCGGTCTCGTAGGCCAGCACCTGCTGAAGGCGCAGCGACCATTGCTGGTCCCAGGGCCGGGGCAGACCCAGCGCCTCGTTCCAGGCGGGCAACTGCAGCGCGCGGCAGCGGGCGCGCTTGCTCAGCGTCACCGCCATCGCCTCGATCAGGATGCGGTAGACGTTGTTCTCCGGCTGCTGCTCGGTGAGCCCCAGCGAGTTGACCTGCACGCCGTAGCGGAAGCGGCGCTGGGCCGGGTCGGTCACGCCGTAGCGCGTCTCGCAGATCTCGTCCCACAGATCGACGAAGGCGCGCATCTTGCACAACTCGGTCACGAAGCGGATGCCGGCGTTCACGAAGAAGCTGATGCGCGCCACCACGCCGGGGAAGTCGGCGTCGGAGACCGCTCCGCGCGCCTTCACCGTGTCGAGCACCGCGATGGCGGTGACCAGCGCGAAGGCCAGCTCCTGCTCGGGCGTCGCGCCGGCCTCCTGCAGGTGGTAGCTGCACACGTTCATCGGGTTCCACCTGGGAACCTCGGCGTAGGTGTAGGCGGCGATGTCGGAGATCAGCCGCAAGCTGGGCTCCGGCGGGAAGATGTAGGTGCCGCGGGAGAGGTATTCCTTGACGATGTCGTTCTGCACCGTGCCCTGCAGGGCGCGGACGTCCGCCCCCTGCTCCTCGGCGACCGCGACGTAGAGCGCCAGCAGCCAGGCGGCCGTGGCGTTGATCGTCATCGAGGTGTTCATCTGGTCGAGCGGAATCGCGTCAAACAGCGCGCGCATGTCGCCCAGATGCGCCACCGGCACCCCGACCTTGCCAACCTCGCCGCGGGCCAGAACGTGGTCGCTGTCATAGCCGGTCTGGGTCGGCAGATCGAAGGCGATGCTCAGGCCGGTCTGCCCCTTGGCGAGGTTCTGCCGATAGAGCGCGTTGGACTTCGTCGCCGTCGAGTGACCGGCGTAGGTGCGGAACAGCCAGGGCTTGTCGCGCGCGGTCAGGGTCATGGCGGTCTCCTCCGCTGTTCTCTCGCCGTTGGCTTACCTGCTCCCGCAATGCAGCACAATAATCTGTCCCTGTCATCTTGCGATCCGGAACTTCCTGTCGCCGCCAAGGGGAACGATCCGGCGGCGGCGAGGTTGCTGGATCGGGAGGACCCGCATGGACCCGTCGGTGTTTTTTGATGGTTGGGCTGGAATAGCGCGCGTGATCGTCGTCGGGACCGCGGCCTATGTGGCGCTCGTCATCATGCTGCGCGCCTCCGGCAAGCGCACGCTGAGCAAGATGAACGCGTTCGATCTCGTGGTGACGGTGGCGCTGGGCTCGACGCTGGCGACCGTCCTGCTGAACCGCGACGTGCCGCTGGCGGACGGGCTGGCGGCGCTGGGGCTGCTGATCGCGTTGCAGTTCGCGATCACGTGGCTTTCCGTCCGGTCCGAGACCATGCGGCGGATCGTCAAGAGCGATCCCACGTCGCTCGCGGAGAACGGAAGGCCCATGGACGCGGCGATGCACGGCCAACGGGTGACGCGCGACGAACTCGACGCGGCGCTGCGCGAGCAGGGCGCGGCGGACGTCGGCAAGACGCGGCGGGTTGTGCTGGAGACCGACGGGACCATCAGCGTGGTCAAGTCGGCGGGTTGAGCGTCGGCGACGACGAGCCTCAGCGCTCCGGCGGCCAGTCCGCGCCCTGCATCTCGATCAGACGCGACGCGGTGCGGGCGAACTCGAAGGCGCCCTCGCCGTCGACGTAAAGAGCGTCCGGCGGCGCCTCGGCCGACATCACCAGCCCCACGCCGGCCTCGTAGAGCGCGTCCACCAGCGTCACCAGCCGCTTCGCCTCGTTGTTGCGGCGCCGATCCAGCGCGGGCGCGCCGTCGAGCATCAGCGTCCGCACCGCGCGCGCGAGCGCGAGGAAATCCGCCGGCCCGAGCGGCCGGCCGCAGAGCTGCTCGAAGCTCGCCCGGCCGACGCCCCCGGCATAGGCCGGAACGGTCACGACGCGCCCCTGCACCGACAGCGGCAGGGGCGCGGGCGCCGCGCCGCCGGTCAGCGCCGCCCAGGCCGCGTCCATCGCCGCGTCGGCCTCGGGCCCCAGCGGCGTGAAGTAGACCGGGCGGCCCGCCATGGCGCGGCGGCGGTGGTCCAGCGGCCCCTCGATGGCGTGCACGTCCAGCCGTTCCTTAAGCAGCGCGATGAAGGGCAGGAAGGACTGGCGGTTCAGGCCGTTCTTGTAGAGGTCGTCGGGCGGCCGGTTCGAGGTCGCGACGACCACAACGCCGCGCTCGAACAGACCCTCGAACAGCCGGCCGAGGATCATCGCATCGGTGATGTCGCTGACCTGAACCTCGTCGAAGCACAGCAGCGTCGCGCCCTCGGCCACCTCGTCGCAGACCGGCGGCAACGGATCGTCGACGCCGGACATGCGCGCGACGTGCATCCCGGCGTGAATCTCCTGCATGAAGGCGTGGAAGTGGACGCGGCGCTTGCGGCGCTGGGGCGCGCCCTCGAAAAACAGGTCCATCAGCATCGACTTGCCGCGCCCGACGCCGCCGAAGAGGTAGAGCCCGGCGAGCGCGACGTCGGGCTTGGCGGCCTTGCGGCCGAAGCCGAGAATGCCGCGCGACACCTTCTTCGGCCGCGACGGCGAATAGTCCACCAGCCGGTTGTGCAGCAGCTGCAGCTTCTCAACGGCCAGCGCCTGCGCCGGATCGGCGGTCAGCTCCCCCGCGGCGACCCGTGCGCGATACCGCGCCATCGGTCCTTCGCTCATCGCCTCGCTCCCGGCCCCCCGGTCCGACCAGACGGCCCTTCTATCGAGCCCACGGGGGCCCCGCGCAAGCGCCGGACGCCCTTCAGCGGGCGTTAAGCCGTCGAAGCCTAGATCACCGGCCGAACGGGGCGCGGGGAAGCATGCGGCGGACGGCATCCATGACGGGGCGAGACTTCGCGCTGGCGGCGACGGCCGCGGCCGTGGTCGCGCTCGGGCCGGCGGCGACGGCGCTGGGCGGCGCGGGCGCCCAGCCCGGTCGGCCCTCGCTGGTGATCGCCGCGCCGTGGGTCGACGCCGAGGCGGCGGTCGAGGCGGCGGGCGGTCGGGTGATCGGCCCGCTGCGCGCGCCCCTGGCGGCGCTGGGCGTCATGGACGACGCGGCGGCGCTCGACCGGCTGTCGCGCATGGTGTGGCTGATCGTGGACGGCGGCGCGGCGGCGCGGCTCTGCGGCGTGGAGTTCGGAACATGATGGATCAGGCGGACGAGCGCGCTGCGGCGCGCGTCCTGCGCTTCGGCGCGGCGGTGAACTGGGCGCATCCGGCGGTCGTCGCGCTGGCGTGCTGGGCCGGCGGGAACGGGTGGCTGGCGGTCGGGCTGTCGCTGGCGCTTGCCGGCGTCGGGCAACTGGCGGCGCTGCGCGGCGGCGCGCCGGGGCGTCTGGTCTTCGCCATGGCGGTGATGGGCCAGCCGGCGCTGATCGTCGGCGCGCTGGCGGGCCACCCGTGGCAGGTCGACGCGCACATGTATTTCTTCGCCCTCCTTGCGACGCTGGCGGCGCTGTCGGACGTGCGCGCGCTGATCGCCGGCGCCGCCGTCGTGGCGCTGCACCACCTGTCGCTGAACTTTGCCGTGCCGGCGGTGGTCTTTCCCGGCGGGGGCGATCTCGCTCGCGTCATGCTGCACGCCGTGATCCTGACCGTCGAGACGGTCGCGCTGGCGGCGATGATCGTCGACAGGCACGCGCTGACCGCCGCCCAGCGCGAGGCCGCCGAGGCCGCCCGCCGCGCCGACGCGGAAGCCGCCGAGGCCGAACTGCGCGCGGCGCGGGAGCGGCAGGAGACCATGCGCACGCTGGAGGCGCAGTTCACCGCGATGGTCGGCCGCGGCCTCGACGGCGAGTTCCGCGTGCGCATGGACGAGGGCTTCAACGACCCCGAACTGCGCTCGCTCGCGCAGGGGCTGAACCGCCTCTACGGGGCGCTCGACCACTTCATCGGCGAGATCGAGACCCAGCTCGGCCGTCTGTCGGAGGGCGACCTCACGGGCCGGATGCGCGAGGACGGCAAGGGCGCCTATCGCAACTGCGCCGAGCGGATGAACCGCACGCTGACCGCGCTCAACGGCCTCGTCAGCGACATCGCCGGCGCCGCCCAGAGCGCGCGCGGCTCGGCGGACGGCATCTCGGGCGAATCGGGCGCGCTATCGGAGAGCGTCGCGGCGCAGGCGGCGGCGGTGGAGGAGACGGCGGCGGCCATCACCGAGATATCGGCCATCGTCGGCTCCAACGACGAACTGCTGCGCGCGGCCGAGCGCGTCGCCCGCGGCGCCGCCGACCGCACCGCGCTGGGCGAGACCACCGCCCAGCAGACCGTCGCGGCGGTCGCCCGCATCGAGGCCTCCAGCGCCAAGATCACCGAGATCATCGCGCTGATCGAAGGCGTCGCGTTCCAGACCAACCTGCTCGCCCTGAACGCCGCCGTCGAGGCCGCCCGCGCCGGCGAGGCGGGACGCGGCTTCGCGGTCGTCGCGTCGGAGGTGCGCACCCTCTCCCAGCGCACCGCCGAGGCGGCGGCCAGCGTCACCGCGCTGATCCGCGAGAGCGCCGACGCGGTGGGCGAGGGCGTGCGCAAGGTGCAGGACACCGGCGCGGCCCTGCAGCAGATCGCGGCCTCGGTGCGCGAACTGATCGGCACCGTCGGCCAGATCGCCGCCTCGGGCCGGGAACAGGCGACCGGCGTCTCGGAGGTCAGCAACGCGCTGAACCGCATCGACGCCGCGACCCAGAGCAACGCCGCGCTGGCGCAGCGGACGGCCGACGCGGCCCAGTCGCTCGCGGGCCTCGTCGACCGGCTGGACGGCATGATCGCGGGTTTCGAGGTCGAGGCGGGCCGGCGCGCGCGCGCTGCGTGAGCCGGATCCATCGCCGCAGGCGATCCCGGCCGCCACGAAATACGATTTGACCGCCCCGTGGCGCTGCACGACCCTTGGGTGGTCGCGTCGCCCGGGAACGAGCATGAGCACGCCTGCCGCCGCCAGCGCCCCCGCCGATCCGGCGCGGGCCATGACCGTGATCGTCCTCGCCGCGTCGCTGACGCTGGCGCTGAGCTTCGGGGCGCGGTCGATCTTCGGCGTGATCATCGCGCCGATGTCGGCAGATCTCGGCTGGCCGCGCGAGACCTTCGCGCTGTCGCTGGCGATCCAGAACCTGGTATGGGGCCTGGCGCAGCCGCTGTTCGGGATGCTGGCCGACCGCTTCGGCGACCGTCGGGCGCTGTGGCTGGGTCTGGCCCTCTATCTCGCGGGAATGGCGGCCTGCGCGCTGGGGACCACGCCCATGGCCCAGCATCTCGGGGCGGGTCTGCTGGTCGGCATGGGAGTCGCGGGCACCGCCTTCGGGCTGGTGCTGAGCGTGGTCGGCCGCGCCGCGCCCGAGCACCGGCGCAGCCAGGCGCTGGGGCTGGTCTCGGCGATGGGCGCGGCGGGGCAGGTGTTCATGCCGATGGCCGCGCAGGCCATCGCGGCGAGCTACGGCTGGTCGGCGGCCGTGCTCGCTGCGGGGGCGCTGCTGCTGCCCATCGCTTTCTGCATCCCGCTGCTGCGCGCCCCCGCCCCGCCGCCGCCTGCGGCCGGGGTCGTGGAGATCAGGCTGGGCGAGACGCTCGGTCGCGCCTTCGCGCATCCCTCCTATGTGCTGCTCGTGGCGGGCTTCTTCGTCTGCGGCTTTCACCTTGCGTTCATCACCGTGCATTTTCCCGCCTATGTCGCCGAGGTCTGCGCCGCCTTCTCGCTGCTCGGCCGCGAGGTCAGCCCCGAGGCGCTCGGCGCGGCCTCCATCGGCGTCGTCGGCGCGGCGAACGTGGCGGGCACGATGCTGGCGGGGCAACTCGGCGCGCGCTATCCGAAGCCCTACCTGCTGTCGGGCATCTACGCGCTTCGAGCGCTGGTGATCCTCGCCTTCATCGCGACGCCGGTGACGCCGCTGACGGTCATCCTGTTCGCCGTCGCGATGGGGGTGCTGTGGTTGTCAACCGTGCCGCTGACGGCGGGGCTGGTCGCGGTGATGTTCGGGCCGCGCTACCTCGCGACGCTCTACGGCTTCGTCTTCCTCAGCCATCAGGTCGGCGGCTTCTCCGGCGTCTGGCTCGGGGGGCGGGTCTACGACCTCTACGGCAGCTATGACATCGTCTGGTGGGCGGCGATCGCGCTGGGCCTGTGCTCGGCGGCGGTCCACCTGCCGGTGCGCGAGACGCCCTGGACCGCGCGGACCGCTTGAACCGGTCCCGCCGGAGAGGCACCCTCGCCACGACGCTTCGCGCGTCGAAAACGAGAACACGGGGAGGTTGGGCATGGCCCGCACACTGATCGCCGCCGTCGCGGCGGCGCTGACCGCCTTTTCCGCCGCGGCCTACGAGCCGCTGGTGCAGAAGCAGGTCTTCGAGACGCAGGACTTCGTGACCCAGGGCGGTGCGACCATCGCCGAGGTCCGCGTCGGCTGGGAAGCCTACGGCGCGCTGAACGAGGCCCGAGACAACGCGATCCTGATCACGCATTTCTACAGCGGCAACAGCCACGCCGCAGGCAAATACAGCGAAGCCGACGCCGCGCCGGGCTACTGGAACAGCATCATCGGCTCGGGCAAGGCGATCGACACCGACAAGTATTACGTCATCTCGGTGGACAGTCTCGTCAACCTCAACACCGGCGATCCGAACACCGTCACCACCGGCCCGGCCAGCATCGACCCCGCCACGGGCGAGCCCTACGGCCTGACCTTCCCCGTCGTGACCATCCGCGACTTCGTCGAGACCCAGCGCCTCCTGCTCGACAGCCTCGGCGTCGAGCGCCTGCACGCCGTCATGGGCGCCTCGATGGGCGCGCTGCAGGCCTACGAGTGGGCGGCGAGCTATCCCGACCGGGTGGCGCGGCTGATCCCGGTGATCGGCGCGGGCTGGGCGAGCGCCGACCTGATCGCCTGGCTGAACATCTGGTCGGCGCCGATCCGGCTCGATCCGAACTGGAACGGCGGCGACTACTACGCGGGCGAGCCGCCGACGCAGGGGCTGGCGCAGGCGCTGAAGATCGTCACGCTGCACGCCCAGCACTGGAAATGGGCCAACGAGACCTTCGGCCGCGCCTGGGCGGTGGAGGGCGCCGACCCGGCGGCGAGCCTCGACAACGTGTTCCGGATCGAGGCCGTGCTGGACGGCGCCGGGGCGGCGCGGGCGAAGGTGTCCGACGCCAATCACTTCCTCTACCTCGCCCGCGCCAACCAGCTGTTCTACGCCGGGCACGGCGAGGGGCTCTACGACGGGCTGAAGCGCATAGCGGCGCCGACGCTGATCATCCACTCCCCCGACGACCTCGTGTTCCCCGCGGCGGCGGTGCGCGACACGGCGGCCATCATCGGGGCGGGCGGAACGCCGGTGCGGGTGGTCGAGCTGGCGGGAACGCGGGGCCATCTCGACGGCGTGCTGAACATCGCTCAAGCCGGCGCGGCCATCGCCGCGCACCTTGCGAGATAGTGAACGAATGGGGGCGGCGGACAGGCTTTGTCAGCGCCCCTTCTCGTGATATTCATTGATCTGAAAACTCTAACGTATCTTGGATTTTGTGCGGAGGCCCTAATGATCGGTAATGCAATTGA
>DAINOD010000111.1:0-8670 GCA_036735545.1 Rubrimonas sp. | reverse complement strand
GACGGCCGAGGCGAGCGCCGCGGCGGCGGCGAGGGCGGTGGGGTTCTTCATGGGGGTTCCTCTCTCGGTTGCTCAGTTGCTCAGGGGCGCGACGCCGGCCGCAAGCTGGGGCACGGGGCGGGTGGAGGCGGGCTCGGCGTCGATGCCCGGCCAGTTCGTCTCGGCGTCGGCGATGTGGCCGGGAATGTCCGCCTCCCACATCTCCGCGACCGAGGGCTGCAGGTTGAGGTAGAGCTTGCCGTCAACGATCCGCCACAGCTGCGGGTCGCCCGGCACCTTGCCGCCCTTGGCGACGCCGAAGGCGCAGTGGCCGTCGTACTGCGGCGCATAGGCCGCCGGGTCGGCGAGGAAGCGGTCGCGGTTGGCTTCGCTCGCGAAGGCGAAGGTCGCGCCGTTGTGCTCGGCGGTGATGGAGGCCAGGCCCGGCGTAGGCGCGGGCTGGGCCCCGCCCACTGGCGCCTGCTCCTTGTCGAAGTAGGCCACCACGTCGAAGCCCGAGGCCGCGAAGCCCGAGCCGTCGACATATTGCTCGCCCGCCACAGCCCCGAAGGCGGCGGTCACGGCCATCGCGCTCGCGGCGGCCAGCAGGCGAAGGGTCTTGCGCATGCGTCATCTCCTGAACGTGTCCGCGCCGGGGCCTGTCCTGCGCCCGGCGATGCGCATCCTTTCGCCGACCCGCGCCTGGTCGTTACGCGACGGCCTGCGCGCTCGCGCGGAGGTGACTTGGCCGTGAGGCGGCGGCGCAGGCATGGTCGCGACCGGAACGCTTCCGTCGAAGGAGCCTGCGATGGACGAGCGCGAGGACGAGTGGGCCGCGGCGATGCGCGCGGCGCAGGGCGGCTGCCGGGCCAGCTACGCCCGGCTGCTGGCCGAACTCGCCGCGGCCCTGCGCGGTCCGATCCGCGGCGGGCTCGCCCGGTTCGGGTTCTCGGACGCGGAGACGGAGGACGTGGTGCAGGAGGTGCTGATCGCCATCCATCGCAAGCGCGACAGCTGGGATCCCGCGCGGCCGTTCCTGCCCTGGTTGTGGGCCCTGACGCGCCACCGCATGATCGACGCGACCCGCCGGCTCGGCCGCGCGCGCCGGCGCACCGCTCAGGCGTCGGTCGACGACCTCGCCGACGTGCTGCCCGCCCCGATCCCTGCCCATACCCCGTTGGCGGGCGAACGCGAGCGGCTCGTGGCCGCGCTGCCGGCGCGCGAGCGTGGCGTCGTCTCCGCGCTCGGGCTCGAGGGCCAGAGCGTGCCCGCAGCCGCCGCGCGTTTCGCCATAAGCGAGGGCGCCGTCCGCGTCGCCTTCCACCGCGGCCTCGCCCGCCTGCGCCGCATGACGCAGGCCGAAACCCAGGTTCCGGACGCCAGCCGATGACTACGGACGATCTCATACGCCGCCTCGCCGCCGACGCCGCCCCGGTCCATCCGCGCCGGATCGAGCGCGCGATGGCTCTCGCCGCTGGGGCCGCGCTCGTGATCGCCGCCGCGATGGTGTGGGGCTGGTTCGGCGTGCGGCACGATCTCGGGGCCGCCATCCTGCGCCCGGGCGTCGCGCTGAAGTTCTTCGGCGCGCTCGTGCTCGCCGCGGCCGGCCTGCGGCTCGCCTGCCGCCTGGCCCGGCCGGCCGGCGGCGGCGTCTGCGCGACGTCCGCTGGCCTCGCCGCGCTCGCCATCCTCGCCGGCGCCGCCGCGCTCGCCACGGCCGAGCGTCTGGCGCCGCTCCAGGCCGTCCTGCGCGATACGCCCGGCTGCGTCGGGGCCATCGCCCTCATCGCCGTCGCGCCCCTCGCGCTCGCTCTGACGGGGTTGCGCGCGGGCGCGCCGACGCGACCCGCCGCCGCCGGGGCCGCCGCCGGGTTGTTCGCCGGCGGCCTCGCGGCGCTCGCCTACGCCGCGTGGTGCCCCGCGGAGGACGTGCTTTTCGTCATCGTCGCCTATGGCGGCGCTCTGGCGGCCATCAGCGCGACCGGCGCCGCCGCCGGAGCCGTCGCTCTGCGCTGGTGAGCGACGCCCCGCGCCCGGCCGCCTGCGCCTTCAGCTAGTTGCGCGCCGAACCGGCGCGGACCGGCGGTGCGACGCGAGGTGACTTCGGGCCAAGGGCCGCGCGCGGGGGGCGTCCCCGCAGTCACTGTCGCCGCAGCACGCCGTCGCGAAGCCCGTCGGTCGTCGCCTGCCGCTCGACCGTGTCGAGGTTCGGGGCGGCGCGAACGCCTCCAGCGCAATCTCGCGGCGCAGCTCCGCCATCGTCGCGCCCGTCGCCAACCCGCCCGAGCGCGGCCCTCCATGAACCTGGCGGGTCGCGTCACGGGCCCCGGGAGCCGGCCCCTCGGTCAATCCGTCCGCATGCCCCAGTCCGGTCTTGAGACGGCGGCGCGGCGCCGCCGTCCCCTACCTGCGCAGCAGCGTTCCCGCCCCGTGCGCCGTGAACAGCTCGAGCAGACAGGCGTGGGGCGCCCGCCCGTCGAGGATCACCGCCGCGCCCACGCCCGCGTCCACCGCGTCCAACGCGGTCTGCACCTTGGGGATCATGCCGCCGGCGATGACGCCGTCGTCGATCATGCGCCGGCACTGCTCGGGGCTGAGGTCGGTGACGATGTCGCCGTCGGCGTCCTTCACCCCCTCCACGTCGGTCAGCAGCAGCAGCCGCGCCGCCTTCAGCGCGGCGGCGACCGCGCCGGCGGCGGTGTCGGCGTTCACGTTGTAGGTCTCGCCCGCGCGGCCCACGCCCACCGGCGCGACCACGGGGATGAACTCGCCGCGCAGCAGCGACTCCAGCACCGCGGGGTTCACCTCGCGCGGCTCGCCGACGAAGCCGAGGTCCACCACCTGCTCGATGCGGCTGTCGGGGTCGCGCTTGGTGCGTGTGACCTTCTCGCAGACCATCAGGTTGGCGTCCTTGCCGCTGAGCCCTACGGCGCGACCGCCCTGCGCGTTGATCGCCGAGACGATGCGCTTGTTGATGGCGCCGGCGAGGACCATCTCGACGATCTCCACCGTCGCGGCGTCGGTGACGCGCAGCCCGTCGACGAAACTGCTCTCGACGCCCAGCCGCTTCAGCATCGCCGCGATCTGCGGGCCGCCGCCGTGGACCACCACCGGATGGACGTTGCACTGCTTCATAAGCACGACGTCGCGGGCGAAGCCGGCCATGCCGGCGTCGTCGCCCATGGCGTGGCCGCCGTACTTGATGACCACGATCTGGTCGTCGTAGCGCTGCAGATAGGGCAGCGCCTCGCTGAGGGTGCGGGCCGTGGCGACCCAGTCGCGTTTCATGGCGCGGGATTTCTCCATGGCGAGGGGAGCCTCCGGACTGTCGTGGCCCCGGCTTTACTCCGCCGCCGGCGTCGCGGCAAACGGGCGCGCGCGACGCGGCAGGCCCAGCCGGCGCGACAGGCCCCGTGCGGCCGCGCCGGCGACCAGGAAGCTCCCCGCCACCGCGAGAAACACCGCCGGCAGCGGCGCCACAGCGAGGATCGCGCCGCCGACCACCGAGGTCGTGACGAGGCTCGCCTCGCGGAAGGTGACGAAGACCGCCGCCATCTCGGTCCGCTCGCGCGGCTTGACGGCGGTCAGGAAGGGCAGGCTGCCGGCGACGTCGAGCAGCACCATGCCGAGGCCCGCCAGCACGAGCGCGAAGGCGGCGGCGTTCGGCGCCGGCGCCGCGAGCGCCGCAGCCAGCGCCCAGCCGACCGCCGCGAACAGGAAGGCGGAGATCACGGTGCGGCGCACGCCCCAGGGAGCCAGCAGGCGCCGCTGCAGCCAGGGCGAGATGAACAGCCCCGCCATCCCCAGCGAGACGATCAGCCCGCCCGTCTGCGCGCCCAGCCCGTATTCCACGGCGAAAACGGGGACGTAGATGAAAAAGCTCATCCACCCGCAGGAGCGCCCGACCGCCAGCGCCCAGCCCGCCACCAGGCGCGGCTGGCGCGCGAAGCGGCCGAGATGGGCGAAGGCGTCCGGCGGCGGCCCCTTGGCCCGCCGGATCGCCCGGCCGTCGCCGAACCGCAGCCGGCGGAAGACGATTATCAACGCCAGCGCCGTGGCGGCGGAGACGACGAAGGGCGCGGCGGGGTGGACCGCGGTCATCAGCCAGACGCCGAGGAACGGCCCGAAGGTCCACGAGCCCGCCGCCCAGAACAGCCGGCGCGATTCGGCGCGGCCCAGGTCCTCGCGGGCGATGTAGTCCATCAGATAGGCGTTGAAGCAGCTCGCCAGCAGCACGGTGGACAGGCTCGAAAGGCCGATCGCCGCCGCCGCGAGGGGCCCGCCGATCGCCGCCAGCGCCGCCGCGCCGCCGAAGCCCAGCGCCCCGGCCGCATAGAGCCTGCGCCGGGGAATGCGCCGGCCGAGCCACGGGATCGCGAAGGACATCGCCAGCGCCGACAGCCCCCCGACCAGATAGGCGAGGCTGAGGCTGCGCGCGTCGCCCAGCGCCTGATAGGCGGCCAGCGGCAGGGCGGAGGACACGATGCCGCGCATGACCGATTCGATCCCGCCGAGCAGAGCGAAGGCGCGGACGTCCGGCGCGGGGGCGCCGGCGGGAATGCGGGGCAGCTGGGGCGTGGCCATGGGTGATGCGATCGCGGTGTGACACGCGTTTGTCATGCCTTTGCGCGGCCGCTGGCAAGCGGCATTCCGCCCGCGACGTCGCGGCCCGCTGGCCTGTGGTCCCGGCGCGGCGCCAGATGGCGCGGCCGTGACGCCGGAGCCCGCATGACCGAGCCAGACCTGCGCGCCCGCCTGCGCGCCGTCTTCGAGATCGACGACCACCCGCTCGCCTTCGAGGGCGCCGACTGGACCGAGCGCGACGGGCTGCGCCTGGGCGACCTGCGGTTTCGGGCTGCGGACGGGGAGGCGGTGCGCGGCGTGCTCTGCCGCCCCGCCGGCCGCGAGGGGCCGCTGCCCGCCGTGCTGGCGCTCCACGCCCATGGCGGACGTTACGAGATCGGCCGGCGCGAGCTGATGGAGGGTCGCCCGGCGCTGGCCTCGCCGCTGGGCCCGGCGCTGGCGGCGGCGGGCGTGCAGGCGCTGTGCCTCGACCTGCCCTGCTTCGGCGACCGCGCCGGCGTCGCCGAGAGCGCCGCCGCCAAGGCCGCGCTGTGGCGCGGGCGCTCGCTGGCGGGGCGGATGCTGGGCGAGAGCCGCGCCGCGCTGGACTGGCTCGCCGCGCGGCCCGACGTGCGCGCCGACCGCATCGCGCTGTTCGGCCTGTCGATGGGCGCGACGCTGGCCTACTGGCTCGGCGCCGTCGATGCGCGCCCCTGCGCGGTGGCGCATCTGTGCTGCTTCGCCGACTTCGCCGCCCTCATCGCGTTGGACGCCCACGACCGGCACGGCCCGTATCTGACCGTTCCGGGCCTGCTGAACCTCGCCGACAACGGGACCATCGCCGGGCTGATCGCGCCCCGGCCGCAGTTCGTCGGCCTGGGCGACCGGGACGCGCTGACGCCCCCCGCGGCGGCGGACCCGGCGCTCGCGCGCCTGAGCGCCGCCTACGCGACCTTCGGCGGCCGGCTGGTCGTCCACCGCGAGCCCGAGACCGGCCATGTCGAGACCCCGGCGATGCGGGCGGCGCTGTCAGCCTTCCTCGCCGCGGCGCTGGCCTGAGACGGCTCAAGGGCGCGCGCGCAGCACGAGGCAGTCGTCCTCGCCGAAACGCCGTCGCCCCACCGGCCGGAAACCCATGCGCCGGTAGAACCGTAGCGCCGAGCGGTTGCGCGCCAGCGGGTCGATCAGCACCGCGCGCGCCCCGGCGGCGCGGCAGCGCGCCAGCGCCAGCCGCATCATGCGCGCGCCCAGACCCCGGCCGCGATCCGCCGCGGCGCCGATCCACAGATCCACCGCCCGGAGCCCGGCGGGGACGCGACCCCAGTAGCGGCTCTCCTCGCGGCAGGGGTCGATGATCTGCACGAAGCCGACCGGCCGGCCCCACGTCTCGGCGATCAGCATCTCGCGCCACGGCGGCGCGCGGCGCAGCTCCCGCGCCCAGCGCCACGACGCGCCGTCGACGCCCGCAGCCATCACGGCAGGGTCGCGGTCCCACGTCTCCAGCAGGGCGAGGTCGCCGGGGCGGGCGCGGCGCAGGCGCAGCGCGAGGCGGGCGGTCGGGGGCGTGGGGCGGCTTGCGGCGCGTGGCATCGGCCGCGATCCTACACGGTCTTGCGCGCACAGGGGGAGCGCCCCGGATGGACCGGCTTCTCCAGCGACGCCCCCCCCCTGCCGCTTGCGCCACGGCCCCGGCGCGGCGACAAAGGCCCCGTTCCGCCGGAGAGCGCCCATGCCCGACATCGTCGTCCCCGAGAACGGCCGTCTCGCCGACAACATCGTCCATTTCGCCCGCGCCCTGCGCAAGGCGGGGCTGCCGCTCGGTCCCGGCCGCGTCGCCGAGGCGATCCGGGCGGTGGAGGTCGTCGGCTTCGACCGGCGCGAGGACTTCTTTCACACGCTGGCGGCGTGTTTCGTCAGCCGTCCCGAGCACCGCGCGCTGTTCGCCACCACCTTCGGCCTGTTCTGGCGCGACCCGGGCTTCATGGAGCGCATGATGGCCGCCCTCATGCCCCAGATGCGCGCGCCCATGCGCGACCGCGAGAAGCGCGCGGGCGAGCAGCGCGCCATGGAGGCGATGATGGAGGGCGCCCGCCGCCCGCCCATGCCGCAGGTGGAGGAAGGCGAGGAGATCGAGATCGACGCCACGCTCGCCTTCTCGGCCGACGAGCGGCTGCGCGCCAAGGACTTCGAGCAGATGTCGCTCGCCGAGACGCAGGCCGCCAAGGCGGCGCTGGCGCGCATCGCGCTGCCGGTCCAGCCCATCGCCAGCCGCCGCACCCGCGTCGACGCTCGCGGGCGCATCGCCGACTGGCGCGGCACGCTGCGGCTGGCCATGCGCACCGGAGAGGTCCGCGCGCTCGCCCGGCGCGAACGGCGCGAGCGCTGGCCCGCGCTGGTGGCGCTCTGCGACATCTCCGGCTCGATGGCGAGCTACTCCCGCATGCTGCTGCACTTCCTCCA
Source organism: Rubrimonas sp. (assembly GCA_036735545.1). Classification (GTDB taxonomy): domain Bacteria; phylum Pseudomonadota; class Alphaproteobacteria; order Rhodobacterales; family Rhodobacteraceae; genus Rubrimonas. The sequence continues at coordinate 1,668 of DAINOD010000111.1, read as the reverse complement.
TGCGGCGTCGAACGCCAGGGGGGCGGGCTGGGCGAAGGTGCACAGCTTCACCTTCGGCACGCGTCTGACCAACGTGACCCGCCACCTGATGCGCCGCGACGTGGACGAGGCGCTGCGCCGCTGCGGCGCGCAGGCGAGCGACTGGGAGGGCGGCACCCGCATCGGTGCGTCCTTGCACGCCTTCAACCGCGACTGGTCGCGCCGGGTGATGGGGCAGGGGGCGGTGGTGCTGCTGATCACCGACGGGCTCGACCGCGAGGACCCCGCCCAGCTGGCGCGCGAGGCGGAGCGGCTGCATCTCTCCGCCCGCCGGGTGATCTGGCTGAACCCGCTGCTGCGCTGGGACGGCTTCGCGCCGCGGGCCCGCGGCGTGCGCGCGCTGCTGCCCCACGTCGACAGCTTCCGCGCCGGGCACAACGTGGAGAGCGTCGCGGCGCTTGCGGCGGCGCTCAGCCGGCCGGACGATGCAGGGGAGAAGGGGCGGTTGATGCGGATGATGGGGGATGGGTAGATGCGACGACGGGCGCTCGCTTCGCGGCAGTGGGCCGAACCGATTCAATCCCTATATCAGAGTAATGGCCTGAATATTCCTGATATTTGACGCATTTTAAGCAGAGAAAAATTTGCGAGGAACCAGGCAATAGAAGATATTTCATACTGTCGTGCGCTCTCGTTTCAGAGCCTGCGCATAGCTTGTGATCATAGCGTTGTCCATTGCCCCTATCTCAGCAACAATTCGCCTGCTCGCTGAAATTAGTTCAGGGCGTGACAACTTAAAAAAGCGCGCAATCTTAATCAAAAAAACATAGCGAACATAGATCTCAAGCGGCTTATTCCCCCGATTAAGCTCTTTTCTTGGAGTCGATAGTCCAGCTTCTCTGAGGGAGTTCATCATAATTTCAATCTCAGTGATCAAAAGCTCTCCTGCGTCCGATGGCTTTTTTCTGCCTTGATATCCGGGGAAAGCAATGAAATCGTCAAGCGCAGCAATTAAGCGGTCCACTCTCTCCTTCAGTTGCATCAGTAAAAACTGATGTCGATTTAATTTCGATTGATGATGCCTCATTACGCTTTCAGCAGCGCCCCCTGCTCCATAACCAAGCAGCAAACCAGCAACAGGGGCAGATGCATACGCTATAGCTATATTCGGAAACCATGAGCGGCTGAGTATTACCAGTCCGACAACTAGGCCGACACCGGCACCAAACGCTTTCCAGCTGCTAAACTTTGTAAGGTCACCGAGATTCAAGTTCATTTTGTGGTAAAAAGTCTCCAAACCATGGACGCTGTGACTTTGCCAAGGCTGGAGAACTCCACCAATTCCTACGCGTTGACGCGGCAAAGTCCAGTAGCCTCTGTGCTGAGGCGAGCATGAAGCGGCGCTAGGGTCAACTAGTTCTTTTCCTCAGCCCCAATCGAGGTCACCGCGCAACCCCGCTAATAGCCAGGCCGAACCGGCGCTGCGCCGCTTGGCGTATCGGATGGCAGATGTCCTTGGCTGGCGCGCTCTGATGCCTTAGACAGGGAAAGGCGCAACCAAGGCTCCGGCCGCCGAGGGACGGCCCGGCGCCAGGATTGGTCAGGCGTCAATTTCGCGGTGGCGCCCCGCCCCCCTCACCCCGCCGGCTCAATCGAAATCACCAGCGCCTCCGAGATCGTCACCGCCAC
>DAINOD010000110.1:0-8753 GCA_036735545.1 Rubrimonas sp. | reverse complement strand
AGATGGCGGCGGTCTATGGCGCGATGGCGCGGCGGGCGCGGCGGCGGATGGTGGTGGCCGACCATTCCAAGCACGGCGCGCAGTTCCCCGCCCGCTACGCCCCCTGGGCTGGGATCGACGCGCTGGTCACCGACCGGCCGCCCTCCGGGCCGCTGGCGCGCGCGCTCGATGCGGCCTCGGTGCGCGTCACGGTCGGGTGAGCGGCAGCGTCACGGTCGGCCGAGCGGCAGCGTCACTCTCGGCCGAGCGGCAGGTCGTCGAGCGCGGCGCGGAAGGCGTCGAGGAAGAACCCGGCCTCGTCGTCGGACAGCGACAGGGGCGGACGGATCTTGAGCGTCTCGCCGAAGCGCCCCGCCGCCCCGATCAGCACGCGCCGCGCGCGCAGCGCCTCGGTCATGCGCCGCACCATGGCCGGCGCATCGGGGCCGGCCATCTCGACGCCCAGGAACAGGCCCGCCCCGCGCGCCTCGGCGATGCGCGCATCCCGATCCGCAAGCGACCGCAGGGCGCCCAGAAGGTCGCGCCCACGCGTCGCGGCGTTGGCGACCATCCCTTCCCCGTCGATGGCGTCGAGCACGGCGAGCCCCGCCGCCGCCGCCACCGGGTTCGCGCCGAAGGTGTTGAAATAGCCGGTGTCCTCGCAGAAGCGGGTAAGCAGCTCGGGGCGCGTCGCCATGCCGGCCATGGGGTAGCCGTCGCCCATCGGCTTGCCCATCGTCACGATGTCGGGGACGACGCCATGCCGCGCGAAGCCCCACAGCCCCGCGCCGGTCCGCCCGAAGCCCGGTTGCACCTCGTCGGCGACGAACAGCCCCCCAGCCGCGCGCGCCGCCGCCGCGGCCTGCGCCAGGAAGCCGGGCGGGTCGGCATAGATGCCGTCGCTCGACAGGATCGTGTCGCAGATGAAGGCGGCCAGCCCGACCCCCGCCGCTTCCAGCTCCGCGGCCGCCGCCGCGACCGCGGCCGCGAAGCCGCCGGCAGGGTCGTCGCCATAGGCGGCAGCCGTCGGCGCCGCGACGAGCCGCACATGGTCGGGCCGCCCCCCGCGCCGCCAGGACGACGGCGAGATCTCGGTCACCGCCAGCGTGTTGCCGTGATAGGCGGTCTCGGTGACGATGAAGCCGCGCGCGCCCGTCGCCTTCATCGCCACGCGCATCGCCAGATCGTTCGCCTCGCTGCCCGAGCAGCAGAGCACGGCATTGGACAGGCCGGCCGGCAGGGTGGCCTTCAGCCGCTCGAGATAGGTCTCGACCGTCGGATGCAGGTAGCGGCTGTTGATCGCCAGCTCCGACGCCTGCGCCGCGATGGCCGCGACCACAAGCGGATGGCAGTGCCCGACCGACATCACGTTGTTGTAGCAGTCGAGATAGCGCGTGCCGTCCGCGGCCTCGAGCCAGGCGCCGCGCCCGCGCACCATCTCGATGGGCCGGTCGTAGAACAGCACCGAGGCCGCGCCGAAATTGGCCAGCCGGCGCGCCAGCAGCGGGTCGTCGCCGGCCTCGCCCCGGAAGGCGTTCATGTCGAGGATCGGTCGGGAGCGCGCGGTCATCGTCCTTGGCCTTCCCTGTCCGGTCAGCGCGCCGAAAGCCAGCGTTCGGCGAGATCGAGCGTGCCGCGCGTGTAGGCGTCGAGACCGGCCTCGCGCGCCGTCGGGGTTTCGGCGTGGCTGGCGATCCAGGCGGTCAGCATCATCCGGCGGAGCATCACGAAGGCGGGGATCATCGCGGCATCCGCCTCCGACAGCGGCGCGATGCGGCGATAGCCGGCGACCCAGGCTTCGGCGAGGTCGGGGATGAAGGGCTCGGTCTCGAGGAAGCTGACGGCGGCGGCGAAGTCGTAGACGAACCAGCCGAAGCCGCAATCGTCGAAATCGATCACGCCGAGCCGCCCGTCCTCCTCCAGAAGGTTCGCGAGCCTGAGGTCGGCGTGGATAAGCCCGAAACGGTCGGGGCCAGCGCCATAGGCCGCGACGCGGTCGCGCAGCGCGGCGGCGCAGCGGCCGAGCAGGGCCGCGCCCGCGGCGTCGAGCCCGAGGGCGGAGCGCCACGGCCCCCAGTGCGGCGCGTCGCCGATGGTGGTGTCGAAGTTCCAGATCTTGCGCGTGAAGCCCGGCGGCGGCGTCCAGCGGCGGACATGGCCGTGCAGCCGCGCGCTGATCTCGCCCAGCATCCCGAAGCCCGCGGCCAGCCCCGCCCCGGATTCGGGCTCGGCCCCGGGCATGAAGGCGAAGGCCGCCACATGGCGGACATCCCCCCCGTGGCGGAACGCGGCCAGCCGCGCCCCGGTTCGGGTGCGGACCGGCGCGGGCGTGGCCACGACGCCCTCGGCGCGCAGCGCGTCGATCCACGCTAGCTCGGACTCGATCTCGGCGCGGTCGTGATAGGCGGGGCGGTGCACGCGCAGGATCAGCGGCGCGCCGCGCTCCGGGTCGTCGGCGCGGAACGTGGCGTTCTCGGAGATGGTCAGCAGCGAGATGCGGGTCGCGGGCGAGAGGCCCCATTGCGGCGCGAGGCTTTCGGCCCCCATGCGCAGCGCCGTGAGGAAATCGTCGTCATAGAGCCCCGCCATCGCGCACCCCCGCCCATTCCTGTGGCAAGTTAGTCGGAACCTGTGGGACTCACAACTTTTCAAGCTTGCGCGCTGTGCGATTCCGGGAAAGCATCCCTCTGCGACACGACGTCCGACAGGCGAGGGAGCACCCACATGGACCTGAATCGCAGAGCTTTCACCGCCGGAGCGCTCGCAGGAACGGCCCTGTCCGCCGCCTTCGCCGGCGCCGCGCGCGCCCAGCGCACGGACCGGCTGAACATCCTGTGCTGGGAGGGCTACAACACCGACGACGTGCTCGGCCCCTTCCGCAGCCTGCACCCCGGCGCGACCGTGCGCGCCGAGAGCGGCACCTCCGACCCCGACATGGTCAACCGCCTGCGCGCCGGCGAGGTGAACGTCTGGGACCTGATCAACCTCAACCAGCCCTTCGCGCGCCAGCAGCTCCACCCCGCCGGCCTGATCAGGCCGCTCGACAAGGCGCGCTTCCTGCCCTTCTTCGAGAAGATGGGTGCCTTTTCGGACTATCCGCTGGCCTTCGCCGACAACGGCGACCTGCTGGGCATGCCGCAGCGCTACGGGCCCTTCAGCTTCGTCGTGAACACCGACAAGATCGGCCGCGAGACCGCCGAGGACCAGGGCTGGAAGCTGTTCCTCGACCCGGCGATGGCGGGCCGCTACGGCGTGCTGACCTACGACAACTGGAACGTCATCCACCTCTGCCTCGCCGCCGACCTCGACCCCTTCAAGCCGCTGACCGACGACCAGAAGGCGCTGTTCAAGACCACGGCGGAGGCGATCCTGGGCGGCGCGCGGCTGCTGACCGACGATCTCGTGGCGATGAACACCGCGATGATCAACGGCGAGATCGACGCCTATTTCACCGGCGGCACCTACACCTCGAGCCCCGCGCGCTTCGACGGTTTCGCCAATGTGCTGGCGGTGACGCCGAAGACCGGGCCGATCGACGGCAAGGGCGGCATCGTCTGGGTCGAGCTGACCTCGGCGGTCGCCAACCCCGACCCTTCGGCGCTCGCCGAGGAGTTCCTCGCCTTCGTCCAGCAGCCGGAGATCTCGAAGGTCGTGGCCTTCGCCGAGGGCACCTACAACCCCGTCACCCAGATGGCCGATCCGGCGGTGTTCGCGAAGTTCTCGGCCGAGGAGCTGGACGCGATCCAGTGGGACAGCCTCGAGGAGGAGATGTCGCGCTCGGTCGAGTTCGGCGTGGTCGCCGACGAGGCGGAGCTGACGGCGATCTATCTCGCGGCGCGGCGTGGCTGAGACGCTCGCCGAAGCTGCACCGGACGCGCCGGCCGCGCCTCCCGGGGCGCAGCCGATCCTCGAGATCGCCGGGCTGACCAAGAGCTTCGGCGATTTCACCGCCCTGCGCGCGATCGACCTGAAGGTGCGCGAGGGCGAGTTCCTGACCATCGTCGGCCCTTCGGGCAGCGGCAAGACCACGCTGATCCGCCTGCTCGCGGGGCTGGAGGCGCCGGGCGAGGGCGCGATCCTGCTGCGCGGGCGGCGGATCGAGCGCGTGCCCGCGAACCGGCGGCCGACCTGCATGGTGTTCCAGTCGCTGGCGCTGTTCCCGCACCGTTCGGTCGGCGAGAACATCGCCTTCCCGCTCAAGATCCGCGGCGTCCCGGCGGCCGAGCGGCGGGCGCGCGCGCTCGAACTGCTGGACCTGCTGCGACTGCCGCGCAGCCATGTCGACAAGCGCATCCAGGACTGTTCCGGCGGCGAGCGGCAGCGCGTGGCGCTCGCCCGCGCGCTCGCCTTCGACCCCGAGATCCTGTTCTTCGACGAGCCGCTCTCGGCGCTCGACTACCGGCTGCGCAAGACGCTGGAGAAGGAGCTCAAGGACCTGCACGCGCGGACGGCCAAGACCTTCGTCTACATCACCCATTCGCTGGAGGAGGCGATGGTGATGTCGGACCGCATCGCCATCATGCGTGCGGGCCGCTTCGAGCAGATCGGCGCGCCCGACGACATCTACGCCCGCCCGACCAGCCGCTTCGTGGCTGAGTTCATGGGCGAGGTGAACCTGTTCGATCTGGCGGGCGAGGCCGACGGCCTGCGGACCGGGCCGCTGCGCATGACCCGCGAGGCGGAAGCGCGGATCGGCCTGCGCCCCGGCCAGCGCGCGACCATGATGATCCGCCCCGAGAGCGCATCGATCCTGAGGCCCGACGAGGTCGCCGAAGTCACCGTGTCGGGCCGCTTCCACGACGAATACGTGCTCGGCTCGCGCATCCAGCAGCGCATCGACCTCGACGAAAGCCGCTTCGTGACCGTTGAGACCCTGCGCGAGGCGCGCGTCGCCGCCGCGCCGGGCGATCCGGTCCGGCTCGGCTGGCCGCTTTCGCGCGCGCATCTGATCGCGGAGCGCTGAGGCGATGGGCGAGGGACGCCTCGGCCTGCTCGCCGCCGCGCCGCTGGCGTTCGCGCTGGCGCTGGGGTTCATGGCCCCGCTCGCCATCGTCGCGGCTTTCTCGGTCATGCCGGAGCGGGTGTTCGACCTCGGCCATGCGCCCGATTTCTCGGCCTATGCGGCGATGATCGACCAGGGCTACTGGCGCTCGCTGCTGCGCTCGCTGGCGATGGCGCTGGCGGCCACCGCGATCCTGATGCTGCTGTGCTGGCCGCTGGCCTTCGCGATGGCGAAGCTCTGGAAGCGCTTCACGCTGGTCATCACCGTGGCGGTGGTTATGAGCCTGTTCGTGTCCGAGAACATCCGCCTGTTCGGCTGGGTTCTGGTGCTGATGAAGGGCGGGCTGCTCGACGGGTATCTGCGGCACTGGTTCGGCTGGGGGACCGACGGGCTGGTCTACAACCCCGGTTCCATCGTGTTCGGGCTGGTCTACGTCTATTTCCCCTTCATGCTTTTCCCGATGGCGCAGGGCGCGGCGATGATCCCCGAGGACGCGCGGCAGGCGGCCTTCGACCTCGGCGCCTCGCGCTGGACGGTGCTGCGCGAGATCGACCTGCCGCTGGCCGCGCCGGGGATCGTGGTGGGCGCGCTGCTGTGCTTCGTGCTGTCGGCGGGCGCGATCGCGGAAGGAAAGCTGCTCGGCGGCCGCTCGGTCATCACCATCGGCGACGACGTGGAGACCGCCTTCACCTATGCGCAGAACTGGCCGCTGGGCTCGGCGCTGGCCATGTCGCTGATCGCGGTGCTCGGCGGGCTGGTGGTGGTGGCGCTGGGGCGGATCGACCTCGACCGCATCATGGGGCGGCGCTGATGGCCGACGGCTCGCTGACCGGCCCGACCCGCGGCGCGCGCATGGCGCTGGGGCTTTATGGCGCGCTGGTCCTCGCGATCCTCTACCTGCCGCTGGTGGCGGTGGGCTTCGCCTCGGTGTCGAGGGGCCGCTATCTCAGCTTCCCGATCCGGCGCTATTCCTTCGACTGGTATGGCGAGGCGCTGGCGAGCGACACGGTGCGCGACCTCGCGATCACCTCGCTCAAGGTCGCGTCGCTCGTCACGGTGCTGTCGGTGGTCATCGGCTTCTTCGGCGCGCTGGCTTTCGCGCGCTACGACTGGAAGGGGCGGCGGACTTTCCAGAAGCTCGCGCTGCTGCCGATCTTCTTTCCGCAGGCGGTGCTGGGGCTGGCGCTGCTGATGTGGTTCAACGCGCTGGGGATCATCCCGTCCTGGAGGACGGCGGTGGTCGCGCACCTGGTCTGGATCTCGCCGGTGGCGACGCTGATCATCGCGATCCGGGCCTATGCCTTCGACCCCGCGCTCGAGGAGGCCGCGCGCGACATGGGCTGCTCGACCTGGGCCACCCTGCGCGAGGTGACCATCCCGCTGCTGGCGCCGGGCATGGTGTCGGCGGGGCTGTTCGCCTTCCTGCTCAGCTGGGGCAATTTCCCGCTGTCGCTGTTCACGCTGGGCGTCGATGCGACGCTGCCGAAATGGCTCTATGCGCGCATGGTGTCGGGCTACACGCCGCTGGTGCCGACCGTGGGGATGCTCAGCGTGGCGTTCTCGGCGAGCCTCGCGGCGCTTGGGCTCGGGGCGCTGTGGCTGCGCGCCCGGGCGCGGCGGCGCACGGCGGTCGCGGCGGAATAGGAACCGGAAACCGGAAGGGGGGACCATGCTCACATCCATCGCAGGGCGCTCGGTCGTGGTGACGGGCGCGTCGAAGGGCATCGGCAAGGGCATCGCGCGGGTGTTCGCGCAGCGCGGTGCCAAGGTGCTGCTGGCCGCGCGCGGCGAGGCCGACCTCGACGCCGCCGTCGCGGAGATGAAGGCCGCCGGCGGCGATGTCGCGGGGCAGATCTGCGACGTCACCGACTGGGAGAGCGTGCAGGAGTTGATCGCGCGCGCGGAGGCGGACCATGGCGGGCTCGACGTGCTGTGCGCCAACGCCGGGATCTTCCCGCAGAAGAAGCTCGTGGACATGGAGCCCGAGGACTGGGACTTCGTGCTGGGGACCAACCTCAAGAGCTGCTTCCTGTGCGTGAAGGCGGCGATTCCCGCCTTCGAGCGGCGCGGCGGCGGTCGGGTGGTCATCACCTCCTCGATCACGGGGCCGATCACCGGCTATCCCGGCTGGACGCATTACGCGGCCTCCAAGGCGGGCCAGCTCGGCTTCCTGCGCACCGCGGCGATGGAACTGTCGCGCCACGGCGTCACGGTGAACGCGGTGATGCCGGGCAACATCATCACCGAGGGGCTGGAGGGCCTCGGCGACGAGTATCTGCGCCAGATGGCCGAGTCGATCCCGCTCAAGCGGCTCGGCCGCGTCGAGGACATCGGCCACGCGGCGCTGTTCCTGGCCTCCGACGAGGCCGCCTACATCACGGGGCAGACCATCGTCGTCGACGGCGGGCAGGTCCTGCCGGAATCGCTCGACGCGATGCAGGCGATCTGAGCGGCGCCGGAAGCCGTGGCCGATGCGGGCGGCGCGGGGCCGGGCATGCCCCAACCTTTTCGGGACGCGCGCGCCGGCCTCATCGAAACGGCCCCGCCGCCCGATCCGGCGCATGGGACCGGCGAGCCCGCGCGGGCCCGCGGACGGGCCGGCCTTGCCGCGCGCTCAGAGCTGGACGCCCCGGGTCAGCGCGCCGTCGATCACGAGGTTCGTGCCGGTCGTGAAGGACGAGGCCGGGCTCGCGAGGAACACGACGCCCCGCGCGATCTCCCCGGCCGCGGCCATCCGCCCCGTCGGGTTCAGGGCGAGTGCCTGCGCGAAGAGTTCGGGGTTGCCGGTCTCGATGCGCTGCCAGATGCCGCCCTCGAAATAGGTGTTGCCGGGGCTGACCGCATTGGCGCGGATCATCTTCGGCGCCAGCTTCACCGCCAGCCCGTGCATGTAGTGCACCAGCGCCGCCTTGAAGGCGCCGTAGGCGGGCCCCGTGAAGTCGGTCTCGCGGCCCGACACGCTGGAGATCGCGGTGATCGAGGCCGCCCTGGACTTCTCCAGCCAGGGCATGGCGGCGTTCACCAGCCGCACCGTGTGCATCATGTCGGTGGCGAAGCCCGCTTCCCAGGCCGCCTCGTCGTCCCCCACCGCCAGGGCCGAGACGTTCGCCACCACGATGTCGACGCCCCCCAGCGCCGCGGCCCCGTCCGCCACCCAGGCCTCGAGCGCGGCCTTGTCGGCCACGTCGAGCGCCCGGCCGAAGGCGGTCGCGCCCTTCGCCTTCAGCGCCGCCACCGTTGCCTCCACCTCCGCCGCGTCGCGGGCGCAGACGCCGACATGGGCGCCCTCGTCGGCGAGGATGTCGGCCACGGCGCGGCCGATGCCCTTTGTGCCGCCGGTCACGAGGGCGCGCAGCCCATCCAGTCCCAGATCCATCGCGTCGGTCCCCTCACTCGAAGTATCTGCGGGCGATGGAGGCGCCGAGCGAATACTTGGGGTCCACCATGTTCCCCAGCCGCACCTTGCCGCACATCGTCAGCAGCATGTAGGCCTCGTGCTCGTCCATGCCCGTTGTCGCCGCTAGCCAGCGCACGAGGTCGCGATACGCGCGGCGCACCGCGTCCTCCATCGGGCGGGCGCTGCCGATGCACATGAAGAACGCCTCGTTCTCAAGCCGCGGCGAGCCGATGGTCCAGCCCTTGATGAGGTCGATCTGGATCTCGACCGTGGCTGGCATCTCGAGCGCGACGCCGCACAGTTCGCCGTCGCCCTGCACGGCGTGGCAGTCGCCGAGATAGAGCAGCGCGCCCGGCGCGTTCACCGGCAGGTAGA
>DAINOD010000109.1:5463-9099 GCA_036735545.1 Rubrimonas sp. | reverse complement strand
GCCCCATGCAGCGCAAGACCGCCGCGGAGTTCCATCCGCGCATCCTCGAGGCCTTCGACGGCTACGTCCACGGCGCGATGAACAAGCGCCAGTTCCTCGACGTCGCCGCGAAATACGCCGTCGGCGGCGTCACGGCGGCGGCGATCCTCGACAGCCTGCGCCCGAACTACGCGCTGGCGCAGCAGGTCGCCCCCGACGACCCCGCCATCGCGACCGAGACGGTGGAGTACCCCTCCCCCAACGGCCACGGGACGGTGCGCGGCCTGCTCGCCCGCCCCGCAGGCGCCGCGGGACCGCTGCCTGCGGTGCTGGTGGTCCACGAGAACCGCGGGCTCAACCCCTACATCGAGGACGTCGTGCGCCGCGTCGCCAAGGCCGGCTATCTCGCGCTGGGGCCGGACGGGCTGACGCCGCTCGGCGGCTATCCGGGCACGGACGAGGAGGGCCGCACGATGCAGGCCAGCCTCGACGGCGCGAAGCTGATGGAGGACTTCTTCGCCGGCTTCGAGCACCTCGCAGGCCGCACCGACAGCACAGGGCGCGTCGGCGTCGTCGGCTTCTGCTACGGCGGCGGGGTGTGCAACGCGATGGCGGTGGCCTATCCTGACCTCGCCTGCGCCGTGCCCTATTACGGCCGGCAGGCCGACGCGGCCGACGTGCCGGCCATCCAGGCGCCGCTGCAACTGCACTTCGCCGAACTGGACGAGCGCATCAACGCGGGCTGGCCGGCCTACGAGGCGGCGCTGCGCGAACACGGCAAGGTCTACGAGGCGCACATGTATCCGGGCGTCAACCACGGCTTCCACAACGACACGACCCCGCGCTACGACGAGGCGGCGGCGACGCTGGCCTGGAAGCGGACGCTGGCCTTCTTCGCGGCGCACCTCGCCGCAGCTTGACGCGGGTCAAGGGGGGCGGCCGGCCCGCCCCCTAGGCTGCCACGGCGTCAACGGAGGCCCACCATGCAGGATGCGACGCCGCCGGGCGCGTGGCACGCGCTCGACACCCATGCCGCGCTGGCGGCGCTGAACGCGCGCGCCGAGGGGCTGACGGACGCGGAGGCGGCCCGGCGGCTGGCCGCGCACGGGCCCAACCGGCTGCCCGAGGGCAAGCGGCGCGGGCCATTGCGCCGGTTCCTCGCCCAGTTCGCGGATCTGTTCATCTACCTCCTGCTCGGCTCCGCCGCGCTTGCGGCGGCTCTCGGCGAGACCGTCGACGCGGCCGTGATCCTCGCGGTGGTGCTGATCAACGCGGTGATAGGCTTCGTTCAGGAGGGCCGCGCCGAGCAGGCGCTGGCGGCGATCCGCGGGATGCTCGACCCCCACGCCGCCGTGCTGCGCGACGGCCGCCGCGCCGACATCGCCGCCGAAGCGCTGGTTCCCGGCGACGTCGTGCTGCTGGAGGCCGGAGACCGCGTGCCCGCCGACCTGCGCCTGCTGAGCGTGCACGGCCTGCGCGTGGAGGAAGCGGCGCTCACCGGCGAATCCGTGCCCGTCGACAAGGCCGCGGCCCCGGTGGGGGCTCAGGCCGCTCTCGCAGAGCGCGCGCCGATGGCGTACGCCGGCTGCATGGTGGCGGCGGGAACCGCGAGCGGGCTCGTGGTCGCGACCGGCCCGGCCACCGAGCTTGGCCGCATCAGCGCGCTGGTGGGCGAGACCGTGCGGATCGAGACGCCGCTGCTGCGCCAGATCGCCCGCTTCGCCCGGGCGCTGACGGTCGCGCTGCTGGGCCTTTGCGCGATCGCCTTCGCTTTCGCATGGGGGCTGCGCGGCTATCCCGCGGGCGAGGCCTTCATGATCGTGGTCGGCCTGCTGGTCGCCGCGATCCCCGAGGGATTGCCGGCGATCATGACCATCACGCTGGCCATCGGCGTCTCGCGCATGGCGAGCCGCAACGCGGTGATCCGCCGGCTGCCGGCGGTGGAGACGCTGGGCGCGGTCTCGGTGATCTGCTCCGACAAGACCGGCACGCTGACGCGCAACGAGATGTCCGCCCGCGCGCTGCGCACGCCCGACGGCGCCTGGGAGGCGGAGGGCGACGGCTACGCCCCGACCGGCCGGCTGGCCGGCGCGGCGGGCGTCGACCCGACTCCCGCCCTGCGCGCGGGCCTCCTGTGCAACGACGCCGAACTGGTCGAGGAGGACGGCGAATGGCGCGTCGCCGGCGACCCGATGGAGGGCGCGCTGGTGGCGCTGGCGGCGAGGGGCGGCCTCGACACGGGCGCGGAGCGGCGCGCGGCCCCGCGACTGGACGCCATCCCCTTCGACGCGCGCCACCGCTACATGGCCACGCTCCACGCCTTCCCCGACGGTCGGCGCGCGCTGATCAAGGGCGCGCCGGAGGCGGTGCTGGCGCTCTGCGACGCCGACGCCGCGCCCTGGGAGGCGGAGGCGGAGCGCCTGGCCGCGCAAGGCCAGCGCGTGCTGGCTTTCGCAGAGAAGGACTGGGGCGACGGCAAGCTGACGCCCGAAGGGCTGAGCGGCGCCCGGCTGCTCGGCCTCGTCGGCTTCATCGATCCGCCCCGGCCCGAGGCGGTGGCGGCGGTCGCCGAATGCCGCGCGGCCGGCGTGCGGGTCGTCATGATCACCGGCGACCACGTCGCGACCGCCCGCGCCATCGCCGCCCAGCTCGGCCTGGCGGAAGCCCCCGTGGCCCTGACCGGCGCCGAGCTCGACGCGCTCGACGCGGACGCCTTCGCCGAGGCCGCCCGGCGGGCCGACGTCTTCGCCCGCACCACGCCCGAGCACAAGCTGCGGCTGGTCGAGGCGCTGCAGGCGGACGGCCGCATCGTGGCCATGACCGGCGACGGGGCCAACGACGCGCCGGCTCTCAAACGCGCCGACGTCGGCGTGGCGATGGGGCGCAAGGGCACCGAGGCCGCCAAGCAGGCGGCGCAGATGGTGCTGGCCGACGACAACTTCGCCTCCATCGCCGCCGCGGTGCGCGAGGGGCGGACGGTCCACGACAACCTGATGAAGGTGATCGCCTGGACCCTGCCCACCAACGGCGGCGAGGCGCTGACCATCCTCGCCGCGCTGGCGCTTGGCCTCGCGTTGCCGATCACGCCGGTGCAGATCCTGTGGGTGAACATGGTGACGGCGGTGGCGCTGGGGCTGACGCTGGCCTTCGAGCCGACCGAGCCCGGCGCCATGCGCCGCCCGCCGCGCGACCCGGCGGCGCCGATCCTGTCCCGCGCGCTGCTGGGACAGGTGGCGTTCGTCTCGGCCCTGCTGGCGGCGGGCTGTTTCGGGCTGTTCACCCTGGCGAAGGCGCAGGGGCAGTCGCTGGAGGTCGCGCGCACCATGGCGGTCAACGCGCTGGTGGCGATGGAGCTGTTCTACCTGTTCAGCGCCCGCTTCGCCCACGGCTCGGCGCTGAGCGTGGCGGGGCTGCGCGGGACGCCGGCGGTGTGGATCGGCGTCAGCGTCACCGTCGCGGCGCAGACGGCCTTCACCTACCTGCCCGCGGCGAACGTGGTGTTCGGTTCGGCCCCGCTGGGTTTCGGTCAGCTGGCGCTGACGGCCGGCGCCGGCGTCTGCGTTCTGCTGGCCGCGGAGGCGCGCAAGGCGCTGGCCCGCCGCGGCCAGTAGCGCCGCCCCGGCGGCGGCCCGTCAGGCGACGGCCCGTCAGGCGACG
>DAINOD010000109.1:0-5363 GCA_036735545.1 Rubrimonas sp. | reverse complement strand
CGGCCCGTCAGGCGACGGCCCGTCAGGCGACGACCGTCACCGTCAGTTCGCCCACGCCGGCGACGCCGCCGCGCATGACGTCGCCGACCTTGACCGCGCCGACGCCCGCCGGCGTGCCCGTCATGATCAGGTCGCCCGGCCGCAGCTCGAACAGCCCAGACAGGATCGAGATCGTCTCGGCGTTCTTCCAGATAAGCTGGTTCAGATCGCCCTCCTGCCGCCGCGCGCCGTTGACGTCGAGCCAGATCGCGCCCGCCTGCGGATGGCCGATGGCCGAGGCCGGCGCGATGGCGCCGATGGGGGCGGAGCGCTCGAAGGCCTTGCCGACCTCCCAGGGGCGGCCCTGCTTCTTCGCCTCGCCCTGCAGGTCGCGCCGGGTCATGTCGAGGCCCACGGCGTAGCCGAACACATTGTCCAGCGCGCTGGTGACGGGAATGTCGCGGCCGCCGGCGCCGAGCGCCACGACCAGTTCGATCTCGAAATGCACATCGGCGCTCTGCGACGGGTAGGGAAAGACGCCCGAGACGTCGAGGTTGTCGGGGTTCTTCTGGAAGAAGAACGGCTGCTCCTTGTCCGGGTCGTGGCCCATCTCGACCGCATGGGCGGCGTAGTTGCGGCCGACGCAATAGACGCGGCGCACGGGAAAGCGGGCCTCGCCGCCCGCGACCGGCAGCGTCACCGCGGGCGGCGCGGGAAAGACCAGCGCCCCTGCGGTCTCGATCTTCTGGTTGACGGTCATGCCGGTTTTTCCTCCGCAGGCGCAGGCGCGCTGTTGGCCGCGCATCGTAAGCCCCCAAGGCAGGGACATGCCAGACCCGGCCCGGCGGAGGGCGCAGGCGGCGCGCCGGGCGCGCCGCGGCCGGCGCACGGGCCCATCCACCAGGACGGCCCGGGCTGGGCGGCTATTCCGCCGCCTGCTCCTGCGGCGCAGCCGCGGCTGCGGCCGCCTCGCGGCGCAGGGTGCGGATCAGCTCCAGTTCGGCCTGGAAATCGACGTAGTGGGGCAGCTTGATGTGTTCCAGAAAGCCCGTCGCCTGGATGTTGTCGGCATGGCTCAGCACGAATTCCTCGTCCTGCGCCGGCGCGCCGACGCCGTCCTCGCCCAGCTCGCGCCAGCGCAACGCCCGGTCCACCAGCGCCATCGCCAGCGCCTTGCGCTCGCAGCGCCCGAAGACGAGGCCGTAGCCGCGGGTGAACTGGGCGGGCTCGGTCTTCGAGCCCTTGAACTGATTCACCGTCTCGCATTCCGTGACGACGATCTCGCCGATCTCCACGGCGAAGCCGAGTTCGGGGATCTCCATCGCCACCGCGACCGACCCGATGCGCAACTCGCCCACGAAGGCGTGGGTGCGGCCATAGCCGCGCTGGGTGGAGTAGGCGAGGCTCAGCAGGAACCCCTCGTCGCCGCGCGCCAGCGCCTGCAGCCGCACGGCCCGGTCGGCGGGGAACTTCAGCGGCCGGCGCGTCAGGTCGCCCGGCTCGGACCCGTCATCGGTCTCCGATTGCGCCAGGCCTTCGGCGTCGAGCAGGGCGAGCACATGGGGCGGCGCGTCGGCGCCGTCGGGTTCGGCTGTCGGCGCCGCGGGCGGCTCGCCGCCGGCGGCCAGCGCGAAGTCGATCAGGCGATGGGTGTAGTCGAAGGTCGGCCCGAGGATCTGGCCGCCGGGGATGTCCTTGTAGGTCGCCGACACGCGCCGCTCGACGGCCATGGCCGTGGTGTCCAGCGGCTCGGCGTAGCCGAAGCGGGGCAGCGTCGAGCGGTAGGCGCGCAGGAGGAACGCCGCCTCGATCATGTCGCCGCGGGCCTGCTTGATCGCCAGCGCCGCAAGGTCGGCGTCGTGCAGCGAGCCCTCGGCCATCACCCGCGACACCGCCAGCGAAAGCTGCTCGCGGATCTGGTCCGGAGCCAGTTCCGGGGTGGCTGGGTCGCCGCGCCGCTCCTCGGCCAGCCAGCGGTGCGCCGCCGCGATCGCCTTCTCGCCGCCCTTTGCCGCAACGTACATCCCTCAGTCCTCTCCGCGAACCAGGGTGAAGAACTCGACCTTCGTCGCCGCCGCCTTGGCCGCGCGCGCCGCGCGCCGCGCCGCCTCGGCCCGCTCCAGCGGCGCCAGGACAAGATCGCGCACGCGGGGCGCGTCCGGCCCGTGGAGCATGGCGTCGCAGAGCGCCGCGGCCGTCGCATGGGCCCGGTCGCGCCCGAGCACATAGGCGACGCCAGCCTCGCCTGTCGCCAGCCGCACGGCGCAACGGGTCGCGGTGACCTCGCCGAGGTTGAAGGCGGCGCCCGTGGCGCCTGCGCGGCCGCGCGCCATCACCAGCCCCTGCTGCGGCGGGCGCAGCGTCTCGTGGGCCGGCAGGGGACCGAGCGCCGCCATCGCGTCGGCGAGCGCCGCACCGTCAGCGCGCGCGAGCAGACCCATCCAGCCGGCGCGCGCCGCAGGATCCGGCGTCGCGTCCCCCTTCCCGCCGTCCGTCGCCTCGCCCATTGCCCCGCCTGCCGCAAAGTTGTCTGGATATCTCCTCGCGATCCGCGCTGATTCGCGCCAGACGCGCAAGTCGGTCGCCCGTGAAGTTTCCGCGACGGCGAGGCCGACGCGGCACAGAAGAAGAAGGTCTGCGCGATGCCCATATGGCGAGACATCCACACATCGCTGCGCGGCGAGATCAGCGAAGGCCGCTACAAGACCGGCGACAAGCTGCCGACCGAGAAGGAGCTGTCGGAGCGCTTCGACGTCAATCGCCACACCGTGCGCCGCGCGCTGGCCGAGTTGACCGCCGAGGGCGCGATCTATGTCCGCCGCGGGTCCGGCGCCTACGTCGCCGAGGGGGTGGTGGACTACCGGCTGGGCCCGTCGGTGAAGTTCAGCCAGAACATCTTCGAACTGGGCCGCACGCCGCACCACGCGCTGCTCGCCGCCGGCATCGAGCCCGCCGACGAACCCGCCGCAAGGCACCTGCGGATCAAGCCCGGGACATCCTGCGTCATGCTCGATCTGGTCAGCGAAGTGGACGGGCTGCCCGTCCTTGTGGCGCGGCACTACTTTCCCGAGCAGCGGTTTCCGAGCCTGATCGAGGCGTTCCGCGACACGTCCTCGATCAGCGCGGCGCTGAAGCGCTTCGGCGTGGTCGACTATCGGCGCGCCTGGACACGGATCACGGCGCGGGCGCCGTCACGGGCGGCGACGACCAACCTGAAGCAGATCGACGGCCAGCCGGTGCTGCACGTCGAGTGCCTGAACCTCGACATGAGCGGGGAGCCGATCGAATACAGTCAGGGCGACTGGTCGGGCGCGCGGGTGCAGTTCGTTGTCAGCGGCTGACCTCGGCGGGTCGCCGACATGGCGCCGGGCGCGCCGCAGCGCGGGGGCGACTGCCCCCGCGGCCAGGGTCAGGCGGCGTCGGCGAGGTCCGGCGTGCTGCTGTCGTCGCCGAGACGCAGCGCGCTGGAGACACGCTCGCCGCGGCTCACGAAATCGGCGAGCCCCTTGACAGCGCGCTCGGTGGGGTCGATGCCGGCGCACGACAGGACCAGACGTCCGTCCTTGCTCCGGGCCCAGCGCATCACGCTCTCGACCCCGGCGCCGGGGCCGATCTTCTTTTCGTCGCGCACCGCGTCGTCCAGCACCGCGAGAACCACGGCGCTGAACAGTTTACGAGCCCTGTCGCCCTGAGCCTGGCCCCAGGCGAGGGCGTCCATTTCGTCGAACATTGTTGTCTCCACCTGTCGGCGTGGTCGCTGTCAGCGCGCCGTCCACCGTCATCTTGCTACTCTATATGACGTCAGGATGACGCGCTGTCATCCCGTTCTCGTCATGACGGCCATGCATATCGCGCAAGGGTTGTCCACGCGGGGACGCAACCGCCCGCCGGCGCCCCCATCCTGACCTGTCTCGCGCCGACCAGCCTACCCGACGGGCGCATTGCGCGGCCGCGCCCAATCGGAAGGCGCCGCGACACTGACGCTTGACCATGGCGACGGCTCGCCGATCATTGGGCGCGGCAAATCATGATGGGCGGCATAGACCAAGGGCGATGCCGGGCGAATCACGCAGGATGTAGTCGCGGTGAGGGTGAAGCGATGCTCCAGACCATGATGCGCGCGGCGGCGGGCGCGATGCTGGCCGGCGCCGCTGCGGCCGACACGCTGGAGGCCGTGCAGGCGCGCGGCGCGCTTTCCTGCGGCGTCTCGAACGGCGCGCCGGGTTTCTCGTTCCTCGACGCGGGCGGGAACTGGTCGGGCTTCGACGTCGCCTTCTGCCGCGCCGTCGCGGCGGCGGTGTTCGGCGAAGCCGACCGCGTTTCCTATACGCCGACCGCGGGAGCCGAGCGCTTCGACGCGCTGGCTTCGGGCGCGGTGGACCTGCTGGCGCGCAACACGACCTGGACCTTCACCCGCGACGTCGGCATGGGTTTCGAGTTCGCCGGGGTCAACTATTTCGACGGGCAGGGCTTTCTCGTCCGGCGCTCGGCGGGGCTGCTGTCGGCCGGCGACCTCGCCGGCCAGCCGGTCTGCGTGACGGCCGACACCACCACGGCGGAGAATCTGGTCGACCACTTCGCCGCCGTGGGCGCTGAACTGATCGCGGTCGCGGCGCAGGACAACGCCGACGCGCAGGCGCGCTATCTCGCGGGAGACTGCGTGGCGATCACGGCCGACGTCTCCGCCCTCGCCGCCACCCGCGCGGGCTTCGAGGCGCCGCGCGACCACCTCATCCTGCGCGACGTGATCTCCAAGGAGCCGCTCGGGCCCCTGGTGCGCCGCGGCGATCCCCGCTGGGCCGACATCGTGCGCTGGACGCTGTTCGCGCTGATCGCCGCCGAGGAGCTGGGGCTGAGTTCGGCCAACGTGACCGACCCCGCGGCGGCCCGGACCGCCGAGGCGCGCCGGTTGCTGGGTCATGAGGGCGACTTCGGCGCGATGCTCGGCCTGAGGCGGGACTGGGCGCTGCAGGCCATCGCGCAGGTCGGCAACTACGGCGAGATCTTCGACCGGACCATCGGCGAGAACACCGCCATCGGCCTGTCGCGCGGGCTCAACGCCTCATACGCCCGCGGCGGCATCCTCTACGCGCCGCCGTTTCACTGAGGATTCCTGTTGCGCCGCGGCAGGCGGCGCCGTTCGATGGCGCGAGACAATGGGGAGATGACGATGTCCATGGCCGCCGAACGCCGCGCCGATCACGAGGTCCTGCAGGAGGTCGCCGTCGAGATCGTCGGCATGAACAAGTGGTACGGCGAATTCCACGTGCTGAAGGACATCGACCTCGCGGTGCGCAAGCGCGAGCGCATCGTCATCTGCGGTCCCTCCGGCTCGGGCAAGTCGACGCTGATCCGCTGCATCAACCGGCTGGAGGAGCACCAGA
>DAINOD010000108.1:0-9165 GCA_036735545.1 Rubrimonas sp. | reverse complement strand
GTGAACACGAAGAACTTCAGCCCGGCATGGGCCAGCGACAGCGCGCCGAGCGAGACCCGCAGGCCAAGGGCGGCGTAAGGGGCGGTGCGGTGGTCGATCATGGTGTCTCTCCTGTTGGGGCCGCGGCCCTCGTGATGCGTCCGGGGGATGTCCCGTCCGTCTGGGAGAGACCCTGCCTGTCGCCGGGAGTGCGATAAATCGGCTTGCAGGCGAATGATCATCTACGCATCATGGATGAATGGACCGGATCGAACACATGCGCGCCTTCGCCGCCGTGGTGGCCGCCGGGGGCTTCACCGCCGCCGCGGACAAGACCGGCTCGACGCCGCAACTCGTCAGCAAATACGTCGCCGCGCTGGAGGACGACCTCGGCGCGCGGCTGCTCAACCGCACCACGCGTCGCGTCGCGCTGACCGAGGCCGGGCGCGCCTATCTTCCCCGCTGCCTCGCGTTGCTGGAGCAGTTCGACGAGTTGCGCGCCGAGATGCGCGAGGAGCGCAGTCGCCCGAGCGGCCTCCTGACCGTCGCCGCCCCGGTCACCTTCGGCGAGTCGCATGTCGCCCCCGCCCTCCATGACTTTGCGCAGGCCTGGCCCGAGGTCTCGGTGGACCTGCGCCTGACCGACCGCTTCGTGGACCTGATCGAGGAGGGGGTGGACCTGGCCGTGCGCGTCGGACGGCTGGACGACAGCGCGCTGGTGGCGCGCAAGCTGGCCGACGTCCCCGTGCTCTGCGTCGCCGCGCCCGCCTATCTCGCCGGGGCGCCGCCGCTGGAGACGCCGGCCGACCTCGCGCGCCACGCCTGTCTGATCGACGCCAACTTCCGCGAGCCGGAGGTCTGGCCCTTCGTGGTCGATGGACGCCCGGTCTCGGCGCGGGTGACGGGACGGCTGCGGATCAACAGCGCCGCGGCGATCCGGGCGCTGGCGGTGGCGGGCGCCGGCGTCGCCCTCGCGCCGGCCTACGCGGTCGGTCGGGACGTCGCCGAGGGTCGGCTGACGTCGCTGCTGGGGGGCGCGGCGATCACGCTCGGGGTTCACGCGGTCTATCCGGGCGCGCGCCACCTGACCGCCCGCGTGCGCGCCTTCGTGGACCACCTCGCAACCCGGCTCCGCGCTGGCCAACCGTAACCGACCGTTCGGTCGTCACGCTGTCGTGAGCGTGCGGCGCGACGGCTTGCGGGCTTGCGGGGTAGCGCACATCTCAGCCGCGTTCGGAACAGACCGAACGTTCGGCTGAAAGGTCACCTGAATGTCCCGTATTCCCACACCCGCCGACGTCGCCTCGGCGCCCGAGGCTGCCCGCCCGCTGCTCGAGGCCGTGAAGAAGCAGCTCGGCTCCGTGCCCAACCTGTTCCGCATCACGGCCACCAGCCCCGCTGCGCTCGAGGGCTATCTCGGCCTGAACGGGGCGCTGGCCAAGGGCGCGCTGGACGCCCGCACCCGCGAACGCATCGCGCTGGCGGTCGCCGAGATCAACGGCTGCGACTACTGCCTGTCCGCCCACACCTACCTCGCGACCAACCTCGCCAAGCTCGACGCGGCCGAGATCGCGGCCAACCGCGAGGGTCGCTCCCATGACGCCAGGGCCGACGCCGCCGTCCGCTTCGCCGCGACGATCGCGCGCAACCGCGGTCAGGTGAGCGGCGACGATGTCGCGGCCGTCCGCGCCGCCGGCTTCGACGACGCGCAGGTGGTCGAGATCGTCGCTCACGTCGCGCTGAACACGCTGACCAACTACCTCAACGAGGTCCTCGACACCGACATCGACTTCCCCGTGGTCCGCCGCGCCGCCGCCTGACCCGGCCCGCTCCGCGCGCCGCGACGGCGCGCGGAGCCTTCACCCGGAGCCTGATCCCATGTCTCGCCTCGTCCTGCTGTCCGGGCTCGCCGCCGCGCTGCTCGCCGGCCTGTCGGCCTCGCCGCCGCCGGCCGCGGCCGATGGCCCCAAGACCCGCGCCGCCGCGTCCTCCTGCGCGGCGGCCCCCTGCGCCCGTCAGACCGGAACGACGTCATGACCAGCCATGAGACGCCGAGGCCACCCCTGCCGCCCTTCGACGCCGAGACGGCTGCGCTGAAGGTCCGCGCCGCAGAGGACGCCTGGAACACCCGCGACCCCGGGCGCGTCGCGCTCGCCTACACGCCCGACAGCCGCTGGCGCAATCGCGTCGAGTTTCCGGTGGGCCGCGACGCGATCCGCGCGTGCCTCGCCGCCAAGTGGCGACGCGAACTGGACTATCGCCTGATCAAGGAATTGTGGTCGCACGGCCCCGACCGCATCGCCGTGCGCTTCGCCTACGAGTGGCGCGACGACAGCGGAGACTGGTTCCGCAGCCACGGCAACGAGAACTGGCGCTTCGACGCCGACGGCTACATGGCCGAGCGCCACGCCAGCATCAACGACCAGCCCATCACTGACGCCGACCGGCTGTTCCGCTGGCCCCTCGGCCCTCGCCCGGCCGATCACCCCGGCCTCTCCGCGCTCGGTCTGTGAGCGCGAACCGCCAAGGGAGCATACCCATGACAACGACACTCACCACCGACAGCTTCAAGGCCGCCGTCATCGACAGCGGCGCCACCGCGCTGGTGGATTTCCACGCGGACTGGTGCGCGCCATGCCGCGCGCAGGGGCCCATCGTCGACGCGCTGGCGCAGGCGACGGGCGACCGCGCCGTCGTCGCCAAGGTCGACGTCGAGGCGGAGCCGGCGCTGGCGAGCCTGCTGCAGATCCGCGCCCTGCCGACGCTGATCCTGTTCAAGGGCGGACGCATCGCGCGCCGCTTCACCGGGCTGACCGACCGCGACACGCTCGCGGCGGCGCTCGACGGCTGAAGGGACGCCGCAATGACCATGACGCTGCACGGCTTCGCCCTGTCGGGGCACGCCCATCGCGCCGCGCTGTTCGCCTCGCTGATCGGGGCCGACGTCGCGGTGGTCGAGACCGACCTGCGCGCCGGCGCGCACAAGCGCCCCGACTTCCTTGCGCTCAATCCCTTCGGACAGGTGCCGGTGCTTGTGGACGGCGACACCGTCGTTTCCGACAGCAACGCGATCCTCGTCTATCTGGCCAGGAAACTCGGTCGCACCGACTGGGCGCCGGAGGATCCCGCCGGGGCCGCCGAGGTCCAGCGCTGGGCCTCCGTCGCCGCCGGCCCCATCGCCTTCGGCCCCGCCGCCGCGCGGCTCGTCACCGTCTTCGGCGCGAAGCTGAACCCCGTCGAGGCCGTCGCGCGGGCCAACGCCATCCTCGGCCACATCGAGCGGCGGCTGGCGGACCGCGACTGGATCGCCGCCGACCGCCCGACCATCGCGGACGTGGCGCTCTACAGCTACATCGCCCGCGCGCCCGAGGGCGGCGTCGACCTCGCGCCCTTTCCCGCCGTGCGCGCATGGCTCGTCCGTATCGAGGCGCTGCCCGGCTTCACCCCCATGCCGCGCACCCGCGCAGGGCTCGAAACCGTGGAGGACCCGCGATGAGCGCCGACGCGATGGGCCCCTGGCACGCCGGCGAGGTCGCGCTGCAGACGCGCCTCGGCGTCGCCGACCGCATGGCGGAACTCGGCGGCCGCGTGATCCGCGACCTGATGCCGATGCAACACCGGGAGTTCTTCGCCCGGCTGCCCTTTGTCGCCGCCGGCGCGGTGGACGCGGCGGGCGATCCGTGGGCGACCATCCTGACCGGGCCGCCGGGCTTCGCGCATTCGCCGGACCCGCGCACGCTGCGCCTCGACGCGCTCCCGGCGGCTGACGACCCGGCGGCGGCGGGCTTCATCCCCGGCGCCGCAGTCGGGCTCCTCGGGCTCGAGCCGTCCACGCGCCGGCGCAACCGGGCGAACGGGATCGTGGCCGTCCGGGATGCCGGGGGCCTGACCGTCGATGTGACGCAGAGCTTCGGCAACTGCCCACAATACATCGCCGCGCGGCCCGTGGAGCCGGTCGCGCGCGTCGCAGGGACCGCCGAGGCCCTGACCGGCCTCGACGACGCGGCGCGGGCGCTCATCGCCGCGGCGGACGTCCTCCTTGTCGCGAGCTACGCCGAGACGCCGGCAGGCCGGCAGGCCGACGTCTCGCACCGCGGCGGCAAGCCGGGTTTCGTCGGCGTCGAGGCGGACGGCGCGCTCGTCATCCCGGACTTCTCGGGCAACCGCTTCTTCAACACGCTCGGCAACGTCCTCGCCACCGGCCGCGCGGGCCTCGCCTTCGTCGATCCCGGCTCCGGCGACATGCTGCAACTGAGCGGCGCTGCGGAGATCGACGTCGATCCCGGCGCCGCAGGACGCTTCGTGGGCGCCGAGCGGTTGTGGCGGGTGCGGCCCCGGCGCATCCTGCGCCGCAGGGGAGCGATCGGACTGCGGTTCGGTGCGGGCGAGCCGGCGAGAGGATCGCTGGAGACCGGCGCATGGACCTGAGCGGCGGCGACGAAGGAGCACGCGCCATGACGACCAGCGCCGCCGGGCGGCGCGCGCAGGACCGCACCGGGCCCCTGACGCGCGACGCCATCGTCGTCATGCTGATGGAGATGTTCCGCCGCCACGGCTTCGAGGGCGTCAGCATGGCCGACGTCGCCAAGGCCACCGGCATCGGCAAATCGTCGCTCTACCATCACTTTCCCGGCGGCAAGGACGAGATGGCGGCGGCCGTGATGGCGACGGTGGCCGCCTGGGTGGGCGACAACATCGTTGCGCCGCTCGCCGCGCCGGGCCCGCGCGCGGCGCGCGTCGAGGCGATGCTGGAGAACCTCGTCGCGCTCTACGACGGCGGCGAGAAGCCCTGCCTCATCGCCAGCATGCTGGTCGGCGCCGAGGCCGGCCCGGTTCTGCCGGCGATCCGCGCGGCGATCATGGCATGGCTCGACGCGCTTCAGCGGGCGCTTGAAGAAACCGGCGCGCCGCCCGAAGCCGCACGCCCCGCCGCCCGGGACGCCGTCGCGCGCATCCAGGGCGCGCTCGTGCTCTGCCGCGCGATCGGCGAGCGCGAACCCTTCGCCGCGGCGCTGGCCGCCGTGCGGCGCGACCTCGTCGCGGCTTGACCGGCGCCGGCGGAGTTCGCCGCGGCGCCCGCGCCCTCGCCCGGGCATCGCCACGGCCGCCTGAACCGGATGCAGCGCGCCGTCGCGGCCAAGACCCGTATCCCTCGTCGCCTTGCGACCCGCGACGTCCCCCGCCGTGACGCGGCGACCGCGCGATGGATCACCGTCGACCAGCACGGCGCAGGCGCCGCAACCGCCGACGCCGCAGCCGTCCCTTGCGCCGACGCCCCCGATTCCTTTGCGCAGACCATGCAGCAGCAGGTCTTCGGCGAGCCGTTAGGGCAGCGGACAGCTCGAGTCGTTGAAGACAAGGCGGTGCGCCCGGGAAGTTCAGTCGTCGGGCTTGGGCACGAACAGCGCCTGAACCAGCGCCCGGAAGGTCAGTATCTGGCGTTTCAGCGAGTGCGGGTCGCCCAGCGCCTTCGCCATGATGATGCCCCCTTCGAGCACCGACGACACCATGTCGGCGAGTTCGTCGAGATCGACCGGCTCGCGCGGGCGATAACGGACGCCGATGTCGTCGAGCATGCCGCGGAACCTGCGCCGCCATTGCAGCGCCGCCTCGGTGTTGATCTCCCGAAGCTCGCGGTCGAACATCCGCTCATAGTAGCACGAGACGGCGACGACGCAGCCGGGGTGGCCCTTCGGCATGTCGCCCATCACGTCAGCCAGCAGCTTGAGGCCGGCGAGAAAAACCTGCAGCGGATCGTCCACGAGCGCGCGCGCCCGACCGAAGATGTCGTCGTAGACCGCCTCGTCCTCGGCGATGTAGCGGCGCAGCAGAGCCCTTGCGAGGTCGTTCTTGTCCCGGAAGTGGTAGAAGAAGCCGCCCTTTGTCAGGCTGCACTCGGCGATCAGTTCATCGATCGACGTTGCGGAAAACCCCTTCTCCAGGATCGCCGCCTGCGCGGCGTCGAGGATGCGCTGGCGCGTGGCCTCGCCCTTGGACATGCGTGCGCCCGCCATCGAACTGCACCTCCGGTCGGTTTTCGGCCGCAAGATCGGCGCGCCCGCGCAGAGCGCGCGCATGGCTCGCAGGCTAACAGTCTGCCGCTGCACGGAAAACCGGAAAATCGCGGAACTTGACCACGCCGTCAGTAGAGCGCCGGCGCCCCGCAGCGCTACGAGACCCCCACACACCCGATCCGGAGGACGGTCCTTGCGACGTCCTTCCCCAAGCGCAGGAGCCGCCGCCATGATGACCGACCGCCAATCCAACCCGCTCGCCGGCGCCGACGCCGCCGCGCGCGACCTGTTCGACGCAGGCTGCGAGGCTTTCGCGACCTACAGCGGCGACCCCGTCGGCCTGTTCGACGCCGCCGTCGCCGCGGCGCCGGACTGCGCGATGGCGCATCTGGCCCGGGCGTGGTGCTTCACGCTGGCCACCGAGCCCGAGGCCGCCGCGGCCGCCCGCGCCATGCTGGACGAAATGGCGGGGCTGGCGCTCGACGACCGCGCGGCCGGCCACATGGCGGCGGTGCGGGCCGCGCTCGACGGCGAGTGGACCGCCGCCGCGCGCCGCCTCGAGCGCCACGGCCTCGGCTTTCCGCGCGACCTGATCGCGCTGCAGGCGGGCCACCTGATCGACTTCCTGCGCGCCGACGCGCGCAGCCTGCGCGACCGCATCGCCCGTGCGCTTCCGCACTGGGACGGCGCGCCGGGCAGGTCCTTCGTGCTGGGCATGCACGCCTTCGGGCTGGAGGAGACCGGCGCCTATGACGCCGCCGAGGCCGCCGGCCGCGCGGCGGTCGAGGCCGACCCGCGCGACTGCTGGGCGCACCACGCGGTCGCCCATGTCATGGAGATGCAGGGCCGACCCGCCGAGGGGCTGGCCTGGATCAAGGGGCGCGAGCCGCACTGGGCGGCGGAGGACAACTTCTTCAAGGTCCACAACTGGTGGCACCGCGCGCTCTGCCATATCGAACTGGACGACCCGCAGGCGGCGTTGGCCCTGTTCGACGGCCCTGTGGGCGGCGGCGCCACGGCGCTCGACCTCGTGGACGCCGCGGCGCTGCTGTGGCGGCTCGACCTGATGGGTGTCGATGTGGGCGACCGCTGGGTCGCGGTGTCGGACGCCTGGGCGGCCCATGCGGACGGTCGGCTCTACCCGTTCAACGACCTGCACGCCGCGATGGCCCACCTCGGCGCCGGCCGGATGCAGGCGGTGGAGGCGCTGCTCGCCCGGATGTCCCAAACCGGCGCGACCGAGACCGGGCGCTGGATCGCAGGGGTCGGCCGCCCGCTGATCGAAGGCTTTGCGGCCTTCCGCGCCGGGCGCCACGCCGAGGCGGCCGAACGGCTGTGGAGCGCGCGCCACATCGTCAACGCCTTCGGCGGCAGCCACGCCCAGCGCGACGTCATCGACTGGACCCTGACCGAGGCCGCGCTGCGCGGCGGAATGTCGGAGATGGCCGGGGCGCTGGCCGCCGAGCGGCTGGCCCTGCGCCCCCACAGCCCGGTCAACCGCGCCTTCCTGAACCGCAGCCGCGCCCTGCCGCGGGCGGCCTGAGGCCCTGCGCGACGCAGGTCGCCCCTTGGGGCGACCCGCCGGGCGCCCGTAGTCACCTACGATCGCAGACTGCTATGACCCGCACCCTCGCCGCGCTCGTCGCGGCCAGCGGCGCGTCGCCTTCCGAAGCGCGCGCCGCCACGCTCGACTTCTTCACGCCCTCGTTCCTCGACCCGCTGGCGCCGATCCACGAAGGGCTCGTCGCCGGCGTTGTCCGCGGGCTGACCGACAGCAGCGTCAGGGCCGCGCGCAGCGTCGAGGTCACCGGCGATGCCGAGGGCTTCGGGTTGGGCGAGTATGCCGGCCTGCCGCTGCAGAACTTCTGGCGCGTCGAGGACGGCCGGATGCCGAGCGTCGCCTTCGTAGCCTTGTCGACACCCACGTCCTCAGAATACGCGCCGGCCGAGCTGCTCACGCCGACGTGAGCAGCCCGATCGAAACCGCTGTGGCGAGGCGGCGTTACACGCACTGCGGGTCAAGGAGGAAACCATGCGACACCTGATGCTGAGCTGCGCTGCGACGGCGCTGTTGGCGGCCGCGCCGGCGCTCGCGCAGGACTACGAGGCGGAGATGCTGGCGGAGGGCCTCGACAGTCCATGGGGCATGGCGTTCATGCCCGGCGGCCGCGACATCCTGATGACCTCGCGCAACGGCGCCCTGATGCTCTGGCGAGCGGAGGACGGCGAGACCGTCGCCATCTCCGGCGCGCCGGAAGTCGACACCGCCCAACAGGGCGGCCTTCTTGACATCGCCCTCTCGCCCGACTTCGTGGATGACGCTCTGGTCTATCTCACCTGGTCGGGCGCCGTGGATGGCGGAACGACCACACATGTCGGGCGCGGTCGTCTGGACATCGAGGCCGCCGCGCTGACAGACGTCGAGACGCTGTTCGCGGTCAGTCCGGCGGTCGACAGCGCCGCCCACTACGGTTCGCGCATCGTGTTCCACGACGGCCACATGTTCGTCGGCCTCGGCGACCGCAACTCCAAGGAATTCGGGCCCGATCACATCGCCCAGGACCTGGGCAGCGAGAACGGCTCGGTCATCCGCCTGACGCTCGACGGCGACATTCCCCAGGACAATCCCTTCGTCGGGCAGGACGGCGCGGCCGAGGCGATCTGGTCCTACGGCCATCGCAACATCCAGGCGATGGCGGTCCACCCCGAGACCGGCGACATCTGGCTGGCCGAACATGGCGAGGCCGGCGGCGACGAGATCAACATTGTCCAGCGCGGCGGCAACTACGGCTGGCCGCTCGCGGCCTTCGGCGTGGACTACCGGACCGGAGAGCAGTTCGCCCAGCCGCACCGGGAAGGCGACGGCTTCGTCGCGCCCGTCCACCACTGGCCGCCGGGTCGCGACGCGCATTTCCCGCCCTCGGGCATGGCGTGGTATGACGGCGAGGCTTTCCCGGAGTGGCGGGGTCGTCTGCTGATCGGCAACCTCTTTCACGAGTATCTCGGCCTGTTCGAGATCGACGGCGAGACGGTGAGCCCGCCGGAGCGGCTTCTGCAGGGTGAGGGCTTGCGCATCCGCGCCGTCGCGGTCGGCCCGGAAGACGGGTTTGTCTACGTGCTCGCCGACGGCGAAGCCGCGCCGCTTCTGCGGCTGAAGCCAGCCGGCGACTGA
>DAINOD010000107.1:0-9182 GCA_036735545.1 Rubrimonas sp. | reverse complement strand
CCTCGCGGGTCCACAGGTCCATGATGCCGCCGTCGTTCACCAGATCGTCGGCGACGGACTGGATGAAGCAGGCGTGCGGCTGCGGGCGCTCGTAGGCCGACGTGGCCGCGACCACCGCGTCGGACGCGGGGTCGACGTAGAAGTGGCCCTGCGACGGGCCGTCGATGCCGTAGGCCCAGTGGAGCCCGGTGTTGAACCATTGCGGGCTGTTCGGCGCGGCGCGCTGGGTGGCCAGCATGACGCGCATCTCGTCGAAATAGGCGCGCGCGTCGGCCTCGGTCCCGAAATAGCCGCCCTTCCAGCCCCAGTAGGTCCAGGCGCCGGCGAGCCGGTCGAACACCTCGCGGCCCGAGCGCTCGCTGACATGGCGCTGGTCCTCGGGCAGCGCCGCCAGCGCGGCCTCGTCGGGGACCGAGCGCCAGAGCCAGGCCGGCACGCCCTTTTCCTTCACGCGCTTCAGCCGCGCCGGCACGCCGGCCTTGCGGAAATACTTCTGCGCGAGCACGTCCGCGGCGACCTGGCTCCAGTCTGCGGGCACCTCGACGCCCTCCAGCCGGAACACGACCGACCCGTCAGGGTTGCGGATCTCGCTGTCCACCAGCCGGAAGGCGAGGGCGTCGTAGGGGCAGGGCCCTTCGGCGGTGAAGCGGCGGTCGATCTTCATGGCGCGCATCCTTGGACGGTTCAGCGGGCGATTGGGCGGCTCTGGCGCCACCACATCCTGTAGTCCCGGCGTCGATGTCATCAATCTGTAGCGAGGGCATGATTCCCGTCAATGCGAAAATCGCGCGACGGCGCCACATTTTGCGGTTGACGGTTGCAAAACCACTACCCCTGCCCGAACGAAGCAGGAATGGATTAACCAGTTGAAGAAGCGTTTACTTTAACGCGCCGTTAACGAGACCCCGATAAGTTGCCAACTGCGAACCGGTGTCGGAGGCGTCCATGTCGCGGATCGGCCTGACCAGAGCCCTCCTGCTCGCCTTCATCGTCGCCAGCGGGGCGCCGGTGCTGGTGTTCTGGCTCTGGCCCCACAACGCGGCCATCGAGCGGGAGCTGCGGGAGGTGCGCGAGCGCCACCTGCTGATCGCGCGCACGACCGCAGACGCCATCGACCGCCAGATGGACATGGTGGCCCGCGCCTTCGCCGCCGTCGCGCCCATGGTCGCCGCGGGCGACGAGGCGGCCTTCGGGGTGCGGCTGCTGGAGGAGCTCGACTTCCGCCACGTCTGCGTCGCCGAGCGCGAAACGGGGCGGGTGGTGCGCGGCTACCTGGCGCGGGACACCGCCTGTCCGGAAATCATGCCGCCGCGGCGGCTCGCCATGTTCCGCCAGCTCGCCGCCCAATCGGGTCCGATGCTTTCCGCCGTGTCCACCCTGGCCGGCGAGCCGCTGCTCTATCTTGCGCACGACGCCGGCCCGCTCATCGTCATGGGGGCCGTCCGCACGCGATTCTTTCGCCAGATCGCCGGCGGCATCGCCTTCGGCCGGCAGGGTCACGCCGCCATCGTCGATCGCAACGGCCGCGTTCTGTCGCATCCGCGCGAGACCTGGACCCTAGAGGCGCGGGACATGAGCGCCCTGCCGCCGGTCGCGCGCCTGCTGCGCGGCGAGAGCGGCAATGAAAGCTTCGTCTCTCCGGCCATGGGCGTGGACATGGTGTCGGGCTTCGCGCTGGCTCCCCGCTCGGGGATCGGCGTGATCGTCTCGCAGCCCCTCGCCGAGTTGCGCGAGCACGCCAACGCGATGTCCCTCGCGGCCGTGAGCGTGTTCGGGGCGGGACTGGCGCTGTCGGTGGGCATCGCGCTGGCCTTTTCGGCCCATCTGGTCCGCAGCGTCCGACGCGTCGCCGATGCGGCCCGCGCCATGGGTCGCGGCGAGAGCGGCGTGCGCGTGCCGCCGGGCGTGGTGAGCGAGGCGCTGAGCGAGGTGGCCACGCTGGGCCGCGCCTTCAACATGATGGCCCAGCGCGTCGAGGCCGCCCATGCCCGCATCCTCGCAGTGTCGCGCATCGACGCGCTGACCGGGCTCACCAACCGCAGCGGCTTTCTCGAAGCCGCCGGCGAGCTGTTGCGCGAGGGCGCCGAGACCGGCCGGGCCCATGCGCTGTTCTTCCTCGATGTGGACCACTTCAAGACTATCAACGACACCTATGGCCACACCGTCGGCGACGCGGTGCTGCGCGAGGTGGCGGCGCGCCTGCGCCGGGTGGCGGGCCCGGACGATCTGATCGGCCGGCAGGGCGGCGACGAGTTCCTGATCCTGCGCGCCAAGACCAGCCAGCGCGATTGCGCGCTGGTCGGCGCGCGCCTGGCCCGGGCGCTGCGCCGGCCCATCCGCGTCGGCGAGCACGTGCTGTCGGTCGCCGTCAGCATCGGCGTCGCCTCCGCGCCGCGCGACGCGCAGGACGTCGACGGGCTCGTGCTGCACGCCGATCAGGCGATGTACGAGGCCAAGCGCGGCGGCCGCGGCTTCATGCGTTTCTTCGACGCCGACGTGCGCCGCGGCATCGAGGAGAGCGTGGCGTTGAAGCGCGAACTGCGCGAGGCCGTCGCCGCCGGCCGGGTCGGCGTCGAGTTCCAGCCGATTCTGCGCACCCGCGACGGCGGGCTGGCCGGCTTCGAGGCGCTGGCGCGCTGGACCAGCCCAACGCTGGGCCCTGTGCCGGCGGAGCGCTTCATCGCCGCAGCGGAGGACGGCGGGCTCATCGTCGAGCTCGGCGCGGCGGTTCGGCGCGAGGCGCTCGCCTTCGCGACCCGCCTCGACCGCATCGGCCTCGCGCTGCCGGTGGCCGTCAACGTCTCGCCGATCGAGATGGCCCAGACCGACTTCACCCGCAAGCTCTCCGCCGAACTCGAGGCTTTCGGCCTGCCTCCCTCGGCGCTGACGCTGGAGCTGACGGAGCGGCTGTTTCGCGACACCGGCCCGCGGGAGCTGGCGGCGCTGTTCGAGTTGCGCCGTCGCGGCATGGGCTTCGCGCTGGACGACTTCGGCGAGGGCTATTCCTCCCACAGCCAGCTGCGCACCTATCCGGTGGACCGGATGAAGATCTCGGGCGCCTTCGTCGCCGACGCCGAGCACGACCCGCGCACCCGCGCGATGGTCCGCTCCATGGTCGATCTCGGGCGCAGCCTCGGCATGAGGGTGACCGTCGAGGGCGTCGAGACCGCGGCGCATCGCAAGCTGGTCGAGACGCTCGGCGCCGACGAGTTCCAGGGCTTCCTCGAGCATCGCCCGATGGATGCGGCCGCCGCGCTTGCCATGGCCGAGGCCGCCGTGTCGCCGTTGCGGCGGGCGGCGGGCTGAGCGCTCAGCCGCGCGCCGGCCCGACGCCCATGCGCCGGCGCCGCTCCTCGCGGCCGCAGGGGCGGAAGCCCCACTTCTGGTAGAGCGGCAAGGCGCGGGGATGGTCCAGCGAGCAGGTGTTGACGGTCATCCGCTCGGGCCCCGCGTCCCACGCCATGTGCACGCCCGCGCCGAGCAGCCAGTCGCCGAGGCCGCGGCCCATCGCCTCCGGCGCGACGCCGAAATAGGCGATGTCGCAGACGGCGGGGTCGCGATGGTCGAGCATCACGAAGCCGGCGGGCCAGCCGGTCAGATACATCACATAGAGCGCGACGTCCGGGTGCTGGGCGAAGGCTGCGATCTCCTCGTCGGTCCAGACGAGCTTGTCGGTCCAGTCGTAGTCGCGCCCGACGATGTCGTAGAGATAGCGGAAGAAGTGGGCCGGCGGCGTCTCCGCGCGCAGCAGCGACAGCCCGCCGACCAGCGGCGGATGCGGCCGCGGGCGTTCCGGGCGCGCCCGCATCTCGAGGAAGGTCACGGTGTAGCTGACCTCGGCCCCGCTCATGGCGTCCGTCAGGTCGCGACCGCGAGGTCCGGATAGGCGCCCCACTCGCTCCAGGAGCCGTCGTAGACCGCCGTCCGCTTCGCGCCGGCGCGCATCTGCGCAAGGCTCAGGATGCAGGCGGTCACGCCGGAGCCGCAGCTGTTCACGATGGGCCGCGCCAGATCGACGCCCGCGCCCTCGAACAGCGCGCGCAGCGCCTCGGGAGACTTCATCGTGCCGTCGGGGTTCAGCACCTCGCGATAGGGCACGTTCACCGAGCCCGGAATATGGCCGGACCGCAGGCCCGCGCGCGGTTCGGGGACGCGGGCGTGGAAGCGCTCGGGGCTGCGGGCGTCCACGATCTGCTCGCCGCCCAGCTTCACCGCCGCGGCCACCTGCGTCACGTCGCGCACGAGCGAGCCGTCGCGGCGCGGGGTGAAGTGGCGGTCGCGCGCCAGCGGCTGGCCGTCCTCCAGCGGGCGCCCCTCGGCCTTCCACTTCGGCAGGCCGCCGTCCAGCACCGCGACGTCCGCATGGCCGAACACCCGCAGCATCCACCAGACCCGCGCCGCCGAGAACAGGCCGGCGCTGTCGTAGACCACCACCCGGTGCCCGTCGCCGACGCCCATGCGGCGCATCCGGCTGACGAACTTCTCCACCGGCGGCAGCATGTGGGGCAGGGCGGAGGTGGTGTCGGCGATCTCGTCGATGTCGAAGAACTGCGCGCCCGGGATATGCGCGTCGAGAAATTCGAGCTTCGCGTCGCGCCCGGCGTCGGGCATGTGCCACGAGCCGTCCAGCACGCGCACGTCCGGCGCGCCGAGATGGGCGGCGAGCCAGTCGGTGGAGACGACAAGGTGCGGGTCTTCTGTCGACATGGGCCGCCGCCGGATGAGATCAGCGCTACTAATGACTCAGCGTCCGGCGATGGCAAGCGTCGCGGCCCGCAATCCCTCAGAACGTCTCGACGTAGAGGGTGGCCTGGCAGGTGTCCGGCCCGATCGTGCCGATCCAGACGTCATAGATTCCCTCGGAGGGACGGGTCAGCCGGATCTTGGGGTCGAGATTGCCGTTGTCGTCGTCGTCGAAGTAGTAGTTCGCCGCGCCGGTGTTCAGCAGCAGCGTGGAGTCGCAATCGCTGATGACCCGGAACTCCAGTTCGTAGCGCCCGAGGCCATTGATGGTGAAGGTGAAGTCGGGCGCGGTCGCCGCGTAGCCGATCGCCGGATCCCTCCCCGCCATCTGCAGGCGGCAGTTCGGCAGATGGTTCTCGCCCCCCGCGACGACGCGGAACGACCGTGCGGTGAACAGCTGATCGCCGGTCATGCCGTACTGGGCGCCGCTGAGCCGCCAGTCGGGGCAGGCCTCGACCGCTCCCGCAGCAAGCGACGCGAGCCCCATCGCCAAGATTGTCCGCATCTTTGCCTCCCCCTTCCGCACAAGCGCCGCGCGCCCGGCCCCCCCGGCCACGGGGCGCATGGACAAGGTCAGTCGACGAGAATCGTTATGCGGCGGTTAAGTCGGCCCTTTTTCTCGATCTTGCCGAGGGCGACGCGCCCGATCTCGGCCGTGGAGCGCACATGGGCGCCGCCGCAGGGCTGGAGATCGACGGTCGCGCCCGGGCGTCCGATGCGGATCAGCCGGACGCGGCCCGTCCCGACCGGCGGCTTGACCGCCATGGTCTTCACAAGGCCCGGATGGGCGGCGAGTTCGGCGTCGGTGATCCATTCCTCGCTCACGGGATGGTCTTCCGCGACCAGCGCGTTCAGACGGGCCTCCAGCGCCGCAGGATCGTCCGGCGCCTCGGCGAGATCGAAGTCGAGCCGCCCCTTGGCCGGCGCGATCTGGCCGCCCGTCACCGGCGCAGGGATGACGACCGACAGCAGGTGCAGCGCCGTGTGGACCCGGCGGTGACCCGCGCGCACCGCCGCGTCGATGCGCGCCGTCACCGTGGCGCCAGGCGGCGGAAGCGTCGCGCCCTCGGCCGGCACGTGCCGCACCTCGTCGGGCGCGGCTCCCTTCACGCTCGTGGCGATGGCGCAGACCCCGCCGTCGAACGTCAGCGCGCCCGCATCGCCCGGCTGTCCGCCACCCGTGGGCCAGAACACCGTGCGGTCGAGCGTGATCCCCTCCGGCGCCACGGTCAGCACCCGCGCCGCGCAGGCGTCGAGATAGGCGTCGGCGAGGAAGAGGCGTTCGGTCATGGGCCGACGAAAGCGTGCGGCAGCGGCGCGTGCTCGACCTCCAGCCAGTCGGGGACGGGCAGGCCCTTCGACCGCAGGAAGGCGGGGTTGTAGAGGCGCGACTGATAGCGCGTGCCATAGTCGCAAAGGATCGTCACGATGGTGTGGCCTGGCCCCATATCGCGCGCCATGCGGATCGCGCCGGCGACGTTCACGCCCGAGGAGGCGCCGAGGCAGAGGCCCTCCTCCTTCAGCAGCGCGAAGGTCACGCGCAGGGCCTCCGCGTCTGCGACGCGGTAGGGCATGTCCACCGTCAGTCCCTCTAGGTTGGCGGTGATGCGTCCCTGCCCGATGCCCTCGGTGATCGAGGAGCCCTCGGCCGCGAGTTCGCCCGAGGTGAAATAGCTGTAGAGCGCCGCGCCGTGGGGGTCGGCCAGCCCGATCTTCACGTCCGCCTTGCGCGCCCGCAGCGCCGTCGCCACGCCGGCCAGCGTGCCGCCCGAGCCGACGGCGCAGATGAAGCCGTCGACCCCGCCCTGGGTCTGCTCCCAGATCTCGGGGCCGGTGCCGTCGATATGGGCCTGCCGGTTGGCGACGTTGTCGAACTGGTTCGCCCAGATCGCCCCGTTCGGCAATTCCCGGTCCAGCGCCTCGGCCAGCCGGCCCGAGTAGCGCACGTAGTTGTCGGGGTCGCGATAGGGCTTCGCCGGCGCCTCAACCAGCCGCGCGCCGACGAGGCGGATGGTGTCCTTCTTCTCCTGGCTCTGGGTGTCGGGGATCACGATGACCGTCTCGAAGCCCATCGCCCGGCCGACCAGCGCAAGCCCGATGCCCGTGTTGCCCGCGGTGCCCTCGACGATGGTCCCGCCCGGCCGCAGCCGACCCTCGGCCATCGCGTGGCGGATGATCGACAGGGCGGCGCGATCCTTCACCGATTGGCCTGGGTTCAGGAACTCCGCCTTGCCGAGGATCTCGCAGCCCGTCTCCTCGGACGCGCGGCGCAGGCGGATGAGCGGCGTGCGGCCGATGGCGGCGGGCATGTCGGGATAGACGGTCATGGGGGGCCTCGGCTCCAGTCGCCCCTGCTGCGGGCCGCGCGACTATAGGAAGGCGGCGGCGGCGGCGGCAACCGGCGTGGAGCGCGCGCAACACGGCCGCGCCCGTCGGGGCCGCCGGCTTGACCGCGCGGCGCGCGTGCTAGATGCGCTCACGGCGTCGCGGCGGTGATCCGACCGCGCGCGAAGGCCGTAGTCAGAGCAGGAACACGAAATAGTCAGGTCGTCGAGCTTCATGCCCAGCGCGCATCCCCCCTACGACATGCTCCGCGCCTATGCGGCCGGCACGGCCGGCGAGGGCGTGGCGCTGCTGGTCGCCGCCCACGCGACCTGGTGTCCCGCATGCCGCGCCGAGATCGCGCGGATCGAGGCGCTGGGCGCGGCGCTGATGCGCCATGAGGCCGAGGCGCCGGTCACCGCCGGCGCGCTGGAGGCCGTGCTCGCGCGCCTCGACGACGCGCCGCCGCCCCCCGCTCCGGCCGCGGCGCCGGACGCGATACTGCCGCGCCCGTTGCGCGAGGCGCTGGGCGCAGGTTTCCGCGACATCCGCTGGCGCTTCGTGATGCCCGGCGTGTCGCGCTGCGACGTGCCGGTGGCGGGGCCGGAGCAGGCCATGCTGCTGCGCGTCCGTCCCGGCGCCGGCGTGCCGGCGCACACCCACACGGGCGAGGAGGCGACGCTGGTGCTCAGCGGCGCGCTGTCGGACAGGGGCGCGATCTACCGCCCTGGCGACGTTTCCTTCGCCGATGGCGAGGACGATCACCTGCCCCGTGCGGAACCCGGGGCCGACTGCGTGTGTTTCGCCCTGATGTCGGGCTCGCTCCGGTTCACCGGCCGTTTCGGCCGCGCCTTGAACCTCTTTGCGGAGTAGTGTCGCGACATCGGAACACTCGGAGGGTTCGATGATGGACGTGACCAGAAGGACCGCGCTGATCGGCGCGGGAACGCTCGCGTTCGGCCCGGCCGCCTTCGCGGCGACCAGCGCGCGGCGCAGCTTCACCATCCTGCGCGGGCGCTCGGACGTCGGGCGGCATGACATCGCGCTGACGCGGCAGGGCGACACGCTGGAGGCGCGCATCGACGTCGAGATCGTCGTGCGCGTGCTCGGGATCGCCGCCTACCGCTACGAGATGACCAATCGCGAGACCTGGCGCGGCGGGATGCTGCAGTCGGTCGACAGTTCGGTCAACGACGACGGTCGGCGCAAGCGCGTGCGCGTCACGCGCGAGGGCGACGGGCTGATGGTGGCCAGCGACTTCTACAACGGCCCCGCGCCTTCGGACGCCGCCACCACCACCTACTTCACGACCGACTTCCTGCAGCGCGACGCATGGATCAGCACCGACAGCGGCGAGCTGTTCCGGATGTCGATCAACGAGGCCGGGCAGGGCGAGGTCGCGACGGGGCAGGGGGCCGTCCCGGCGGCGAAGTGGCGGGCCACCAACGGCGACGACTTCGACGTGACGCTATACTACGACGCGCGCGGCGAGTGGGCCTCGGTCGCCTTCGATGCGGGCGGCGAGCCGGCGATCTACCGCCCCGAACACCTCGACGACAGCTTCGCCGCCGTGTGGAACGGCTGATGGGTGTGTGGTCGCAGGTCGTGCGTCCCGCGGACGGCGACGCCTGGGTGACGGGCGCCTCGGCGGGCATCGGCCGGGCGCTGACGCTGGCGCTGGTCGATCGCGGCTGGCGCGTCCACGCGACCGCGCGCAAGGCCGACGCGCTGGAGGCGCTGGCCGCCGAGCGCCCGGGGCGCATCGTGCCGCAGGCGGGCGACGTGCTCGACCGCGAGCGGATGGCCGCCATCGTGGCCGCCATCGAGGCGGAGCGGCCGCTGGCGCTCGCGGTCCTGAACGCGGGCGTCTACATCCCGATGCGGGCGCAGGAATACGACGCCGAGAAGGTGGCGCGGACCTTCGCGGTCAACGTGAACGGCGTCGCCAACGGTCTCGACCCGGTGCTGAAGGCGATGATCGCGCGCCGGGCGGGCCATGTCGCGCTGACGTCCTCGGTGGCGGGGTATCGCGGGCTGCCCCGTGCGGCGGCCTATTCGGCGACCAAGGCCGCGCTGATCGCGATGGCGGAGGCGCTGGCCTTCGACCTGATCGACCT
>DAINOD010000106.1:0-9480 GCA_036735545.1 Rubrimonas sp. | reverse complement strand
GTGCCGACCCACGCCGAGGCCAAGGACGTGCTGGCGGGCGCGATGCTGAACTACGCCCGCCGCGAGGCCGCCGCCGGCCCGGTGCAGGCGCCGCGCACCCGCGCCGACCTGCCCACCGTCACATTGCTGGGCGAGATGTTCCCGGCCGATCCGGTCGGCATCGGCATGATGCTGGAGCCGATGGGCCTGGCCGCCGGCCCCGTGGTGCCGACCCGCGAATGGCGCGAGCTCTACGCGGCCCTCGACTGCGCCGTGGTCGCCGCGATCCATCCCTTCTACACCGCCTCGGTTCGCGAGTTCGAGGCCGCCGGCCGCAGCGTCGTCGGCTCCGCGCCGGTCGGCCGCGACGGGACCGCCGCCTGGCTCGCCGCCATCGGCGCCGCCTGCGGCGTGTCGGCCGACAAGATCGCCGACGCCCAGAACCGCATCCTGCCAGCCATTTCCGGCGCGCTCTCGGCCAGGCCGATCAAGGGCCGCGTCACGGTGTCGGGCTACGAGGGCTCGGAGCTTCTGGTCGCCCGCCTGCTGATCGAGAGCGGCGCCGAAGTGCCCTATGTCGGCACGGCCTGCCCGCGCACGAAATGGTCCGACCCCGACCGCGAATGGCTGGAGGGCAGGGGCGTTCGCGTCCAGTTCCGCGCCTCGCTGGAGCAGGACATCGCGGCGGTGGAGGAGTTCGGCCCCGACCTGGCCATCGGCACCACGCCCGTCGTGCAGCACGCCAAGGAGCGCGCGGTCCCGAGCCTCTACTTCACCAACCTGATCTCCGCCCGGCCGCTGATGGGCCCCGCCGGCGCCGGTTCGCTGGCCGTCGTGGTCAACGCGGCGCTGGGCAACCGCGACCGCTTCGACCGCATGAAGGCCTTCTTCGCCGGCGTCGGCGAGGGGCATGCGGCCGGCGTCTGGGAGAACACCCCGCAGGACCGCCCCGACTTCCGCGCGAAATACGCGCGCAAGCTCGCCAAGGCGCGCAAGGATGCGGAGGCCATCGGCGAATGACCCTCATCCTCGATCACGATCGCGCAGGCGGCTACTGGGGCTCGGTCTACGCTTTCACGGCCATCAAGGGCCTGCAGGTGATCATCGACGGCCCGGTGGGCTGCGAGAACCTGCCCGTCACGTCGGTCCTGCACTACACCGACGCCCTGCCGCCGCACGAGTTGCCCATCGTCGTCACGGGGCTCGGCGAGGAGGAGTTGGGCCAGCACGGCACCGAGGGCGCGATGAAGCGCGCCTGGAAGACGCTGGACCCCGATCTGCCCAGCGTCGTCGTCACCGGCTCGATCTCCGAGATGATCGGCGGCGGCGTCACCCCCGAGGGCACGGCGATCAAGCGCTTCCTGCCGCGCACCATCGACGAGGATCAGTGGGAGAGCGCCGACCGCGCGCTCCTGTGGCTCTGGAGCGAGTTCGGCGCGAAGAAGATCCCGCCGCTGAAGCCCCGCAAGGACGGCGAGCGGCCCAAGGTCAACATCATCGGCCCGATCTACGGCACGTTCAACATGCCCTCCGATCTCGCCGAAATCCGCCGGCTGATCGAGGGGATCGGCTGCGAGGTCCACATGGTCTTCCCGCTGGGAAGCCACCTTGCCGACGTGCCCAAGCTCGCGATGGCCGAGGTCAACGTCTGCCTCTACCGCGAGTTCGGGCGCAAGTTGTGTGAAGTGCTGGAGCGGCCCTATCTGCAGGCGCCCATCGGCCTCGACAGCACGACGCGCTTCCTGCGCACGCTGGGCGAGATCACCGGCGTCGATCCCGAGCCCTTCATCGCGCGCGAGAAGCACACCACCATCAAGCCCTTGTGGGACCTGTGGCGTTCGGTGACGCAGGACTTCTTCGGCACCGCCTCCTTCGGGATCGTGGCGACCGAGACCTACGCCCGTGGCATCCGTCACTTCCTCGAAGACGACATGGGCCTGCCCTGCGCCTTCGCCTTCCAGCGCAGCGCCGGCGTGAAGCCCGACAACGCTGCGGTGCGCGAGGCGATCCGCGCCAACCCGCCGCTGGTTCTGTTCGGCAGCTACAACGAGCGGATGTATCTGGCCGAGAGCAAGGGCCGCGGGCCCTTCGCGCCCGTCTACATCCCCGCCTCCTTCCCCGGCGCCATCATCCGGCGGCACACCGGCACGCCCTTCATGGGTTACGCCGGCGCCACCTACCTGATCCAGGAAGTGTGCAACGCGCTGTTCGACGCGCTGTTCAACATCCTGCCGCTCGGGACCGAGCTCGACCGCGTGGATCCCACGCCGACCCGCGGCCGCGCCGAGCTGCCCTGGGACCCGCAGGCCAAGGCCGCCCTCGACCGCATCGTCGAGACACACCCGGTCCTGACCCGCATCTCCGCCGCCAAGTCCCTGCGCGACGCCGCCGAGCGCGCCGCCCGGGCCGAAGGCGAACACCGCATCACCGAGGCGCGCGTCGTCGCCCTCGACGCCGCATCCTGAGGAGGAGCCCGCCATGGCCGACATCGCCCGTCCGGACTTTCACGAGATCCACCAGCGCGACCGCCTCGAGTTCCGCCTGCTGCTGGGCGCGCTCTTTGTCGTCTTCCTGCCGATCGCCGTGCTGGGGCGTCTGGCCCCCGCCGCGTACCGGCCGTTTCACGTCAAGAACAAGTCGGTGATCGGCGAGGCCCGCGAGGCCGCCAACACCGTCGCGCCCTTCGCCTTCATGCGCTGAAGCGGCGTCCGAGATTCGCGACCTGTCCTGGGGACGGATTGCGAGGCCGTGACAGACCATCGTCACGTTCACCCAGCCGCGCGGGACTTGCGCGGCGCCGGCCAAGTTGGCCGAATTGTCGGAGGCTAGAAATGGCTGAAGAAAGAACTTCCATGTCGGGCCTGACCGATGCGGAAGCCAAGGAACTCCACGAAATCTACATGAAGGGCTTCGTGCTGTTCACCGGTGTCGCGGTCGTCGCCCACTTCCTCGTGTGGCTGTGGCGGCCCTGGCTGGCGGGCCCGGGGGGCTACACCGCGTCCCTCCACGACGTGGCGCCGCTGCTCACGATGATTGGATAAGACATGGAAATGGCAGACAAGTTCTACAAGATCTGGCTGGTCTTCGATCCGCGCCGGGTCTTCGTCGTGCAGGGCGTGTTCCTGTTCTCGCTCGCCGTGCTGATCCACTTCGTGCTGCTGAGCACCGAGCGGTTCAACTGGTTCGAGGGCAACCCGGTGGCGAGCATCGATCCGTCGGCGCTGGCGACCATCGCGACGATGATCGGCTGACGCCGTTCACCGAAGCTGCGGGCGGGACCCCGGTTCCGCCCGCCGCGACCTGCCGCCGCGCGCCGCCTCCGGGCGGCGTACGGCGCACACGGGCTGCCGATCGGAGGAACCACGCATGGCCCTACTCAGTTTCGAGAGAAAATACCGCGTCCGTGGCGGGACGTTGATCGGCGGCGACCTGTTCGACTTCTGGGTCGGCCCGTTCTACGTCGGATTCTTCGGCGTCACGACGCTGTTCTTCTCGATCGTCGGCACGGCCCTGATCTTCTGGGGCGCCGCGATCGGGCATGACGGGGTTCAGACCTGGAACCCCTGGCTGATCAACATCGCGCCCCCCGACCTGAGCTACGGTCTGGCGCTGGCGCCGCTCGCGCAGGGCGGGCTCTGGCAGATCATCACCATCTGCGCCATCGGCGCCTTCGTCAGCTGGGCGCTGCGCGAGGTGGAGATCTGCAACAAGCTGGGCATGGGCTATCATGTGCCCTTCGCCTTCGGCGTCGCGATCTTCGCGTATGTGACGCTGGTGGTGATCCGGCCGGTGCTGCTGGGCGCCTGGGGACACGGCTTTCCCTACGGCATCTTCAGTCACCTCGACTGGGTGTCGAACGTCGGCTACCAGTATCTGCACTTCCACTACAATCCTGCGCACATGATTGCGGTCAGCTTCTTCTTCGTGAATGCGATCTTCCTCGCGTTTCACGGCGGGCTGGTGCTGTCCTCGGTCAACCCGCAGCCGGGCGAGACGATCAAGCAGCCCGAGCACGAGGACAGCTTCTTCCGCGACTTCATCGGCTATTCGGTCGGCACGCTGGGCATCCACCGCGTCGGACTCCTGCTGGCGCTGAACGCGGGCTTCTGGAGCGCCGTG
Organism: Rubrimonas sp.; assembly: GCA_036735545.1. GTDB lineage: Bacteria > Pseudomonadota > Alphaproteobacteria > Rhodobacterales > Rhodobacteraceae > Rubrimonas. The sequence goes on along the minus strand of DAINOD010000106.1, from coordinate 5,382 downwards.
TGCATCGTCATCAGCGGGCCGCTCTGGACCAAGTCCTGGCCCGAGTGGTGGAACTGGTGGCTCGACATGCCGATCTGGCCGGTGAATTGGTGAGGAAGGGCTAGGAAAATGGCCGACTATCAGAACATCTTCACCTCCGTTCAGGTGAGAGGGCCCGCCGAGATCGGCGCCCACTCCACCGACGGCGAGTACCGAGCCGGCACGCCCTTCTTCAATTACTGGATCGGCAAGATCGGCAACGCCCAGCTTGGGCCGATCCACCTCGGCTACATGGGCGTGCTCAGCCTGGTGTGCTTCACGCTCTGGCTGAACATCATCGGGCTGAACATGCTGGCCTCGGTCGGCTGGAACGTGCCGGAGTTCATCCGGCAGCTGTTCTGGCTCGCGCTGGAGCCGCCGAACCAGAAATACGGCCTGTCGCTGATGGTGCCGCTGAACGAGGGCGGCTGGTGGTTGATCGCCAGCTTCCTGTTCCTGATCGGGCTGATCTCCTTCGCCATCCGCGCCTTCCAGCGCGCCAAGGCGATGGGGATGGGCTACCACATCGGCTACGCGGTCTGCGCGGGCTTCTGGCTGATCATGGTGCTGGGCCTGTTCCGGCCGGTGGCCATGGGCAGTTGGGCGGAAGCCGTGCCCTACGGCATCTTCCCCCACCTCGACTGGACCACGGCGTTTTCGCTGAAGTACGGGAACCTGTTCTACAACCCGTTCCACGCGCTCTCGATCGTCTTCCTCTACGGCTCGGCGCTGCTGTTCGCGATGCACGCCGGCACGATCCTCGCCGTCTCCAACCTCGGCGGCGAGCGCGAGATCGACCAGATCGTGGATCGCGGCACGGCTTCGGAGCGGGCTGCGCTGTTCTGGCGCTGGACGATGGGCTTCAACGCCTCGATGGAGTCGATCCACCGCTGGGCTTGGTGGTTCGCCATCCTAACTCCCATCACGGGCGGCATCGGGATCCTTCTGACCGGCACCGTGGTGGACAACTGGTACGCCTGGGCGGTGGTGCACGGCTTCGCGGCCGACTACCCGCAGGTCTATGACCCGGTGGCGGTGGATCCCACGCTGACGGGCGCGATGGGAGCGGGCCAATGAGCGAAGAACGGGAAGGCTACTGGGAGCGGATCCAGAAGGAGCCGCTCTACACCTGGCTCCCCCAACGCGCGATCGGACTGGTGCTGGCGGGCTTCGCGGTGCTGTTCTTCTTCGGCCCGCTCGGCGGCATCCTGAAGACAGAAAGCGAGCAGGTCGGCTTCCGGGGCACCGGCATGGTCCAGATCAACGAGGACCGGATCATGCGCGCGGCGCAGGCCACCCTCGCCCTCATTCCCGAGGACGAGGAGCCCTATCCGCACGACCCCGACGATCTCGCCGCCGACTTCTATGAGAACGTGCAGGTGCTCGGTCACGTCAGCGTCGACAACTTCAACCGGATCATGAACGCGATCACCCAATGGGTGAGCCCGGAGCAGGGCTGCGCCTACTGCCACGGCGAGGACGGCAACTTCGTCCACGACGACATCTACGCGAAGGTCGTGGCGCGACGCATGATCCAGATGACCCAGAACATCAACGCCGAGTGGCAGGACCATGTCGGCGCGACCGGGGTCAACTGCTACACCTGCCACCGCGGCCTGAACGTGCCGGCGAACATCTGGTTCGACGCGCCAGAGCAGACCGCCGGCATGCTGGGCTGGTCGAACGGGCAGAACACCCCCAATCCGCGAGCCGCCTACGCCTCGCTCCCAGGCGGGGTGTTCGAGAAGTATCTGGTGGGCGACGAGGAGATCCGCGTCATCCACGACGGCCTCTACGGCGACGACAACGCGCAGGACATCAAGGCGACCGAGCACAGCTTCAGCCTGATGATCCACATGTCGACGTCGCTGGGCGTCAACTGCACCTACTGCCACAACACCCGGTCGATGAACGTCTGGGACCAGGGTCCGCCCCAGCGCACCACCGCCTGGTATGGCATCCGCATGGTGCGGGAGTTGAACAACGAATACCTGAACCCGCTTGGCCCGGTCTATCCCGCGCACCGCCTCGGGGTCACCGGCGACGCGCCCAAGGCGAACTGCTCGACATGCCACGCCGGCGTGAACAAGCCGCTGAAAGGCACGCCGATGATCGAGAACTGGCCCGAGCTCGCGGCGCCGGCTCCGGCGGAGTCGCAGGCCGCGCTGCAGTAGTCGTCCCTTCGATCGGCGACACGGGCGGGCCCCCCTTGCGGGGCCCGCTTTTTTTCCGTGGTCCGACATGCGGCCCGATCCCCCGGTGAGCGGCAGCGCGCTACGCCAGCTCCGCCAGCGCCGCCGCCGGGTCCGCCAGCCGCGCCGGATCGGGCGACTTGCCCTGCTCCAGCCAGCGCTTGGCGGTCATGTAGGCGCGCGCGTCGTTCATTGCGTCCACCGCCAGCAGTCGGTCTCCGGCGAAGCTCCAGACCGACTGCGCGCCCTCGCGCGGTCCGGGGCGGACGATGACGCGGTCCTGTCCGACGCCGAGCCCTGCGATCTGCAGCTTGACGTCGTACTGGTCCGACCAGAACCAAGGGACGGGATCGTAGACGAGCGGCGCCCCCATCATCGCGTGCGCGGCGGCGCGGGCCATGTCGATGGCGTTCTGCACCGATTCCAGCCGCACCCGCTTGCCGCGCCAGGGAAAGCTCGCGCAGTCGCCCGCGGCGAAGATCGCCGGGTCGCTGGTCCGGCAGGCGGCGTCCACGGAGACGCCGTTCTGCACCGTCAGCCCGGCGCCGCCGGCCAGCGCCGTCTCCGGCTCGACGCCGACGCCGATCACGGCCACGTCCGCTGCGATGCGCCGGCCGTTCGCAAGGGCGGCGCCGGTCAGTCGGCCGCCGCGCTCCTCGAAGCCGGCGAGGCTTGCGCCCTCGATCACGGTCACCCCGTGGCGGGCGTGCAGGGATCGGAAGTAGTCGGCGGTCTCGGCCGGCGCGACGCGGCCGAGGATGCGCTGCGCCGCCTCGATCAGAGTCACGGTCATCCCGCGCGCCGCCGCGACGGCCGCCGCCTCCAGGCCGATGTAGCCGCCGCCGACCACCAGCATCCGCGCCCCCGGCGCGACGGACGGCGCCAGCGCGTCGGCGTCGGCCAGACCGCGCAGGACGTGCACGCCGGGAAGGTCGCCGCCGATGGCCGCCGGCAGGCGACGCGGCCGCGTCCCCATCGTCAGAGCGAGCATGTCGTAGGGCAGGGCGCGCCCGTCCGGCAGGCGCAGTTGCCTGGCTCCGCGGTCTAGGCCCGTCGCCCGCACGCCGAGAACCAGCTCGACCTTGTTCTCGGCCCAGTAGCTTGGAGGCTTCAGTTCGAGCCGGTCGGCGCCGATCTCGCCCAGGAGGTACTTCTTTGAGAGCGGGGGGCGCTGGTAGGGCAGGGCGCTCTCCGCCCCCACCAGCGTCAGCGGGCCGCGGTGGCCCAGGCCGCGCAGCGTCTCCGCCAGCGTCGCGCCGGCCTGCCCGGCTCCCACCACCACGATGCGCGCCTCGGTCGCGTCCACGCTCGCCCCCTCGTCGGTTTCCGCGCGATTTGTCGGGGCGGCGGCGGTCGGCGCAAGACGCACATGGCGGTTTTTCCCGCGGCGCGTCGCGAATTCGTCGCAGGGCGGCTGGATTCGCGCCGCCGCTCGCGCGACAAGCGCGCGCCGAAGCGGCCGGGAGAGGGACCATCGGAACCATGGGGGGCGTGCTCGCCTGCATCGACGGCTCGGTCTATTCGCCGAGCGTCGCCGACCACGCCGCCTGGGCCGCCGGCCGTGTCGGCGGGCCGGTGACGCTGTTGCAGGTGCTGGGCCGCCGTCTCGCCGCGCCCGCGCGCCTGCTGACCGAGGCGCGGCGGGCCCTGGCCGAGGAGATGGCGGCGGTCGAGGCCGAGCGCGCGCGGCTCATGCGGCTGCAGGCCCAACTCGACCTCGAGGAGGCGCGCACCCGCGTCGAGGCGGCCGGCATCGCGGAGGTTTCGGCGCAGGCGCGCGAGGGCGATCTGCTGGAGGAGATCGCGGCGCGCGAGTGCGCCGCCTGCCTCACCGTCATCGGCAAGCGCGGCGCGGCCGCCGACTTCGCGCGCGACCATCTCGGCTCGAACCTCGAGCGCATCGTGCGCGCCAGCGCCCGCCCGGTGCTGATCGCCGCGCGCGCCTTTCGACCGATCCGCCGTCTGGCGCTCGCCTTCGATGGCCGCGCCAGCGCGCAGAAGGCGGTCGACGCCGCGTCGCGCTCGCCGCTGTTCGCCGGGCTTACGCTGGATCTGGTGATGGTGGGCGCGGGCGCCGGCGAGCCGCGCGCCCGTCTCGACGCGGCGGTCGAGCAGCTTCGCGCCGCCGGCGTCGCCGCGACGGCGCGCATCGAGCCCGGCCAGCCCGAGTCTGCCCTGCCGGCGGTCGTGGCTGGGGAGGGGTTCGACCTGCTCATCATGGGGGCCTACGGCCACTCGCGGTTGCGCAGCCTGATGATCGGCAGCACCACCTCCGAAGTCATCCGAGCCTGCCGGACGCCGATCCTGCTCTACCGTTGACCCGCGTCGAGCGCCGCCGCACCTTTAGCGGGAATGTTCCGGAGGCCGCCATGACCGGCGAGATCGTCAACCTGCGCCGCGCCCGAAAGGCGCGCGACCGCGCGGCCGAGAAGGCCGAGGCCGCCGCGCGCGCCGCCCGCCACGGCGCCGGCAAGGCCGAGAAGGCGCAGGCCGCGGCCGAAGCCGAGGCCCTGCGCCGCACGCTCGACGGCGCCCTGCGTGAGCCCTGACGGCGGGCGCCCGGTCAAGCGGTCGCTCAGCCTGTCGGGCCACCGCACCTCGGTCACGCTGGAGACGCCGTTCTGGTCGGCGCTGGCCGCGATGGCGGCCGAGGCCGGGCTGTCGCAGAACGCGCTGGCGAGCCGCATCGACGCCGCGCGCGCCCCGGACGTCGGACTGGCAAGCGCCCTGCGCGTCGCGGTGCTCGACTGGGCGCTTCGGCGCCGCGGCTGAGCGGGATCACTCCGCCGCGGCGGGTTCGTCCAGCAGGCAGGGAACCTCCTTCCGGGCGCATTTGGCGCGATAGGCCGCGGCCCAGCCGCGGAAGCGGTCGCCCAGCGCGCGCTGCTGCGTGGCGAGCGCCCGCACGAAGGCGCGCCGCTCGGTCTCGTCGTCGAGCCGCTTGAAGCGGTCGCGCTGAAGCTTGGTCATGGCGCAGGCGATGCAGTGCCCCCGCAGCTTGTACTTGCAGACGTCGATGCAGGGCGATGGCGTCTTGGGCAATCCCGTTCTCCGGTCTGGTGGCGATGTCAGTGCAGCCGGCCCCGCGATCCCGCGCCGAGGTCCGCCGACCGCCACAACGCGCAGCCCAACCGTCCCGCGCCGCAGTCCTGCGCGCCGCCCTCCTGCGCGC
>DAINOD010000105.1:0-9775 GCA_036735545.1 Rubrimonas sp. | reverse complement strand
GAACGCGCTCTCCCACGCCGCCTGCGCGTCGGGCGCGTTGGCGGCGCAGGCGTTGGAGGCGCGGAAGGGCAGGCCGTAGAAGCGCGCCATCTGGCCGCTGATCTGGGTGGCGCGCATGTATTCAGGCGTGCCGAAGGCGGGCGCGCCGGACTTCATGTCCACGTTCGAGGTGAAGCTGCCATAGGCGACCGGCGTTCCGGGGCGGATCTCCTGCAGCAGCGCCACGCAGGCCAGCGCCTCGGCCACCGACTGGCATACCGCGCCGGCCAGCGTCACCGGCGCCATGGCGCCGGCCAGCGTGAAGGGCGTCACGATCACCGGCTGCCCGCGCCGGGCCAGCCGCATCGCGCCGTCCAGCATCGGCCAGTCGTGCTTCAGGGGACTGGAGGAATTGATGTTGGTGTACATCCGAGGCGCGGCGTCGAAGTCCTCGTGGCTCAGTCCCGCGGCGAGGCGGACCATCTCCATCGCATCCTCGATGCGCTCGGGGCCCAGGCTGTAGGCGTGGACCGCCTTGTCGGTCAGGGTCAGCATGTCGAACAGGCAGTCGAGGTGGCGGACCGAGGCGTGGACGTCGACCGGCTCGACCGGATAGCCGCCGTTGAAGTGGATGCAGTTGAAGAACTGCGTGAGCTTCAGCAGGTCGCGATAGGCCTCGCGGTCGCCCGGCCGCCGGCCGCCCGCGGGGTCGCTGACGTTGGGCGGGCTCGCCACCGCGCCGAACAGGACCGCCCGCCCGCCGACCGTGATCGCGCGATCCGGGTTGCGCGGGGTGATCGCGAAAGCGCCGGGCGCGAGGCCGACCTTCTCCATCACCCAGTCGCGGCCCATGCGCACGCGCGGCCCGTCGCCGTCTACGCGGCAGTCGGCGCGTTTCAGGATCGCGCGGGCCTCGTCGTGCAGGAAGTCGATCCCGACCTCCTCCAGAACCCGCATCGCGCCGTCGTGGATGGCGGCGACGCCCTCGGGGCCCAGCGGTTCGGTCGGGCGGTCGAGGTTCTGCGGCAGGCTCCACGGCAGTTGCGCCAGATGGCGGGCGTGCTCGCGCCGCGCGTTGCCCGCCCTGCCGCCGGCCCGCCGCCTGCGGCCCTCGCCCGTCTCCCCGTCCATCGCGCGCCTCCGGTTTGCCGGGTCAGCATGGGCCGCCCGGCGATCGCGCGCGCCTGCGTCTGCGACCCCGGCGCGTCGCTTACCGGCGCTGCGCGGCGAGCCAGCCGGGCAGTTCTGCGATGGAGGCCAGCACGGCGTCGGCCAGAGGTTCGAGGTCGTCGCGCCCCGCCGGTCCTGTCAGCACGCCGACCGCGCGCGCCCCGGCGGCGCGCGCGGCGCCCATGTCGTGGGCGCTGTCGCCGACCATCACGATCTCGGTCGGGTCGATGGCGACGGCTGCGGCGAAGGCCAGCACCATGCCGGGCCCGGGCTTCAGCCCGTGGCCGCTGTCGTAGCCGGCGATGAAGGCGAAACGGTCGAGCGCGGCCACCGCCATCAGGTGCCGCCGCGCCGCCGCCTCGCTGTCGTGGGTCGCGACGCCCAGCGCAAGCCCCGCGTCGCGCAGCCCGTCGAGCAGGCCGGGCAGATCGTCGGCCGCGGGCGTGAGCGTCGGGCCCGACACGCCGAGCGCGATGGCGTTGAAGCCGGCCTCCACCGCCGCCGGGTCGAGGCGTGGCGCGAGCGGCGCCCAGGCCTCGGCCAGATCGGCCGCGTGACCCGCGACGATGACGGAATTGGGCGCGAACCGCCCCTCGACCAAATCGAAACCGATGGCCGCGCCCAGAGCACGCTGCAGCGCCGCATCCTCCGGGGCGACCGACACGATGAAGGCGCGCACCGCGGTCCGCCAGGTAGCGGCGAAATCGAACAATGTGCCGTCCTTGTCGAACAGGACGCCGCGGATGGAGGAGGGGGGCATGGCGATCCCGGGAGAAGGCGGACAGGCCGGGAAGATATCGGGCGCGCCCCGGGACGCAAGGAACAAAGTCGATGCCTTTGGCTTATTGGCCCGTGATTGGTCTTGATTCTGGCTGTCATTGGCGCCACAAGGCGCGCCATGACCACCGCGGATCAGGCTCTCGTGAAACTGCGTGACGCGCTCGACAGCGGCGCGTTCCCCCCCGGCGGGCGGCTGCCGGCGGAGCGCGCGCTCGCGGGTCAGCTCGGGCTCGGCCGCGGCACGCTGCGCAAGGCGCTGGAGGCCTTGGCGCGCGAGGGGCGCATCCGCCGCCGCGTCGGCGAGGGCACCTTCGTCACCGACACGCCCGCCGCGCTGCTGCGCCTCGAGGCCGCTCCCTCGCCCGCCGACGTGCTGGAGGCGCGGCGGATGCTGGAGCCCGCCATCGCCGCCGCCGCCGCGCTCCGCGCCCGCGGCCCCGAGATCGCGGCGCTGCGCGCGCTCACCGAAAAGCCCGTCGCGGGCGGGCCGACGGGGGGCGACTGGCGCGCGTGGGAGGACCGCGACACCGCCTTCCACGCCGCTGTCGCCACCGCCGCCGGCAATCCGCTGCTGTCGGCGCTGCTCGACACGCTGCACGAGATGCGCCGGCGCGAGGACTGGGGGCGGCTGCGCCGCCAGACCGTCACGCTCGCCCGCCAGCGCCTCTACGCCCGCCAGCACCAGGCGGTCGCCGCGGCCATCGCCGCCCGCGACCCCGGCGCGGCCGCCGAGGCGATGCGCGTCCACCTCATCGCCGTCGAGGCGGCGATGACCGGAACCACCCCGACCGAAGCCGAAGCCATGGCCGTGGCCGTCAAGGGAGCCGCAGATGTCCGCTGAGACCCTCCGCACCGTGCAGGCGCTGGTCGCCCGCGGGGCCGGCCCCGCCCTCGGCGCGCCCGGCCGGCCCGATCTCGATTACGCCGCGCTCAACGACCTCATCGAGGCGACGGCGGCCCGGATCGCGGGCCTCGGCCTCGGCCCCGGCGACGCAGTGGCCATCGTGCTGCCCAACGGGCCGGAGATGGCCGCCTGCTTCCTGTCGGTCGCCACCGTCGCGACCGCGGCGCCGCTGAACCCGGCCTACACGGCCGACGAATTCGCCTTCTACATGGAGGACCTCGGCGCGAAGGCGCTGATCGCCATGCGCGGCGTCGAGACCCCCGCCCGCGCCGCCGCAGCGAAACTGGGCGTGCGCCTGGTCGAACTCTCCGTGGCCGAGGGCGCGCCGGCGGGGGCCTTCACGCTCGACGTCGCGGTGATCGCTGAGGCGAAGCGCAACGGCCCCGACGACGTGGCGCTGGTCCTGCACACCTCCGGCACCACGTCACGCCCCAAGATCGTGCCGCTGACCGCGCGCAACATCGCCGCCAGCGCGCAGAACATCGCCGCCTCGCTGCATCTGACGCCGCAGGATCGCTGCCTGAACGTCATGCCGCTGTTCCACATCCACGGCCTGATCGCGGCGACGCTGAGCACCGTCGCCGCCGGCGGCTACATCGCCTGCACCCCGGGCTTCAACGCCATGAAGTTCTTCGGCTGGATGGAGGAGACGCGACCCACCTGGTACACGGCGGTTCCCACGATGCACCAGGCGATCCTGACCCGCGCAGGCCGCAACGCGGAGTCGATCAGGGCAAACCCGCTGCGCTTCGTGCGCTCCTCCTCCGCCTCGCTGCCCGTTCCGGTGCTGCGCGAGCTGGAGGCGGCCTTCGGCGCGCCCGTCATCGAAGCCTACGGGATGACCGAGGCCAGCCACCAGATGGCCTCGAACCAGCTGCCCCCCGGCCAGCGAAAGCCCGGCTCGGTCGGCGTGGCCGCGGGGCCCGAGGTGGCGATCATGGCGGAGGACGGCCGGCTTCTGCCGCGCGGCGAGACCGGCGAGATCGTCATCCGCGGCGAGAACGTGACCCTCGGCTACGTCAACAACCCCAAGGCCAACGCCGAGAACTGGACCGACGGCTGGTTCCGCACCGGCGACCAGGGCGTGATGGACGCGGACGGCTTCGTCACCATCAACGGCCGGCTGAAGGAGATCATCAACCGCGGCGGCGAGAAGGTCAGCCCGCGCGAGGTGGACGACGTGCTGATGGAGCACCCCGCGGTGGCGCAGGCCGTCGCCTTCGCGCTGCCCCACGACAAGCTGGGCGAGGAGGTCGCGGCGGTGATCGTGCTGAAGGAGGGCGCGCAGGCCGACGCGCGCGCGATCCGCGAGCACGCCGCGCAGAGCCTCGCCGCCTTCAAGGTTCCCCGCGAGATCGTCTTCATGGACGAGATCCCGAAGGGCGCCACCGGCAAGCTGCAGCGCATCGGGCTCGCGCAGAAGCTGGGGCTGGCGTGATGAAGCTCTGCATCTTCGGCGCCGGGGCCATCGGCGGCTATCTCGCGGTGCGGCTGGCCAACGCGGGCGTCGACGTCTCGGTGGTCGCCCGAGGCCCGAACCTCGACGCGATCCGCGCCAGGGGCATGCGCCTGCGCATCGACGGCCGCGAGGAGGTCGCCAGGGTCCGCGCGGCCTCCGACGCCGCCGAACTCGGCCCGCAGGACTATGTGGTGGTGACCCTCAAGGCGCACTCGCTGCCGCCGGTGGTGGGGCGGATGAAGCCGCTGTTCGGGCCCGACACGGCGCTGGTGACGGGCATGAACGGCGTGCCCTACTGGTATTTCCATGGCCTGCCCGGCCAGGACTGGCGCGTGGTCGAGGCGGTGGACCCCGGCGGCGCGGTGTCCTCCGCCATCCCGCCCGAGCGCGCCATCGGCTGCGTGGTCTATCCCGCGACCGAGATGGCGGAGCCCGGCGTGGTCGAGCACGTCGACGGCGACCGCTTCACGCTGGGCGAGCCGGACGGCTCGAAGTCGGCGCGCGTCGAGGCGCTGTCGAAGGCGCTGATCGCGGCGGGCTTCAAGGCGCCGGTGCGCCCGCGCATCCGCGACGACATCTGGGTGAAGCTCTGGGGCAACCTCGCCTTCAACCCCCTGTCGGCGCTGACCTGCCAGACGCTCGACGTGCTGGCGACCGATCCCGGCCTGAAGGCGGTGGCGCGCGCCATGATGGTGGAGGGCCGCGCGGTCGCCGAGGCGATGGGCGTGAAGTTCGCCATCGACGTGGACAAGCGCATCGCAGGCGCCGCCGAAGTGGGGGCGCACAAGACCTCGATGCTGCAGGACCTCGAGAAGGGCCGACCCATGGAGATCGACGCGCTGGTGACCGCGGTCGCCGAACTCGGTCGCGCCGCGGGCGTGGCGACGCCCGCCATCGACATGGTGCAGGCGCTGGTGATCGCCCGGGCGCGCGCCGCGGGCTGCTACGGCGGCTGACGCCCCGGCGCCCCAGATCAGGGGGCCAGCATCGGGAAGGTGACGGCGATCGCCCAGGCGAACACGACCGCGTTGGCCAGCCCCCCGACCCAGGGGTGGCCGGCGCGGGCGAAGCTCCAGCGGCTGAACAGCCCGTAGACGACGAAGAACAGCACCAGCGCCGGCGCGAGGATGATCAGGAAGAACAGCCGCTCCAGATCCAGCGCCACGGCGGCCGCGAGCGAGGCGAGGAACGCCAGCTTGGTCGCCGGATAGGCCAGACGCGGCGCGCCGGGCCCGCGCGTCAGCCACTCGTCGGCGAGAAACCAGCCCGCCGTGCCGACCAGCAGCGCCGCCAGCAGGGGCAGCCGCGCAGGGATCGGCAGGAAGGCGCTGACATGGGCGTCGAGCGCCCAGCCCAGCGCCCCGAGCGCGAAGGCCGCAGCCCCCGCGGCCGCGAGCGCCAGCCGGCCCCACGGAACCGCGCGCGGCCGCGCCGCGCCGAGCGCCGCCATCGCCGCAGCGGTCAGCACGCCGTAGAGCGCGAAGTGGGTCGCGAGATAGTCGCCCACCGCCACGGGCAGGAAGCGCAGGTCGAGCGGCGCGAGGAGCAGCGGCGTCAGCACCGCCGGAGCCAGCGCCGCGACGGCGAACCGCCAGCCGCCGAGCGCCGCTCCCTGCGGCGGCGACAGTCGCGGGATCAGCCGCGCCAGCGGCCAGCCCAGCGCGACGAGCCCCGCGAGCAGCAGCGCCACCCAGGGCCCGCGGTGGTCGGCGAAGCCGGGGCCGCGCCGCCCGAACGCTGCGTCCAGCCAGGCGGCGGTCTCGGCCATGGCCGTGCGGCTGTAGAGCACGCCGATATGCTCCACCGCCGGCGCCGTGACGGCGCGGCGGGCGGTTCCGGCGGCGGGGTCGCCGTAGGTGGCCCCCATCGCGGCGTCGGCGCCGTGGCTCAGGCGCAGGACGCGCAGGCTCTCGTCCGCAAGCCAGCCTTCCCAGGCGCCCGAGATCATCAGAAGGTTGCGCGGCGCATCGGCGGTCACGACCGGCGAGAACATCGAGACGCCGATCGTCGCCGAGACCGCCTCGCCCTGCGCGACCGCCCAGCGCGCGATGACGTCGCCCGCCATCGAGTGGCCCAGCACCGCAAGCCCGCCCTCCACGCCGGGCTGCGCCCGCGCCCACGTCGCCACCGCGTCGAGCTGCGCGACCAGCGCGGCGGTCGCCCCGTCCTCGCGCGTCACGTCGCCGGTCATCGGCTCGGGGTGGCGGCCGTGGCCGAGGAAGTCGAAGCTGACCGCCACATAGCCGTTGCGCGCCGCGGTCGTCGCGAAACCGCGCATCAGCGGCCGCGAGCCCGAGAAGCCGTGCGCGATGACAACCACCGGCGCGGGCGGCGCCCCGGCGAGGCGGTGCACGGTGACGGGCGTGGCCCCGACGCGCGCCTCGACGGTCTCCACCCCGCGCTCCAGCGCGCCGAGGCGCAGCAGCGCCAGCGCGACCGCGAGGAGCGCGACGGCGGCCACGGCGAGCCGTCCGAAGGGTGCGTCGCGGCGGAACGCTTGCGCGGAGGGCGCGGGATGCTGCATTGCGGAACCTTCGTTGCGGCGGGGGGGACCCATGCGGTGCCGGTCGAGATAGCGCCCTACTTCACGCTGGCCGTCGTCGCCGGCGCTTTCGCGATGTTCGTCTGGGAGCGCTTCCCGCCCGAGGTGGTGGCGCTGGCGGCCGTCTCGGCGCTGCTGGGCACGGGCGTTCTGGAGGCGTCGGAGGCGCTGGCGGCGCTCTCCAACCCCGCGCCCGTGACCATCGCCTGCCTGTTCATCCTGTCCGGCGCGCTGGTGCGGGTGGGCGCGCTCGACGCGGTGTCCGCCCTCCTGACCGCCCATGCGCGGACGCGGCCGGTGGCGGTGATCGTCGGCTTCGCGGCCTTCGTGCTGGCGGCCTCGGCCTTCATGAACAATACGCCCGTCGTCGTGCTGCTGATCCCGGTGGCGATCCGGCTGGCGGCGACGCTCGGGGTGGGGGCATCGAAGCTGCTCATTCCGCTGTCCTACACCGCGATCCTCGGCGGCGTCTGCACCATGATCGGCACCTCGACCAACATCCTCGTCGACGGCGTGGCCCGGCGGGCGGGCATGGCGCCCTTCGGCATGTTCGAGATCACCGCCGTCGGGCTGTCGGCGGCGCTGGTGGGTCTGGTCTACATGGCGCTGTTCGCCCGGCGGCTGCTGCCCGACCGCAAGGCGCTGACCGAGGCGCTGGGAGAGCGCAAGACGCTGAAGTTCATCAGCGAAATCGCCGTGCCCGAGGGTTCCGCCGTGATCGGGAGCGCGGTGTTGGGCGTGGAGCTGTTCCGGCGAGACGGCGTGCGGGTGATCGACGTGCTGCGCGGCGACGACTCGCTGCGCCGCGACCTCGCCGCCGTCACGCTGCAGCCGGGCGACCGGGTGGTGCTGCACGCCGGGGCGCAGGAGCTGCTGGAGCTGCGCCAGAGCCGGGCCTTCGGCGCGCTCGACCGGCTGTCGGAGAAGAACGCCCAGACCATGGAGGCGCTGATCACCCCGGGCTGCCGGCTGATCGGCCGTTCGCTCGGCAAGCTGCGCCTGCGCCGGCGCTACGGCGTCTATCCGCTGGCCGTGCACCGGCGCGACCGCAACCTCGCCGGCAAGCTGGAGGACGTGGTGCTGCGGGTCGGCGACACGCTGCTGCTGGAGGGCGACCCGGAGGACATCGCGCGGCTGGCCGAGGACGTCGATCTGGTCGAACTCGCCCGCCCGCGCGTGCGCCCCTATCGCCGCGACCGCGCGCCGCTCGCGCTGGCTGCGCTGGCGGGTGTCGTGACGCTGTCGGCGCTGAATGTCGCGCCCATCGCCACGCTGGCGGTCATGGCGGTCGCCTTCGTGCTGCTGACCCGCTGCGTCGACGCCGAGGAGGCCTTCGCCGCCATCGACGGCCGGCTGCTGACGCTGATCCTCGCCATGCTCTGCGTCGGCGCGGCGCTGGAGAAGACCGGGGCGGTCGTGCTGGTCGCCGAGGCGGCGGCGCCGCACCTGATCGGCCTGCCGCCGCAGCTGGTGCTGCTGGGCGTGATCCTGACCACCTCGGCGCTGACCGAGGCGGTGACGAACAACGCCATCGCGGTGGTGATGACGCCGGTGGCCATCGCGCTCGGCGGCGCGGTCGGCGTCGACCCCCGGCCGCTGGTCGTGGGGGTGATGATCGCGGCGTCTTCCTCCTTCGCCACGCCCATCGGCTATCAGACCAACACGCTGGTCTACGCCGTGGGCGGCTATCGCTTCGTCGACTATCTGCGCATCGGCGCGCCGCTGAACCTGATGGTGGGGCTGACCGCGACGCTGGTCATTCCGCTGCTGTGGAGCTTCTGAATGTCCTTGGCCGATATCGCCTTCTTCGGGTTGATGGCTGTGGCGCTGGCGGCGGCGGTGACCGCGCAGGCGACGCTGATGACCGCGCGCGAGCATGTCCGCGCCCGGCACCCCGACTGGTTCGCCCGCCTCGGCGCCGGCGGCACGGCGTTCCGGCTGGGCGGGCCGGACGAGCGGGCGCGCCGGCGGCTGATCCGCCCGCTGCTGCTGGGCCGCCTGCCGCCCGAGGTCGCGGCGGACGAGACGCTCGGCCGCATCGCCGCGGGGCTGCGGCTGGCGCTGGGCGTGCTGGCGGCGGCCTTTCTGGGCGTGATCCTGTCCATCGCCCTGCGCATGCCCCCCGGCGGCTGAGGGCGGTTGAGGGGGGGGGCGGCTTGAAGCGCTCCGCCGCGCGACCCTATAAGGCGCGGCGATCACGGCAGGGGGAGGCGGACGCATGGCCGGGCATTCCAAATGGGCCAACATCCAGCACCGCAAGGGGCGGCAGGACCAGTTGCGCGCCAAGCTGTTCTCCAAGCTGTCGAAGGAGATCACGGTCGCGGCCAAGATGGGCGACCCCGACCCCGACAAGAACCCCCGCCTGCGCCTCGCCGTCCGCGAGGCCAAGGCCAGCTCGATGCCCAAGGAGAACATCGACCGCGCGATCAAGAAATCGCAGATGGGCGACGCCGAGAATTACGAGAACATCCGCTACGAGGGCTACGGGCCGGGCGGGATCGCCATCATCGTCGAGGCGCTGACCGACAACCGCAACCGCACCGCCTCCAACGTGCGCAGCTATTTCTCCAAGAACGGCGGCAACCTCGGCGAGACCGGCTCGGTGTCGTTCATGTTCGACCGCAAGGGCGAGATCGCCTATCCCGCCAGAGCCGGCGACGCCGACCGCGTGATGGAGGCCGCCATCGAGGCCGGCGCCGAGGACGTCGAGAGCGACGCCCAGGGCCACTGGATCACCTGCGCGCCCGACGATCTGGCGGAGGTCTCGAACGCGCTGGAGGCCGCGCTCGGCGAGGCCGAGAGCGCCAAGCTGGTCTGGCGCCCCCAGACCATGACCGAGGTGGGCGAGGACACGGCGCGCACCCTGATGAAGCTGATCGAGACGCTGGAGGACGACGACGACGTGCAGAACGTCACCGCCAACGTCGAGATGAGCGAGGCG
>DAINOD010000104.1:0-10043 GCA_036735545.1 Rubrimonas sp. | reverse complement strand
CGAGGTGCGCGACTGGCTGGAGGGCAACATCTGCCGCTGCACCGGCTATCACAACATCGTCAAGGCGATCCTCGCGGCGGCGGCCACGCTGCGCGGCGACGCCGCGGCCGCCTGACGGGGAACGGGCCATGTATGACTTCGCCTATCTGCAGCCCGCGACGCTGGACGAGGCGCTCGAGGCGCTCGGCGTCGAGGATGCGCAGCCGCTTGCCGGCGGCCAGACCCTGCTGCCGACGCTGAAGGCCCGGCTCGGCCAGCCGTCGCGGCTGGTCGACCTGACCGGCGTCGAGGGCCTCGCGGCGATCGCGGTGGCGGATGGCGCGGTGACGATCGGGGCGGCGGCGACCCACGCCGCGGTCGCGGCGCATCCCGGCGTGCGGCGGGCGATCCCGGCGCTGGCGGACCTCGCGGGCCATATCGGCGACCCGCAGGTGCGCAACCGCGGGACGCTGGGCGGCTCGGTCGCCAACAACGATCCCGCCGCATGCTATCCCGCGGCCATCGCGGCGCTGGGGGCCACGGTGCTGACCAGCGCCGGCGAGATCCATGCCGACGACTGGTTCCAGGGCATGTTCTCCACCGCGCTCGAACCTGGGGCGCTGGTGACCGGCGCGCGCTTTCCGGTGCCGCTGTCCGCCGCCTACGCCAAGTTCGTCCAGCCGGCCTCGCGCTTCGCGCTGACCGGCGTGTTCGTCGCCCGCTTCGCCGACGGCGCGCGGGTGGGGGTGACCGGCGCGGCCGAGGGCGGGGCCTTCCGCTGGCACGAGGCCGAAGCGGCGCTGTCGGCGGACTTCTCGGCCGCGGCGCTGGAGGGCCTCTCCATCGCCCCGGACGGCATGATCGGCGACATCCACGGCACGCCGGAATACCGCGCGCATCTGGTGCGGGTGATGACCCGCCGCGCCGTCGAGGCCGCCGCCCGGACGACCGGTACCTGAGAACTGGACCGCCGCCGCCGCTGCCGCTAAGTCTTGCCGCAGTGCGGCAAGACGGGGAGCGCAGCCATGAGCCTGATCTCGGAATTCAAGGAATTCGCCATCCGCGGCAATGTCGTGGACATGGGCGTCGGCATCGTGATCGGCGCCGCCTTCACCTCGATCGTGACGTCGTTCGTCGAAGACATCGTCAACCCGATCATCGGGCTCGCGACGGGCGGCGTCGACTTCTCGAACCTGTTCGTCAACCTGTCCGGAGCGGAACACGCCAGCCTGTCCGCCGCCCGCGCAGCCGGCGCCGCGACGCTGAACTACGGGCTGTTCATCAATGCGGTGGTCAGCTTTCTGATCGTGGCGTGGATCCTGTTCCTCGTGATCAAGGGCACCAACGCGATCAAGCGCGCGGCCGAGGCCGAGAAGCCCGCCGCCCCCGAGGCCCCGCCCGCCGATGTCGCCCTGCTGACCGAAATCCGCGACCTGCTCGCGAGGCGAGCCTGAGCCTCATCCCGGCGACAGCCCGCGCAGCCGTTCGGATCGGCGGCGCAGCGCCTCGACCGTGGTCAGCAGCGCGATCGAGATGATCACGAGGATGGTGGCGGCCGCCAGGATCGCCGGGCTGATGGTCTCGCGCAGCCCGGTGAACATCTGCCAGGGCAGCGTCTTCTGCGCCTGCGATCCGACGAACAGCACGACGATCACCTCGTCGAAGGCGGTGATGAAGGCGAACAGCGCCCCCGACACCACCCCGGGCAGGATCAGCGGCATCTGCACCTTGAAGAAGGTCTCGACCGGCCCGGCCCCGAGGCTGGCGGCCGCGCGCGTCAGCGAGCGGTCGAAGCCGACGAGCGTCGCGGTCACGGTGATGATGACGAAGGGCGCGCCCAGCGCGGCCTGCGCCAGCACGACGCCGAGGAAGGTGCCCTGCAACCCGATGCGGCTGTAGAAGAAATACATCCCGGCGGCCGAGATGATCAGCGGCACGATCATCGGCGAGATCAGCGCCGCCATGATCGCGCCCTTGAAGGGCATGGCGGATTGCGACAGCCCCACGGCCGCCGTCGTGCCGAGCACGGTGGCGATGATCGTGGCCGCCGGCGCGATGGTGACGGAGTTCCAGACCGCGCGCGTCCAGCGCTCGTCGGTCAGGAAGGTCTGGTAATGGCGCAGCGAGAAGGCGTCGGCCTCGAAGCGCAGCATCTCCGGCGTGAAGGTGAAGAAGTCCTGCGCGCTGAAGCTCAGCGGGATCACCACGAGGATCGGGAAGATCAGGAACAGGAAGATCGCCGCGCAGATGGCGCGGAAGCCGTGGAACCAGACGCGCTCCGGCGTCGAGGCGTAGGGAGGCAGGCTCATCCGCCGAGCTTCACGTTGTCGATCCCCACCATGCGGTCATAGGTCCAGTACAGGATCAGCACCACGGCCAGCAGCAGGCTGGCCAGCGCCGCGGCAAGCCCCCAGTTCAGCGAGGACGAGATGTGGAAGGCGATGCGGTTCGAGATGAACACGCCGGTCGCCCCGCCCACCAGTTCCGGCGTGATGTAATAGCCGATGGCGAGGATGAACACGAGGATCGCCCCCGCGCCCACCCCGGGCACCGACTGCGGGAAATACACGCGCCAGAACGCGGTCCAGTTCGTCGCGCCCAGCGATTTCGCGGCGCGGACATAGGAGGGGGGGATGGTCTTCATCACCGAATAGAGCGGCAGGATCATGAAGGGCAGCAGGATGTGCGTCATGGCGATGATCGAGCCGGTCTCGTTGAACATCATCCGCAGCCGGTTGTCGTCGGCGACGAGGCCCACCCAGACCAGCATGTCGTTGATCACCCCGTTCTGCTGAAGCAGCACGATCCAGGCCGAGGTGCGCACCAGCAACGAGGTCCAGAACGGCAGCAGCACGAGGATCATCAGCAGATTCGCGCTGCGCAGCGGCAGCGACGCGAGCAGGTAGGCGATGGGATAGCCGAGCAGCAGCGTGAAGCACGTGACCATCAGCGACATCACCAGCGTGCGCACGAACAGCCGCAGATAGATGCGCTCGTTCTCGGGCTTGAGAACCAGATCGCCCTCGGGCGTGCGCGTCATGTCGAGCGCGGCGACGAAATAGCCTGCGGTGCGCGGGCCGGAGAAGCGCTGGATCAGCGCCCAGGTCGCGACCTCGCCCCAGGCGCGGTCGGCCTCGATCAGCCCGGCGCGCGGGTCGCCCTCCATGCGCCCCACCGCGCGGCCCGTGCGGCGGAACAGGCTGGAGAAGCCGGCGGCTTCGTAGTTCAGGCGCTGGCCGACCCGTGTGTGGGTCAGCGCCGCCACCATGTCGCGCATGTCCTGCGCCAGCGCCGCGAAGGCGGCGTCTGGGGGCAGTTCGCCGCGCCCCGCGTCCCAGTCCTCGAGCGCCGCCACGGTGCGGGGCATGTTGTCGGGCACGATGCGGTTGTCGACGGAACGCGACAGCATCTCGGCGATGGGCGCGATGAAGGTCAGCCCGATGAACAGCAGCAGCGGCGCCACGAGCAGGAAGGCGCGCAGCCGCGCGCGGCGCTGCGCCTGCGCGATCCGGCGCTTCAGCGGCGTCCCGTCTGCCGCGCGCAGGGGGCCTGCGCGTTCGGCGGGGGCGTATGCGGCGATCTCGGCCATGCCGGGGGAACGGGGCGGGCGCGCGGCCCGCCCCGCCTTGCCTTACTGCGCCAGCCAGACCTGGAAGCGGGCTTCCACGTCGTCCTGGTTGTCGGCCCACCACTCGATGTTGTTCACGAGATAGTTCTGCTGGTTGGCCGGGTTGGTCGGCATGTGCGGGGCCATCTCGATGCCCAGCGTGGCGTGCTGCCCCACCAGCGGCTGCGATGAGGCGCGGGCCGGGCCGTAGGAGATGTACTTGGCCTGGTCCGAGAGGCGCTGGGTGTCGGTGGCGAAGCGGATGTAGTCCTTGATCATCGGCAACTTGGCCTCGTCGACGCCGGCCGGGATGATCCAGCCGTCGAAGTCGAACACCTGCCAGTCCCACAGCATCTCGACCGGCTGGCCCTGCTCGGCGATCAGCGCGAACAGGCGGCCGTTGTAGGTCGAGCCCATCACGACCTCGCCGTCCGCAAGCCGCTGCGGCGTCTCGGCGCCGGCCGACCACCAGATCGTCTCGGCCTTGATGGTGTCGAGCTTGGCGAGCGCGCGCTCGATGCCTTCGGGCGTGCTCATGACGTCATAGAGTTCGGCCTTCGTGACGCCGTCGCACAGCAGCGCCCATTCGAGGTTCTTCTTCGGCCGCCGCTCGAGGCTGCGCTTGCCGGGGAAGGCCTCGAGGTCGAAGATCGCGCAGAGGCCGTCGGGCGTCCGCCCCTCCCATGCGGCGACGTCGGTGCGGTAGCCGAAGGTGGTCGAGAACACGATCTGCGGGATGAAGCAGTCGTTGATGATCGAGTCGCCGAAATCGGCGGTCGCCGGAGCATCGCCGGTCATCGCGGCGATCTCCGCGAGCATCGCGGCCGCTGCTTCGGGCGACATCGACGCCACGTCGAGACTGGAGAGCTTCGCTGCGATCGCGGCCTGTGCGGTGGCGCTTGTCGCCGGGGCCAGCCATTCGTCGAAGTCGATCTTCATCGCCAGCCCCTCGTCGCACAGGCGCTGGCTGTCCGGCCCCTCGACGTCGACGATGTCCCAGGTGATGTTGCCGGCCTCGGCCATGGCGCGCAGCTTGGCGACGGCCTCGTTCGAGCTTTCGTCGTTGATGATCGTCACGCCCGGATTCATCGCCATGTAGGGGGCGTGATAGGCGTTCTGCTGCGAGGCGGAATAGGCCCCGCCCCAGCTGACGATGGTCATCTCGCCGGACATGGCGGCCATCGCGGCTGTCGCGACGCCGCCGGCCAGCGCGGCGATGGTGACGGTGGTCTTCATGCGTTGGTCTCCCTGTCGTTCGCGCGCCTGCGGCGCGCCCATGCCCGCCCCCGGCCGGGGGGCGACATCCCTCAGGCCGCGTCGAGCGCGCGGCAGTCCTCGGTGCGCCAGCCGATCACCGCGCGGTCGCCGCGCCGCGGCGGGGCGCGCTCGCCGGTGTTCGGGGCCTTCACGATGAAATCGTCGCGGCCCAGCACGCTGAGCCGGCAGCGGATGTGATCGCCGAGATAGATGAGTTCCTCGACGCGCCCCTCGGCCCGGTTGGGCATGTCGGCCTCGCCCAGCGCCACGCGCTCGGGGCGGATCGACAGTTCGGTGCGCGCGCCGGCGGCGCCGCAGGTGATGGCCAGCGCCCGGGTCTCGCCGCCGCCGTCGATCTCGACCAGCGCCTCGCCCCCGTCGACCGATTTCACGCGGCCCGGCAGGCGATTGTTTTCGCCGATGAACTGGGCCACGAAACGCGTCATGGGGCGTTCGTACAGATCGTCCGGCGGCGACAATTGCTGGATCGCGCCGTCGTTGAACACGGCCACGCGGTCCGACATCGTCAGCGCCTCGGACTGGTCATGGGTGACATAGACCACCGTGACGCCGAGGCTCTCGTGGATATGCTTGATCTCGTACTGCATCCGCTCGCGCAATTGCTTGTCGAGCGCGCCGAGCGGTTCGTCCATCAGCACGAGCTCCGGCTCGAATACCAGCGCGCGCGCCAGCGCGATGCGCTGCTGCTGCCCGCCCGACAGCTGGGCCGGCCGGCGCCCGCCGAACTCGCCCATCTGCACCATGTCGAGCACGCGCTTCACCTTGGCCTCGGTTTCGGCGCGCCCCATGCGGCGCACCTCGAGCGGGAAGGCGAGGTTCTCGGCGACCGTCATGTGGGGGAAGAGCGCGTAGTTCTGGAACACCATGCCGATCCCGCGCTTGTGGGGGGGGACCGCGTTGATGGGGCGGCCGCCGAGGCGGATCTCGCCATGAGTCGCGGTCTCGAAACCCGCGAGCATCATCAGGCAGGTGGTCTTGCCCGATCCCGAGGGGCCGAGCATCGTGAGGAACTCCCCCCGCGGAATGGCGAGGTTGAGATCCTTCACGACCAGCGTCTCGCCGTCGTAGCTTTTCTGGACGCGTTCGAAAACGACCAAGGGCGACGCCGCGTCAGTCGTGGTCATGACCTCTCCCGCCGGGGGACAACGCGTCTCGGGCGCGCCTTGGACGTTAATCAACCATCACCGCGGCCATGAGACAACCCCGAAGCCCGGTTTTCGCGCCCGCAGCATCGACCTGCGCACTGCGAGGGCAGCCATGGGCGGCGGCGCCGCCATGGTGGACGTCTTCGCCGCAGCCGCATCTGGAACCGTTGCACAATCCCCTGCGGGCGGTGCAACCATTGCCGGATTCGGAAACACCGGAGAGGGCATGGACCGGCTCAGCGAGATGGAGGCCTTCGTCCGGGTCGTCGATCTGGGCGGCTTCACCGATGCCGCGCGCAAGATGGGCGTCTCGAAATCGGCGGTGTCCAAGCATGTCTCCGCGCTCGAGGCGCGGCTGGGGGCGCGGCTGCTCAACCGCACCACGCGCAGGGTGAACCCGACCGAGATCGGGCTGGCCTATTACGACCGCGCGGCGCGGGTGATCGCCGAGGCCCTCGAGGCCGACGCCATGGCCGCCTCGATGCAGGGCGCGCCGCGGGGGGAACTGCGCATCTCGGCGCCGCTGTCCTTCGGGATCCGCCACCTCGCGCCGGCGGTCACGGCCTTCCTGTCGGCCTATCCGGAGGTGTCGGCGCGGCTGTCGCTGGACGACCGGTTCGTCGAGCTGGTAGCCGAGGGCTATGACATGGCCGTGCGAGTCGGCACGCTGCCGGATTCCAGCCTGATGGCGAAAAAGCTTGCCGAAACAACGCTTCGCCTTGTGGCCGCCCCGGATTACCTGGCGCGGCAGGGGGCGCCGCGGACGCTGGACGAACTCGCGGCGCATGAATTGCTGCATTACTCCAACCTCTCGACCGGCTCGGGCTGGCGGCTGCGCAGCGCCTCGGGCGAGGAGCGTCTGGTGCGCGCCGTGGGGCGGCTGACCGTCAACAACGGCGATGCGCTGATGCGCGCGGCCTGCGAGGGGCTGGGCATCGTGCTGTCGCCCGCCTTCATCTGCGCCGAGGCCGTGGCGTCCGGGGCGCTGGTCGAGGTGTTGCCCGATTGCCGCCCCGCGCCGCTGGGCGTCTGGGCGGTGTATCCCGCGGGGCGGTTCCCGCAGCCGAAGCTGCGGGTGTTCGTCGACTTCCTCGCCGAACGCTTCCGCAATGCCGGCCCCGACTGGATGGCGTGACCGTCGGCCGGGGGCGGAGGGCCGGCAACCCCTTGCGCCGTCAGGACCCGGCCCGCGTCGCGCGGTGCGCGGTCAGCGGTCGGCCGGGCCTTTCGGGGCGACGGCGAGGTGGCCCGTCTTGACCCAGAGCCGCGCGCCCTGCGGCCCCGCCACGGCGTCGAGCCGCGCGCCCGCGGGCAGGCGCAGCCAGGACTGCGGCGCGAAGGCCTCGCCGCCTTCCTCGAATCCGCCTTCGATCACAAGGGCTTCGAAGCCGCCCGGCGCGTCGAGCGTCACGGGCGCGCCGGGGGCCCAGGTCTCGATGCGCACCGTCTCGCGTGCATCGGCGAACAGCGGGATCACGGCGACGCCGGGCCGTCCGGCGGCCGGGGCAGGGGCGGCGGCGGCGGTGTCGATGCGGACGTCGCGGCGGTCGTCGGGATCGAACTGCCACAGTTTGACGAAGATGGTGCATCCCTGCGACGCGCCGGGCGTGTGGCGCGAGGTGGGCGGGTTGCGGACATAGGCGCCGGCGGGATAATCGCCGTGCTCGTCCTGGAAAACGCCGTCGAGCACGAGGAATTCCTCGCCGCCGTCATGGACATGGGCGGAAAAGCGGCTGTTCGGCGCATAGCGCACGATGGTGGTGGCGCGCGCGACCTCGGCCCCGACGCGGTCGAGCATGCGGCGGTCGACGCCCGGCATGGGCGAGGGCGCCCAGGGCAGCGCCGCGGCATGGACTGCGGCGCGGCGGGTGAAATCTGCGTTTATCTCCATGGCGTTGGTTCCTGTCATGGGTTGGCGGCCGTCCCCGGCGCCGATGCGCGCCCCGTACGGGAGGCGATGTCGGGGCTTGGGCGGCCGAGCGCAAGCGGGGCCGGCCCGGCGCCGGTCCCTGTCGGCAAGGTGGCGATCCGCGACACGGCGATAAAGCGGCGGAAACGCCATGGACCATCGCCGGAGCGGCGATGATCGCGGCGGAATTTCATTGGAGAATCTTGCTTCATGACCGGTCGTGCACAATATCGCGGAGGATGGACGAGGCAGGCGCCCCGGCGGGCAGACCGCGCGGCTTCGATGCGGCCAGGGCGCTGGACCGCGCCATGAGCGTGTTCTGGGACTACGGCTATGCGCGCGCCAGCTACGCGCTGCTCGAGGCCGAGACCGGCCTGCACCGGCAGAGCCTGCGCTATGCCTTCGGCGACAAGGAGGCGCTGTTCCGGCGCGCCATCGAACGCTACGCCGAGCGCCGCGGCGACGAGATCCTCGCGGCGCTGACCGGGGGGGCGACGCCGCTGGCCGGGATCGAGGCCGCCTTCGCGCTGTGGGTCCGCGCCGCCGATCACCGGCTGGGGCGCGGCTGCCTGATCGTGAACGCGATGGCGGAGCGCGGCCTGCAGAACAGCCCGGCCATGATCGCCGCGCGCGGCGGCGCCGCCCGGGTGCGGGCGGGATTCGAGGCCGCCTTCCGCGCCGCGCAGGAGGCCGGCGAGATCCGGCGCGGCCCCGATCCCGCCACGCTGGCCGTTCACGCCGCGGCGCTGGCCGACGGGCTGATCGTGAACGGCCGCGGCGGCGCGCTGCACGGCGCGGCGGGGCCGGTGCTGGCGGGGTTCCTCGCGATGCTGAAGCCCTGAGGCGCGGCCGAGGGGGCCGGACCGGTGTGGCGGTCGCGCAGGGTCCGCGGGCGGGGGGAGGGGCGCGCGCTCAGGCGGCCGCGAGCGCGGTGCCCGCCACGATCAGCGCCGCGCCGGCGAGTTCGCGCGCGGTGAAGCGTTCGTCGAAGCCGAAATGCGCGACCGCGGCGACGCGCAGCGTCTCCGCCACGAGGATGCCGAGATAGATCATGCCGATGCGCTCGCCGCGCAGCGCGCCGATCTCGCACCACACCGCCCCGGCGATCGCGACCGCGATCAGGCCGACGGCCGCCGCGGGCGGGATCGCGCCCCAGAGCTTCATGCCGACCATGGCGGCGGTGTAGAGGGCGGCGGCGCCGAGCACCAGCCAGAGGGTCGGGAGGGCCTTGATGCCGCCCGGGATCGCAGGAATGACCGAATGTTCCATGGGTGCGCCGAAAACTGTTTCAGGCATACAGACTACCATGACCGCCGCCGCCGCGCCTGTGGCATGGGCCACCGGGCGCAGCTTTCGGGTGGCGCATGCGGGGGACAGGGGCGACATGGGGGCGATGCGGTTAGACCGCCCCCCGCCCGCCGAGGCCGAGCCTGCCGATGCCCCCTGCCCATGACCGGACGCCCATGACCGACCGTCCCGAGCCCGACCGTCCCGAGCCCGAACGGCCCGAGCCCGATCCGTTCCGCTATGCGCTGATCGACGCCGCGCTGAAGTTCATCGCGGCGCGGCGCGAGGACCAGCCCTCGCTCGAGGCGGTCGCGGCCCATGTCGGGCTGAGCCCGTTCCATTTCCAGAAGCTGTTCAGCGACTGGGTCGGGGTCAGCCCCAAGCGGTTCCTGCAGCACCTGACGCTCGACGCGGCCAAGCGCCTGCTGGCCGAGCGGCGCTCGGTGCTCGACGCCGCCTATGGCAGCGGCCTGTCGAGCCCCGGGCGGCTGCACGACCTGTTCCTGCGCTGGGAGGCGATGCCGCCCGGCGTCTGGGCGCGGCGCGGCGAAGGGCTGGAGATCGCCTGGGGGTGGTTCGACAGCCCCTTCGGCCCGGCGCTGGCGATGGGCACCGGCGCGGGGCTGTGCGGCCTGGCCTTCGCCGCCGAGACCGGGCGCGACGCCGCGATGGCCGATCTGCGCGGCCGCTGGCCCGCGGCGCGATTCGCCGAGGACCCCGCGCGGCTGGCCGGCTGGGTGGGCGCGGCCTTCGGCGGCGGGGGCGAAGCGCGGGTGGCGCTGATCGGCGCGCCGTTCCAGATCAAGGTGTGGGAGGCGCTGCTGCGCGTGCCCTCGGG
>DAINOD010000103.1:0-10132 GCA_036735545.1 Rubrimonas sp. | reverse complement strand
CCGAGATCGAAGGTCTTCACCTGCGCGACTTCAGGCTGATCGTCAGCGGCAAGTTCCCCATCGACAGCCCGACGCCCGACGAGGGCGACGTCAACCGCGCCGTGC
This sequence comes from Rubrimonas sp., assembly GCA_036735545.1. Classification (GTDB taxonomy): domain Bacteria; phylum Pseudomonadota; class Alphaproteobacteria; order Rhodobacterales; family Rhodobacteraceae; genus Rubrimonas. The sequence goes on along the minus strand of DAINOD010000103.1, from coordinate 10,027 downwards.
AGGCGGCCAACCGCATGGAGCGCTCGCTCGCCGCGCTCGACCTCTTCCCCGAACCCCTGACCGCGCCGGGCTTCGTCACCGCCTGTTCGGAGATCCTCAACCGCGGCCCGCACGCGTCGTGGCGGCGGCTGGGCGACGTGCCGCTCGCGCCGGACCGGCATCTGAACGAGCAGCTCCTCGATCTGGGCTCGCGCGTCGCCATCGACGACGACGGGATCGATCTCGAGGGCGGCCACAGGCTGATCCTGTGCTCGCCGAAGAGCTTCGCGCACAACACGTTCTTCGGTCAGGCGCAGTTCCTGCTCAACGACGTGTTCATGGGCCGGCGCGGCCTGCACGGGCCGTTCTTCCTCTCCCTCAACGTCTTCTTCCCCGACCAGCAGAAGCTCAAGGACCGCATCGCGTGGAAGCGCGCCATGGTGGTCAACAGCGCCAACTCGCCGATGATCAAGTGGCTGCCGGGCCTCGCGTCGCGCCAGCGCGATTTCGACCTGATGACCGCCTCCATGGAGGACGGCCATCGGCCGTTGCGTTTCTCCATGACGCTCGGCGTCTACGGCCGCGATCGCGCCGCCGCCGAGCGCGCCGTCACCGACGCGGTCAACTATTTCGCCGAGCAGTCCGTGGTGCTGATGCCCGACCGCTTCGTGTCGGCGCCGCTGCTCGTCAACGCCCTGCCGCTCGGCGCCGACCGACACGCCGTCGACGCCCTCGGCCGCCACCACACCATGACCAGCGAGCACGCCGCCTGTTTCGCGCCGGTGTTCGGGTCCTGGCGGGGAACCCGCACCCCGATCATCGCGCCGGTCGCGCGCGACGGCCAGATCATGGGGTTCGATCTCTTCGACAGCCAGACCAATTTCAACGGCGTCGTCGCCGCGGAGTCCGGCGCCGGCAAGTCCTTCCTGCTGCAGCTCCTGACCTCGAGCTATCTCGCGTCCGGCGCCTGGGTCTGGACGATCGACATCGGCGGCTCCTACCGCAATCTCTGCGAGCAGCTCGGCGGCGAATACATCGACTTCGCCGACCGCAACATCTGCCTCAACCCGTTCCGGCTCGTGCGCGACTGGGAGGAGGACGGCGACATCGTCGAGGCGCTGGTGGCGGCGATGGCCGCCGAGACCGAGCGGCTCACCGACTACCAGCGCTCTTCGCTGCGCGAGACGCTGGCGCATGTCTGGGAGACGCTGGGGCCCGAGACGACGATCGACGCGATCGCGGCCCGGCTGAAGGCCCACCCCGACCAGCGCGTCCAGGACGTCGGCGCGACGCTCTACGCCTTCACCACCGCAGGCAATTACGGCCGTTACTTCACCGGCGAGAACACCGTCACCTTCGCCAACCGCTACACCGTGCTGGAGCTCGGCGCGCTGCGGACCCGCAAGCATCTCCAGCGCATCGTGCTGCTGCAGCTCGTCTTCCAGATCCAGCAGGCGATGCACGCGCTGCCGCGCGACGCGCGCAAGCTGCTGTTCGTCGACGAGGCCTGGGAGCTGCTCACCGACGGCGAGGTCGGCCGCTTCATCGAGCACGGCTACCGCCGCTTCCGCAAGCACCGCGGCGCGCTGGTGCTCGCCACCCAGTCGCTCGGCGATCTCTACAACACCGACGTCGGCGTCGCGATCGCCGAGAACTCCGCCAACAAGCTGCTGCTCGGCCAGAAGGCCGAGGTGATCGACCGGCTGGTGCAGACCAACAAGCTCGCCATGCCGGCCGGGCTCGTGACGCTCCTGAAGAGCGTGCACAGCGTCAAGGGCCGCTTCTCGGAGGTGTTCTTCCTCACCGACAGCGGGTGCGGGGTGGGCCGCATCGTGGTCGATCCCGCGACGCGGCTGCTCTTGTCCTCCGACGCGGTCGACGTCGCGGCCCTCGAAGCCGCCCGCGCCCGCGGTCTGTCGCTCACGCAGGCGATCGACGCTGTCCTCGCGCAGCGCGGCCAGCGCCGTCCCGACGTCGCCGCGCCCGCGCGTTCCGCCGCGCCTGCCCCCGCCGCGCCCCGCGCCCTCGCCGCCGAGTAGGAGCCCGCCATGCCCGCCATCCGGTCTCGCCGCCCTGCCCTCTCCGCCGTCTCATCGCCGTCTGTGGCCGCGCCGGTTGGCTCGCCAGCCGCTCGGTCGGCGGGTGCGTCGGTCGGCGCCTCGGTCGACGCCCCGGTCGACGCCCCGGTCGACGCCATGGCGCTGTCGCTGTTCTCGCTCTTCGGGATTGCGGTCTGCGGCGGCCTCATCTGGATGCAGGGCGACGCGATCGAGGCGCTGAAGGCCGAGCTCGACGCCCGTCCCCCCGTCGCGGTGGTGGACTACGCCCCCGTCGCCGCCGCCGTCGCCGACGGCCGGGCTCCCGAGGAGATCGAGCCGCTGTTCCGCGCCCTGAAGGAGCGCGCCGCGGCGCTGCGCGAGGACGGGTATCTCGTTCTCAACCGCGCTGCGATCGACGGCGCGCCCGACGCGTTCGTCGTCCGGGTCGATCCGCCGCCGCAGCCGGCGGCGCCGCTCGCCGTGGCGGCTGCGCCGCCGCTCTGGACCTTGCCGCCTGAGCCGCCCACCCGCGCGCCCGCTGCGCAGGAAGCCCTGACGGACGCGGAGGCCCGCGCGCTGATTGACGCCGTCACCGGGGGAGGTTTGCGATGAGGGTCGCGGCGGCAGGCCAGATCCTGCGCGAGGTCCTGCGTGACGTCCTGCGCGACGCCCCGGCGAGAGCCTGGCGCAACCGGCGCGCGACCGCCGTCTCCGTCGCGTTCGGGGCCGCGCTCGCCGGCGCGATGCTGGCCTTCAGCGCGCGCTACGAGATCCTCGTAGACGGTCAGGTCAATCGCTGCCTCGAGGACACTCGCGCGTTGCTGCTCGACAGCCGCGACCGGGCGTTTCAGCGCGGCGCGATCGTGGCTTTCACCCCGCCGCCGGCCGGAGCCGCGCTTTACCGCGACGGCATGCGTTTCGCCAAGATCGTCGCCGCCCTGCCGGGCGACGTGGTCGAGGTCACGCAGGACGCCACCACCGTCAACGGCGTCGTGGTCGCCGAGGGCCTCGATCTCGTGGCCATGCTCGGCGTGCCCGTCGAGACCTATGTCCGCCGGTTCACGGTGCGCGAGGGCACGTTCTTGCCCATGGGGGAGACCCGCGACAGCTTCGACGGGCGGTACTACGGCGTCGTCGAGATGAGCGCAGGCCTCGGCCGCGCCTGGCGGCTGTTCTGATGGCCGGGCGCAGCTCCATGACGATCCTCGCCGCGGCCGGCGCGCTCGCGGGCTCGGCCGCGATGGCCGATCCGCTCGCCCGGCTGCTCGGCGGATCGCTCCCCGCTCCCGTCGCACTCGGGGCGGGCGCGGCGGCCGCCGCCGCGATCGCGGGCGAGGCCGACGCGCTGCGCGACGCCTGGGCCGATCTCGATCTCGACGCGCTTCTGCCGCAGGCGCAGGGGCCCGTTGCGGCCGATCTCGACGAGGCGCGTGCGCTCGCCGAGGCGGGCGCAGAGATCCTGCGCGAGGACCTCGCCCGCCGCGGCGCGACCGTCGCGCTCACTGACGCGCCGCGCTACCTCGTCTTCGCCTCCGAGGCCATGCCCGCGGGCGAGCGCGCGGCGCTGGCCGCCATCGTCGAAGCCCGCGGCGACATGGCCGTGATCTTCCGCGGCATCGCCCAGGATGAGCGCCTCGAGGACGCCGCCGCCCGTCTCGCCGAGGCGGGCGGCCCCTTCGCCATCGATCCGCGGCCGTTTCGCGAGCATGGCGTGAGCGTCGTCCCCGCCGTCCTCGACCAGGAGACGGGCGTTCTCGTCTACGGCGTGCTCGATCCCGCGCTTCTCGAGGGCCGCGCCCATGGCGAGCGCCTCGGCCCCGTGACCGCCGTCTCCGAGCCCGACATGGCGGAGCTGCTGCAGGCCCGCGCGGCGGCGATCGACTGGGCCGCCCGGCGTGAGGCGGCCGTGCGGCGCTACTGGACCCAGGCGCCGATGGAGCGGCTGTCGCCCGCGATGAGCCGGCGCGCGCGCCGCGTCGACGCGCGGTTCACGCTGGCGGAGGACTTCGTGCTGCCCGACGGCGTCGTCGTCGCCCGCGCCGGCCAGGTGATCGACCCGATGGCGGCGCGGCCCTTCACGCTCACGCTGATCGTCTTCGACGGCGCCTCTGACGCCGAGCTGGCCGTGGTCGAAGCGGCCCTCGCGGAAGCCGAGCAGCCCGTCCTCATCGCAAGCCGCATTGATCGCCTGGAGGGCTGGGACGCCCTGCGCCGGCTCGAGACCCGCCTCGGCGCGCCCGTCTACCTGCTGACGCCGGAGCTGCGGGAGCGCTTCGACCTGCGCCGGACCGTCAGCGTCGTCACCGGCGCGGACGGCTGGTTCGAGATCGACGAGCGCCCCGCGGGCGCCGCCAGATTGCGGGAGGCGTCGCGATGAGGGCGCCGGCGCTGCTCGCCGCGGCGACTGTCGCCGCGCTCGCCCATGGCGCGCCGGCGCGGGCTCAGACCACGGGCTGCGACGACGCGCAGCTCTTCTCCGCCGCGCTGCTCACCGCGATCTGCTGGGACTGCGTCTTCCCCATCCGCATCGCCGGGGCCTCGCTCGGCGCGAGCGCGGGCTCGATCCCCCGCAAGGCGTCGAACCAGTCGATCTGTCTCTGCCGCGACGCCCTCGGCGCGCCCCATGTCGGCGTCACGATCTCGATGTGGGAGCCGGCGCGGATCGTCGAGGTCGTCCGCAACCCGGGCTGCTCGCCGATCCTCGGCGGCGTGAGCTTGCCGAGCGCGGGGCTGATGCGCCGCGGCGGTCACGGCGAGGCGGTCTACACGCAAGGCGACAGCGCCTTTCACCACTACCATGTCTGGGCCTTCCCGGTCCTGATGATGCTCGATCTCTTCGTGGTCGATCGCTGCGTGCAGGACGGCTATCTCGATCTCGACGTGATGTTCCTCTCCGAGCTCGACCCGACCTGGGCCTTCGACGAGCTCGCCTACTGGACGACGCCGGAGGTCGCGCTCACCTCCAACCCGCTGGTCCAGGCGGCCTGCGTCGGCGACGCGGTCGCGGCCAACGCCGACGAGCCGATCGACGAGCTCTTCTGGTGCGCCGGCTCCTGGGGCGGGCTCTATCCGCTGGTCGGCACGACGCTTGCGCCCGACAGCCTGCCCGAGACCACGAGCCTGCTCGCCACCCGCGGCCTCGCCGCCATGCACCGCCGTGGCATGGCCTGGCGCACCATGGGCTCGGACACGCTCTGCCGCGGCAGGATCGATCCGTTCCTGCCCAAGAGCATGTACCAGATGTCGATGTGGCATCCCGTGCCCGAGAGCCGCGGCCGGCACGCCATCGGCGAGAGCACGTTCCAGTGGGGCGAGTGGCGCAACATCCCCGGCAAGGGCGACAACGTCTGGCTCGCCTGGCGCTGGAACGACTGCTGCACGGCGTCGAGGTGAACGATGGTACGGCGCGCCATCATGTCCCTCCTGCGCCGCGCCACCGCCGCCGGCACGGCCGCGGCCTATCTCTCCGCGACGCTTGCGCCGCTTTACGCCGACGAGATGCGCGCGCAGGGCCAGGCGGCGCAGAGTTTTGGCCTGTCGATCCTGCCCGACATGGGCGACGTCGCAAGCCGCGACGGCTCCACCCTGCGGCTCTGGCCGGGCGCGCCCTCGCCGCTAGACGTTGATCTCGATGAGCTTTTCCCCGGCTACGCCGGGCATGACGGCGTCGATCCCGCCACGCTCTTCGGCGCCGACGGCGCGCTGCGCGGCGCGGCCGCGGCCGCCGCCGGCGGGCTCGACAGCGCGACGACGCCGCACGCCGAGGCGTGGCGCGCCGTGACGGCCACGCAGTCGCGCGCCGGCGTCGACATGCGCGACGATCCGGTCTTCGCCGAGACCCGCGCGCTGATCGGCTCGCTCGACACGCTGGTCGCGGAGTTCAGCGCCTGCGTCCCCGACACCGCCTTCACGCCCCGCGATCTCGTCAGCCGCGTCACCGAAGAGCGGCGCTGCATCCGCGTCGCCGAGCCGCGCGGCGTCCACCAGCTTCGCCACGATCTGAACATCTCGACCGACACCCGGACGCTTCGTTTCACGTTCCCCGAGCGGTTGACAGGCTTCGACGCCGATTTCCGCCTCGGCCGGTTGACCATCCGCTACACCGAAATCGTGCTGGAGTACTCCCCCGGCGAGCGGAGCGGGACCTGGGTCCCCGTCCCTACCCCGCGCGTCCAGGTGCATCCGATCGCGCCCTGGGACTGGGGCCGCTTCTGCGGCGGCGACGCCGACACAGTGGTCGAGCCGATGCGCGTTTCATTCACCGGCGGCGCGCCTGGCCACCGGCTCGGCGCCGTCACGCACCCTGATTGCAGTAATGGGCTCACGTTCACCGCGGCCGTCCTCGGCGACGGGTGCGAGCTGGTTCTCGTCGACGACGACCGCATGCGCTACGAGACGGTCTGCGGGACCTCTTCGGTCGATCTGCTCTACGCGATCACCCGCATCACCAACGACGAATGGGGTCCGCCCGAGGCCGTCCACGGCGTGCTCGCCCTGCAGGCGGGCGGCTGCTTCCCGGCGCTGACGACGCTTGCCGGCGGCGACGGCGCAGCGTGTCTCGATACCGGCGGCGGGCAGATCTGTCCCGGCGATCCCGTTTATGACCGCATCCGGCCGCCCCCCTTCGATCCCGGCGAGAGCGTCGTCGACCGCCTCGCGCTGATCGTGGACGCCGACGTCTCGGCCTGCGCGCCTGTCGTGCCGGTCGCCGAGAGCTGCAGCGCCATCCGCACCGACGCCGCCTGCAGCTATCGCACGACCAATCCCGTCCCCAGCGGTCCCGGCGAGGGGGCGAGCCTCGACTATGGCATCTTCGAGGACGTCTACGACTGCGAGACCGCGCGCACCGTCCAGAGCGTGGGCGCGGTCGGCGGCCTCGCCTGTCCGCCGCCCGTGCGCGGCGTGGGCGACGATCTCGTCACGCCGATCTTCGAGACCAACGACAGCTTCGCCGAGGTCGCCGCGCGACTTTCTGCGGCGCAGTTCATGGCGATGGATGCGAGCTGCGGCGGACCCGAGGTCGACGCCGATCCGCTACAGTGCGAGGTCTTCGAGGGCCGCCGGCGCACCTGCTCGGTCGCCTTCTTCGGCGTCGTCGACTGCTGCCAGAACCCCGGCGGCGTCTCGCTGGCGCAGTATCTGTCGCTCGCCTTCGCCATCGGCGAGGTCGACGGCGCGCTGGCCAACGTGGGCGTCGAGACCCCGCTCAGGGGCGCATGGGAGTTGGCGACGACGCCTTTCAGCGACGCCTGGGGCTTTGTCAGCCGCAATTTCGCGAGTGGCGTCAATTCCATCACCGGGACGAGCGTGTTCAGTGCCAGCGACGTCGCGGCGAAGGGTCTCGTCACCACCGTCAAGACCAATCTTCTCAATGCGACGGCCGAGTGGACCGCCAACACCTTCGGCGAAGCGGCCGCCAACGCGCTCTTCAACGTCGCGGGCGGCCCCGCCTTTTCGGGCGGCACGCTGCTCGGCGACGTTGCCCTTGGTCCTGCGGGTCTGCTCGGCTCGGCGCTCGGCTGGGTGATGACGGCCTACACCGTCTACCAGGTCGCCCTGCTCCTGATCCAGATCGTCTGGTCCTGTTCGCAGGACGAACTCCAGACCGCCGTCCAGCGCCAGTTGCGCGCCTGCCGCGATCTCGGGACCTACTGCTCGCAGAGCGTGCTCGGCGTCTGCCTGCAGCGCCGACGCTCCTTCTGCTGCTTCAACTCGCCGCTGTCGCGGATCATGCAGGAGCAGATCCGCGGACAGACCGGCGCCTCCTGGGGCTCGGCCCGCAACCCCGACTGCTCCGGGCTCACCGTCGCGCAGATGCAGAGCGTGGATTTCGCCGCGCTCGATCTGAGCGAGTGGCTCAACATCCTGCTCGACAGCGGCGTGATCCCGGATGGCGCCGAACTGACCGCCGACCTGCTCACCGGGTCGGGCCATAGCTTCGCCGGCGCGCTGCCCGCCGGCCAGACCCGCCTCAACGCCCGCGACCGCACCCTGGGTCGCGCCGAGGACCTCGATTTCGAGGCCGTCGGCCGGGATGCGCGCGACCGGGCCCTGGGAGATCTCGCCCGATGATCCGCACATCCTCCAGACGCTCTGTCGCCAGAGTCGCTTTCGGCGGCTTCGCGTGCGCCTGCGCCGCCGCCATCGCCGCGCCGGCGGCAGCGTTCGATCCCGACGCGGCTTACTTGATCGCCTGGTGGGACGGCCGCGACACCCGGCCGGGCCTGTGGTTCGAGATCGACGGCGGAGCACCCCCGCCGAGCGTGCGGCTGTCCCGTGTCCGTCACGTCCCGGACGGGCTCGAGGTCCGCGCCGAGTCGGGCCGGCTGACGCTGTCCTCCGAGCTGGCGCGCCTGCTCGACGTCGCCCCCGGGGCCCCGGCGCTCATCGCGCTGAGCGAGACGGTCTCCGCTTTTCCGGCCGAGCCCGCCGCCGATCCGCTGGCGCTTGACAGCGAGCACCCCGCGGCGGTCGTCGCCAAGGGCAGCGCGCAGGAAAGCGGCGCCTCGTCCTACGCGGCGCTCGCCGACCACATCGCCCGTGTCGAGGGGCTCTTCGGCTCGATGCGGGCAGACGCCGAGCGCGGCGACGCTGTTGCCCTGTCGGCCGCCGCGCGGCGCGACGCGGTCGCGGAGGAGGCCCCCGCCGTCATCGAGGCGCGCCGCGGCGGTCTCGTTCCGCATGGTTGGGGGCCCTATGGCCGGGACGCGGGGTCTTTCGAGGAGAACGCGCCGTGATCGGCCGCCGCAGCCTTCTCGGCGGAGCCGCCGCCGCGCTCGCCTGCGGCGCGGCCGACGCCTCGCCGCTCATCCGCCTCGTCGAGACGCGGTTTCGCGGGGTCGGGCAGACCCGGCTCTGGGTGCGCCAGGCCGGCGGTCCCACGGAGGAGACCGTGATCGTCTTCCGCACGCCCGATGGTCGGCTCGTTGATGAGGGCGTCGAGGCGTTGTCCTGGCTCTGGCGGGATTGGCGCGACGAGGATCGCGCCGTCTGGATCGATTACCGCCTTTTCGACGTCCTCGCCTTCATCCAGACCGCGATCGCGCTCGAGGACGACCGCCCTGCCCCGATCGTGCTCAGCTCGGGCTTCCGCACCCCACGCCGCAACGCCCGCCTCGCCGGCGCGGCGCGCGACAGCCAGCACATCCACGGCCGCGCCGCCGACATCCGCCTGGAGGGCGTCGGGCTCGAACGGCTGGAGGCGCTCGCCACGCGCGCCGGCGCCGGTGGCGTTGGTCGCTACCGCCACTTCGTCCATGTCGACGTCGGGCTGGAGGGACGGCGATGGGGCGCCTGATCCGGCCGCGTCCCTTGTCGCCGAGGCCGCTGCGGCGCGCGGCGCTCAACTTCCTGCGCGCCTGCACCGTCAGCGAGACCGCCAAGCTCGTCTGGACCTGCGCGCTCGGCGTCGCGCTGATGATGATGCTGTTCAACCCGCTCGCCGCCCGCGAGGCGCGCGAGCGCTACCACGATCGCTCGGCCGAGGGCTGGTTCTGGTACGTCGATCCCGAAGCGGAGCCCGAGCCGGAGCCCGAGCTCGAGCCCGAGGTCGCCCCGCCGCCGCCCGCTCCCGCCGCGGCCAAGGCCCCTCCGACGCCCGCCGCCCCGGCCGGCCCTGCGCCGCTGTCGGTCGCGTGGCTGCAGCAGAACCTCGAACGCTACCACCACCGCGCGATCGACGACCCGACCCCCGACAACGTCCGCGCCTACCTGCTGCTCCAGCGGCTCAGCATGGACAAGGCCTCCGCCTTCTCCGAAGCCGTGCAGGCCGTCACCGTCGGCGATCCCCTGCTCGACGCCACCATGGAGCGGCCGCTGTCGTCCTTCGCGGTGCAGGAGGTCGACCGCGCCTCCCACCAGGCGCGCCAGCGCCTGCTCGCCCATCTCGCGGGCGCCATCGGGCTCGTCTTCTTCTACGACAGCGCCTGCCCGCACTGCGCGGCGCAGGCGCCGATCCTCGAGGCGCTCGCGGACGCCACCGGCCTGCAGGTGATGGCCGTCTCCGTCGA
>DAINOD010000102.1:0-10206 GCA_036735545.1 Rubrimonas sp. | reverse complement strand
GGACCAACGAGTTCGAGCTTCCAGACCATGGGCGACCTCCGATGCAGCGTGCTGTCCTCACGCCACCTCGTCGCTCGCCGCCCACACCACAATCCTCGCTCCGTCCCCAACTCTGACACGGTCCCACGGCATCGAACTGCAAAAAATCGTTTCCATTCAGAATTTTAGCGGACCTTTCGGCCGCGAACTGCGAGATGGTGGCCGCTGTGGGACTCGAACCCACACGGGCGAGGCCCGAGGCATTTTAAGTGCCTTCCGTCTACCAATTTCGGCAAGCGGCCCTTCGACGCCTCCATAGCCCAAGCCGGCGGCCCGTGCGAGCCGCGGATCGGGCCCCGCGTTCAGGCCGGCGGCGTCTCGGCCACGCCGTCGGCCCCCAGCCCCGCCAGCATTTCGCGCAGGGCCGCCGCCGCGGTCTCCAGCGCGGCGGGATCGGCGCTGCGCGCGACCAGCGTGGTGCCGAGCCCGCCGCGGAAGAACGGATAGCTGCCGAGGCTCACCCCCGGATGCGCCGCCGCCAGCGCGGCCAGCGGCGTCGCCACGTCGCCCTCGGGCAGGGGGACGCGGAAGCTCCACGCCAGCACCGGCGGCCCGCCGGCCAGCGTGGGCAGCACCCCCTCGAGCATCGCCGCGAAGATCGCCGGCACGCCGGCCATCACGAAGACGCCCTCCAGCCGGAAACCGGGGGCCTGGCTTAACGGGTTCAGGATCAGGCTAGCGCCGTCGGGGATGCGCGCCATGCGCAGCCGCGCCTCGTTCAGCGCGGCGGGGTCGGCGTAGTAGGCGGCGAGGATCGCGCGGGCGTCCTCGCGCACGTCGACGCGGACCCCGAAGGCGCGCGCCACCGCGTCGGCGGTCACATCGTCGTGGGTCGGCCCGATGCCGCCGGAGGTGAAGACATAGTCGTAAGTCCCGCGCAGCGCGGTCACATGCGCCGCGATGACGTCGATCTCGTCGGGGCAGACGCGCAGTTCGCGCAGGCGCACGCCGATCCCGTTCAGCTTGACCGCCAGATGATGGCCGTTGGCGTCGCGCGTGCGCCCGGACAGCACCTCGTCGCCGATCACCAGCATCGCCGCCGAACTCATGCCGCGCTCCCTTGCTCCCGGTCCCCGCCCCGGGATAGGCGGGCGCATGGAGTTCGCCAAGCCCCTCGTCCGCGGCCGCTTGCTGCGCCGCTACAAGCGCTTTCTCGCCGACGTGGCGCTGGACGACGGCCGCGCCGTCACCGCCCATTGCCCCAACCCGGGCTCGATGATGGGCCTGTGCGCGCCCGACCTGCCCGTGTGGCTCGAGCCCGCGCCGCCGGGGCGCAAGCTCGCCTTCGGGTGGCGGCTGGCGGAGCTGCCCGGCGGGCACTGGGCGGGGATCGACACCGCGACGCCGAACCGCGTCGCCGGCGAGGCCCTGCGCGCCCGCGCCATTCCCGAACTCGCCGCCTACGGCGAGGTTCGCGCAGAGGTGCGCTACGGCCGGAACAGCCGGGTCGATTTCCTGCTGACCGGCCCCGGCCTGCCGCCGGCCTGGGTCGAGGTGAAGAACGTCCACCTGCGCCGGGCGGGCGATCTGGCGGAGTTCCCCGACTGCGTGACGCTGCGCGGCGCCAAGCACCTGCGCGAGTTGGCGGTCATGGCGGGGCAGGGGGCGCGGGCGGTGATGCTGTATCTGGTCCAGCGCACCGACTGCGCCCGGCTGGCCATGGCGGCCGACCTCGACCCCGGCTACGCCACCGCCTTCGCAGCCGCCCGCGCGGCCGGGGTGGAGGCGCTGGCCTACGGAACGGAAATCGATCCGGGCGGCGTGAGACTTGCCAAGCGGCTCCCGATAGACGATGCGTCGCGGATCGCGGACTTGAACCGCGGCGCCGCAACCGCAAAATAGCGTTGTTTCCTGGGGGAGCCCGCCGTGGAGCGCAGCGCCGGTCCCGACCGCACCGCAGAAGGCATCAGGCTGCACGCGCCCGCCGATTTCGACGGGATGCGCGCGGCCGGAAGACTTGCGGCCGAAACGCTGGACATGATCGAGGCCGAGGTGCAACCCGGCGTCACCACCGGCGCGCTGGACGACATGATCCGCGAGTTCGTGTTCGCCGCCGGCGCACGCCCCGCCACGCTGGGCTATCGCGGCTACGCCAAGTCGTCGTGCATCTCGATCAACCATGTCGTCTGCCACGGCATTCCCGGCGACAAGGCGCTGCGCGACGGCGACGTGCTCAACATCGACGTGACGGTGATCGTGGACGGCTGGTTCGGCGATTCGAGCCGCATGTATGTCGCCGGAAAGCCGAGCCTGCGCGCCGCGCGCCTCGTCCGCGTCACCCACGAGGCGCTGATGCGCGGCGTCGAGGCGGTGCGGCCCGGCGCCACCTTCGGCGACCTCGGCTACGCCATCCAGTCCTACGCCGAGAGCGAGCGCTGCTCGGTGGTGCGCGACTTCTGCGGCCACGGCCTCGGCCGCGTGTTCCACGACGCGCCCAACGTGCTGCACTACGGCAAACCGGGCGCGGGGCCGGTGCTGCGGCCCGGCATGTTCTTCACCATCGAGCCGATGGTGAACCTCGGTCGGCCCGAGACCAAGATCCTCTCCGACGGCTGGACCGCCGTGACGCGCGACAAGTCGCTGTCGGCGCAGTTCGAGCACAGCGTCGGCGTCACCGAGGACGGCGTGGAGGTGTTCACCCTCTCGCCCGCCGACCGCTTCCGCCCCGACTGGGCGCAATGAGCGCGCGCCGGGGCCTGTCGGAGGCCCCCGGCCTCTTTCCCCGCGACGCCGGCGCGCCCCCCGAGCCCGACGCGCCAGACCACGCCGGCCATCGCGAGCGGCTGAAGACCCGCTTCATGGAGGACCAGGGCGCGGCGATGCCGGACTACGAACTGCTCGAACTCGTCCTGTTCTCCGCCATCCCCCGCCGCGACGTGAAGCCGCTCGCCAAGCGGCTGATCCGCGAGTTCGGCGACTTCGCGCACGCCATCTCCGCCCCGCCCGCCCGGTTGCGGCAGGTCGAGGAGGTCAGCGAGGGCGTGGTGCGCGCGCTGAAGATCGTCGAGGCCGCGGCCCACCGGCTGGCGCGGGGCCGGGTGCTGAACCGCCCGGCGCTGTCGTCATGGGCGGCGCTGCTGGACTACTGCCGCGCGCGCATGGGCCACGCCGCCATCGAGGAATTCCGCATCCTGTTCCTCGACAAGAAGAACGTGCTGATCGCCGACGAGGCGCAGGCGCGCGGGACCGTCGACCATGTGCCGGTCTATGTCCGCGAGGTGGTCAAGCGGGCGCTGGAGCTGGACGCCTCGGCGGTGATCCTGGTGCACAACCACCCCTCGGGCGACCCGACGCCCAGCGGGGCGGACGTGGAGATGACGCGCGCCATCAAGGCGGGCCTCGGCGCGGTCCGCATCGCGCTGCACGACCATCTGGTGATCGGGCGCAGCAGCGAGGCGAGCTTTCACGCGCTGGGGCTGCTCTAGTCACACCACCCGCTCGCCCGCCCGCCACAGGGCCCGCGTCACGCAGAGCCGCTCCACATGGTAGACGCGCGCGAGATCGGCGCGCAGGCCGGGCGCGATGGCGCCGCGGTCCTCCAGCCCGACCGCCAGCGCGGGGTTGCGCGTGACGCAGGCGATGGCGCGGGGCAGGTCGTAGGCGGGCACGTCCTCGGCCATCTTGAACGCCGCCAGCATCAGCGAGGCCGGGGCGTAGTCGGAGGACAGGATGTCCACCAGCCCCTCGCGCGCGAGTTCCGTGGCCGAGACGTTGCCCGAATGCGAGCCGCCGCGCAGCAGGTTCGGCGCTCCCATCAGCACATGCAGTCCCGCGGCGCGGGAGGCGCGGGCGGCGGCGAAGGTGGTGGGAAACTCGGCGATGCTCACCCCGTCGGCGACGCTCTCTGCGACATGCTCGACCGTCGCGTCGTCGTGGCTGGCGACGGCGAAGCCCGTGCGGCGCGCCGCGTCGGCCAGCGCGCGGCGGTTGGAGGCGGCGTGGGCGCTCTGCAGCGCGAGCGCCGAGTCGATGAAGGCCTGCATCTGCGCGTCGCTGAGGTTGCGACGCTCCTTGTAGAACAGGATGTAGGTGTCCAGCGACGCGAACTGGCGCTGACCGGGCGTGTGGTCCATCAGCGAGATCAGCCGCAGCCGTGGATCGCCGCCGACGCAGGCGTATTCGTCCAGCAGGTTGGGCGAGGTCACCTCGCAGCGGATGTGCAGGAAGTGGTCGGCCTTGAGCAGGTTCAGCGCGCGCAGCTGCGCGGTGGCCTCCAGCGCCTCGGCGGCGCGGCGGCCGAGGTCGGCCTCCTCGACCGAGCCCACGCGGATCGCGTCGAGCACGGTTGAGACGCCGACCGAGGCGAACTCGCCGTCATGCGCCGCCACCGCCGCCCGGCGCGGCCAGTCCACGCCGGGGCGGGGGTGAAGGTGGCGCTCGAGGTTGTCGGTGTGCAGCTCCACGAGGCCGGGGATCAGGTAGTCGCCCTCGCAATCCACCGCGCCGGGGGGCGCGGACGCGCCTTCGGAGACGTCGACGATCACCCCGTCGCGCGCCTGCACCGCGCCGAGGATCACGCCGTCGGGCAGCACGACGCGGGCGTTGGCGACGACGAGTTCGGCGGGCATGGCGGCGGTCCGGCGCTGGAGGGCGGGGCGATGCGCCCAAGGCGGGGCCGTAACCCGGGCGGCGCCGACCCGTCAAACCGAAACGCGCGCCCTTGCGGCGCGGCGCCAGCCGGGCGATGCAAGGGAAAAGGGCGAACAGGAATTGCGACATGCTGCCAGTCTGCGAACGCTATGCGGTCTATCATGCGCCGGCGGCGCATTCGGGACTGGGCTTCGCTGGCGCCGCCTGGTTCGGGCACGATCCCGAGTTCGGGCCGCAGGCGGCGACGCTGTCGGTTCCCGGCCTGCCGGAGCCGCGCGAGGCGCTGGTGCGCCGCCCGGCCCGCTACGGCCTCCACGCGACGCTGAAGGCCCCTTTCCGCCTCGCCAGCGGCGTCGGGACCGACGCGCTTCACGATGCGCTGGGCGCGCTGGCGGCCGCGCGCCGCCCGGTCACCGCGCCGCCGCTGCGGGTGGAGGCCGACATGGGCTTCGTCGCGCTGAAGCTCTCCGCTCCTTGCCCCGATCTGGACGCGCTGGCCGGCGCCTGCGTGACCGAACTCGACCCGCTTCGAGCCCCGCTGACGGCGGGCGAGCTGGCCGTGCGCCGCCGCGCGGGTCTGGACCCGCATGAGGAGGCGAACCTGCGCAACTGGGGCTATCCCTATGTGCTGGACCGGTTCCGCTTCCACATCACGCTCACCGGCAAGCTGGCCCGCGCCGAGGCCGAGCAGACCGCCGACGCCCTGCGCGCGGCCTTCGCCCCGGCGCTGCCGCCGGTGCTGGTGGTCGGCGCGCTGTGCCTGTTCGGCGACCCGGGCGAGGGCCAGCCGTTCCGGCTGTTGCGCCGCTATCCGCTCAGCGCGCGCTGAGCGCGGTCTCCAGCGCCGCGAACCAGCCGCCGCCCGCGCGCAGGCGCGTCAGGGCCGCATCGAGCGCGGCGACCGCCGCGACGGCCATCGCGTCGTCCGCCGGGGCGGCGGCGCGCAGCGTGACGCGCCGGGTCAGCGCGGGAAGCTCCGCGAGCCGCCCCGCGTCCGGCCCGAGCGCGGCCAGCGCGGCGTCGGCCGCCCCGGCCTCGAGCAGCGCAAGATCGGCGCGGCCGTCGAGCAGCGCGGCGAGGCAATCCGCGGCGGCGACGGGCTCGCGCGCCTGCGGCGCTGCGGCCCCCAGACAGACCCGCGCCGCGGCGGCGTTCGGGGTGGGCTCGGCGACGCGGCTCAGCGCGACGAGGGCGGTCTCGACGATGGGCTCGGACCAGACCGCGGCGCAGCGCGCGTCCCCGGCGCCGGCAGGGCAATCCGGCCGGACCAGCGGCAGCAGCGGCGGGGAAGCGGCCCCCATCGCCTCGGCGGCCAGCGCCTGCGCGACGGCCGCCATCGGCCCGTCTAGTCTCCAACGCGCCAGCGCCGCCGCCGGGGTCGTGGCGAGCTGGGGGCTCGGCGTCGCGGGCGGCGCGGCGGCTCTTTCAGCTTGCGGCTCAACGGGCGAGACTTCGGTGATCTCGGGCTCGGGCTCGGGCTCGGGCTCCGCCGCCTCCGCAGGCGGCGTCTCGGCGACGATCGGCTGGCGCCTCTCCGGCTCCGGAGGCGGCGCTTCGGCGATCTCGGGCTCGGGCTCCGCCTCGGGCGCGGGCTCTGCGGGCGCCGCCTCGATGAAGGCGGGCTCCGGCGCCTCCGGCGCCGCGGGCGCTGCGTCGACGACTTCCGGTCGCTCCGTCTCGGCCTCGGCGGGCGCCGTCTCGGCGATCGCCGCCGGCTCGGGCGGCTCCTGCGGCGCCGCGGCGGCCTCCTCGCCGGGGCAGGGCACGGTCAGCAATTCGCCCACCTCGATCAGCGAGGGGTCGCGCCTTGCGAAAAGGTCGGCGTTGGCGTCGAGCAGCACGCGCAGGCCGGCGTCGCCGCCATAGGCGCGGCGGGCGATGCGCATCATCGTGTCGCCGCGGCGCACGGCGTAGGGCTCGCCGCAAGGGATGGCCTGCGCGGCGGCCGGCTCGGCCGACAGCGCGAAGGGCGCCGCCATGAGGGCGGCCAGCAGGAAGGTCGGCATGGCGGGGCTCCGGGCCTCGGGGCGTTCGGCGGCCCAGACTGCGCAGGCCGCCGCGCCGATGCAAGCGCCTCAGGCGGCCGTGTCGTCAGGCTGTCAGGCCGGCGGGGTCGGGCAGGCCGCGCTGGCGGGCGCAGGCCGTCAGCGTGTTGGCCAGCAGGCAGGCGATGGTCATCGGCCCGACGCCCCCGGGCGCGGGCGTGATCGCGCCGGCGACCGCCGCCGCCTCCTCGAAGGCGACGTCGCCGACGATCCGCCCCGCGCCGTCGGGCCCTGCGACGCGGTTGATGCCGACGTCGATCACGGTGGCGCCGGGGCGAACCCAGTCGCCGCGAACCATCTCCGGCCGCCCCACCGCCGCCACCAGGATGTCGGCGCGCCGGCACAACGCGGCCGGATCGCGACTGCGTGAGTGCGCCACCGTCACCGTGGCGTCGTCGCGCAGCAGCAGTTGGGCCATCGGTTTGCCGACGATGTTGGAGCGGCCCAGCACGACCGCCTCCATCCCCGACAGCGAGCCGAAGCGCTCGCGCAGCAACATCAGGCAGCCCAGCGGCGTGCAGGGCGTCAGCGCCTTCAGCCCCGCGCCCAGCCGGCCGACGTTCAGCGGGTGGAAGCCGTCGACGTCCTTCTCCGGCGCGATGGCGTCAATCACCCGGGCGGCGTCGATATGGCCGGGCAGGGGGAGTTGCACCAGCACGCCGTGCACGTCCGGGTCGCGGTTCAGCCGCGCCACCAGCGCCAGCAGATCGGCCTCGGGCGCGTCGGCCGGCAGGCGGTGCTCGAAGCCGGCCATGCCGGCCTCCCGCGTCGCGCGGTTCTTGTTGCGGACGTAGATCGCGCTGGCGGGATCCTCGCCCACGATCACGACCGCCAGCCCGGGCGCCACGCCATGGGCTGCCAGCATCGCCGCCACCTCGTCGGCCACGCGCGCGCGGATGCGCGCGGCGAAGCCCCTGCCGTCGATGATCTCGGCCGCCATCGCGCTTTCCCCCTCCACGCCCGCGCGCCCCAACCAGCGCAGCGCGGGGCGGCCGTCAAGTCGAAGCGGCGACTATTCCGCGGCCTTGGGGGCGGGGCGGCGGGCGCGCAGGGCCTTGATCAGCGGCAGCAGGAACAGCACCGCCGCGATCGCGATCAGCGTTCCCGAAATGGGCCGCGTGACGAAGACCGTCGGGTCGCCCTGGGCGCCGATCAGCGCCTGGCGCAGCGAGCGCTCCATCAACGGGCCCAGCACCAGCGCCAGCACCAGCGGCGCGAGCGGATACTCGCATTTCCGCAGCACGAAGGCGGCCAGCCCGAAGCCGACGATCAGCCAGACGTCGTGCATCCGCCCGCCCGGCGCATAGCCGCCGACGATGCACAACACGATGATCACCGCGCTCAGCACGGCGAAGGGGGTGCGCAGCGCCCACACGAACAGCGGGATCAGGGCGATGTTCACCAGCACCGCGAAGACGTTGGCGGTGTAGAGGCTGGAGATGAGGCCCCACACGAAATCCGGCCGCTCGATGAACAGCATCGGCCCCGGCATCAGCCCCCACATCACCATGCCGCCCAGCAGCAGCGCCGTGGTGGGCGAGCCGGGAATGCCCAGCGTCAACATCGGCAGCATCGAGCCGGTCGAGGCGGCGTTGTTCGCGCTCTCCGGCGCCGCTATCCCGGCCACCTCGCCCTTGCCGAAGCGCTCGGGATGCTTCGAGCCCGACCGCGCCAGTCCGTAGGCCATCAGCGCCGCGGGCGTCGCCCCGGCCGCCGGCAGCACGCCGACGAAGAAGCCCAGCACCGAGCCCATGGTCATCGTCTTCCACGTCCGCATGATCTGGCGCAGGGCGTCGAGCAGTTCGCGCCAGCGGATGCGCGCGGTCATGACGGTCGGCTTGCCGCGCGTCTCCTCGATGGTCCACAGCACTTCGCCGAAGCCGTAGACGCCGATGGCGAGGATCAGGAAGCCTATGCCGCTGTAGAAGCCCGGCAGATCGAAGAAGATCAGCCGCGGCTGCCCCGAGATCAGGTCGAGGCCGACCGTGCTCAGCGCCAGTCCGAACAGGATCATGGCGATGGTCTTCAGCACGTCGTCGCCGCCGAGGCCCACGAAGGTGGTGAAGGCGAGCAGCACCAGCGCGAACTCCTCCGCCGGGCCGAACCGCAGCGCCATCTCCGCCATCGGCGCGGCGAAGATCGTGAACAGGATGACCGAGAAAGTGCCGCCGACGAAGGAGGCGACCGCGGCCGTCACCAGCGCGAGCCCGGCCTTGCCCTGCTGCGCCATCGGCCGGCCGTCGAACACCGTCGCCACCGCAGTCGAGGCGCCGGGGATGCCGAGCAGGATGGCGCTGATCGCGCCGCCATACATGGCCCCGTAATAGACCGCGGCGAGGAAGATCATCGCAGAGGCCGGCGGCACGATGAAGGTCATCGGCAGCAGGATCGCCACGCCGTTGACCGACCCGAGGCCCGGCATGGCCCCGATGAACAGCCCCGCCGTGACGCCGACCAGCACCACAACCAGGTTGAACGGGGTCAGCGAGGTCGCGAAGCCGTCCGCCAGCAGCCCGAGCACGTCCATCGCCGCCCCCTCAGAAAAAGATTGCGTAGAGCGGGATGAAAAGCGGCTCGGTCACGCCCTTCGGCAGTAGGATCTTCAACGTGACCTCGAAGAAGAAGAACAGGAACAGCGACGTCCCGACCGCCAGCGACAACGCCACCACCCAGGAGGTGCGGGCGATGACGCGGGTGTAGGCGACGAGGAACACCGGCAGGGCGATGTAGGCGCCGAGGATCGGCAGCGCCGCGACCGTCGCGATCGTCGCGACGGCGGTCACCGCCATCTGCCCGCTCGCCGACGGGTGGATGAAGACGCGCCGGCGCATCCGGGGATCGGTCGAGGCGCGCCATTGTTTCACGAAGATCGCCGCCGCGCAGAGGAACATGCCCGCCGACAGCCAGAACGGGAACATGCCTCCGCCCGGCCCCGCCCCCTCGATCCAGCCGATCGGCAGGGCCGTGGCGTAGGTCATGAACACGACCGACAGCGCCATCATGGTCGCCGAGGTCGCCAGCTCCACCGTCCGCATGGCGGCTCTCTCCGGGCAGGTCGCGGGGACCGGCGGCCCCCGCCGCAGGGCTCAGCTCGCGAGCGCGGCCAGCAGTTCGGCGTGCTTCTGGCGCTCGGACAGGAAATACTCCTGCAGCGCGTCGCCGGTCAGCAGGTCGGTGACCAGCGCGTTCTGCTCGGCGTATTCCTTCCACTCGCCGGTCTCGTTCAGTTTCGTGAACATGTCGACGTAGAAGCCGGTCTGCTCGGCGGTCAGCCCCGCAGGGCCGACGAAGCTGCGCTGCATCTCGTAGAGCATCCCGTCGATCCCGAGCTCTGCGAAGGTCGGCGTCTCGGGCATCGCGGGAATGCGCTCCTCGGTGAAGGCGGCCAGCGGCAGGGCGCGGCCGGCGCGGCCGAAGGCGAGCGCCTCGGAGGGGTTGTTCACCGTGCTGTCGGCGTGGCCGCCCACCAGCGCGCGGGCCACGTCGCCGCCGCCGTCGAAGGGGATGTAGGTGAACTTGATGTCGAACTTCT
>DAINOD010000101.1:0-10779 GCA_036735545.1 Rubrimonas sp. | reverse complement strand
AGCTTGGCGCCGCCGGTGTAGAACTCGGGCGCGCCGCACTCGTCCTCCTCCACATGCGCGTTGCGGTGGCAGAAGACGGTCGCCCAGGGCGGGCAGAGACAGGCCAGCGCCAGCGCGTTGGCCGCGGTGCCGGTGGCCACGAGATAGACCCTCGCGTCGCGCTCGAAGATCTCCGACACCTGCGCCTGAAGCGCCTGCGTGATCGCGTCGGCGCCGTAGGGGCGCGCGACGTCGGCGTTGGCGCGGACCACCGCCTCCATGATCTCGGGCGCGCAGGCGGAGATGTTGTCGCTGGAGAAACGCATCGGGCGGGCCCCATGGCTGACGTGCGGACGCCCCCTCAATGCACGCAGGAGCACGGCGCCGTCCAGCGCTCAGCCGAGATAGACCTGCGCGGAGGGGTATCGGATGCGCGTCGCGGCGCGGGTGGCGAGGAAATAGCCCAGCGTCAGCGGCCCGACCCGGCCGAGAAACATCAGCGCGCAGATCACCACCCTTCCGAAGCCGTCGAGCTCGCCCGTCGCGCCGCGCGACAGGCCGACCGTGCCGAAGGCGGAGGCGACCTCGAACAGCAGGTCGAGAAACCGCCCCTCCTGCGTCGCCAGCAGCGCGAAGGTCGAGATCAGGACCATGATCATGGCGATCATGGTCAGCGCGAGCACCTTGAGCAGTTCCTCCGGCCCGAGGCTGCGGCCGAAGGCTTGCAGCGTCTCGCGCCGCTTGAAGAAGGCGACCAGCGCCATCAGCAGCACCACGAAGGTCGTCACCTTGATCCCCCCCGCAGTGGAGGTCGGCCCGCCGCCGATCAGCATCAGCGTGATGATCATCAGCGCGGTGCTGTCCTGCGTGCGCGCGACGTCGATGGTGGCGAGGCCCCCGGAGCGGGGCATGACCGCCTGAAAGATGCTGGCCAGCAGCCGCGTTCCGTCGTCAGGCAGCGCGCCGAGCGTGGCGGGGTTGCGCCATTCCAGCGCCGCGAAGGCGAGCGTCGTCCAGACCAGCAGCCCCGCCGTGCCGGCGAGCATGATCTTGGAGTTCAGCCCCAGCCGCCGCCAGCCGCGCGTGCGCCACAGATCGGCGACCACGGCGAAGCCGAGACCGCCCGCGATCACCATCGCCATGGTCGCGCCGTTCACCAGCGGATCGCTCACCCAACTGGTCAGACTGTCCGCCCTCAGCCCGAATCCCGCGTTGTTGAAGGCCGACGCGGCGTGGAACAGCGCGAACCATCCGCCGTCGGCCCAACCCATCTGCGGCGCGAAGGCGGCCAGCAGGGCGAGAAACCCCAGCCCCTGCGCCGCCAGCGAGAAACGCAGCAGCACCCATGTCAGCCGCACGAGGTTGCTGAGCGAGGTCTGGCCGAGATCGCCGCGCAGATAGAGCCGCCCCGTCAGCCCGACGGGCAATCCCAGCGCCGACAGCAGCAGCACCGCGAAGGTCATCAGCCCGAGCCCGCCAACCTGGAACAGCGCGATCAGCACGCCCTGCCCGAACCGCGTGAGATCGGCGCCGGAGTCCAGCACCACCAGCCCGGTGACGGTGACGGCGGAGATGGCGGTGAAGGCCGCGTCGCTCCAGCCGAAGGGACGCGCCTGCGCCCAAGGCGTCATCAGGGCGGCCGTGCCGAGGCAGGCCACGGCCAGATAGGTCAGCGCCAGCAGCACCGGCGGCGACGGCCCGACGCCGCGCCCCATCATCACGACCGTGCGGCGGACTGGCACGGAGTCAGATCGCGTCGGCGAACTTGCGCAGGTTCGCGCGACGGCCCAGCAGCAGCAGCCGGTCGTCGGTCTGCAGCAGCGTGTCGGCCGCTGTGCAGTCGAGATACTCCGTCCCGCGCATCAGGCCGAGGCAGCGCAGATCGAACCGCTCGTGGAGGCGCAGCGCGCCGATCTTGCGCTCGTTCAGCCGCTCCGGCGCGAGGATGTTGACGACGTGGAAGCCGTTGCCGAGGCTGACGTAATCGCGCACCAGCGGGTTATGGAGCATCTGCGCGACGTGCATGCCCGTCTCGTGCTCGGGCTGGATGACGCGGTCGGCGCCCAGCTTGGTCAGGATGCGGTGGTGCGTGCGGTCGAAGCCCTTGACCCACACCGCGCCCCCGCCGATCAGCCGTGCGTTCATCGTGCACAGGATGCTGGCCTCGAGGTTCTCGCCGATCGCCACGAGCGTGACATCGTAGTTGGCGAGGCCCGCGTCGCGCAGTGTCTGCTCGTCCCGGCCGTCCGCGATGATTGTCTCCGACAGCTTGTCGGCAAGCCGCGCGACGCGCGACTCGTCCACGTCGATCCCCAGCACGCGGTCGCCGAAACGCGCCAGCTCGAGCGCCACGGTTGCGCCGAAGGCGCCGAGGCCGATCACGGCGAAGGTGCGCGGACGCGTTCCGTCGTCAGCCACGCGCGGTCCCGTCGGGGTCGGGACAGGGGCCGGCGGTGGACACGCGGTCAGGCCATGCCGGGGATGACGTGGTCCTCATAGTCCTCCTCGTGCACCTCGTATTCCGGCACGGTCCAGCCGCGCACGCTGACGCCGGCCTTGTGCGCGCCGTCGGGGTCGCCGCTGACGAGCGGGTGCCAGTCGGGCAGGGAGCGCCCTTCGGCGAGGCGGCGGTAGGCGCAGGTCTCTGGCATCCAGTGCGCGGTCTCGCGGATGCTGGCGGGCGTCAGCACCACGCAGCCGGGCACAAGCTGGGCGCGCAGCGCATAGGCGCCGCATCGGCAGGTCTCGGCGTCGAACAGGCGGCAGGCTATGCTGGTGTAGGCGATTGCGCCGTCGTCCTCGTCCTCAAGCTTCAGCAGGCAGCACCGACCGCAGCCGTCGCACAGGCTCTCCCACTGCGCGGGCGTCATCTGCTCGAGGGTCTTGCTTCGCCAGAACGGCTTCTCCGCCATGGTGCGCTCGCCTCCCGGTGTCTCGCCCGGCCGCAGTCTAGCATCGCGGCGGCGGCGCGGGCGAGAGGGCTCAGCGCGCGCGCCGGCGGCCCGCGAGGCGCAGCAGCCCGAGCCCCAGCAGCGCCAGCGCGCCGCTCGCCGGCAACGGGATCGGCGCGACATGACCGAGCTGGTCGCTCGCGACCCGCTGCAGTTGCAGCGCGCTGCGCGCGTCGATGCCGAGGTCGCGCGCGGCGATCTCGTCGGCGCCGAAGCGCGCGGGGTCGAGCCCCGTCAGCGTGCCGAACAGCACCAGGGCGGCGAGATACGAACCCTGGGTGCTGGCGTGGGTGCCGTCGTCGAACCACAGGTCGATCAGCCCGTCCGTCGGCGCGTCGTCGGCCCACATGTTCCGCGTCGCCACCCCGGTCCGCACCGCGCGGAGAAAGGCCTCGCCCACCGGCGCGATGTCGGCGAAGCCCGGCGTGCCGTCGGCCTTCGCCTGGGCGAAGGCCTCCTCGTAGCTCGCCACGATGTCGGCGGTCAGGCTTTCGAGGTCTGCGTAGTGGGTGTTCGGCGACAGCATGTCCGAGCGGGTGACCTCGCCGGTCATGTCGTCGGTCGAGGTCAGGAACGCCCCGTCGATCAGGTTCTGGCGCGCCCAGGTCTGGTAG
Source organism: Rubrimonas sp. (assembly GCA_036735545.1). Taxonomy (GTDB): domain Bacteria; phylum Pseudomonadota; class Alphaproteobacteria; order Rhodobacterales; family Rhodobacteraceae; genus Rubrimonas. The sequence goes on along the minus strand of DAINOD010000101.1, from coordinate 7,235 downwards.
AGATAGACCTCCGTGTCGGGCGAGCCGTTGGGGTTGACCACCGCATCGCGAATCCTGTTGCAGGCGACCCTGGAGCCGGTCGCCGCTTCGCATGCGTCGTTGCGCAGAACGTTGGTGGCGCCGGGAAACGCGGCGTTCTCGCGGAACTCGTCCTGAATTTCCGACGAGTGGATGAAGTTCTCGATCTTGTCGGCGTAGAAGCGAAAGAACTCGGGGTTCGAGCCGAGATCGTTTCCGCTGGCGTTGGTCTGGCGCGGCAGCGGCGCCGCACTCTGCTCCTGCACGACCACCTTGTCCCACGTCTGCAAGGCGATGTTGCCGCGCAGATCCCAGCCGGCTGGGTTCAGGTTGAGGAAGTGCCCGCGCAGCGTCGCGGCGTTTCGGGTGGAGAGCGCCACGGCGTAGTCGAGGCCGGCCTGAACCGTCAGCTGCTTGAAGATGCCGGCGACGCCGCTCCAGGGGTGGGGCTCGAAGGCGTTGCTGCCGGTCAGGTTCTCGAACGTGCCGCCGCGCTCCGGCGCGGTCAGGTCGGTGACGTTCGCGGCGTTGTAGCTCATGACCGGGTCGTAGCGGCCGAAGGTGTAGCTGTTGCCGACAAACAGCACGTGCACCGGCGCCGCGTATGCGACTGCTGGCGCGAGCGCGATGAGCGCCGCGGCGACATTCTTGAGCATTTCTCTCCCCGGTTGTGTTTTGACAACCGGTTTCACGCGGCACGGACCGAGTCAACCAGCCCCCGGCGCGAGGGCGGCCGTTCAGTCCGCCGGAGAGCGCGGGAAGGCCGAGAGCGCTATGCGCCCCAGCCGCGTCTCGGGCGCATAGCGGGCGACGGCCACCGCCATGGGCAGTCCGGTCAGCGCGAACAGCGTCAGGACGTCGGTGGCCTGCAGCCCGAGCGCGATGCACAGGGCGACCGCCACCGCCGACAGCACCATGGCGCCGGCGTCCACGACGTTGGAGCAGGCGATGAAGCGGGCGCGCCGCGCCTCGGGGCTCTCCATCTGGAGCACGGCGTTCAGCGGCGTGACGTAGACCCCGGCGAAGGCGGCCAGCAGCGCGAAGTCGATCACGATGCGCCAGCCGGCGAAGCCCGCGAAGAACTCGCCGCGCGAGAACAGCATGCCCTCCGGCGGCAGGGGCGCCGCGGCGGTGGCCAGCCACAGCTCCACCGACATGACGGCGATGCCGATGGCGCCCACGGGCGGCAGGCTCACCCCGACCACGCCGCCCGACAGCCGCTCCGAGAAGATCGCCCCCAGCGCCACGCCGACCGAGAAGGCGGTGAGCAGCACGGTCAGCACGCCCTCGTCGGCGCCCAGCGCCTCCTTGGCGTAGGCCGGCAGCAAGGAGAGGAAGGTGGCGCCGAGGAACCAGAACCACGCGATGGCCATGATCGCGCGGAAGGCGGGCTTCTCCTGCCGGCAACGGGCGATCAGGTTCCAGATCGCGCGGGGGAAAAAGGGGTCGACGGGTTCGCCGCGGCCCAGCGGGGGGGCGGGCAGGGCGAACAGCGACGCCACCCAGCCGATCACCGCGATGCCGACCACGGCGATCGAGACCACCGCGACGCCGGAATCGGTCAGGATCAACTCGTTCCCGGCGATCGAGCCGAAGATGATCGCGAGGAAGGTGAAGGCCTGCACCAGCCCGTTGCCGCCGACCAGCTCGCGCCGTTCGAGATATTGCGGCAGCACCGAATACTTGATCGGCGCGAACATCGCCGATTGCGCACCCATCAGGAACAGCACGAAATACAGGAACAGGATGTTCTGCCAGTAAAAGCCCACCACCGCGAAACCCATCACGATGATTTCCCAGAACTTGACCCACTTCATCATGCGGGCCTTGTCCATCCGGTCGGCGATCTGGCCCGCCGTTGGCGTGATGATCGCGAAGGGCAGGATGAACAGGCCCGACGCGATCACCCCCAGCATGGGCAGCGGGATGTCCACCGTGTCGGCCAGCCGGTAGGTGATCAGCGCGACGAAGGCCTTCTGATAGGTCTGGTCGTTGAAGGCCCCCAGGAACTGCACGAGAAACACCGGCAGAAATCGACGGGTGCGCAGCAGGGCGAACTGGTTGGGCGCGTCGGCCATGTTCTCAGTCCTCGTTCGCGACGCCGCGGGCGAAGCGGTCCTCGGCGCGCGCGAGGTCTTCGCCGTCGGCGTGCCGCCGGATCAGCGCCATGGTGGCCTGCTCGATGCGACTTTCCACTTCGGCCATGAAGGCGCCTTCGTCCAGGCCGGGCGCGATCGGGTCGAGGAACTCCACCGCCCCGGTGCGGCCGGCGCGCTTCAGCCATTCCCGGCGCGGCCAGATGCAGCCGACCGACTGCGCGACAGGCGTCACGGTCGCGCCGGTGGCGGCGTAGATGCGCCAGGCCCCGCTGCGGTAGCGCTCCTTGGCGCCGAGGCTCATCAGCGTGCCCTCGGGATAGATCAGGACCGGCCGCCCTTCCGCCAGCACCCGCGCCGCGCCAGCCACCACCGCCTCGCTGCGCCCCTGCGGCGTGCCGCTGACCGAGACCGTGATCAGGCCCAGCGCGCGCACGATGGGGCTGACGAAGGGGTAGTTCTCCAGCTCCTTCATCACGACCGCGCCGAGGTTCGGAAAGAGCGAGAACATCATGATCGCGTCGAGTTCGGACTGGTGCTTGCTGACGATGAGCTGCGGCCCGCCCTCGGGCAGCCGCTCGCGCCCCAGCACCTCGATCCGCCCGCCGAGCACGAGCCCGATCAGCCCCCGCACGCGGCGCGTCCACCACGCGACCACGCCGCGCACTGCGCCGGCGCCGCGCATCGTCGCCGCCGCCGAGGCCGCCATCGCGGCGAACAGGGTGAGCACATAGAAGGCGACGTTGAACAGGCTCGCGCGGATCACGCCGCCCTCGCGAGGATCGCCCGCGCCTCCGCGGCGTCGCGATCCATCTGCGCCACCAGCGCCGGCACGCCCTCGAAGCGCAGTTCGGGCCGCTGGAAGGCGATGAGCCCCACCGACAGCGTGGCGCCGTAGAGGTCGCCCGCGAAATCGAACAGGTAGGTCTCCAGATTCGGCCGGTTCTCGCCGAACATCGGCCGCACCCCCAGCGAGGCGACCCCGCCGTAGGTTCCTGCGCAGGGGCCGTCGAGCACGTCCACGCTCACTGCGTAGACCCCGAAACGCGGCAGCACGAGGCAGCCGACGGAGAGGTTCGCCGTCGGATAGCCGAGGACGCGCCCGCGCTTCTCGCCATGTTCAACGATCCCCTCGATCCGGTGCCAGCCGCCCAGCATCCGCGCCGCGTCCTCCGGGCGCCCCTCGCGCAGGGCCGCCCGGATCGCGCTGGACGATATCCCGCCGCCCGCGTCCGACGCCAGCGTCGCGACGGATACGCCGAAGCCCAGCCGCGCGCCCTCGGCGCGCAGCGTCTCGACGTCGCCCGCGCGCCGGGCGCCGAAGCGGAAGTCGGGACCTACCGCGACATGGGCGAGGCCGAGGCCGCGCGCCAGCACGCCCTCGCAGAAGGCGGAGGGGCTCATGGCGGCCAGTCGGGCGTCGAAGTCGACCACGAACAGCCGCTCCACCCCCAGCGCGCCCAGACGGCGGGCCTTGCCCTCGACGGTCGTCAGTTCGAAGGGTTCCGCGTCGGGGGCGAAGAAGCGGCGCGGGTGCGGGCGGAAGCTGACCACCGCCAGCGGCGCGTCCGGCGCGCCCGCGCGCGCGGCGTTCAGAACGGCCCGATGACCGAGGTGCACGCCGTCGAAGTTGCCAAGGGCCGCCGCAGCGCCGCGATCGCTCGCCAGCGCCGCGCCGACGCCGCGAATGATCCGCATCGCGCCCCGCCGCGGCCCAGCGCGGGCCGCTCCGTTCCGTCGCGCCGCCACCCGGCGCGCAGTCTGCGCCGATATCGCCCAGCCGAAGGCGCGGATCAAGCGCGCCCGCCGTGAACGCTGTGTTAACCTCCGCCGTGCGATGACCATTCGCTGCGCGGCAAGGAGGGCGGCGTGATATCCATTCCGGCGGCTCTGGATCTCGATCGTCTGGCGCGCGAGCACACGCTGCTCGTCGAGGTGATCGCGGTGTCTCCCGGGCCGGTATCGGTCTACGACGACGAGGATCGGCTGATCGCGTGGAACGACGCCTATGCGCGCATCCACGCCACGGCCTTCGCGCGCCACGCGGATCGCATCGCCCGCCGCGAGTTGCGCTACGCCGACCTGATCCGGGACACGGTGGAGGCCGCGCAGCCTGAGGAGGGCGTCGAGGCGCATATCGCCAGCCGCGTCGCCGCGCACCGGCAGGCCGACGGGCGCGCGATCGACCGATGGTACGAGGGGCTCGGCTGGTTCCGCGTCACGAAAGTGCGCACGCCCTCGGGCGCCGTGGCCGGGCTGGCGATGCGCATCGACGAACTGGTGGAGAAGTCGCAGGCGCTGGAGGCCGCGCGCGCCGCGGAGGAAGCCGCGCGTCTTGCGGCGGAGGCGGCGGACGCGGCCAAGTCCCGCTTCCTTGCGTTGGTCAGCCACGAACTGCGCACGCCGCTGGGCGGCCTGCTGGGCGTCGCGGCGCTGCTGGACAACACCGCGCTCTGCGACCGACAGCGCGAGTTGGTGGCCGTTCTGCGCCGTTCCGGCGCGGACATGCTCGCGGTGCTGAACGACCTGCTCGATGACGCGCAGCTTGCGAAAGGGGCCTTTGCGCTCCAGCCTGCGCCGTTCTCGCTGCGGGCGCTGGCCACCGACGTGAGCGATCTTTTCACCGGCAAGGCGCAGGAGAAGGGCTTGCGCCTCGAATCCGGCGTGTCCGGCGACGTGGACGCGCTGCTGGGCGACGCGATGCGTCTGCGTCAGGTGCTGGGCAACCTGATCTCGAACGCGATCAAGTTCGCCAACTGCGGCCGCGTCCGGCTCGACGTCGACGCCCGGGCTCGCGGGCGGGAGGCGGCGCTGCGCCTCGCGGTCATCGACGAGGGACCCGGCATGAGCGAGGCCGAACAGAAGGCGCTGTTCGAGGACTTCGCCCAGGGCGCCGCGGGTCTGGCGATCGGCTCGGGGGGCTCGGGGCTCGGACTGTCGATCGCGAAGCGAATCGTCGAGGAGATGGGCGGCACGCTGAGCCTGCGCTCCGCGCCGGGGCAGGGCTCGACCTTCACGGTGGCGCTCCGCCTGCCGCGGGCCTGAAGCGGCGGAAAATCCCTGCGCGGCGCGGCGGCGATTCTGATAGCGTGCCCGGCGTCAGCACGGGCGCGGGACAGCGCCCGGCCAGCCCCGGGAGGACGTCCGTGACCCTCTATCGCCTTTTCGCCGCCGCCTGCCTTCTCGCCGCTCCCGCAGTCGCGGACGACGCCCTGATCGCGCAGGGCCGTGCGCTGTTCAACGACGTCGGCCTGTCGGCCAGCGGACAGTATTCCTGCGCCACCTGCCACCCGGCCGTGAACGGCTTCGAGGGCCACACCAACAACCACACCTATGTCGGGCTCGACGTCGTGGCCGACGGCGAGCCGACCGGGCGCAGCACGCCCACGATGTGGATGGCGGGCGTGCGCTCGGCCTGGGGCTGGGCGGGAACGGCCCCGAGCCTCGAGGCCAACATCCGCGGCATCATCGTCAACCGCATGAAGGGGCCGGAGCCCACGGCGGAGCAACTCGCCGCGCTGGCCACCTATGTCTCGCAGCTGCCCGCGCCGCAATCGGGCCATGTGGACATGGACGGCGTGCCGGTGGACGGGGCGCCCGACGCCGTGGAGCGCGGCTTCGAGCTGTTCATCGGCGACGGTGGCTGCGGCACGTGCCACCTGATCGGCAGCTTCGACAAGGCCGATCTGGAGGATGTCGGCACCGGCGGAACCTTCAAGGTCCCCTCCCTCTGGGCGGTTTCGCACACGGGCCCGTGGTTTCACGACGGCCGCCACGCCGCGCTGCAGGACGCCGCGCGCTACATGTGGGAGCACCACCACGAGCGGCAGGGAACGCCGTCCTCGCCGACGGACGCGCAACTCGCCGACCTCGTCGCCTATCTGGAAGCGCTCTGAGGCCTCGGCTACCGAGCGCGCGGCGGCGGGGCGCGTCCGAGGGCGCCGCCCGCCGCCGCCGTGTATCGCCAAGCACGGGAGGCGCCGCTATGCGCCAGCGGGTCCACCTCATCACGCTCGGGGTCGAGGACGTCGCCCGGGCGGCGGCGTTCTACGAGGCGCTCGGCTGGGCGAAGGCTCCCGACACGCCGCCCGAGATCGCGGTGTTCGATCTTTGGGGCGCCTCGCTCGCGCTCTACGGCCGGGCCGATCTGGCCCGCGACATGGGTCGCGATCTGGCGCGCGGCTCCGGCTCGATGACGCTGGCATGCAACGTCGAGGACCGCGCCGGCGTCGCGCCCGTGATCGCCGCCGCGAGGGCCGCCGGGGCCGAGGTGCTGCGGGAGCCGCACGACACCGTCTGGGGCGGCCATGTCGGCTATTTCGCCGACCCCGACGGTCATGTCTGGGAGGTCGCGTGGAACCCCTTCGCGCCGCTCGGGCCCAGCGGCGAGTTCCGCTGGAGCGGCCATCCCGCGCCCTGACGCGACCCCGGCGGTCCCGCGCACCCTCCCTTCCCTCCGCCCCGGCGCCGGCGACGGGGGCCTTGCTGATGCGCAGCCGGGGGCCGGGCGGCCTGTGTGGCCGGGTTGACGCGGACCGGCGGGCCCGCGCAAGTGGCGGCCCTCCGTCCGGGAAGGAAACCGCGCCATGACCAACCGCCGCTACCGCATCGCCGTGATCGCCGGGGACGGGATCGGCAAGGAGGTCATGCCCGAGGGGCTGCGCGCGCTGGAGAAGGCCGCGGGCCGCTTCGGCTTCGCGCTCGATCTAGAGGAGCACGACTTCGCCTCCTGCGACCACTACGCCCGCCATGGCAAGATGATGCCGGACGACTGGAAGGATCGCCTTCAGGGCGTGGACGCGATCTACTTCGGCGCGGTCGGCTGGCCCGAGACCGTGCCCGACCATGTGTCGCTCTGGGGCTCGCTGCTGCAGTTCCGCCGGCACTTCGACCAGTACGTGAACCTGCGCCCGGTGCGCCTGATGCCCGGCGTCCCCAGCCCGCTGGCGGGGCGAAAGCCCGGCGACATCGACTTCTGGGTCGTGCGCGAGAACACCGAGGGCGAGTATTCCTCGATCGGCGGGCGCATCTTCGAGGGCACCGACCGCGAGACGGTGATGCAGGAGACGGTGATGACGCGCCACGGCGTCGACCGCGTCCTGCGCTTCGCCTTCGACCTAG
>DAINOD010000100.1:0-11217 GCA_036735545.1 Rubrimonas sp. | reverse complement strand
CGGGGATCGTGGTGATCTCCGCGGCCCATTCGGGCGTGCGGTCCTTCAGCTCTAGGTTCCACCAGTCCACCAGGCCCTGCACCCACTTCTCCTCGAAGGCGAAGGACGCCAGGGTCTGGCCGGCGACAAAGCGCCCGTCGGGGTTGCGGAAGTCGCCGACGAAGCCGCGCTCCCACAGCCCGTCGGTCAGGATGACGTGGGCGATGGCCAGCGCCAGCGCGCCGTCCGTGCCGGGCTTGATAAGCACGCCGCGGTCAGACGCCGCGAGCGTCGCGTTGACGTGCACATCCACGGCCGTGACGCGCGCCTTGTTCGGCCGGTCGCCGCGGATGTGGCCCCACACCTGCATGTTGTTGTTGTAGGGGCGGAACGCCTCCAGGAACCCGCAGCCGAACATCAGAAGGTAGTTGGTGTTGGCGTAGTCGTAGGAATTGTAGCCGCCGACCCCGTCCAGCGCCTTCTTGCCGATGATCGAGCCGTCCGAGCACATCGAGGAATGGCCGATGCCGCTGTTGGGCGTGCCGTAGAGCGCCCCGAACGTGCCCTGCAGGCCCGCGCAGGACGCGCCCCAGCCGCGGCCGTAGAGCAGCGCGAAACGGTGGCTCTCGCCCGCCGCGCGCAGGCCGTTCAGGCGGTCGGCGACGATGCCCAGCGCCTCGTCCCAGCTGATCGGCTCGAAGCCGGGGTCGATCCCGCGGCCCTTCTGCGGATTGGTGCGCCGCATCGGGCTCTTGAAGCGGTCCGGGTCGTAGAGGACGTAGGCGCCCAGCGGCCCCTTGGGGCAGAGCTTGCCGTTGGAGATCGGGTGATCGGTCGTGCCGTGGATCGCGTGGACCCGCCCGTTGGTCACATAGACGTCGATGCCGCAGCGCGCCGGACACTGGTGGCAGATGTTCTTGACGATCCTCGTGTCGGGCCCGTGGACGGGCGCCTGCGCCTCGGCCTTCTTCAGCGCGGTGAAGCCGACGGCCCCCGCGGCGGCGCCGGTCGCGCCGGTCAGCTTCAGGAAGGTGCGCCGCGAGGCGGCGGGCGTCTCCATCTTCATGGCGTGGTCCTCTCGGGCTGGGGACTGGCTGAGGGATCGAGCGGCGCGGCCGAAATCAGGGGGCCGGCTCGCCCGAACAGGCCGACGGTCTCGCGGATCAGGCTGGTCGAGCGGGCGCAGGCGGGGCAGGTCGCCTCGCCCGCGTCGGGGGTGAAGGCGCGGCCGCAGTCGGCGCAGTCGCGGCTTGCGCGCGCGGCGAGGATTTCGGGGCCTTCCGGCGCGGCGACGCGGCCGGCGGCCGAGACGTCGATGCTCAGCGCGCCTTCGGGGCAGACGGGAGCGCAATCGCCGCAGCCGATGCAGCGGGCGGCGTCGAAGGCGAGGACGAGCCGGCCGGCGTCCTGGCCCAGCGCCAGCGCCCCGGTGGGGCAGACCGCGGCGCAGAGGCCGTGCAGGCGGCAGGCCTCGGTCGCTGCGGCGACGGGAAAGGCGGCGGCAGGCGGCGCGGGCGCGAGCGCCGCCAGCGCCGCAAGGCGCCGGGCGCGGGCGGGCGCGGCGATCTTGCCGACGCGCGCCCAGGTCGGGGGCGGAGCGGGCTCGGGTGTCGTCACGCGGCGGAACAGCGCGCGGCGGGCCGGGTTCTCGGGAGCTTCGCGCACGGAGCGCCGGGGGCGTGCCGCGGCTTCGACCCGCGGCGGGGTCGCAGGATGGGCGCCGGCCTCGGCGGCCAGCGCCGCGGCCTCGGCGATGGCGGCGGCCCATGGGGCCGGGTCGCCGCCGGACAACGGACACGTCCCGCACAACCCGCGGTCCAGCAGCGTCAGCGGCGCCGCGCCCGGGACCATGCTCTCCAGCAGCCGCTCGACGCCCAGCGCGCCGAGGCACGGAACCTGCGTCACGCCCGTCTCGGGTTCGGCGCGGGAGCAGTCGAGGCGGATGGGCGCCCCCGCGTCCGGCACGGCGAGCGCGGGCAAGTCCAGCGCGCCCGTGGGGCAGGCCGCGACGCACAGGCCGCAATCGAGACAGCTTTCCCCCAGCGCGACGCCGAAACCCGAGACCGCCAAGGCATCCGCCGGACAGGCGCCGACGCAGACGTCGCAGCCGTAGTCGGCGCGCACGGCGTTCAGGCAGGCGTCCGACCGAAAGCCCAGCGCGCGCCCCTCGCGCAACGTCTCGACGCGCGGCGCGCGCGCCCTTTGCGCCCGGGCGCGCGGCATGTCGGCTCTGCTGGCCTGGGCCGCCATGGCGTCCTCCCGCTCACGTCTGCCGCGTGATCGAGGAGACAATACGCCGTCAAGAACTGATGCACAACAGACAGCGTTATGCGGCAGACGCGCGCGGCGATATCATGCTGCATCGCCAAACGTTCGGATTTCCGGACGTGTATATGTGCTAATGTTCAGCAATTTTAACTTGACCGTTTTGGCTGGTCATTTCAGCCTCGGGACAGCGGCGGCGGCGAGCCGGGCGAGCAGCGCCGCGGCCGCCGACGCGTAGGCGCGTCCCACCGGGCCGTCCGGCTCCAACGCTGCGACGGGCGCGCCGGCGTCCGAGCGCAGCCGCAGTCCCAGATCGAGAGGGATCGCGCCAAGGAAGGGCGCCCCTATGCGCGCGGCCTCGGCTTCCGCCCCGCCTGCGCCGAACGGTTCATGGCGCTTGCCGCAGCCGTCGCAGACGAAGCCCGACATGTTCTCGACCATGCCCAGCACGGGGATGTTCACCTCGGCGAACATCGCCACGGCCTTGCGCGCGTCGATCAGCGCCAGATCCTGCGGCGTCGAGACGATCACGGCGCCGGCGGGACGCGCGTCCTGCGCCATGGTCAACTGGATGTCGCCGGTGCCCGGCGGCATGTCCACGATCAGCACGTCGAGCGCGCCCCAGACGACGGTGTTCAGCATCTGCTTCAACGCGCCCGACGCCATCGGCCCGCGCCAGACCAGCGGCGCCGCCGGGTCCACCAGCAGGCCCATCGACATGACCTTCACGCCATAGGCCTCCATCGGCGCCAGCAGGTTCTCGCCCAGCACCTGCGGCCGCCCCGACAGGCCGAACAGCGTGGGCGCGGAGGGGCCGTAGATGTCGGCGTCCAGCAGCCCGACGCGCCGCCCCTGCGCGGCCATGGCGACGGCGAGGTTGCAGGCGGTGGTCGACTTCCCGACCCCGCCCTTGCCCGAAGCGATCAGCAGGATCGCGCCGACCCCGCCCACGCCCGCCGGCCCCTCGAAGGTCTCCACCGGCTTCTCGGCGGTGATCCCCACCAGCGCCTGCGCCACGCCCGGAACATCGCGCACGGCCTGTTCGGCGAGGTCGCGCAGTTGCTCGTAGTCGCTCATCTGCAGGCCGCGCGCGACGAGAAACAGCGTCACCCTGCCGTCCTTCACGGCCAGCCCCTCGATCGCGCCGGGCTCGGTCAGCGGCGCGTTTCCGTCCTCGTCCTGGATGCGGCGAAGCGCGGACAGGACGTCCTCGCGGGTGGGCTGGGCGGTCATGGGGCCTCGCCTGGGGAATTGGACGTGTCGGCGGCACGGTAGTCCGCGCCGGGCGCCGACGTCACCCCGTCTCAGCGCGGGCGCAGCGCCTGCGGCATGCGCCGCATCTTCTCCCACAGCGTCGTGCGCGAGACGCCCAGCAGGCGCGCCGCCTCGGTCAGCCCGCCGCCGGTCGCCTTCAGCGCGCGCAGGATCTGGGCGTTCTCCGCCGCCTCCCGCGCTTCGGCCAGCGACGCGAGCCCGTCGCCGCACGCGGCGGCGTGCGCGCTCTCGGGAAAGAGGTCCGTCCTCGTCAGTCGCGCTTCCGCCCCCAGCGCTACGGCCCGCTCGACGCGGTTGCGCAGTTCGCGCACGTTTCCCGGCCAGTCGTGCGCCATCGCCGCCGCTTCGGCGGCGTCGGTGACGCCGGTCGCCGGCGCGCCGTAGCGGCGGGCGAACTCCGCGATGAAACGGTCGAGCAGCCACGGCACGTCGTCGGGACGATCCCGCAGCGGCGGCGCCTCGACCTCCACCACGTTCAGGCGGAAGAACAGATCAGCGCGGAACAGGCCGGCCTCGACCCGCGCGGCGAGATCGGCCTTCGTCGCGCACAGGACCCGCGCCTCGAAGGGCAGTTCGGCGGCGGCCCCGAGGGGTCGGAAACGGCGCTCCTCCACGAGACGGAGGAGCTTGGGTTGCAAGGCCGGCTCCAGATCGGCGATCTCGTCGAGAAAGAGCGCGCCGTCGGCCGCCTGCGCCGCGTAACCCGAGACCTCGCCATCCGCGGTCCCGAACAGTTCGCGCTCCATCAACTCCGGCGGGATCGCCGCGCAGTTCACCGCGACGAAGGGGCGGTCCGGACGCGACAGCGCGTGGAGGCGGCGGGCGCAGACCTCCTTGCCGACGCCGGTTTCGCCGCGAAAGATCACGGTGGTCGGCAGGGGCGCCAGACGCGCCAGCAGCCGCTCGACAGCCTCCATGGCCGGCGACACGCCCAGCGCGCCGTCCCCTGCGCCGCCGCGCCGTCGCGCCGCCGCGCGCGCGCGCTCGATCAGGTCGGCCATGGCGAAGGGCTTGGCGATGTAGTCGGCGGCGCCCTGCCGGATCAGCGCCACCGCCTGGTCGAGTTCGGCGTAGGCGGTCATGAAGATGAAGGGCGGCGCGTGCGCTGCGCGCCCGGTCTCGGCGAAGACCGCATCGCCGCCCATGTCGGGAAGGCGGATGTCGCACAGCACCACGTCGGGGCGGGCGGGCCCGATCCCGGCCAGCGCCTCGGCCCCGGTGCGCCACCACACGACGTCGAGGCCCTCGAGATCCAGCCCGTCCGTCAGGCTTTCGCCCATGATCGGATCGTCCTCGACAACCCCGACCAGCGGCCGATCACGCGACATCGCGGCGCTCCTGCGCAGGGGCCAGCAGCAGCGTCACCGCCGCGCCGCCCAGGTCCGACGTTCCGGCGCGCACGGCGAACCCGGCCGTTTGGGCGGCGCGCGCCACGACCCACAGGCCCAGGCCTCCGCTGCGGGGCGGCGCGGCGCTCTCGCCCTCGAGATAGGCGACGAGTTCCGGCGAGAGGCCAGGCCCGTCATCCTCGACCGTGAGCGCGACGCCGTCCGGCCCATCATGGACCGTGAGGCGCACGGCGCCGCCCGCCGCCGCCGCCTCCGAGGCGTTGAGCAGCAGGTTGAGCGCCGCCTGCCGGACGGGACCGGCCGGCGCCGCTGTCTCGAAAGCCTCCGCCCGCCAGACGACGGTGAGCGCACGCCGCCGTGTCGCGGGCTCCACGAGAACCCGCAGGTCCGCAAGGTCGGAGGGACCGAAGGACCGGCCGCCGCGCTCTGGCCGATGCACCGTCAGCGTCGCCCGCACCACATCGCGGATGCCCTGCAGCCCCCGCTCGATGAGCGACAGACTGCGGGCGCGAACCGCCGGGTCGGCGCCGTGGCGACGCAGGGTGCTTACGGCGTTGAACAGCCCGCCGAGCGGATTGTTGATCTCGTGCGCCATGCCCGAGGCGAGCCGCCCGAGGCTCGCCGCGCGCTCTTCCTCCGCCAGCCGCGCAGCCAGGCTCTCGCGCTCGTTGACCGCCCGCGCCATGGCGTTGAAGCGGCGCGCGAGCCGGCCGAACTCCGTGCGCGGGCCGCCGAGCCGGTCGGCGGGTATCTCGACGGCGCGGCCCTCCGCGCCCATCTCGAGGTGCTCCGCGATCAGGCCGAGGGGGCGGAAGGCCCGACCCACGATCACGAAGCCCGCCGCCGACAGCGCCAGCGTCAGGCCGGCGTTGGTGAGGATGAGCGCGCGCAGCAGTTCGCGCCGCTCGGCGAGCTGGGCGGAGACGTCGATCTCCGCCAGCAGCACGCCGACCCGCACGCCCTGCGGCGCGACGGTCCGGCGCAGCCGCGCCACGCCCGCCTCGGCGTCCACCACGATCGCGTCCCCCGCCGGAAAGGCCGCCAGCAACGCCGAAGGAGCAGGCGCCAGCGCGGGAGCGCGTGGCGGATCGCTGGCCGCGATCACCCTGCCGCCCGCGTCGAGAGCGACGATGAAGTTCGGCCGGAACGCCTCCGTCACCGTCCGCGCGCCGTCCAGCGCGTCGAACGCCTCCCACGGGTCGCCGCGCAACAGCGGCGGCCCCAGCTTCACTGCTAGACCGTCGACCCAGACGCCCGCGATCGCGCGGGACGTGTCGCGCTGCATCGTGGCCAACCGCGAAAGCACGAAATGGCTCGCGACGGCGCCGGCCGTCGCCATCAGCAAGGCGACGAGCAGCGGGGCCTTGATCCGCAGGGGCAGGTGGATCAGGCGGCGGAAGGGGAGCATCGCTGGCCTCACCCGAGCCGGCTCACCGCATCCGCGCGCGCCGCGATGCCGGCGAACAGCGATGCGTCCGGCCGGCCGAAGCCGTCGAGGCGCAAGGCCTGCAGCGCCTCCGCGCCCTCGGCGCTCCGCCCGAGGTTCAGCAACGCCCGCTCCAGCGCCAGCGCCTGCGGTCCGTCCCGATGGGCGCGGGCGCACGCGACCGGGGGAAAGCCCAGCGGCTCGGAGCGGGCGACGACGCGCGTCCGCTCGGTCAGCGCGGGCTCCGTCTCGGCCAGCACCTCCCAGACGTAGCCGTCGACGCTGCCCGAGCGCGCAAGGCCGCTCGCGACCGCGCGGACCACGTTGCGGTGGCTGTAGGTGAAGAAGGCGCCGTCGAAGAAGGCCGCCGGGCGCTCGCCTCGTTCCGCCAGCGCGGCGGCGGTGACCAGCCAGCCCGAATTGCTGTCCGGGTCCGAGAACGCGTGGCTGGACCCTTTAAGATCGTCGAGACCCTCCGCAGGGTCGCCTGCGCCCACGATCAGGTAGGACTGGTAGAGCGAGGCGCCGCGCCAGAGAGGCGCGGCGAGGAGCGTCAGGGCGGCGGCATGCTGAACGAACGGGTAGCCGCAGATCCACGCGGCGTCGATCTCGCGCGCCAGCAGCAGTTCGGTCACCTCGCGATAGGTCCGCCGCATCACGAGGGTGACCGTGGCGCCGGCCTCGGCGCTGAGCGCCTGCTCCAGCGCGCCCAGAAGCCGCAAGTCGTCGGTCACGAAGACGGGCGTCAGGCCGAACCGCATCGGCGCCGCGGCGCCGCCCGGTCGCGGCGCTGCCATCGCGAGCATCGCGACGAGCGCGCCACGGCGGGTGACGCTTGCGGAGCCTCCGGGGACAGGGACCAGCGACATTGCTCGGGCTTCCCTCCAGGCGCAGAGGGTTCACCAAAACCTCTCCCTTGCCAAGGCTCGCCGGCGCCGACGGGCCCATTGGCCGCGATCCATGAAAGCCGGAACGACGATCGCCGAGGGCCGACCATCCGCGACTGCGCCAGCAGGGCGACCACGACGCCGTTGCGGGTCGCCCACCCCTCGGCGCGGACGCTCGAGGCGGTCGCGCCGCGCCACGGCGCTCCGGTGATGAGCGCCCCCTTGCACGACGACGCCGGGGGCCGCGTCGCGCTCCTCGACGCGATGAGGTTCGCGCGCGTCGCGCTCCTGGGGGACAGAGCGGCGCCCGGCCTGACGCTTCGGCTTTCTTGCCGATTGACGAAGGACGCCGCCCTCTCGCAGTGTCGCGCCGCGCTCCGGCGCGTGTGGGACAAGGTTCGGCGTCGTCGGGATGAACGCCCTACCCGCCTCGGACGCCGCATCGCCGACGAGCGCCCGAGACGCAGGCGACGGCGGCGCCGCGCCTTCCGGCCCGCGCCAGCCGCCCAGACGCCGCAGAGGGTGGCGCCCCCGCGGAGAGCCGGGTATTCGTTCGTCGGGTCAGGAGGTTGCGCCATGCCGCACGATGAAGAACACGCATTCCACGGTTCCGATCTCGACGACCTCGCCGCCCGGGTGATGGGGCTGGAGACCGTTCTCACGCAGAAGGGCCTCGTCGACCCTGCCGCGCTCGACGCGATCCTCGAGGTCTACGAGCATCGGATCGGCCCGAGGAACGGGGCGCGCGTGGTCGCCCGCGCGTGGGTGGACCCCGCCTATGCCGACCGCCTTCGTCGCGATGCGACGGCGGCCATTGCGGAGTTCGGATTTGGCGGACGGCAGGGCGAACACATGCGGGCGGTCTTCAACACGCCCGAGACGCACAACATCGTCGTCTGCACGCTCTGCTCATGCTATCCGTGGAGCGTGCTCGGCCTGCCTCCCAGCTGGTACAAGTCGCCGCCCTATCGCGCCCGCGCGGTGTCGGAGCCGCGCCGCGTCCTCTCGGAATTCGGCGTCGATCTCCCGGCCACGACGTCCATCCGCGTCTGGGACTCGACGGCGGAGCTGCGCTATCTCGTGATCCCCATGCGGCCGGCCGGGGCCGACGGCATGTCCGAGGCGGCGCTTGCCGAACTCGTGACCCGGAACGCGATGATCGGCACAGGCTTCCCGAAGTCTCCCGCATGAACGGCCCTCAGGACCTCGGCGGTCGCCACGGCTTCGGTTCGGTGTGTTCCGAGCAGGACGAACCCCTCTTTCATCACGCGTGGGAGCGCCGCGCGCTCGCGATGACGCTCGCCGCCGGGGCGCTCGGCCACTGGAGCCTCGATGAGAGCCGGCACGCGCGGGAAAGCCTGCCGCCGGCGATCTACTATCGGGCGAGCTACTACGAGATCTGGGTCCGCGCGCTTGAAGGTCTGTTGTTGCGCCACGGGCTGGTGACGGCGGGCGAACTCGCCAACCGACACGCGGACCCGTCGCCGCCGCACCCGCGGCGTCTTGACGCCGGGGCGGTCGCCGGCGTGCTCGCACGGGGCGGGCCGTCGGAGCGCGCGCCCGGCGACGTGCGCCCGGCCTTCCACGCGGGGGACAAGGTCCGCACGCGGCTGATGAACCCGACGCGCCACAACCGCCTGCCCGCCTACGCCCGCGGCCGCTCAGCGACCGTCGAGGCGGTTCAGGGTTTTCATGTCTTCCCCGACTCGAACGCACACGGCGAGGGCGAGGCGCCGCAGTGGCTCTACACTCTCGTGCTTTCGGCGGTGGACGTCTGGGGCGCGGACGCCGACCCTCTGTCGTCCGTCTCCATCGACGCCTGGGAGAGCTACATTGAACCCGCCTGACGCACCTTTCGCCGAGCCCTGGCAGGCGCGCGCCTTCGCGCTGGTCGTCCATCTGAACGAGCGGGGCGCCTTCTCGTGGGGGGACTGGACCGCCGCCCTGGGCGCGGAAATATCGCGCGACGGCATCGACTACTGGTCGGCGTGGCTCCGCGCGCTGGAGGCGTTGCTGGAGAACCGGGTTCTCGCGCGGCGCGAGGAAGTCGCGGCGATGGCCCAGCTCTGGCGGGAAGCGGCTCGGACCACGCCGCACGGCCAACCGATCGAGCTGCGGAACCCGGGATCGGAAGCCGGCGGCGCCGCTGTTTTGAGGGGAGCGTCATCATGAGCCGCAAGGTCTCGATCCTGGTCTTCGACGACGTCGAGGTGCTCGATTTCTGCGGACCGTTCGAGGCGTTCTCGGTCGCCGGCTTCAGGGAGGGCGGCAAGCCCTTCTCGGTGCATCTCGTCGCCGAGAGCACGGGGGTCGTGACGGCGCGCAACGGCCTGCGCGTCCTGCCCGACCACGACCTCGCCTCGGCCCCCGCCAGCGATCTCATCGTCGTGCCCGGCGGCCCCGGGGCGCGGCCGGCCTCACACAGCGAAGGCATCCGCGCCTGGTTGAAGCGGCGGTTCGCAGGCGGAGCGACGATCCTGTCGGTCTGCACGGGCGCGCTGATCATGGGCCGGGCCGGGCTGCTCGACGGGGTCAGGTCCACGACCCATCACGGCGCGCTCGACGAGTTGCGAAAGGCGGCGCCGGCGGCGATCGTCGATCCGTCGCGGCGCTATCACGAACATGAGCGCATGGTCGTGGCCGCGGGCGTCGCGTCGGGGATCGACGGCGCGCTGGCGCTTGTCGCGCGCGATTGCGGGGCGGACACCGCGCAGTCCACGGCGGATTACATGGAGTATCCGTGGCGGCGGGCGTGATCGGCCTTCATCCGACCGGAATGGGGCCGAGCGGCGGCTCGGAGACGACGAAAGTCAGCGGGTCCTCGGGATGCGCCGGATAGAGGCCGGCCACTGCAGGATCATGACCCGGGATCAGCCGCTCCCAGCCGCCAGCGAGCCGGAGCACGCTGTCGTGCCCATCCAGATGCGCCGCGAGATCCACCGTGATCGGAAATGGCCTGCCGCTCGTGATGTTGGCGTAGAAATGCGCCGCGTCTGAAGCGAGGCACAGGCGGCCCCGCGCAGTCTCCACCGTAAGCGCCTGCAGTCCAGGGGAGTGGCCGGGCGCCGGATGGACCTCCACCCCCGGCGCGATCGTCTCGCGCCCCGAGACGAAATCGACGCGGCCGGCGAAGACGTTGGTCACGGTGGCGAGCACGTCCTCCAGCTCGAACGGAGACCGCAGCAGGCCGTGCCGCATGGATCGGCCCGTGGCGTGCCGCATCTCCGCATCCTGAAGCACGAAACGCGCCTCGGGAAAGAGGTCCATGTTGCCCGCGTGGTCATAATGAAGATGTGTTAGCACGACCGTTTTCACGTCGCCGGCGGAGACGCCCAGCCGTCGGAGACCGTCGGTCGGGCAACGAAGGAAGTCTCGCTTCCGCTGTTGCGCGCGTCGCGCATTGAAGCCGGTGTCGACGAGGATGTCGCGGTCAGGGCTCCGCAACAGCCAGACATAGTAGAATATCGGGGCCGGGCCGTCGTGAGGGTCTTCGCCCAGGAAATACTCATGCCTCGGCCGAAGCGATTGCGCATACTGGATCGCGTATACTTCGTATTGGGACGCCTGGGTCATGGCGCGGCCCGCTCCACCCAATCCAGCGCCTGCATCAGGAACGGGCGGAACGCTTCTGGATGTTCGATCATGGGAAAGTGGCCGAGCCCCGGCATTTCGTGGAACCGCACCGCAGGCGAGCCGATCGCGGCGTGCAGACGGCGCGTGTTCGCCGGAGAGGCGGAGTAGTCGTAGGCGCCGGTCAGCAAGGCGCCGCGAAGGCCCGAGCGCCGGACCCCCTCGGCGATGCGCGCGCCGGCATACTGCTCGCTGTAGTAGACGAGATCGCCCATGTAGATGCGGGGGCGGGCCTGGGCGTAGATCGCGCAAGCCTCGTCGCGGCGGCGCTGCGGGCTCGCCGGGCCCAGCATGGCGCGGACATAGGCCGGGTTGTGCAGACCGTTCGCAACGCGCGCGTCGGCGAGCAGGTCGCTGCGCCGGCCGGGCGCGTCCATCGGCGCCTCGAGAGCGACAAAGCCGCGCA
>DAINOD010000099.1:0-11299 GCA_036735545.1 Rubrimonas sp. | reverse complement strand
GGGTCCTTCTCCTCGCGCATCTTCGTCACCTCCTCGCGGGTGCGATACTTTGCGGGGTCGGACATGGAATGGCCGCGATAGCGGTAGGTGTTCATCTCCAGGATGTAGGGGCCCTTGCCCTCGCGGCAGTGCGCCAGCGCCTTGGCGCCCGCGGCCTTGACGGCGAGGAAATCCATGCCGTCCACCGCCTCGCCGGGGATGTCGAAGGCGGCGCCGCGCGTCCACAGCGCAGGCGTCGAGGACGAGCGCTTGAGCGACGTGCCCATCGCGTACTGGTTGTTCTCGATGACGAAGATCACAGGGATCTTCCACAGCGAGGCCATGTTGAAGGTCTCGTAGATCTGGCCCTGGTTGGCCGCGCCGTCGCCGAAATAGACCATGCTGACGGCGCCGTTCTCGAGATACTTGTTGGCGAAGCCGAGGCCGGCGCCGATGGGCACCTGGGCGCCGACGATGCCGTGGCCGCCGTAGAAGTATTTCTCGCGGCTGAACATGTGCATCGAGCCGCCCTTGCCCTTGCTGTAGCCGCCGATTCGGCCAGTCAGCTCGGCCATGACGCCCTTGGGGTCCATGCCGCAGGCCAGCATGTGGCCGTGGTCGCGGTAGGAGGTGGTCGTCTGATCGCCCTGCTTCGCCGCGGCCATCAGGCCCACGACCACCGCCTCCTGCCCGATGTACAGGTGGCAGAAGCCGCCGATCAGCCCCATGCCGTAGAGCTGCCCGGCCTTCTCCTCGAAGCGGCGGATCAGCAGCATGTCGCGATAGGCCGCCATCAGCGTATCGACGTCTGCCTCGGGGGCCGGGTCGGCCGCCTTGCGGGTTCGGGTCGCCATGAAAACGCTTCCTCTCGTCAAGTCGTCATCGTTGGCCGCCCGATAGACGTCGCGGGGCGGCGTGGGTGTTAGTGGGGGATCACCTCGTCGGCGCGGGCGAGGCCGAGCACGGCGCGGGCCGTCTCGTCCAGCAGGTCGAGATCGAGCGCGGCCGGGCCGAGGCGCATGGCGACATTCTCCAGCCGGGCGCGTTCGGCGGTAAGCTCGGCGAGGTCGATGCGCAATTCCCGCTCCTCCGCCTCGATGGCCATGGAGGCGAGCACGCCGTAGTCGCCGCGCAGGGCGTGCCAGCCGAAGTTCGCGACGCCGGCGAGAATTGCGAAGCAGAACGCCGCGTCCATCAGCGGAAACCGCCACGTCTGCTGCTGCATCCCGCCTGCCCCCCGGAACCTGCGCTCACCATGACAGATGCCGCGGCCGCTGCAAAGCGAACCGCCGCGCAACTCCGCTTGCCGCGACGGTCAATCCTCGCCGGCGCTCGTCGGGAGACGATCTTGCGCTGCTGCGGGGCGCGCTGCTAGGCGGACGACATGAGTCTGGCGCCTCTGCTCGCGGCCCCCTTGGTCGTGGTTCTGCACACCCTCGCCGCCGTCGCCGCGCTCGTGTTCGGCGCGGCGCAGTTGCTGGGGCCGAAGGGCGCGGCGACGCATCGCATGCTCGGCTGGCTCTGGGTCGGGTTGATGGCTGCGACGGCGATCAGTTCGTTATGGATCTCGCGCGCGCCGGTCGTCGCCGGCTTCGGCTGGATCCATCTGCTGTCGATACTGAGCCTCGCGATGCTCCCGCTCGCAGTCAGCGCCGCGCGCCGCGGTCGGCGGCGGGAGCATGCGACCCGGATGCGCTGGCTCTATTTCGCCGCCCTGGTCGCCGCCGGCGCCTTCACGCTGGCGCCGGGGCGGATCATGCACGCGGTGGCGTTCGGTTAGGTCGGCTCTCCAGCACGTGGCGTCAGATGCGGCCCGTCAGGAGCAGGACGAGGATGACGATCAGCACGATGCCGATGGCGCCGACCCCGCCATGACCAAAGCCGTAGCCGTAACCGCCCAACCGGCCGCTGAAGCCGCCGAGCAGCAAGACGATCAGAACAACGACGAGAATGACGCCGATCGACATGACTTAGCCTCCGTGCACAGGCGATCGCCTGGCTGCCTGCGGCGGCGTGATCGTCGGCGCAGTATCTTTCGCGTGGTCCGATCCTTCGGCGCGCTTTCGGTCAGCCGCCATCGATCGAGACGCCGCCCTCGCCGATCTCGATGGAGACGCCGCTCTGGCTCTCCTGATAGTAGAGGTAGCCCACGAAGATCAGGCCAGCGCCCAACAGGCCGACGAGCAGATAGAGAAACTTGCGGTCCATCACCATTGATCCGTCTCCGCCTCACGCCCGCGCGGGGCGACAGCATTGAAATGAACGCCAAGCGGGATCGGGCCGCCGATCGACGGCGACCCTACCAGCCCGACTTGCGGTCCTCACGGCGACGACCTTTAGTCGCCGTCGCATCACCGCCAAACGGACAACGCGCGGCCAGGCCGTTCGTTCCGATCTCGTGCGCGAACAGACGCCGCGGCGTCTCGCGGGACCGGGGATGGGTGGGGGGGGCCGCTTCAGCGGCGCAGCATCGCCCGACCGGGATAGACCGCCGCGTCGCCCAGCATCTGCTCGATGCGCAGAAGCTGGTTGTATTTCGCGGTCCGGTCCGAGCGCGCAAGCGAGCCGGTCTTGATCTGCCCGCAATTGGTCGCCACCGCGAGGTCGGCGATGGTGGCGTCCTCGGTCTCGCCGGAGCGGTGCGACATCACGGCGGTGAAGGCGGCGCGGTGCGCGGTCTCCACCGCCTCCAGCGTTTCGGTCAGACTGCCGATCTGGTTGACCTTGATCAGGATGGCGTTGCCGGCGCCGTCCTCGATCCCGCGGTTCAGCCGCTCGGTGTTGGTGACGAACAGATCGTCGCCGACGAGCTGGCAGCGGTCGCCCACCGCCTCGGTCAGCGCGACCCAGCCCTCCCAGTCGTCCTCGGCCATGCCGTCCTCGATGGAGTAGATCGGGTAGGCGTCGACCAGCCTGGCGAGATAGTCGGCCATCTCGCCGCTGTTCAGCTTCCGGCCCTCGCCGGCGAGGTCGTAGACGCCGCCCTTGAAGAACTCGGTGGAGGCGGCGTCGAGCGCCAGCATCACGTCCTCGCCGGGCTTGTAGCCGGCCTTCTCGATGGCCTTCATGATGAAGTCGAGCGCGTCGCGGGTCGAGGCGAGGTTGGGCGCGAAGCCGCCTTCGTCGCCGACATTGGTGGCGTGGCCGGCGGCGGCGAGGTTCTTCTTGAGCGTGTGGAAGATCTCCGAACCCATGCGCAGCGCGTCGGCGAAGGTCTCGGCGCCCACGGGGGCGATCATGAATTCCTGGATGTCGATCGGGTTGTCGGCGTGGGCGCCGCCGTTGACGATGTTCATCATCGGCACGGGCAGTGTGCGCGCCGAGACGCCGCCGACATAGCGGTAGAGCGGCAGGCCGACGCTCTCGGCCGCGGCCTTGGCGCAGGCGAGGCTGACGCCGAGCACCGCGTTGGCGCCGAGGCGCGCCTTGTTCGGCGTGCCGTCGAGGTCGATCAGCGTCTGGTCGATGGTGGTCTGCATGGTGGCGTCGGCGCCGGCCAGCGCCTCGAAGATCTCGCCGTTCACCGCCGCCACGGCCTTCAGCACGCCCTTGCCGAGATAGCGCGCGGGGTCGCCGTCGCGCAACTCGACCGCCTCGTGGGCGCCGGTGGAGGCGCCGGAGGGCACGGCGGCTCGTCCGACTGCGCCGTCCTCCAGCGCCACCTCCACCTCGACCGTGGGATTGCCGCGGCTGTCGAGGATTTCTCGGCCGGTGATCTCGACGATGGCGCTCATGGGGCTCAGCCTTCCTCGGGTGGGGTGTCTGCGGTCCTGGTGTCCGCAGCCTGGGTGTCTGCGGCGTGCGTGTCTGCGGTGCGGGCTTCTGCGGCGCGGGCGCCTGCGGCGGGGCGGTCGTTCTTGCGGGCATAGAGCTCGAGGCGGTGGCCGATCAGCTCGTATCCCAGCCGCTGGGCGACGCGGCGCTGGAGCGCCTCGATCTCCCGGTCCACGAACTCGATCACGTCGCCGGTCACGACGTCGATCAGGTGGTCGTGGTGGTCGCGGTCGGCGTCCTCGTACCGGGCGCGGCCGTCGCGGAAATCCAGCCGCTCGAGGATGCCGTTCTCCTCGAACAGCTTGACGGTGCGGTAGACCGTCGCGAGCGAGATGTTGGCGTCGCGGGCCGAGGCGCGGCGATGCAACTCCTCGACGTCGGGGTGGTCGCCGCTGTCGGTCAGCACCTCGGCGATGGTGCGGCGCTGCTCGGTCATGCGCAGTCCCTGCGCTTCGCACCGCCCGATGATGCCTGCGCCGCTCATGCGCGCCCCGCGACCGCTTCGCCGCCGCTATAGCGCGCGGCGCCGGAGGGAACAACCGCGCGGCGGAAGGCGTTCCTTCTCGGCCGTTCCGGTTGCGGCCGTTACGGCCTATAACCCGCGCGGCGGCGCCGTCGCGCCGACCCGACCAAACCGACAGAGGGGCCCGACATGGCTTTCACGCTGCCCGATCTTCCCTACGCCCACGACGCGCTCGCCGGGGCCGGCATGTCGCGCGAGACGCTGGAGTTTCACCACGACATCCACCACAAGGCCTATGTGGACAACGGAAACAAGCTGCTCGAGGGCTCAGGCCACGAGGGCAAGTCGCTGGAGGAGATCGTCGCGGCGACCTACCAGTCCGGGGCCGTGGCCCAGTCCGGCCTGTTCAACAACGCCTCCCAGCATTGGAACCACGTCCAGTTCTGGGAGATGATGGGGCCGAACGCGGGCAAGATGCCGGGCGAACTGGAGAAGCGGATCACCGACGCCTTCGGCTCGATCGACAAGTTCAAGGCCGATTTCGCGGCCGCCGGCGCCGGACAGTTCGGCTCGGGGTGGTGCTGGCTGGTGGCCGACAAGGACGGGTCGCTGAAGGTCACCAAGACCGAGAACGGCGTCAATCCGCTGTGCTTCGGCCAGACCGCGCTGCTGGGCTGCGACGTGTGGGAGCACTCCTACTACATCGACTTCCGCAACAAGCGTCCCGCCTACCTGTCCAACTTCCTCGACAAGCTGGTGAACTGGGAAAACGTGGCGTCGCGCCTGCCCGCCTGACCCTGCTCGCCGCCGCGGGCGCCATGCGCGCCTGCGGCGGGTTCTCCGGCGCGGCGATGGTGGGGTCATCCACTCATTGACATGGTTCCACCGCCGGCGCACTGAGTCGCGATCGAGATCGCGCGCGGACGCCGCTTCGGCGTCAGCAGGCCGGCGCGCCCTCCGCCGCCCCGCCCAATGGCGTAGGGCGACGTCAGCCGGCGAGGAAGACCCCGATGGCCAAAGGCCAGCAGAAGGGCAATCGCGAAGCCAAGAAACCCAAGCAGGTCAAACCGAAAGCGGCCGCTCCCGCCTCCGACCTGACCGCGAGGCTCGTCGCCTCGCAGGAGAAGTCCAAGGGCGGCAAGAAGTAGCCGCTCAGTCGGCCGGGCGCAGCAGCCGCAGGGCCTCGCCGGCGTCGGCTGCGATGCTCAGATAGCCGCGCAGGCTGGGATCGGCGAAGCCGCGGGCGATCAGATGATCGACAAGCGCGAGCAGCGGGTCCCAGTAGCCGTCGACGTTGATGACGATCAGCGGCTTGGCGTGCAGGCCGATCTGCCGCCAGGTCAGCACCTCGAACACCTCGTCCAGCGTGCCGGCTCCGCCGGGCAGCGCGACGACGGCGTCGGCGTTGAAGAACATCAGCTTCTTGCGCTCGTGCATGGTCTCGGTGACGACGGTCTGGGTCAGGTCGGGCGCGCCGACCTCCAGCGCCAGAAGGTGCCGCGGGATCACGCCGAGCGTCCGGCCGCCCGCGGCCATGGCGGCGCGCGCGGTCTCGCCCATCAGCCCGACGTCGCCGGCGCCGTAGACCAGCCGCATTCCCGCCTCGGCCAGGCCGCGGCCGAGCGCGCGGGCCTCCTGCGTGAAGGCGGCGTCGTCGCCGCGCCGCGATCCGCAGTAGACGCAGACGCTCTCGATCGGGTGTGTCATGGCGGGCTCCGAGGATGGACGCCGTGTCTAGCGCGCCGGGCGGTGCGAATGAAGCCGTCGCATTTGCCGCCCTCGCCGCAGTGCGGTAGAACTGTTTGACGCTTCGGTGACGTGCCGGCGCGTGCAGGGAGCGGGATATGGCGTGGTTTCGTGCGGCGCTGGGCGGCGCGGTCGCCGCGGCAGCCGTCGCGGCGGCGGCGTCGCTGTGGCTTTTCGCCCGCGACGAGAGCGCGCCGCCGGCGGCGGCCGAGACGGCGCGGGCCGCCCCCTCCGCCCCCGCCCCCGCCGATCCGGGCCCCTCCGCCGCCGCCGCGTCCCGCGAGCCCGCTTCGGCCGCGGCGACGCCTCGGGCGCCGTCCCCGCAGGCCGTAGCGCCAGCGCCGACGGAGCGTGAGCCCGCCGACGGCGTCGCCGCGATCGCGCTGTCCGCCCTGGCGCCCGAGACCGCGACCGCGCCCGTCGTCGAGGGGCCGCCGCCTGCGTCGCCCGTCGCGCCTGCGGGAGCGCCCGCCGTCGCCGAGGCGCCGCCCCCCACGGGCCCGGCCGCCGGCGAGGCGGCGCGGCTTGCACCGCGCTTCGACGTCGTGCGCGTCGAGCCTGACGGCTCGGCGGTCTTCGCCGGCGTCGCCGAACCCGACGCGCTGATCGAGGTGCGCATCGGCGAGCAGGTCGTGGCCAGCGGGCGCGCCGGGCGCGACGGCGGCTTCGTCGCCTTCGGCGACACCCGCGTCGCTGGCGCGGGCGAGGGGGTTCAGCGCATCGAACTCGCCGCCCGGGCGCCCGACGGCGCTCTGAGCGTGAGCGCCGCGCCGGTCTTCGTCGCCCCGCCGCGCTCCGACGACGGCGACGCGCCTGCGCCCCTCGTCATCCGCGCCGACGCAGAGGGCGTGGAGGTCGTGCAGCGCCCCGTCGCCGCAGGCCCTGTCGGGGGCGTGACGCTGGAGACCGTCAGTTACGGCGCGGACGGCGTGGTCGAGATGGGCGGCCGCGCCGAGGGATTGCAGCGCGTGCGCATCTGGGCCGACGCGCTGCTGATCGCCGAGACCGTGGCCGACCCGGACGGCCGCTGGATGGCCCGCGCCGAACAGGGCCTCGCGCCCGGCCGCTACACCCTGCGCGTCGAGGCGCTGGACGAGGACGGCGCGGTCACCGCCGTCGCGTCCTCGCCGTTCACGCGCGAGAACGCTGCGGGCGCGCCGGCGCCCGGCCAGATCGTGGTGCAGCCGGGCGACTCGCTGTGGCGGATCGCCCACGCCACCTATGGCCGGGGCGTGCGCTATACGGTGATCTACGAGGCCAACGCCGGTCGAATCCGCAACCCCGACCTCATCTACCCCGGCCAGGTGTTTACGCTGCCCCCGCCCGCGCGCTAACTCTGGCGCTCCCAGCCAGCGGAGACGCCAGCCATGCGCAGACGGAAGGGCGTCGCGCCCGACGAAGGGGCGCGCCAGGGCGACGCCGGCGAGATGGCGGTCATCCGCCGGGTTTCTCCGTTCCTGTGGCCGCGCGGGGAGTGGGACGTGCGGCTGCGTGTCGTCGCGGCGGTGGGGTTCCTGCTGCTCGCCAAGCTGGCGACGGTCGGAACGCCCATCGTGTTCAAGTTCGCCGTCGACGCCTTCGAGACCGCGGCGGGGCGCGAATGGGCGCTGTTCTCGATCCCCGTCTGGCTGACGCTGGCCTATGGCGTGGCGCGGCTGGCGACGACCGGCTTCACCCAGGCGCGCGACGCGGTTTTCGCCATGGTCGGCCAGCGGGCGCTGCGGCGCATCGCGCTGACCACCTTCCGCCACGTCCACGCGCTGTCGCTGCGTTATCACCTGCAACGCAAGACCGGCGGCCTCAGCCGGGTGATCGAGCGCGGCGTGAAGGCGGTGGACTTCCTGCTGCGCTTCATCCTGTTCAGCATCGGGCCGCTGGTGCTGGAGCTGGCGCTGGTGATCGGCATCTTCCTGTGGCTGTTCGACTGGCGCTATGCGGCCGCCATCGTCGTGACCATCGCTTTCTATGTCTGGTTCACCTTCAGCGTGACCAACTGGCGGTTGAAGATCCGCGAGCGCATGAACCGCCAGGACGAGGACGCCGCCCAGAAGGCCGTCGACAGTCTGCTGAACTTCGAGACGGTGAAGTACTTCACCGCCGAGAGCCGCGAGGCCGACCGCTACGACCGCGCCATGGCCGGATACGAGCAGGCGGCGGTGAAGACGGCGACGTCGCTGGCGTGGCTGAACCTCGGCCAGGCGGCGATCATGACGGTGGGCATGGTGGCGGTGATGGGCATGGCCGCCGCGGGGGCGGTGGCCGGGCGGCTGACGGTCGGCGATTTCGTCATGGTCAACGCCTACATGATCCAGCTCGCGATGCCGCTGAACTTCCTGGGCATGGTCTACCGCGAAATCCGCCAGAGCCTGATCGACATGCGCGCAATGTTCGGCCTGCTGGACCAGCCCGCCGAGATCGTCGACGCCCCCGACGCCGTTCCCCTGCGCGTCGGGCGCGGCACGGTGCGCTTCCAGGACGTCAGCTTCGACTACGACCCCGACCGCGCGATCCTGCACGGGGTGGACTTCACGGTGGAGGGCGGGCGCACGCTGGCGGTGGTCGGTCCCTCGGGCGCGGGCAAGTCCACCATCTCCCGCCTGATGTTCCGCTTCTACGAGGTCACCGCGGGCGCCGTCACCATCGACGGGCAGGACATCCGCGCGGTGACGCAGGCGTCCTTGCGCGCCGCGATCGGCGTGGTGCCGCAGGACACGGTGCTGTTCAACGACACCATCGGCTACAACATCGCCTATGGCGCGGCCGACGCGACGCAGGCGCGCGTCGAGGCGGCGGCGAAGGCGGCGCGCATCCACGACTTCATCATGGGCCTGCCCAAGGGCTACGACACCCCCGTCGGCGAGCGCGGCCTCAAGCTGTCGGGCGGCGAGAAACAGCGGGTGGCCATCGCGCGCACGATCCTGAAGAACCCGGCGATCCTGCTGCTGGACGAGGCCACCAGCGCGCTCGACACCCAGACCGAGCGCGACATCCAGGACGCCCTGCGCGCGCTGGGACGCGACCGCACCGTCATCATGATCGCGCATCGCCTCTCCACCGTCGTCGAGGCCGATGAGATCGTGGTGCTGGAGGCGGGCAGGGTGGTGGAGCGCGGCCGCCACGCCCAACTGCTGGCCCGCGGGGGGCGCTACGCGGCGATGTGGCGGCTGCAGGAGAGCGAGGGGGAGGCGGCGGCGTAGTAGGGACTGTGGGTTTGCCCGGAAGGCGGACGGTCGGGCTGCCCCTGCGGCGCCGCCGGGCGCCGCGGAGGGTGGCGGCGACCGCCCGGGCGGGGGTGGCGCGACCCGAGTCGCCGGCCGCCGGGCGATGGCCCGGCGGCTTGCAGCCGCACGCGGTGGGCGTCAGGCCGCGACCGACCGCCTCCAGCGCTGTTCAACCAATCCCGCCACCCGACGCGAAGCCCGTCCTACCCCCGCTCCGCCGCCTTCGCCGCGTCCCACAGCGCGTCCATCTCCGCGAGCGTGGCCTCCTGCGGCGTTCTCCCCTGCGCCGCAAGCCCTTGCTCCACGCCGTGAAACCGCCGTTCGAACTTGGCGTTGGTCGCGCGCAGGGCCGCCTCGGGGTCCACGCCCAGCCAGCGGCCGAGGTTTACCATCACGAACATCAGGTCGCCGTATTCCTCGGCCAGCCGCGCCGGGTCGCCGCCCCGTTCGGCGGCAAGCTCCTGCGCCTCCTCGACGATCTTTTCGGTGACGCCCGAGACGTCCGGCCAGTCGAAGCCTACCCGCGCCGCGCGCGCCTGCAGCTTCACAGCGCGCGTCAGCGCCGGCAGGCCGACCGCCACGCCGTCCAGCGCGCTGGTGCGCGGGGCCTTGCCGGCGCGCTCGGCCGCCTTGATCGCCTCCCACGCCACGGTCTGGCCCTTCGCGTCCCGACCGTCGCGTTCGGTCCCGAAGACGTGGGGGTGGCGTCGGAGCATCTTGGCGCACACCGCCTCGGCGACGTCCTCGAAGCCGAAATGCCCTGCCTCCTCGGCCAGTTGCGCGTGGTAGACGACCTGCAGCAGCAGGTCGCCCAGCTCGTCCGCCAGCTCGTCCATCGCGCCGCGCTCGATGGCGTCGGCGACCTCGTAGGCCTCCTCGATGGTGTAGGGGGCGATGGTGGCGAAGCTCTGCTCCAGGTCCCACGGGCAGCCGGTCTCGGGATCGCGCAGGGCGGCCATGATGGCGCGCAGCCGCGCCACCGGGTCGGGGTGGGCCGGCGCCTCAGCCATGGAGCGCGAAGGCCGCCGCCGCCGCCCCCATCATCGCGACGTTCAGGCCGACCGAGGCCTTGTGCAGCCGGTCGAACCACCGCCCCGCAGCCGCATCGCCGGCGAGGTGGCGGTCGCGCAGCGCGTTGATCTGCGGCGTCAGCACCTGCCGCGCCAGCACGGCCAGCGCCGCCGCCCCGATCATCACCTTCGACAGCACCGGATTCGCCCCGACCAGCCCGACCGACGCCAGAAGGGCGCAGGCGGCGACGAACAGGTAGTAGCGCGGGAACAGCGCGCGCACGAAGCGGCCGGCGTCCTCGGCCTTCAGCGCGGCGAAGGCGGTCGGCGCCACGAGGAACGAGAACAGCCCCATCCCGCCCAGCATCAGGCCGAGGGCGAAGGGGGCGACAGCCTGCAACATCGTGGAACTCCCGATCCTTGGTCGGAGACGGGTTCTAGCGGCCCCCGCGGCGTTGTCACGCGACGTCGTCGCGCTTCGGGAGCGCCTCAGCCCTGCGCGACTTCCGCGGCGATCTCGCTCGCGCGCTTGCGCCCGCGCTCGGTCGCGCTCTTCAGCTGGCCGCAGGCGGCGAGGATGTCCTGCCCGCGCGGGGTGCGCACGGGGCTGGCGTAGCCGGCGCGGTTGACGATCTCGGCGAAGGCCTCGATGCGCGCCCAGCTCGACCGCTCGTAGGCGGTTCCGGGCCAGGGGTTGAAGGGGATCAGGTTGATCTTGGCGGGAATGCCCGCGATCAGCTGCACCAGCCGCTTCGCGTCGGCGTCGCTGTCGTTGACGCCCTTCAGCATGACGTATTCGAAGGTGATGCGCTCGGCGTTGGACAGGCGCGGATAGGCGCGGCAGGCGGCCAGAAGCTCCGCGATCGGCCACTTGCGGTTGATCGGCACCAGCACGTCGCGCAGCTCGTCGGTGACGGCGTGGAAGGAGATGGCGAGCAGCGTGCCGGCCTCCGCCCCCCAGCGCGGAATCTGCGGCACGACGCCCGAGGTGGAGAGCGTCATGCGCCGCCGGCTGAGCGACAGGCCGTCGCCGTCCATCGCCACCAGCATGGCGTCGCGCACCGCCTCGAAGTTGTAGAGCGGCTCGCCCATGCCCATCAGCACGA
>DAINOD010000098.1:0-11713 GCA_036735545.1 Rubrimonas sp. | reverse complement strand
TCCGTCGCGGAGGGCTGGCGGGAGCCGTCGCCGGCGGCGATGGTCGTCGCGCCGTAGGGGGCGCCGCCGACGATCTCGTCCATGCGCATCTGACCCTGGAAGGCGTAGGGCAGCCCGACCAGCACCATGCCGTGGTGCAGAAGCACCGTATGGAAGCTGAGCGTGGTGGACTCCTGCCCGCCGTGCTGGGTGGCGCTGGAGACGAACACCGACCCGACCTTGCCGACCAGCTTGCCCGCGAACCACAGCTTGCCGGTCTGGTCGAGGAACTGCTTCATCTGCGAGGCCATCATGCCGAAGCGCGTCGGCGTGCCGAAGATGATCGCGTCGTAGTCGGGCAACTCGTCCACGGTCGCGACCGGCGCCGCCTGGTCGAGCTTGAAGCCCGCGGCCTTCGCCGACTCCTCGGGCACAAGCTCGGGCACCCGCTTCACCACCGCCTCGGCGCCGGCCTCGCGCACGCCCTCGGCGACCGCGTTGGCCATCGTCTCGATGTGGCCGTAGCTGGAATAGTACAGCACCAGAACCTTGGTCATCGCTCATCTCCCGCTCGCCGCCCCCCGGGGCGGTTAGGGCGGAAGATGACGATGTTTCCGCGCGCCGTCACCCGGGCGGCGATGCCATAGATTGTCTCTGAAACAGAGACAACTCTAGCACCAACCCAAGTGAAGGCCGAGAGTAACGCCAAAACTGGACGCCAGAAGACTTTCTATCCCGGCAGGTACAGTAACAAATATAAACCCAAACACCATTTCGAAAAAAAGCGCACCAATGAGCGCAAACACGTCATGCGTATCGGCAAAAATGCTGCATGGCAAACCCAAGACCCAAATACCAAAAACCGGCAGAAAACTAATTGCCGAAAACTCCTTAAGTACTGGCGAAATGATAGAGTTCAGACCGACACATGCCGCCACGACAAACATCGTGGCGGCACCGTTTGCTACAATGGCAAATACAAAATCGACACCCATAGAAGAAAACTACTATTGTCGCCCCAACTCAGGCCGCCCGGCTCGCGAGGTCGCGCAGCACGTAGTGCAGCACGCCGCCGTGCTCGACGTATTCGATCTCGATCTCGGTATCGATCCGGCACATCAGCTCGATGGTCTTCGACGTGCCGTCCGCATAGCCGATGGTCGCGGGCACCATCTTGCGCGGGCGCAGCGCCTCCGACAGGCCGTGGATCGAGACGGTCTCCTCGCCCGTCAGGCCCAGCGACTTGCGGGTGTCGCCGGCGGTGAACTCGAAGGGGATCACGCCCATGCCGACGAGGTTGGAGCGGTGGATGCGCTCGAAGCTCTCCGCGATCACCGCCTTGACGCCCAGCAGCATGGTGCCCTTCGCGGCCCAGTCGCGGGAGGAGCCCGAGCCGTACTCCTTGCCGGCGAAGATCACCAGCGGCCGGCCCAGCGCCTGCCACGCCATCGCGGCGTCGTAGATCGCCATCTGCGAGCCGTCGGGGCCCTTGGTGTAGCCGCCTTCGACGCCGTCCAGCATCTCGTTCTTGATGCGGATGTTGGCGAAGGTGCCGCGCATCATGACTTCGTGGTTGCCGCGGCGGGCGCCGTAGCTGTTGAAGTCGCGCGGGCTGACCTGCCGCTCCTCAAGCCACCGCCCGGCGGGGGTGGTCGGCTTGAAGCTGCCGGCGGGCGAGATGTGGTCGGTTGTGATGCTGTCGGCCAGCAGCGCGATGATGCGCGCGTTCTCGATGTCGTGGATCGCGCCCTTGGTCGCGCCCATGCCTTCGAAATAGGGCGGGTTCGCGACGTAGGTCGAGCCCGAGGGCCAGCGATAGGTCAGCCCCGCCTCGACCTCGATCTTGCGCCACTGGTCGTCGCCCTTGAAGACGTCGGCGTATTTGGTCTGGAAGGCGTGGCGGGTGACGGTCCGCTCGACAAGCTCGGCCACTTCCTTGGCGGTGGGCCAGATGTCGCGCAGGTATACCGGCTTGCCGTCCGGCGTCGTGGCGATGGGGTCGGTGGCGACGTTCATCGTCATGTCGCCGGCGATGGCGTAGGCCACCACCAGCGGCGGGCTGGCGAGATAGTTGGCGCGCACGTCGGGGTTCACGCGCCCCTCGAAGTTGCGGTTGCCCGACAGCACCGAGACCGCCACCAGGTCGCCCTCGTTGACCGCCTTGGAGATGGCGTCGGGCAGCGGGCCGGAATTGCCGATGCAGGTGGTGCAGCCGTAGCCGACGAGGTTGAAGCCCAGCGCGTCGAGGTCTTCCTGCAGCCCCGCCGCCTCGAGATAGGCGGAGACGACCTGCGAGCCCGGCGCCAGCGAGGTCTTGACCCAGGGACGCCGCGTCAGCCCCAGCGCCCGCGCCTTGCGCGCCACCAGTCCGGCCCCGATCATGACATAGGGGTTGGAGGTGTTGGTGCAGGAGGTGATGGCCGCGATCACCACCGAGCCCGACTTGACCGAGTAATCCGCGCCCGCGACGGGGACATGCTTGTCGAGCGGGCGCTTGAACTCGGTCTCCATCGCCTTCACGAAGGCCGGCGCGGCCTCGCTCAGCAACACGCGGTCCTGCGGGCGCTTGGGGCCTGAGATGCAGGGCTCGACAGTGGCCATGTCGAGGCTCAGCGTCGCGGTGTAGACCGGCGCGTAGTCGGGGGTGCGCCACATGCCGTTGGCCTTGGCGTAAGCCTCCACCAGCGCGACGCGGTCCTCCTCGCGGCCGGTGACGCGCAGATAGCGCAGCGTCTCGTCGTCGATGGGGAAGAAGCCGCAGGTGGCGCCGTATTCGGGGGCCATGTTCGCGATGGTGGCGCGGTCGGCGAGCGGCAGATGGTCGAGGCCGGAACCGTAGAACTCGACGAACTTGCCGACCACGCCCTTCTTGCGCAGCATCTGCGTGACCACCAGCACGAGGTCGGTCGCGGTGACGCCCTCCTTCAGCGCGCCGGTCAACTCGAAGCCCACGACCTCGGGGATCAGCATGGAGATCGGCTGGCCGAGCATGGCGGCCTCGGCCTCGATGCCGCCGACGCCCCAGCCCAGCACCGCCATGCCGTTCACCATGGTCGTGTGGCTGTCGGTGCCGACCAGCGTGTCGGGATAGGCGACCTGAGCGCCGTTCTGGTCCTTGTCGGTCCAGACCGTCTGTGCGAGGTATTCGAGGTTGACCTGGTGGCAGATGCCCGTGCCCGGCGGCACCACGCGGAAGTTGTCGAAGGCGCCCTGACCCCACTTGAGGAACTCGTAGCGCTCGCCGTTGCGCTCGTATTCGCGCTCGACGTTGAGCTGGAAGGCGCGCGGATTGCCGAACTCGTCCACCATCACCGAGTGATCGATCACGAGGTCGACCGGGTTCAGCGGGTTGATCCTGTCGGGGTCGCCGCCGAGCTTGACCATGGCGTCGCGCATGGCCGCGAGGTCGACCACGGCGGGAACGCCGGTGAAGTCCTGCATCAGCACGCGCGCCGGGCGATAGGCGATCTCGCGGTCGGACTTGCCGCCCTGCGCGGCCCAGTCGGCGAAGGCGCGGATGTCGTCGGTGGTGACCGTCTTGCCGTCCTCGAAGCGCAGCATGTTCTCCAGCACCACCTTCAGCGCGATGGGCAGGCGGGAGAAGTCGCCGAGCCCCGCGGCCGAAGCCGCGTCGATCGCGTAGTAGGCGAAGCTCTGCGAGCCGACTTTCAGCTCGCGGCGGGTCTTCGCGGCGTCGGTTCCGACTGTGATGGTCATGGGTGCGCGCGCCTCTGACGGGGAGCGACGCCGGCCGGGCCGGCGCGGCGTCCGGATGATCGGCGAAGCTTTCGCGCTTTCCGGGCCCGGCTGCAACGCGGCGGCGCGGCGCATGGGCGCGGGCAGCCGGCCCGGCGATAGTGCGCCGTTTTCAGGAGCGCGACATGACGGCGCGGCGATGGCTCTTCGAGGCGCTCGATCCCGAAAGTCCGGGCTCGGACGGGCTGTCGCTTCTCAACAAGGCGATCGTGGCGCTGATCGTGGCGTCCGTGGTCGCCACGGTGCCGGAGACCGAGCCGACCCTGGGCGAGGACGCCGTCGCGTGGATGGAGATTTTCCAGATCGTCGCCGGCCTGCTGTTCCTGATCGAATACCTCGCGCGGCTGTGGGTCTGCGTGGAGCACCCGCGCTACGCCGAGCCCCTTCGCGGCCGTATGCGCCGGGCGCTGACGCCGGCGGCGCTGCTGACCTCTCGGCGCTGACGCCGCTGGCGGTCGCGGCCATGGGCAGCGAGCCCTAACTGCTGAGGATGGCGCGGCTGATCCGGGTTCTGCGCATCACGCGGCTGGCCCGCCTGCTGCACGCGGCGCGCACGCTGGGCGAGGCGATGGCGGCGCGACGCTTCGACCTCGGCGCGACGCTGGCGGTGGCGGGGCTCCTGCTGCTCGTCACTTCGACGCTGCTCTACGTCGCCACGGCGGAGGCGCAGCCCGAGGTCTTCGGCGGCCGAGGCCGCGCGGCGCCGCGCGGCAGGAGGCGCGCCACCGGCCGCACGGCGATTAGTAGGCGCTGCGGTCGGAGCGCCCTCAGCGCCAGCCGAAGCCCAGCGCGTCGCGAAGCGCCGCCGCCCGCGCCGCCGACCACGTCGCAACCGGCCCGGCGACGCCGTCCGGGCTGACGTCGATCCCCTGCCCGGCCACGAGCGTCGTCGCGGCGTCGCGCGTAACCGCGCCAACGGCCCCGTCGCGGACGAACAGCGCCGCGCCCTCCGGGCCGTAGGACACCGCCCAGGACGTGCCGCGGACCGAGGCGATGAGCGACGGCGTGGTGATCTCGAAGCGGTAGAAGCCGCCGGTCGGGATCACGGCGCCGATCAGCCCGCGCAACAGCCGCAGCGCCACGCTGGAGCCGAAGCCGGCGGGACCCGCCAGACCGGCGAGGCTGACCTCGGTGCCTGGCGCCAGCGTCAGGGTCACGCCGTCGTCGCAGCGCACCTCGACGCGGGTGGCTCGGCCGGTGCGGATCGCGGCCGCCGGGCCGAGCGCGGGCACGCCCTCGCCGAGAGGCCGCCAGACGGAGCCGTCGAACAGTTGCGCGTCCGGCCCTTCCACGCCGCTGACGACGCAGCCGCGCAGCGCCTGCGCCTGCGCTCCTCCGGCCGCCAGCAGCAGCAGCGCGGCGAGCAGGGCGCGACGGGTCACTGCCGCCCCCCTCGCGTCGGGGTCGGAAGGTCGGCGTCTGTCGGCGTTCCACGCAAGGCGGCCCCTCCTCGGTGCGGGGACATTACCGCGGGCCCCCTGATCTGCAAGAGGCGCCGGCGCGCTCGCCGAATCGCCGGCGCCCGTCCCACGATGGCGACGGCGCGGCTCCGGGCCGCGAATGGGGGTCCGCCTGAGGGGGCATGGATGTTTCTGGTCTGCGGCGAGGCGCTATACGACGTCTTCCCGACGGAGGAGAGCGCGACGGGCTTCACGCTCGACGCCCGCATCGGCGGCTCGGCCTTCAACGTGGCGACGGGGCTCGCGCGGCTCGGCCGGCCGGTGGCGCTGGTGACCGGCCTCTCCACCGACCCGCTGGGCGAGAAGCTGGCGCGCGCCTTGGCGGCCGAGGGCGTCGACACGGGATGGCTCGCCCGCAAGGACGCGCCGGCGACGCTCGCGCTGGTGGGACTGAACCCGGACGGCTCGGCGCGCTACCGCTTCTATGGCGACGGCGCCGCCGACCGGCTGGTGGAGCCCGCCGACCTGCCGCCGCTCGACGGCGTGCGCGGCGCGCTGTTCGGCTGCTTCTCGCTGCTGACCCGGCCCACCGGCGACAGCTTTCTGGCCTATGCGCAGGCCGCCCGGGGCGGGCCGCTGGTGTGTCTCGACCCGAACATTCGCGCCACCGTCGAGCCCGACATGGCCGTCTGGCGCGACCGCGTCGAGGCCTTCGCCGCCTGCGCCGACGTGGTGAAGCTGTCGGACGAGGATCTGCGCGCGCTCTATCCCCGGCAGGGGCCGGCCGAGGTCGCGCGTCGCTGGCTGGCGGGCGGCGCGCGCCTCGTGGCGCTGACCCGCGGCGGCGCGGGCGCGGTCGCATGGGTCGGCGGCGCCGAGGTCGCGGTCCCGGCGCCGCCCACCCGCGTCGTGGACACCGTGGGCGCTGGCGACAGCTTCCTCGCTGCTCTGTTGACGGCGCTGGACGAGGCCGGGCTGACGGCCCGCGCCGCGCTCGACGGTCTGGACGGGGCGTCGGTCGCCCCGGCGCTGGAGTTCGCCGCTCGCGCCGCGGCGATCACCTGCGCGCGCCGCGGCGCCGACCTGCCGCGGCGCGGCGAGGTCGGCTGAGGGACGCGTTGCATCGCTTCGACATTTCACGTAATGTCGAAGCATGGAGCCCGCCGCAGCCTTCGCCGCCCTCGGCAATCCGTCGCGCCTCGCGATCTTCCGGCTGCTCGCGCGCAGGGCGCCGGCGGGCGTGCCTGCGGGGGAGATCGCGGCGGCGCTGGGCATGAAGCCCAATGTCGCTTCGGTGTATCTGGCGACGCTCGCGCGCGCCGGGTTGATCGCGGGGCGGCGGGACGGCAAGCAGATCCTCTACGCGCTGGAGCGGCCGGCGGCCGGGGCGCTGATCGACTATCTCGCGCTCGACTGCTGCCGCGGTCGACCCGAACTCTGCGCGCCGCTGACCACGACGCTCGTCCGCCGACCGCGTGCTGGGCGGCCTTTCGGCGTTCTGTTCGTCTGCACCGGCAACGCCGCGCGCTCGATCATGGCGGAGGCGCTGCTGCGGCGCGCGGGCGGCGGGCGGTTCCGCGTCTTCTCCGGCGGGATGCGCCCGGCGGAGGCCGTCCACCCGCGGGCGCTGGCTCTTCTGGCGCGCGAGCGCCTCCCGACCGACGGTCTGCGCCCGAAGTCCGCCGAGGCATTTCGCGGCCCGGACGCTCCGGCGCTCGACGCGGTCGTCACCGTCTGCGACCGCGCCGCCGACGAGGACTGCCCGCCCTGGCCCGGCGCGCCGCTCTGCGCGCACTGGGGCGTCCCCGCTCCCACGCGCGCCCCGGAAGCGGCGCAGGACGGCGCCTTCGCCGACGCCTTCCGCCTGATCGAGCGCCACGTCGCGGCCTTCGCCGCGCTGCCGGTGGAGCGGCTCGACGCCGCCGCGCTGCAGGCCGCGCTCGACCGTATCGCCATCCACGCCCCCGTCTGAGCCCTTCCGGAGACCGACCATGCCCCGCATCGCCCTCAACGGCCTCGGCCGGATCGGCAAGCTCGTCCTGCGCGCGCTGGAGGAAGGCGGCGCCGGGGGCGAACTCGTGCTGATGAACGACGCCGTGCCCGGCGCGGCGCTGCATGCGCATCTGCTGGAGTTCGACAGCGTCCACGGCCGCTGGCGCGCCGGGATCGAGGCGCAAGACGACGCCATCGCCATCAACGGCCGCCGCGTCCGCCTGACCGCCGAGAAGCGCATCGAGGACCTGCCGCTGGCCGAGCTGGGCGTGGACGTGGTGCTGGACTGCACCGGCGTCTTCAAGACCGCTGCGAAAATCGAGCCCTACTTCGCGGCGGGCGCGAAGAAGGTAATCGTCTCGGCCCCGGTGAAGGACGGCGGCGCGCTGAATCTGGTCTACGGCGTCAACCACGACCTCTATCGCCCGTCGGAGCACAGACTGGTCACCGCAGCCTCCTGCACTACCAACTGCCTCGCGCCGATGGTGAAGGTCGTGCACGAGGAAATCGGCGTCAAACACGGATCGATCACCACCATCCACGACGTCACCAACACGCAGGTGATCGTGGACCGGCCGGCGAAGGACCTGCGCCGGGCGCGCTCGGCGATGACCAACCTGATCCCCACCACCACCGGCTCGGCCACCGCCATCGCGCTGATCTACCCCGAACTGAAGGGACGGCTGAACGGCCACGCGGTCCGCGTGCCGCTGCTCAACGCCTCGCTGACCGACGCGGTGTTCGAAGTGGAGCGGCCCACCACCGTCGAGGAGGTGAACGGCCTGTTCGCCAAGGCCGCCGCCGGGCCGCTGGGCGCGGTCTTCGGCTACGAGGAGCGGCCCCTCGTGTCTTCGGACTACGTCAACGACACGCGCTCGGGCGTGCTGGACGCGCTCTCGACCATGGTGGTGAACGGCACGCAGGTGAAGCTCTACGCCTGGTACGACAACGAGATGGGCTACGCATGGCGCATGGCCGACATCCTGCGCCTCGTCGCGGGGTCGCTCCGATGAGCGCGCCGCGTCCGCTGGCCGCCTACGCGGCCGTCACGGCGGCGTATTGGGCCTTCATGCTGACCGACGGCGCGCTGCGGATGCTCGTGCTGTTGCACTTTCACATCCTCGGCTTCTCGCCGCTGCAACTGGCGTGGCTGTTCCTGCTCTACGAGCTGATGGGCGTCGTCACCAACGCCTCGGCCGGCTGGCTGGCGGCGCGGTTCGGGCTGACCGCGACGCTCTACGCGGGCCTGACGCTGCAGATCGTGGCGCTGGCGGCGCTGGCGTGGCTCGACCCGGCATGGTCGCTCACCGCCTCGGTCGCCTTCGTCATGGTGGTTCAGGGGCTGTCGGGGGTGGCCAAGGATCTCGCCAAGATGGCCTCCAAGAGCGCGGTGAAGCTGCTGGCCCCGGCGAACCAGGAGGGGGCGCTGTTCCGCTGGGTCGCGCTGCTGACCGGCTCGAAGAACGCGGTGAAGGGCGCTGGGTTCTTCATCGGGGCCGCGGCGCTCGGCGCCTTCGGCTTCGAGGCGTCGGTGCTGGGCATGGCTGCGGGGCTGGCCGTCATCCTCGTGGCCGTCGCGGCGCTGATGCCCGGCGGGCTGCCGCGGGGCAAGAAGGGTGCGACGTTCGGCGAGGTTTTCTCCACCTCGGCGGCGGTGAACCGGCTGTCGGCGGCGCGGCTGTTCCTGTTCGGCGCGCGGGACGTGTGGTTCGTGGTCGGTGTGCCGCTGTATTTCTACGCCGCATGGTCGGACGGGACCGTGGAGGGGAACCGCGCGGCCTTCTTCGCGATCGGGACCTTCATGGCGGTCTGGATCGTCGGCTACGGGGCCGTGCAGGCCGCCGCGCCGCGGCTGTTGTCGGCGAAGCATAAGCCGGTGACGCAGATCGCGGGGCTGGCGGCGCGCTGGGCGGGGGTGCTGACGCTGATCCCGGCGGCGCTCGCGGCGGCCGCCTACGCGGCTGACGGCGCGCAGGCGTGGCTGACGGCGACAGTGATCGGCGGCCTGCTGGCCTTCGGGGTGGTGTTCGCGCTGAACTCGGCGCTGCACTCCTACCTGATCCTCGCTTACACCACGGGCGAGCGCGTCACGATGGACGTGGGCTTCTATTACATGGCCAACGCCGCCGGGCGGCTGACCGGCACGCTGCTGTCGGGGCTCAGCTATCAGCTCGGCGGCCTGCCGGCCTGTCTGGGAACCGCGGCGGCGCTGGCGGGGCTGAGCTTCCTGCTGGCGCGCACGCTGGAGACGCGTCAGGCGGCGCCGGCCGAATGACTTGACTGAACCACGATTCTAGTTCAATCGTGACGTCATGAACGATGCAGCCGCCGCCGCCGCGCTCGCCGCCCTGGGTCACGAGGCCCGCCTGAAGGTCTTTCGCCTGCTGGTGCGGGCGGGACCCGAGGGTCTCGCGGTCGGCGACGTGGGCCGGCTGCTGGACACCGCGCCCTCCACCCTCGCCCATCACCTTGGCGCGCTGGTCTCGGCGGGGCTGGTGCGCCAGACGCGGCAGGGCCGCATGGTCGTCAACTGCGCCGACGTCGGCGCGCTGCGCCGGGTCTTCGACTATGTCGAGGCCGAGTGCTGCGCCGGCGTCGCCTGCTCGCACGCCACAGAGAACGCCACAGAGAACGCGGCGGAGGACGCGGCGTGATTTTTTCGCCTTTTCCATCCACGATCCTAGGGATGTCGTCATGACCCAACTCGTCCTCGGCATGCGCCGCATCGGCGGCGCCGCCGGCTCGGTGGACCGCGTGCTGCTCGCGATCCTCGCGATCTTCGCGGCGATCCTGATCCTCGCGCCGGCGCAGGCGCCCGTCAGCGCCGAGTTCACGCTGCGCGCGCTGCTGTCGGTCGCCCCGTTCCTCGCAGCCTCCGTCGCCATCGCGGCCTATGCGGCGGCGTCGGGCGGCGACAACCTGATCGCGAAGGCCTTCGAGGGCAGGCAGACCGTGATGGTCTTCTCCGCCGCCCTGGTTGGCGCGGTCTCGCCCTTCTGCTCCTGCGGCGTGATCCCGCTGATCGCGGCGCTGTTGGCCATGGGCGTGCCGCTGGCGCCGGTGATGGCGTTCTGGCTGGCCTCGCCGGTGATGGACCCGGCGATGTTCGCGCTGACGGCCGGGGCGCTCGGCGTCGAGTTCGCCGTCGCCAAGACCGTCGCGGCCATCGGCATCGGCCTGCTCGGCGGCTTCGGCGTGCTGGCGCTGGGCCGCGGCGGCTGGCTGACCGATCCGCTGCGTGAGGGCGTGGGCAACGGCGGCTGCGGCGGCGCCAAGGTGCGCAACCCCAAGCCGCCCGTCTGGGCCTTCTGGCGCGAGCCGGCGCGGGTCGAGAAGTTCGCCCGCGAGGCGCGCAAGTCGGCCGTCTTCCTCGGCAAGTGGCTGACGCTGGCCTTCCTCCTGGAGAGCCTGATGGTCGCCTACGTTCCCGGCGACCTCGTGGCGAGCGTGGTCGGCGGCGAGGGGATCGTCCCGATCCTGATCGCCACGCTGGTGGGCGTGCCGGCCTATCTCAACGGCTACGCGGCGCTGCCGCTGGTCTCGGGGCTGATGACGCAGGGCATGGCGCCCGGCGCCGGTCTGGCCTTTCTCGTCGCCGGCGGCGTCTCCTCAATCCCGGCGGCGATGGCGGTTTGGGCGCTGGCCAAGCGGGAGGTCTTCGCGCTCTATCTCGGCTTCGCGCTGGTCGGTTCGCTGGCGTCGGGCCTCATCTTCCAGGCCGTGCAGTGAACGCGCCCTTCCCCGCGCCGCTCGCCGTGGCGGCCGTCACCGTGGTGACGGCCGAGCCCCCAGCGGCCGACGCGCTGCTGATCGCCCCCGTCGGCGCCGCCACGGCGCTGGGCTCCACCGCCTCGCTGACCGTCGAGGGCGGCCGGGTGGTGGAGGCGCTTACCGAGACCGAGACCGGCCAGGCGGCGCTGCTGATCGCCCCCGAGGGGCCGGTGACGCTGCGCTACCGCTTCGCGCCCTCCCCCGCCGCGCCGCGCTGGCCCGAGGCGGCCTTCGCCCACCGGCGCAACCGCTACACCGAACCCGCCGAGGCGCTGGTCGAGGCCTCGCAGGCCATCGCCCGGGCGGCAGGCGGCGGGCGGGCCGGGCTGCAGGCGCTGGTGGAGGAGACCCGCGCCCGCTTCACCTACGCCCATCCCGAGTCGCGCTTCAACGACGGTCACGACACGGTGCCCCATCTGGGCTGCGGCGTGGTCGCCGGCTCCTGCGTCGACATCAACACCTACCTGATCGCCAGCCTGCGCTCGGCCGGCTATCGGGCCGCCTATCTCTACGGCTATTTCTTCCCTCAGGACAAAGGCGACTGGTGCGTCGACGGTCATTGCTGGGTGGCCACCGAGCACGAGGGCGAGACCCTCGAGTGGGACATCGCCCACCACATCAAGGCGGGCCTGCACCCCGTGCGCCCGGGCCTGAACCCCCGCGGCGGGCGGCGGACGATGATCTCGCACTCCATGGGCCACCGCTTCCGCGCCGGCCGGGGCGAGATCGCCATGAAGGTGCTCGGCGAGCCGCACTGGGTGGTGGGGACGCAGGTCCTGACCAAGATCCCGCAGACCTCGATCCGCGCCGCCTGA
>DAINOD010000097.1:0-11720 GCA_036735545.1 Rubrimonas sp. | reverse complement strand
CGCTGAAGGTCGGCGACGAACTCGGCGGCCACATCGTCTCGGGCCATGTCGACGGCGTCGGCGTCGTCGTGGCCGCCGCGCCGGAGGGCGACAGCCTGCGCGTGACGATCGAGGCGCCGGCGGCGCTGGCGCCCTTCATCGCGCCCAAGGGCTCGATCGCCGTGGACGGCGCCTCGCTGACGGTGAACGAGGTCGAGGGGGCGCGCTTCGGCGTGAACCTGATCCCCCACACCCGCGCCTGGACCACCTTCGACCAGCAGGCCATGGGCCCGGGACGGCGGGTGAACCTCGAGATCGACGTGCTCGCCCGCTATGTGGCGCGGCTGCGGGAGACCATGGCGTGAGCGAGTTCAGCGACGCGATCTCGACGGTCGAGGAACTGATCGAGGAGGCGCGCAACGGACGCATGTTCATCCTCGTCGACCATGAGGACCGCGAGAACGAGGGCGACCTGGTCATCGCCGCCCAGTTCGCGACGCCCGACGCGGTGAACTTCATGGCGACGCACGGGCGCGGGCTGATCTGCCTCGCCCTGCCCGGCCATCGGATCGACCGGCTCGGCCTGCCGCTGATGGCCGCCGCCAACCAGAGCCGCCACGAGACCGCCTTCACCGTCTCCATCGAGGCGCGGGAGGGCGTGACCACCGGCATCTCCGCGCACGACCGCGCGCGCACCATCGCGGTCGCCATCGACCCCGCGACGGGGCCGCAGGACATCGCGACGCCAGGCCACGTCTTTCCGCTGCGCGCGCGCGACGGCGGCGTGCTGGTGCGCGCGGGCCACACCGAGGCGGCGGTGGACATCCCGCGGCTGGCCGGCCTCATGCCCGCGGGCGTGATCTGCGAGATCATGAACGACGACGGCACCATGGCGCGGCTGCCCGACCTCGTCGCCTTCGCCCAGCGTCACGCGCTGAAGATCGGCACCATCGCCGACCTTATCGCCCACCGCCGCCGCCACGACAACCTTATCCGCGAGACCGCCGTCGAGACGATCCGCTCGCATGGCGGGACATGGTCGCTGCGCATCTTCCACGACGAACCCGGCGAGGGCGAGCACATCGCGCTGACCCGGGGCGACGTCACCACGCCCGAGCCGGTGCTGACGCGGATGCACGTGCTCGATCCGCTGGACGACCTGCTGGGCGTCCACCCCGACCGAGCCGACACGGTGCCGGCCGCCATGCGCGCCATCGCCGAGGAGGGGCGCGGCGTGGTGGTGCTGATCCGCGACCTGTCGGCCACGGCGCTGACCGACCGGCTGCGCCCGCGCGGTCCCTCGCCCAAGGAACTGCGCCAGTACGGGGTCGGGGCGCAGATCCTCGGCGCGCTGGGGGTGCGGGAGATGATCCTGCTGACCAACGCGGCGCCGGCCCGCATTGTCGGAATCGAAGGATATGGCCTGTCAGTGGTAGGCTATCGCCCTATCCCCCGCGCGACGGAGTGAGCGCCATGGTCCACCAGAACGACGCGGCCCGGACGTTGCCGCTGCCCCGGTTCGACGCGCCGCCGCGCATCCTGCTGGTGGCCGCGCCCTTCTACCGCGCCATCGCCGACCAGTTGATCGCCGGCGCGCGCGCCGTGCTGGACGGCTTCGGCGCGCCCCATGCGCTGGTCGAGGTGCCCGGCGCGCTGGAGATCGCGCCGGCGATCCGGCTGGCGGAGGGGCGCTACGACGGCTTCGTGGCGCTCGGCTGCGTGCTGCGCGGCGAGACCAGCCACTACGACACCGTATGCCAGGAGAGCGCGCGGGGCCTGACGCTGCTGGGCGTGGAGCGGGGGCTGTGCATCGGCAACGGCGTGCTGACCTGCGACACCCGCGCCCAGGCCGACGAGCGCGCCGACCCGACCGGCCTCGACAAGGGCGGCGCGGCGGCGGCGGCGGCGCTGCACCTGATCGCGCTGGCCCGCCGCTTCGCCGAACCCGCCGCGATGGGCTTCTCCGAACCGCCGTCGGGGGCGCCGGTGCGCATCGCCGGCGAGCCCGTTCGCCGGGCATGAGCGAGCCGACCTCACGACGGGACGAAGCCCGACTGCGCCGCTCGGCGGCGCGGCTGGCGGTGGTGCAGGCGCTCTACCGCATGGAGTTGACCGGCGGCGGGCTGAAGACCGTGGAGCTGGAGTTCGAGAGCCGCTGGATCGGCGCCGAGATCGAGGGCGAGCAGTATCGCGCCGCCGACATCGACCATTTCCGCGCCGTGCTGCGCGCCGCTGTGGACCGGCAGGCGGAGATCGACCAGCTGACCGACGCGGCGCTGGTGGAGCGCTGGCCGCTGGCGCGTATCGACCCCACCCTGCGCGCGCTGTTCCGCGCCGCGGGGGCCGAGATCGTGGCGCTGCGCACGCCGCCGAAGGTCGCGATCGTGGAATATGTCGACGTCGCCAAGGCCTTCTTCGACGCGGGCAAGGAGGCGAAGTTCGTGAACGCGGTGCTCGACCACCTCGCCCGCGCCGCCCGCCCCGAGGCGTTCACCGCCTGACCGGGCGGCGGCGGCAGGCTGGGCTGCGCTACAGCCCGAGCGCCTTGTAGCTGCCGGCGACCCGCGTGATCGAGACGATGTAGGCGGCAGTCCGCAGGTCCGGCACGTCCTGCCGGCCGCGCCAGACCTCGCGCATCGACTGGTAGGCGGTGCGCATGGTGTCGTCGAGGCCGGAGCGGACCAGCGCCAGTTCGTCGGCGCCCTGCAGGTAGCGCGTCTTGAAGTCGTCGGCGAAGGGCTGGCCGGTCATCCGCTCCAGCTCGTCCACCAGCATCTGGTGGCGCGCCTCCTCCTGGCGCCGCTGCATCCGGCCGAAACGGATGTGGCTGAGGTTCTTGACCCACTCGAAGTAGCTGACCGTCACGCCGCCGGCGTTGGCGTACATGTCGGGGATGATGACGGCGCCCTTGCGGCGCAGGATCTCGTCGGCGCCCGCCGTGATCGGCCCGTTGGCGGCCTCCACGATGAGGGGCGCGCGGATGCGCTCGGCGTTGCCGAGGTGGATCGCCGCCTCGAAGGCGGCGGGGATTAGGATGTCGCAGTCGGCCTCCAGCGCCGCGGCGCCGTCGGCGGCGTAGATCGCGCCGGGGAAGCCGCGCACGCCGCCGTGCTCGGCCATGTACGCCTTGACCCGCTCCACCGGCAGGCCGCGCTCGTCCATGATGGCGCCGTCGCGCTCGATGACGCCGACGATGCGGCAGCCGTCCTCCTCCTCGAGGAACTTGGCCGCGTGGTGGCCCACGTTGCCGAGGCCCTGCACGATCACCCGCTTGCCGGCCAGACCGGGCTGCAGGTGCGCCGCCGCGACGTCCTCGGGCCAGCGGAAGAACTCGCGCAGGGCGTACTGGATGCCCCGCCCCGTGGCCTCGACGCGGCCGGCGATGCCGCCCGCGTTCAGCGGCTTGCCGGTGACGCAGGCGCGGGCGTCGATCTCCGTGGTGTTCATGCGGGCGAACTGGTCGGCGATCCAGGCCATCTCGCGCTCGCCGGTGCCCATGTCCGGGGCCGGCACGTTCTGGCTGGGGTGGATCAGCGACCGCTTG
Organism: Rubrimonas sp.; assembly: GCA_036735545.1. Taxonomy (GTDB): domain Bacteria; phylum Pseudomonadota; class Alphaproteobacteria; order Rhodobacterales; family Rhodobacteraceae; genus Rubrimonas. The sequence goes on along the minus strand of DAINOD010000097.1, from coordinate 8,197 downwards.
ATCAGCTCGTAGGCGAAGCGGCGGGTGATGCGCTCCAGCTCCTCCTCGTTCCACTCGCGCGGATCGATGGTCAGCCCGCCCTTGGAGCCGCCGAAGGGCGTCTCCACCAGCGCGCACTTGTAGGTCATCAGCGCGGCCAGCGCCTCGACCTCGTCCTGGTTCACGCTGGGCGCGTAGCGGATGCCGCCCTTCACGGGCTCCATGTGCTCCGAATGGACGGCGCGGTAGCCGGTGAAGGTGGTGATGCCGCCGCGCAGCCGCACGCCGAAGCGCACGGTGTAGCAGCTGTTGCAGACGCGAATCTTCTCCTCCAGCCCGGGCGGCAGGTCCAGCAGGGCCGCGGCGCGGCCGAACATGATGTCGACTGACTGGCGGAAGCTCGGCTCGGCGCTCATGGTGACCCCTCGGTCGCGGTGCGGCGGTGCACACTTATCGGGCACCATAGCACGATCACAGGTGCATCCCGGAACGCACGCCGGATGCGCGGCGTGTCGCCGCGCCGCTATTCTTCCTCGTCCAGCTCCATCAGCTTCAATTCGCCCTGCCGGGCAAGCTCGCGGACGGCGCGGACCAGTTCGGACTGGGCCGCCTCGCCCTCGCGATGCTTGACCTCGGGGTGGCCCTTGATCTCGCCCTCCAGACGCTGGGCGAGGCGCTTGGAGATGTTGCCCAGCACGAAGTCGACGACCTTGGGCGCGTTGTGCTCGGCGAGCTTCAGCGCGACGATCAGCGTCTTCTCGTCCACCGCGCGCAGCAGCACGGCCGCGTCCTTGGGGTCCACGCGCTCGGTGATGTCCACGAAGGTGAACATGACCTTCTGGACCTGACGGGCGATCTTCGGCCGCTCCTGCTCCAGCTGCTCCAGCAGGCGAGTGCGCGCGGCGGAGGACACCGCGCTCATCATGGCGCCGATGACGTCGGCCGGGCGGCGCGTGGCCTGCTCGCGCTGCATCACGGCGAGGAATTCGTTGGTGATGACGTCCTTCAGCAGCTCCATGACCTCGGAATCGAGCCGCGGCACGCGCGCCAGCCGCAGCACGATCACCTGCGCGAACTGGGGGTCGAGGCGTTCGAGGATTCGGGCGGCCTTCTCGGCGCGCATCTTCGACAGCACGACGGCGGCGGTCTGGGGGTGCTCGTGGCGCAGGAAGCCCGCCAGCGCCTGGTCGGAGCTGTTGGACAGCCGCTCCCACAGCGTGCGTCCGCCGGAGACGTCCACGTCGTCCATGATTCGCGAAACGCTGTCGTCGTCGAGCAGCTCCTTGAGGATCTTGCGCGCCTCGGACGCGCCGACCTTGATCTGGTTGCGGGCGCCCAGCTCCTTGGTGAACTCGTCGATCACCGCGTCGAGCACGTCGGGCGTGACGGTGCCCAGCGCGCTCATGGCCTGGGCGAAGCGGCGGATTGTGGTCTCGCTCATGCCCTGGAGGACATGGGGCGCCGATTCGGGGCCGAGCGCGGCGATGATGAGCGCGGCCTTGTCGGCCAGGCTCATCTTCGCCAGCCGCGACAGGTCGCCGGTCTTGTCGCCGCTCCCGACCGGCTTCATCTCCATGCCGGGAGCGAGCTTCATCGCGACCGGGGCGGGCAGGTTGGGCGGCACAGGCTTTCCTCCTCAGCCCGCGTAGCCGCGCACGAGCGCGCCGGCGAGCAACGTCCAGCCGTCGGCGACGACGAAGAAGGCGAGCTTGAAGGGCAGCGCGACCACCGCCGGCGGCACCATCATCATGCCCATCGACATCAGCACCGAGGCTATGACCAGATCGATGATGAGAAAGGGCAGGAAGATCAGGAAACCCACCTCGAAGCCGCGCTGGATCTCGCTGATCAGATAGGACGGGATCAGCACCGAGGCGGGGGGGCGCGCATCGTCGGCCAGCGTGTCGCGCTGGGGCGAGGCCTCGATCATCACGGCCAGCGTGTTCGGGTCGACGCGGCCCTCCATGAAGACGCGGAAGGGCTCGAAGGCGAGCGCCACGCCCTCCTCCTCGTCGATGGTTCCCTCGATCAGCGGCTGGACGCCGGCGCGCCAGCTCTCCTGCGCGACCGGCTCCATGACGAAGTAGGTCAGGAACAGCGCGAGGCTGACGATCATCATGTTGGGCGGGGCCTGCTGCACGCCGATGGCCTGGCGCAGGATCGACAGCGTGGTCACCATGAAGGGAAAGCAGGTGACCATGATCGCGAGGCCGGGCGCGAGGCTCAGCAGCGTGACCAGCACGAAAAGCTGGGCGAGCCGGGCGGTCAGCGAGCCGCCCTCGCCGCCCAGGTCGATCGACAGCGACTGCGCGGCGGCCGGTCCGGCGAACGCGACGAGCGCGCAGAGCGCCAGCGCGCCCGCGGCGCGCGACGCCGCGGGCGCGTGAGACCGCCGGGGCGCCGGCTCAGCCGCCATTCCCCAGATCCATGATCTCGGTCAGCCGCACGCCGAGCCGGCCCACGTCCTCGTCCAGCTCCTGCAGCTCGCCGCGCGCGATGAGCTGGGAGCCGACATAGACCTCCACCGGATCCTCGATCCGGCTGTCCAGCGGCAGGATCGAATCGCGCCGCAGCGACACGATCTCCGAGATCAGCGGCCGGGCCTTGCCGACCGACACCGTGACCTCGACCGGCACGCCGAAGATCGCCTTCTGGCGTTCGGCGACGTCCACGGCCTTGCGCAGCACCGCGTCCGCCGCGGCGTCCTCATCCGACATGTCTCGCCTCCCGTTCCGCCTCGTCGAAGAAAATCGCGACGGCTTCGCGCGCGGCGGCGAGGCAGCCGTCCACGTCGATCTCTGCGCCGCCGCCCGTCCATTCCAGCCGCGCCTGCGCGCCCGTCAGCGCCGGGTCGGGCCGCACCTCGACCCGGTCGCCCAGCCTGAGCGCCACGCCCTCGACCCGCTCCGGCGCCACGCGGGCCGCCAGCCGGGGCGCGCCGTCGCCGGCGAGCCGGCGCTCCACGGCCTCGGCCAGCGTGCCGGCGAAACCGCGCGCGGCGGCCTCGGGCGCCGCGACGCGGGCGAGCGCCTCGATGACGGGACGCAGGCGGGCCAGCGCGTCGGCGCGCGCGGCGGCCTGCGTCAGTTCGAGGTCCTGCACCGCCTCGCGCAGCGCGACCACCGCCGCGCGGTCCTCGGCCTCCCCGGCCGCCATGGCCGCGGCGTAGCCCTCGGCGTAGCCCGCCGCATGACCCTCGCCGCGGGCGCGCGCGGCCGCCTGCTCCTGCGCCTCGCGGTCTGCGCGGGAGGGTGCGCCGCCGCCGAAATCCTCCAGTCGCAGCACGGCCGCTCTCATCGCGCCTCGCCCTCGGTCTCCGAAGCCTCCTGCACGTCGCGCTCCAGCCAGCTCCGCAGCACGCTGGCGCTGTCGTCGCGGCGCTCGGCGAACGTGTCCTTCAGCATCTCGATCCGGTCGGGCTCGGGCTCGGAGTCCTCGCGTTCGTTGCGCGCGTTGTCGGCGTAGTCGAGCAGCGGCGCGGCCACCGGCTCGGGCAGCGCCTGCGCCTCGGCCGCGCGCATCAGCGGGCGCAGCACGAACAGAGCGAGGCCCAGCGCCACCGCGCCGAGGAAGGCCATCTGGATCATGTTCATGGCGTTGCGCTCGAGGAACTGCGCCATGCCCGAGACCGCCTCGACGCCGATGACCGGGCGGTCGGCGAACTCCAGCATCTCCACCGTCACCACGTCGCCGCGTTCGGCGTCGTAGCCCACCGCCGCCTGCACGAGCTGGCGCAGCTGGTCGAGTTCGGCCTGGCTGCGCGGCTCCCATGTCCGGGTTCCGGCGTCGTCGAAGCGCGAGACGCCGTCCACCAGCACCGCCACGGTCAGCCGGCGGACCTCGCCGGCGGGTCGGACGCGCTCGCGGGTGGTCTGGCTGATCTCGAAGTTCACCCGCTCCTCGGTCTCGGCGCGGTTGCGGGTGGCCTGCTGCTCCGCGCCGCCGCCCGCCTGGGGCAGGTTCGAAGCGACCGTGGCCGCACCACCGACGCCGCCCGTGGAGTTTTCGGTCACCTCGCGCGTGTCGGTGCTGATGGCGATTCGACTGGTCGGATCGATGATCCGCTCGACGATGGTTTCGCTCTCGGTCGCAGCGTCGACCGCGACGGTGACGATCGCCTTGCCCTCGCCGACCCGCGCGGCCAGCAGGCGCTCGACCTCGGCGCGCAGCTGCGCCTCGCGCCCCGCGCCGCTCTGGGCGCCCGATCGCGCCGAACCCGCCTGCTCGCCCATGCGCAGGACGGCCCCGTGAGCGGCGTCGATCACGGAGACCGAGGACGGGTCGAGACCCGCGACGGCGGAGGCGACCATGTAGCGGATCGCCTCCGCCATCTGGGGCTCGAGCGGGCCGTAGTTTGTTGTGACCGTGACCGAGGCCGTCGGCCTCGCGCCGCGCTGGAAGGGCCGGCCGACCGGGTTGGCGATGTGCACGCGCGCCGTCCGCACGCCCGGCGCGGCGAGGATGGTGCGGGCCAGTTCGCCCTCCTTGGCGCGCCAGTAGCTGGCTTCGAACATCTCCGAGGTGGTGCCGAAGCCGTCGACGCTTTCGAGGATCTCGTAGCCCCGCGGCCCGCTGCGCGGCAGCCCGTCGGCGGCGAGCGCGAGGCGCAGGCGGTCGCGCTCGCGCACCGGCACCAGCACGGCGTTGCCGCGCACCTCGACGGGCACGCCCAGACCCTCGACCGCCGCGGCGACCTCGCCCGCGGCGGCGTTGTCGAGGCCGGCGTAGAGCGTGGCCATCGACGGCGTCTGGGCGGCGCGCACCAGCGCGAACACCACAGCCGCCAGCGCGCCGAGCGCCAGAACGGCCACAAGCCGCTGACGCGGCTCCAGCGCCGACCACAGTGCCCCGAATCGACCCACGCCAGCGCCCTTCAGTCCTTGAAAGTCCACCGCCCCTTCGCTGGGCCGGCGTCGCTGGAGGCACGTTTGGACAATCCCGTTTAACAACCCGTTTAGCCCCGCCCGCTACAGCAGAAGACCGCGGGGGTCGCGACGGACGGCGCCCGCAGGGTTGGAGCGCATGGCCGAAGCGGCGAAAAAGGGCGGCAAGACTGGCCTCATCGTGGGCGCCGCGCTCGCGGTGGCGCTCGGCGGCGCGGGATTCTTCGCCGTCTACGCAGGCTTCGTGCCGACCCCGGAGAAGGCGCCCGCGCCGGTCGAAGCCCCCGCCACGGCGACCGTCGCCGCAGCGCCGCCGCTGTCGGAGTTCATCCAGCTCGAACCCATCGTCATCACGCTCGGATCGGGCGCGCAGCTGCGCCAGCTCCAGTTCGTCGGCCATCTCGAGATCGAGCCCGGCCGGAGCGAGGCGGTGACGGTCGTGCAGCCCCGCGTGCGCGACGCGCTGAACACCTACCTGCGCGCGGTCAGTCCCGACGACGTCGAGGACCCCGCGGCGCTGCTGAGGATGCGCGCGCAGATGCTGCGCCGCGTCCAGGTCGTCACCGGCGAGGGCGTCGTGCGCGACCTGCTGGTCTCGGAATTCATCCTGCGCTGAGCGCGTCGAGAAGGAAGGGGAGAACCCCGATGGAGCTGATCGCCGACGTCTTGCTGATCTCGGGCGCCGTGGGCGCTGCGTTCTACTGCCACGTGCTGGCGAAGCGCCTGGGGGCGCTGAAGGACCTCGACAGCGGCCTCGGCGCGGCCATCGCGGCGCTGTCGCGCCAGGTGGACGAGTTGCGCGGCTCGCTGGAGGCGGCCAAGTCCGCCACCGGCGACCAGACACGCTCGCTCAGCCAGCTGACCGCGCGCGCCGAGATGGCCGCCGGGCGACTGGAGCTGCTGCTGGCCTCGCTGCACGAGAACGCGCGCGCCCGCCCCGTCGCCCCGCGCCGCGACAAGGCGGCCGGGGAGGAGGACGCCGAGCCGACGCCCCTTCGCGCCGCCGTCAACGCCCGGCGCGCCGCCGCGACGCAGTGGGAGAACGCGCCATGAAGGGGCCGACCCCGGGCCGGGCTCCTGCCCCGGCGGTGCGCCGGACCGCGGGCCGGACGCGGACGCTGACCTTCATCGCGCTGTGCTTCGTCGCATCGGCCGCGGTGCGGGTCGGCGACATGGGCGCCGCCATCGCCCAGACCGGCGCCGCCCCGGCGGAGCCCACCGCCCCGCCGCGCGCGGGTCCCGCCCGCGCCCCGACCCTCGCCGAGCAGGCCGCGGCCTGCGGCGCCGACCCGGGGCCGCTCATCGCCGCGATCCGCGAGCGCGCCGCGGCGCTGGAGGCCCAGCAGGCGCGCGTCGCCGAGCGCGAGAGCCTGCTCACGGTCGCCGAATCCCGCATCCGCGCCGAGATCGCGCGGCTGGAGGAGGCGGAGGCGGCGCTGGCGGCGACGCTGGCCCTGGCGGACGGCGCGTCGGAGCGCGACGTGGCGCATCTGGTCGGCGTCTACGAGACCATGAAGGCCAAGGACGCCGCGCAGGTCTTCGCCGAGATGGACCCGCGCTTCGCGGCGGGCTTTCTCGCCCGGATGCGCGCCGACGCGGCCGCCGCGATCCTGGCCGCCATGGATGCGCCGACGGCCTACGCCGTGACGGTGATCATGGCCGGTCGGCACGTCGGCGCAGAGGCCGCCGCGACGCCCTGAGCGCGCGCTCGGGCGGTCCCGTTCAGCAATTCTTCACGGCGACCGCGAAATAAGGCCGGGTGCGGGGAGACGCCGCCCCCGCAGAAGCGCGACAGGAAGGGTCCAGAATGGGCGGCATCGCAGGCATACTCATCGTCTTCGCGATGGTGTTCGGCGGCTACATGCTGGCCGGCGGCAAGTTCGGGCTGATTCTGAAGGCCCTGCCCTTCGAGATGATGATGATCGGCGGCGCGGCGGTCGGCGCCTTTCTCATCGCCAACGAAGGCCCCGTCGTGAAGCACACGCTCGGCGACGTCGGCAAGGTGTTCAAGGGCCCCAAGTGGGGCAAGAAGGACGTGCAGGATCTGCTCTGCCTGCTGTTCGAGCTGCTGCGCGTCTCCCGCTCCGCGCCGGTGGAGCTGGAGGAGCACATCGAGAACCCGCAGTCGAGCGCGATCTTCTCCAAGTATCCGAAGATTCAGAAGGATCAGATCGCTGTAGACCTGATCTGCGACACGCTGCGCGCCGGGTCGATGAACTACGACGACCCGCACCAGGTCGAGGAGGTGCTGGAGAAGCAGCTCGAGGCCAAGCACCATCATGCGATGCACTCCAGCCACGCGCTGCAGGCGATGGCGGACGGGCTGCCCGCGCTGGGCATCGTCGCCGCGGTGCTGGGCGTGATCAAGACCATGGCCTCGATCGACCAGCCGCCGGAGGTGCTGGGCAAGATGATCGGCGGCGCGCTGGTCGGCACCTTTCTCGGCGTGTTCCTCGCCTACGGCTTCGTCGGGCCCTTCGCCTCGAAGGTGAAGGCGGTCGTCGACACCGAGCAGCAGTTCTATTCGCTGATCCGCGAGGTGCTGGTGGCCAACCTCCACAAGCACGCCGTGGACATCTGCATCGAGGTCGGCCGCCAGAACACGCCGCGCGAGTGGCGCCCGAGCTTCACCCAGCTCGAGGAGGCGCTGAGCAACACCCGCAGCGGGTCCGGCGGATGAGGATCGCGGTCGTCACGGCGGCGCTGGCGCTGGCGGCGCAGGGCGCGCTGGCCCAGCAGGCGCTGCGCGTGCGCGCGGGCGAGCATGAGGCCTATTCGCGCATCGTCATCGACGCGCCGCGCGCCGCCGCCTTCGAGTGGGGCGTGGAGGGCGACGTGCTGAGCCTGCGCGTCGACGGCGCCGTGCTGGACCCCGCCAGCGCGCGGGCGGTGCGCATGAGCCGCGTGACCGGCGTAGCCGCCGAGGGCGACACGCTGAGGCTGACGCTGGCCTGCCCCTGCGGCGCGCGGGTCGGCCGGCTCGACGACGGGCGCATCGTGGTCGACGTCGCCCCTGGCGCGCCGCGGCCCGCGCCGTCGGCGGCGCTGCGCGACGCCGGCTCGCAGGCGACCGAGGCGCCGGGCGACGCAGGCCCCGCCCCTGCCGCGACGGCTGTCGCGGCCCCGCCGCCGCCGCCGCGCCCGGCCGCGCGCGCCGAAGCCGTCGCCGCAGCGGACGAGCCGGCTCCCGCCGCAGACGCGCGCCCGACGATCGAGCCGGCGCCCGAGCGGGCCGAGGCGCCGGACGAAGCCGCCCCGGTCGTGGAGACGGCTGACGAAAGGGCGGACGACGGGGCGGACGACGGGGCGGACGACGGGGCGGACGACGGGGCGGA
>DAINOD010000096.1:0-11899 GCA_036735545.1 Rubrimonas sp. | reverse complement strand
CTAGGCTTCGCCGGCATCCTCGCGGGGTCCACGCTGGACGAGAAGCAGCGCGCCTGCGTCGAGCGCATCGCCGAGTCGGGCGAGGCGCTGCTGGGCACGCTCAACGACATCCTCGATCTGGCCGCGCTCGACGCCGAGCGGCTGTCGCTGTCATCCGGGCGGGTCGACCTGGAGCGCCTCCTCGCCGCGCTGCGCGCGGCCCATGGTCCGGCGGCCAGCGCGAAGGGGCTCGCCTTCGATGTCTCCCGCGACGCCGACGCCCCCGAGGCTGTGGCGGGCGATCACGAGCGGCTCGCGCAACTCCTTGGCAAGCTGATCGACAACGCCATCAAGTTCACGGAGACAGGCGCGGTGCGGTTGCGCGTCCGGTCCGGACGCCGCGACATCAAGGGCGTGGAGCTGACCTACGAAGTCTCCGACACCGGCCCGGGCGTGTCACCCGAGGCCGTCGCGCGCCTGTTCGACGCCTTCGCCCAGGCCGACGGGTCGATGACGCGCCGCTTCGGCGGCGTCGGGCTGGGTCTGGCCATCGCCATCCGTCTCGCGCGGCTGATGGGCGGCGACATCGCTCTCGAAGGCGCGCCGCTCAGGGGCGCGCGCTTCGCCGTGCGCATCCCCCACGGCCATGCCGGCGCCGCCGAGGCGCGCGCTCCCCTGCGCTTCGGCGCGGTTCGCGGCGCGGCCTGAGACCGGGCGTGGCGGCGCTGGCCGACGCGCCGGCTTGCGCGCGCCATACCGGCCATCGGGCGGGCTGGCTGGATGGCGGGGGCCCCTGGCTGGGATACGCCGCGGCGCTGACCTCGATGGGCTGGCTGGATCTGTTCCTGTGGGGCGTGTTCTGCGCGCTGGCCGGAACGCCGGCCGCGATCCTCGCCCGGCTGCCGGAGGTGGCGATCTTCCTCGTGGCGCTGAACCTGCTCGGCGCCCGCCTGCTGTTCGCGCCGGTCGCCCGCCATCTGCAGGGCGCGGGGTCGGCCGAGGCGGCGCGTGAGCGGCTCGGCCGGCTGGCGCGGCTGAGCGGCCTCTGGGCTTTGCTCGTGGCGGCGCTGTTCTCGGCGTCGTCCTTTCTCGTGACGCCGTTTCTCGTCTGGGGCCTTCCGCTCACCGCCGATACGGTGGCCCTGCTGGTGGCGCGCGCGCTCGCGTGGTGCCTGCTGTTGCCCTACGTCGCCTATTTCCTCGTCGCCGAGCATGTCCGGCGTCTGCGGCTGGCGCTGTTCGAGCGCGACGGCATGATCGCGCCGACCGGCGAGGCGTCGCTGACGCTGAAGCTCGCGCTTGTGGTCGCCGGCGGCGCGCTGGCGCCGGGGGCCTCGATTGCGGCGACCCTCGCGCTGGTGCCGCCGATCAGCCCGATCACCGGCCAGCCGCGGGAACTGCTGCTCATCGTGTCGCTGATCGGCTCGGCGCTCGCGCTCGGCGTCGCGTTCTGGGCCATGCGCCGCTCGTTGCGCGAAAGTCTCGGCGAGCTGATCGACGGCATGGCGCGCGTGGGCGCCGGCGCCCGGGGTCTGCGCGTCGCCATCCAGACCGACGACGAACTGGGCGTGCTGACGGCGCGCTTCAACGCCCTCTCGGCGGCGCTGGCCGAAAGCGACGCCGAGAGCCGCCGCGCCTCGGCGCGCTTCCACGAGGCGCAGAAGCAGGCGGCGCTGGGGCGGATGGCGGCGGGCGTCGCGCATGACTTCAACAACATCCTGGCCATCATCCTCGGCTATGCCGACGCCGCGCGACGCAAGGGCCCCGACGATCCCCGCGCCCGGGCGCGGCTGGAGGAGATCGTGAAGGCCGCCGACCGCGGCACGGCGCTGATCGCCCAGATCCTGGACTTCGCCCGGTCCCGCCCCGCGGAGCGGGTCCGGCTCGACCTGCGCGCCAGCGTGGGGCAGACGCTCGACTGGCTCGCCGCCAGCGTGGGCCGGGACGTGGCGTTGGAGCGCGCGCTGCCCGACACGCCGCTCTGGATCGAGGGCGACCCGACCGGCGCGCATCAGGTGCTGGCCAACCTCTGCGTCAACGCGGCGCATGCGATGCGGGGCCGCTCCGGCGCGGTGCGGGTCTCGCTGGAGGCCGTGGCCGTCGAGGGCGGCCGCGCCTCCGGCCTGCGCGAGCGGCTCGGCGACGGGCCGGCGATCGTGGTGGACGAGAGCGAGCCGGGGCGGCCGCGGGCGTTCGTCGGCATCCTCTCGACCGGGCGCTATGCGCGCCTGTCCGTCGCCGACGACGGCGTCGGCATGAGCGCGGCGGTGTTGCGGCACGTCTTCGAGCCCTACTTCACCACCAAGCCGGTCGGCGAGGGCACCGGGCTCGGCCTCGCCGCCGTCTCGGGCGTCGTGATGCGGCACAGGGGCGGCATCGTCATCGAGACGCGGCCGGATTCGGGTACGACGGTGCGGGTGTTCCTGCCCCTCGCGACGGAGGACTAGACCATGGCGCGCATCGTGCTGTTCGAGGACGAGGAGGCCTTGCGGGCGCTGCTCGCCGAGGAGCTGGAGGACGCGGGGCACGAGGTGATCGCGGTCGGCGACGGGCTGATCTCACGCGACCGCGAACTGATGCGCGCGGCCGAGGTTCTGGTCACGGATCTGATGATGCCCGGCTGCGACGGGCTGGAGGTGATCGCCAACGCCCGCCGCGCCAACCCCGCGCTGCGCATCGTCGCGATGTCCGGCGGCGGCCGCACCGTCACGGCGGACTTCCTGCCCCTGGCGCAGGAGCTCGGAGCGCGCGCCGTGCTGCGCAAGCCTTTCCTTCCACTGGCGCTGGTCGAGGCGATCGCCGCGCTGTCCCCCGACGCGCCGAGCGCGTCGGCCGCTTGACAGCCGGGGTCGAGGACCGTCCTCTGCGGATCATGTGTCGCCAGCGATATCCGGTCAGGCCGCCGCTGCGGCGTCACGCTCCCGCGCGGCCGTGACGCCTGCCGCGCGGGCCGCCGCGGCGATCGCCCTGCTCGGCGAGGTGGAGGCCTCCGCGACGCCGGCGGAGCGTGTTCTCGCCGGCTGGGGCCGGAGCAACCGCTATGCCGGTTCGGGCGACCGGGCGGCGATCGCCGACCTTCTGTTCGAGTGCCTGCGCCGTCGCCGCTCGCTGGCCTGGCCCCTGCGCGACGCTGGCGCCCGGGCCGTCGTGATCGGCGCGCTGAGCGACCGCGGCGCAGACCCGGCGGCGCTGTTCGACGGCGGACGTCACGCGCCGTCTCCCCTTTCGGCGGCCGAGCGCGCCGCGCTCGCCGCGCCGCCGCCGCCGCCGCCGGACCCGGTGCGGCTCGACTATCCCGACTGGCTCGACGGGGCGCTGCGCCTCAGCCTCGGGGCCGACTTCGAGGCGTCGATGGGCGCCCTGCGCAGCCGCGCGCCGCTCGACCTGCGCGTCAACGCGCTGCGGTCGACGCGGGAGGCTGCTCGGGCCGCGCTGGCGGAGCAGGGCGTCGCGAGCGACCCTCTCGCCCTCGCCCCCTACGCCCTGCGCGCCGCGCCAGGCGCCCCGGTGGCGCGGACCGCCGCCTACGCCGAGGGCCTCGTCGAGTTGCAGGACGCCGCGAGCCAGGCGGTCGCCGCCTTCGCCGAGGCGCGGCCGGGCGAGACGGTGCTGGACTTCTGCGCCGGCGGCGGGGGCAAGACGCTGGCGCTCGCCGGCGCGATGGCCGGGCGCGGGCGGCTGATCGCCCACGACGCGGCGCCGCGGCGCATGGCCGACCTGCCATCCCGTCTCGCGCGCGCCGGCGCCCGCGCCGAAATCGTCGGCGCCGGTGACCTGGACGCCCTCGCGGGCCGCTGCGACATGGTTCTGGTGGACGCGCCGTGCTCGGGCTCCGGCGCCTGGCGGCGCGATCCGGCGGCGAAGTGGCGGCTGACGCCCGCGCGCCTGGCGGAGCTGGTCGCCCTGCAGCGCGCCATCCTCGCGCAGGCGGCGCGCTGCGTGCGGCCGGGCGGCCGGCTGGTCTATGCAACCTGCTCGATCCTCGCCGCCGAGAACGAGGGGCAGGTGGACCGCTGGCCCGACGGCGCGTCGGCGACGCTCGTGATTCGCCCGTCCCAGGGCGCGGACGGCTTTTTTGCGGCGCGGCTTCGCGCGGATCGCGCCCTTGGCGAGACCGCCGCCGCCGCATCGCCGCCGCAATGCGCGTTTAGCGGCACAATATGAGCACGGTCATGAGCTTCCGGCGAAGTGCTGAGACGTCGCGTGATGCCGGACATATCCGGCTGGCGGCGCTGGCGGCGCTGGGCGCGCTCGCGGCTGCCGCGCTCGCCGACGCGCTGTCGGGCGGCGCGCTGCGCTGGCTCGCGGTCGCGGCGACAGCCGGCGCGCTGCTGGTGGCCGCCGCGGCTATCGCGGTCTGGACGGCGCGCCGCCGTCGCACCGCCGCCGAGACCGCGGCTTTCGACGATCTCCTCGGCGGCGCGCAGCGCCCGGCCGCGCTGACCGACGCCGAGGGTCGCGTGCTGGCGTCAGCGGCGGCCTTCGCGGGCGAGGGGCCTCAGCCCGGAGTGGTGGCCGAGGCGCTGGCGCGCTGGAGCGACGCGCCCGAGGCGCTGGCCTATCGCCTGATCGCCGACGCTCGCGACGGGGGCGTGGCGGCGGAGATACTGGCCGCGGAGGCTGGCGCGATGGTGGTCAGCGCCCGCGCTCTGGCGCCCGACCGGCTGCTCTGGCTCGTCGAGCCGGCCGTTCAGGGCCCCGCCTCCGGCCCCGCATTCGCGCCTGACGCCTTCATCGAATCGCTGCCCGTGGCGCTGGCGCGGCTCGACTCGGACGGCGCCATCGTCTTCGCCAACGCCGCCGCGCGGGCGCTGCTCGGCCCGGGCGCAGCCGCCGGCGCGCGGATCGGCGCCCTGGTGGAGGGGCTGGGACGCTCGATGGAGACTCGCGTCGCCGAGGCCCTGCGCGGCGATTCGAGCGGGCGGCCCGAGATCGCCCGCGCCGAGCCGGACGGTCGCGAGGTGTTCCTTCAGGTCGCGCTCACCCGGTTCGAGATCGAGGGCGCCGAGGGCCTTGTCGCCGTGCTCGCCGATGCGACCGAACTCAAGACGCTCGAGGCGCAATTCGTCCAGAGCCAGAAGATGCAGGCGGTGGGACAGCTCGCGGGCGGCGTCGCGCACGACTTCAACAACCTGCTGACAGCCATCGGCGGTCACGTGGACCTGCTGTTGCAGCGCAAGGAGGCGGGCGACCTCGACTACGCCGACCTCACCCAGATCAAGCAGAACTCCAACCGCGCGGCGGGCCTCGTGCGGCAGCTTCTGGCCTTCGGGCGGAAGCAGACGCTCCGGCCGAGTGTGGTCAACCTCGCCGACACCCTGACCGAGACCAGCCACCTTCTGAACCGCCTGCTGGGCGAACGCGTGGCGCTGCGCATCGAGCACGCGCCCGACCTCGGGCTGGTGAAGGTCGACGAGCGGCAGTTCGAGCAGGTGATCATGAACCTCGTCGTGAACGCCCGCGACGCCATGCCCGAGGGCGGGCGCGTCATGATCCGCACGTCCAACGCGCGAATCGCGGCCGAACAGCGTCGAGGGCGCGCGGTGATGCCCAAGGGCGACTATGTGCGCGTCGACGTGGAGGACCACGGCCACGGCATTCCCGGCGACAAGATCGACCAGATCTTCGAGCCCTTCTTCACCACCAAGCGCGCGGGCGAGGGCACCGGCCTCGGGCTCTCCACGGTCTACGGCATCGTCAAGCAGACCGGCGGCTTCATCTTTGTCGACAGCACGCCCGGTCTGGGCTCGACCTTCACCATCTATCTGCCGCGCCACGAGGGCGGACCTGAACCGAAGCCCGCGCCGCCGCCGAGACCAGCCAAGGCGGCGGACCTGACCGGCCAGGGCGTGGTCCTGCTGATCGAGGACGAGACCCCGGTCCGCGCCTTCGCCGCGCGCGCGCTGAAGATGCGCGGCTACGAAGTCCTAGAGGCCGCGTCGGGGGAGGATGCGCTGGACATCCTCGCCGACCCCGAACTCGCCATCGACGTGATCGTCTCGGATGTCGTGATGCCCGGCATGGATGGTCCCTCCACCGTGCGCGAGGCGCGCAAGCTCCGCCCCGACGTGAAGGTGGTCTTCGTCTCGGGCTACGCCGAGGATGCGATGAAGCGCAGCATGGAGGGCGTCGGCGCCTGCCACTTTCTCGCCAAGCCCTTCTCGCTCAACGAGTTGACAGCCAAGGTCAAGGAGTGTGTCTCCGGCTGAGACGCGCGCAGATTTCCGTTCCCCTTGCGTTCCAACCGTGCTAAGGAACGCTTCATGAACACGGCTGGGCCGAGCGCCCGTTGCCTTGCAGGGGGAAATCCGCGATGACGCAGGACGTGCTCAGGCTCCTCGAAAGGCGCGACATGGACAAGCAGAAGGCGCTGGACGCAGCGCTTGCGCAGATCGAGCGCGCCTTCGGGAAGGGCTCGATCATGAAGCTGGGGTCGCGCGACCCGGCCATGGACATCGAGGCGATCTCGACCGGCTCGCTCGGTCTCGACGTCGCGCTGGGCATCGGCGGCCTGCCCAAGGGGCGGATCATCGAGATCTATGGCCCCGAGAGCTCCGGCAAGACCACGCTGGCGCTGCATGTGGTGGCGGAGGAGCAGAAGAAGGGCGGCGTCTGCGCCTTCGTCGACGCCGAGCATGCGCTGGACCCGCAATATGCGCGCAAGCTCGGTGTGAACATCGACGAGTTGCTGATCTCGCAGCCCGACGCGGGCGAACAGGCGCTGGAGATCACCGACACGCTGGTGCGCTCCGGAGCGGTTTCGGTGATCGTGGTCGATTCGGTCGCCGCGCTGACGCCGCGCGCCGAACTGGAGGGCGACATGGGCGACGCCACGGTGGGCGCCCAGGCCCGGCTGATGAGCCAGGCCATGCGCAAGCTGACCGCCTCGATCAGCCGGTCGCGCTGCATGGTGATCTTCATCAACCAGATCCGCCAGAAGATCGGCGTGATGTTCGGCAGCCCCGAGACCACGACGGGCGGCAACGCGCTGAAGTTCTATGCCTCCGTGCGCCTCGACATCCGCCGCATCGGCGCGATCAAGGATCGCGACGAGGTCGTGGGCAACACCACGCGGGTCAAGGTGGTGAAGAACAAGGTGGCGCCGCCGTTCCGGCAGGTCGAGTTCGACATCATGTATGGCGAAGGCATCTCGAAGACGGGCGAGCTGATCGATCTCGGCGTCAAGGCCGGGGTGGTCGAGAAGTCGGGCTCCTGGTTCTCCTTCGCCGACCAGCGCATCGGACAGGGGCGCGAGAACGCCAAGACCTTCCTGCGCGAGAACCCCGACGTGTCGCTCGCCATCGAGGACCGCATCCGCGCGGCTCACGGCCTCGACTTCGCCATGGCGGCGGGCGAGGAGGACGGCGTCGTCGAGGACTGAGGGGCGGCTGCGTGGACAGCAGCGCCGCGCCCGGCTAGATGTCGCCGCCGGCTGCGCCCCCGTCCGGGGGCGCGCCTTTCGCGTGCGGAGACCGTCTGATGAGCTCGCTGAACGACATCCGGTCGACCTTCCTCGACTATTTCGGCAAGCACGGTCACGCCGTGGTGGACAGCTCGCCGCTGGTGCCGCGCAACGACCCCACGTTGATGTTCACGAACGCCGGCATGGTGCAGTTCAAGAACGTCTTCACCGGCGTCGAGAAGCGTGACTATGTCCGCGCCGTGACCAGTCAGAAGTGCGTGCGCGCCGGCGGCAAGCACAACGACCTCGACAATGTCGGTTACACCGCGCGCCACCACACATTCTTCGAGATGCTGGGCAACTTCTCCTTCGGCGACTACTTCAAGGAACGCGCCATTCCGCTGGCGTGGGAGCTGGTGACGAGGGAGTTCGGGCTGCCTGCCGACCGCCTGCTGGTCACCGTCTATCACGACGACGAGGAGGCCGCGGCGCTCTGGCGCAAGGTCGCCGGGCTGCCCGACGCGCGCATCATCCGCATCGCGACATCCGACAACTTCTGGTCCATGGGCGCAACGGGCCCCTGCGGGCCGTGCTCGGAGATCTTCTTCGATCACGGCTCCCACATCCCCGGCGGCCCCCCGGGAAGCCCGGACGAGGACGGGGACCGGTTCATCGAGATCTGGAACCTCGTCTTCATGCAGTTCGAGCAGTTCGAGGATGGCCGGCGCGAGAGCCTGCCGCGCCCCTCGATCGACACCGGCATGGGGCTGGAGCGCATCGGCGCCGTTCTGCAGGGCAAGCACGACAACTACGACACCGACGTCATGCGGGCGCTGATCGAGGCTTCGGCCCACGCGACGGGCGTCGAGCCCGACGGGCCCGGCCGCATCCACCACCGCGTCGTGGCCGATCACCTGCGCGCGACCTCCTTCCTGCTCGCCGACGGGGTGACGCCGTCGAACGAAGGGCGCGGCTACGTCCTGAGGCGGATCATGCGGCGCGCGATGCGCCATGCGCACCAACTCGGCGCCCAGGACCCGTTGATGCACCGCCTCGTGCGAGCGCTGGTGGCGAAGATGGGGCAGGCCTTCCCTGAACTCGTGCGCGCCCAGCCCCTGATCGAGGAGACGTTGCGGCTTGAGGAGGAGCGTTTTCGCGCCACCCTCGAACGTGGCTTGCGACTGCTCGAGGACGAACTGGCGCGCCTGCCCGACGCGGCGGCCCTGCCCGGCGCGGCGGCGTTCCGGCTCTACGACACCTACGGCTTTCCGCTCGATCTGACCCAGGACGCGCTGCGCGAGCGCGGTCGCGCGGTCGACGTCGCCGGGTTCGAGGCCGCGATGGCCGAGCAGAAGGCGCAGGCGCGCGCAGCATGGTCGGGCTCGGGCGAGCACGCCGACGCAGCCGTCTGGTTCGACCTTCGCGAGGAGATCGGCGCCACCGAGTTCCTCGGCTACGAGACCGAGACGGCCGAGGGCGTGGTCGCCGCGATCGTGCGCGAGGGCGCGCGCGTGGGATCGGCCGCGGTGGGCGCGAGAGCGCAGATCGTGCTGAACCAGACGCCGTTCTACGCCGAGTCGGGCGGTCAGGTCGGCGACCGTGGCGAGATCCGCACGGCGACCGGCCTCGCCCGCGTGCTCGACACCGTGAAGCGCGCCGGCGACCTCTTCGTTCATGAGGTCGAGGTGGTGGAAGGCGAGATCGTGCAGGGAGAGGCGGCGGCGCTGAACGTCGACGCGGCCCGCCGCAGCGCGATCCGCGCCAACCACTCCGCCACGCACCTGCTGCATGAGGCGCTGCGCGGCCGTCTGGGCGATCACGTCGCGCAGCGCGGCTCGCTGGTGGCGCAGGACCGGCTGCGCTTCGACTTCGCCCACGGCAAGGCCGTCACGGTCGAGGAGCTCGCGGCGGTGGAGGCGGAGGTGAACGCCTACATCCGCCAGGACTCGGGGGTCGCCACGCGGATCATGACCCCCGAGGCGGCGCAGGCGTTGGGCGCGCGCGCCCTGTTCGGCGAGAAGTACGGCGACGAGGTGCGCGTGGTCTCGATGGGGCTGCGCCCTGCGGGAGAGGCCGGCCCGGCCGGCGCGACCTTCTCGCTGGAGCTGTGCGGCGGCGTTCATGTGCGGCGCACCGGCGAGATCGGGCTGATGCGCATCGTCGGCGAAGCCGCCTCGGCGTCGGGCGTGCGGCGCATCGAGGCGCTGACTGGCGCGGCGGCCCTGGCCCATCTCGACGCGCAGGAGACGGCGTTGCGCCGCGCCGCCGCCATGCTGAAGGCGCCGGTCGAGGAGCTGCCGGAGCGCGTCGCCGCGCTGGTCGAGGAGCGCCGCCGGCTCCAGGCCGAGGTGGCCGATCTCAAGAAGAAACTCGCGCTCGGCGGCGGCGATGCGCCGGCGGCGGCGCTGAGGTCGGTTTCGGGCGTGCCGTTCCTCGCCCAGGTGGTCGATGGCGTCTCGGGCAAGGAGCTGCGCGGCCTGATCGACGCGCACAAGGATCGGCTCGGGTCGGCGGCGATCCTGCTGATCGCGCGCTCCGACGGCAAGGCGGCTGTGGCGGCGGGGGTGACGGCCGACCTGACGGGCCGCGTCTCCGCGGTGGAGCTGGCGCGGACGGCGGCGGAGGCGATGGGCGGGAAGGGCGGCGGCGGCCGGCCCGACTTCGCGCAGGCCGGCGCCGCCGACGCAAGCCGCGCCGAGGGCGCCATCCAGGCGGCCGAGGCGTTGCTCGCCGGCTGAGGGCGGCGGGCGCGCGTTCAGCCGTCGCAGCCTTGCGGCGCGGCGTCGAGGCGCATGAGGTTCTCCACACCTTCGGGGCCGCAGGAGAGGCGCGCGGCGATCCTCTCGCCGGGCGTGATCACGCGCCAGAACGGGACCACCGCGTCGAGCGGCATGCCGGCGGCGAGGTCCTCCAGCGCGACCTCGGCGACGACGCGCAGGTAGATCGCCGCCGTCACCGGGCACATCGCGTCGGCGCCGCCCCGCCGGGCGATGTCGGCGCGCAGCCGGACGACGCTGCGGGATTGTCCGCGCGGGATGGCCGCGACATAGGCGGCGATCTCGGCGGGAGAGGAGATCAGCATCGTCATTCCCGCCTTCACGCCGGCGAAGTCCGACGCCAGCGTCACGACATGCGGCGCCTTGGCCGCGCCGAAACGCTTGCGCCAGTCCTGAGGCTTCCTGCGCGTCACGCCCGTCCCTCCCGTCCCGTGCGACTATCCGCACGGTCGATAGCGCAGGGAGCCGCGGTGCAAAAGTATGGCGTCGTTTCTCTCATGGTTTCAGAACCTTGCCGGCGACCGCTCGCGGACTTCGCGCCGGGGTGGCCGCCGGCGCCCGGCATGACTATCTTTGCGAAGGCCGCATGGCGCGGCGCGGATGGAGGGCGTTCGATGGCGATGACACGACGGGCGACCTTGAAGCTTGCGCAGGGAGCCGCGGTTCTGGCCGTGCTGAGACCGGGGCGCGCGCTCGCCGGCAAGGCCGAGGCCGACGCGTTGGTCGCCCGCTTCACCAACGGCGCCTCGACGCTCGCCGCCTCGATCCTGACGATCCCGGAGGTTGCTGAGAATGGCGCCTCGGTGCCCGTATCCGTCTCGGTCGACAGCCCGATGACCGATGCCGATCATGTGCGCGCCGTGATGCTGGTCGCCGACGGCAACCCCAATCCCGGCGTCGTGACGTTCCGCTTCTCGCCGCTGTCCGGGCGGGCGGAGGCCACGACCCGCATCCGGCTGGCGCAGAGCCAGACGGTGATCGCCGTCGCCGAGACCAGCGGCGGCGCCTTCCTGATCGATCGCCGCGACGTCATCGTGACCGTCGGCGGCTGCGCCGGTTGAGCGCGCCGGCGCCGGAGGACCACATGACCCAGCCTCGCCCTCGCATCCGCGTCCCCGCCACCGCTGCCAGCGGCGAGATCGTGACGATCCGCACCTTGCTCAGCCACCCGATGGAGAGCGGCCAGCGCCGCGACGCCGACGGCGCGCTGGTCCCGCGCAAGATCGTCAACCGCTTCGCCTGCACGTTCAACGGCGCGCCCGTGTTCTCCTGCGACATCGAACCCTCGCTCGCGGCGAACCCCTTCATCGAATTCGCCGCGCGCGTGACCGAGAGCGGCGTCTTCGCCTTCGTCTGGACCGACGACGACGGGACCGTGATCACGGCGGAACAGGCGGTGACGGTGGCATGAGGTTTCTCGCGATCGCCGCCGCGGCGCTCGCTGGCGGTCCGCTCCTCGCCGGCGAGCAGCACCCCGCGCTCGCGATCGAGGGCGACGTCGCCTATGGGGAATACCTCGCTTCCGAGTGCATGGGCTGCCATCAGGCCTCCGGCGCGGCGGAGGGCATTCCCGCCATTGTCGGCTGGGAGCGAGCGTCGCTGATCGAGGCCGTCGCGGCCTACCAATCCGGGGCGCGGCGCAACGCGGCGATGGAGATGGTCGCGCAGAGCCTGGGCCCGGAGGAGTTGGCCGCCATCGCCGCCTATCTTCAGGGGCTGGCGCCGCGCTGACCTGACGCGC
>DAINOD010000095.1:0-11905 GCA_036735545.1 Rubrimonas sp. | reverse complement strand
CCCGTCAGGCGCCTTCGGCCAGCCGCGCCGCCGCCCTCGCGAAGAAGTCCGGCGCGCCGAAGTTGCCCGATTTCAGCGTCAGCGCCAGATCGCCCGCGCGCATCGCCGGCACGCCGGGGTCGATCTCGGGACCGATGGACAGCGCGCCGAGCCCCAGCCCGCCGACGACCGCGCCGGCGGTCTCGCCGCCCGCCACGATCAGCCGCTCCACCCCGTCGGCCACCCAGAGCCGCGCGGTCTCGGCGAACAGGGCCTCGAAGGCGTGGGCGATGGCCTCGGCGCCGTGCCTCGCCTGCGCCTCGCGCACCGCCTCGGGCTCGTCGGAGGAGTAGACCAGCGGCACGCCCGGCTGCGCGCGCCGCCATGCCGCGAGCCCCGCCCCCGTGATGCGGCCCGAGGCCACCG
Source organism: Rubrimonas sp. (assembly GCA_036735545.1). Classification (GTDB taxonomy): domain Bacteria; phylum Pseudomonadota; class Alphaproteobacteria; order Rhodobacterales; family Rhodobacteraceae; genus Rubrimonas. The sequence continues at coordinate 11,500 of DAINOD010000095.1, read as the reverse complement.
CGTCCGGGTGCAGCGCGAGCTTCGGCCCCGCGTGGGCGGCCACCTGCGCGCGCGTGGTCTCCGAACACGATCCGCTGAGCGCCGCCGCCGGACCTGCGCGCCCGCGCCACGCGGCGCCGGCTCCGCCCAGCAGCCCGGCGCGGCGGAAGTTCTCGGGCAGCCCCATCGCGACGCCCGAGCCGCCGGTCACCAGCGCGTCCTCGGCGACCGCGGCGCCGATGGTCAGAAGATCGGCGTCCTCCAGCGCGTCCACCACGACCAGCCGCGCCGGCGCCGCCGCCAGAGCCGCGCGCAGGGCGGCGGCCCCGGCGCGCACCGCCGCATGGCCGACATGGGCGACGGGGCCCCCGGCCTGCCGGCCGAGCACCCGGCGCAGGTCCGGGTCGCGCATCGGCGTCAACGGGTGGTCGCGCATGCCCGATTCGCTCAGCAGCCGGTCGCCGACGAACAGGTGGCCGTGGACCACCGTGCGCCCCGTCGCGGGGAAGGCGGGGCAGACCACGACGCGCGCCGCCGCCAGCGCGTCGGCCAGCGCCTCGGCGACGGGGCCGATGTTGCCGGCGTCGGTGCTGTCGAAGGTGCTGCAATATTTGAAGAAGAACTGCCGGCACCCCTGCGCGCGCAGCCATTCGAGCGCCGCCAGCGCTTGCGCGACCGCCTCCGCCGCCGGGATCGTGCGCGACTTCAGCGCCACCACGCCCGCCTCGACCTCCGGCGCCGCGGGACCACCGGGGACGCCGACATACTGCTCCACCGCCATGCCCTGCTTGGCCAGCGTGTTGGCGAGGTCGGACGACCCGGTGAAATCGTCGCCGATGCAACCCAGCAGCATGTCGGTTCTCCTTCAGGCGTCAGCGCGACCGGTCGCCCGCGCGGTTGGGGTCTCGATGGGCGCGGCGACGCCCGGACGCAAGGGGCGCCGTTGCGTCCGGCCAGCCGACGCCCGACACTGCCGCGGCGGCGCCGGCCGCGCGATACGGGAAGACGCCGATGACCCTCGCCCAACGCCTCGCCGCCTTCGCCGCCGAAACCCCCGCGCCGCAGGGCGAGGCGCGGGCGGTGGGGGCGATGTCGCTGCTCGACTGGGCGGCCTGCGGGCTGGCCGGCGTCGGCGAGCCCGTCGCCCGCGCCGTCCGCGCCATGGCGGCGGAGGAGGGCGGGACGGCGCAGGCCAGCGTCTTCGGGCTGGCCGGGCGCATCCCGGCGCGGGCGGCGGCGCTGGTCAACGGCGCGACGAGCCACGCGCTCGACTACGACGACACCCATTTCCTGCACATCGGCCATCCCTCGGTGGTCTGCGCGCCGGCGGCGCTGGCGGCGGCCGAGCGGGCGGGGGCGACCGGGCGCGCCTTCCTCGACGCCTTCCTGATCGGTTTCGAGACCGCGTGTCGGATCGGCGACTGGCTGGGCCGGGCGCATTACGAGGCGGGATTTCACCAGACCGCCACGGCCGGCGCCTTCGGCGCGGCGGCCGCGGCCTGCCGCGCCATGGGGCTGGACGCGGCGACCACCGCGCAGGCGCTGGCCCTGGCGACGACGCGGGCGAGCGGGCTGAAAAGCCAGTTCGGCGCCATGGGCAAACCCTACAACGCTGGCCTCGCCGCGGCGGCGGGGCTGGAATGCGCGCTGCTGGCGGCTCAGGGCGTGCGCTCGAATCCGGCGGCGCTGGAGGGTCCGCAGGGCTTCGGCCCAACCCACGCCGGCGCCGCGCGCGCAGGCGCCTGGGACGGGCTGGGCGAGGCGTGGGCGTTGGCGGGCGTGTCGCACAAGCTGCACGCCTGCTGCCACGGCACGCATGCCGCCATCGAGGCGCTGCGGTCGTTGGCGGTCGATCCCGCAGCGGTGCGCGGGGTGACGGTCACGGTGAACCCGCGCTGGCTCGCGGTCTGCGACCTGCCCGAGCCGCGCGACGGACTGGAGGCCAAGTTCAGCTACCGCCTGACCGCCGCCATGGCGCTGGCGGGGGTGGACACGGCGGCGCTGGAGAGCTTCGACGCCGCGCTCTGCGCCCGGCCCGACCTCGTGGCCCTGCGCGACCGGGTGCGCGTGGAGGCCGATGCGACCCTGCCCGACACCGCCGCCCGCGTGGCCGTGGCGACGGCCGAGGGAACGCTGCGCGCCGCCCACGACCTCGACGCGCCGGCGCCCGTCGAGGCGCGGGCGGCGCGGGTCGCGGCGAAGGCGGCGGCGCTGATCGGGCCGGCGCGTGCGCAGGCGCTGCAGGCGGCGCTGGCCGGGCTCGACGGCGCGCCGTCGGCGGAGGGCTTCGCGGCGCTGCTGCGCGCGGAGGCGGCTGCGGCGCGGCGGTCGGCCTAGCGGTCGGGCGGCTCGATCATGCGGTAGACCCAGGCGCGCCGGCCGTCGCGCAGGGTCTTCAGGTCGCGCTCGTAGACCGAGCCGATCCGCTCGTAGCGGTCGAGCCTGCGCATTCCTGTGGCGTCGACCGTGAAGGCGCGCCCCTCCACCACCGCGCCGGGCTCTGCGACCAGATCGCGCCCCGATCGCCGGAAGCCCTCCAGCGCGGCGGGCTGCGACGGCGTCGGCCGGCCGATGACATAGAGCCTCACGAGCGGGTTCATGAGCGTCGCATAGCCGAAGACGCGCGTCTCGCCCGCCACCGCCGGCCCCTCGACGACCGGCGCCGGCAAGTGCAGCCCCGCCCGCCAGACCGCCGCCAGCGCCGCCAGAACAACGGCGAGGCCGAGCAGGGCGCGGCGGACGGAAAAGCGGCGGCGGCTCATGGGGGCGTCGTCCCCGCCGCCGGACGTGCTGTCAAGCGCCGGGCTGCAGCGGCCAGACCAGCAGGATCACCGGGAGCGCCACCGCGCCGACCAGGATCTGCACAGGCAGGCCGAGCCGCCAGTAGTCGCCGAAGCGGAAGCCGCCGGGGCCGAGGATCAGCGTGTTGTTCTGGTGCCCGATCGGTGTGAGGAAGGCGCAGGAGGCGCCGAGCGCGACGGCCATCAGGAACCCGTCAGGGGGCGCGCCCAGCGCGCCGGCCACGCCAAGGGCGATCGGCGACATCACGGCGGCCGTGGCGGCGTTGTTGACGAGGTCCGACAGCGTCATCGTCGCCACGAGCACCGCCGCCAGCGCCAGCACCGGCTGGCCCTGCGCGGCGACGTCGACCACCATTGTGGCCACCAGTTCGGCCGCGCCCGTCGTCTCCGCGGCCCCGGCGACCGGCAACAGGGCGGCCAGCAGCACGATCACGGGCCAGTCGATGGCGGTGTAGACGTCGCGCAGGGGCACGGTCCCCAGGACCATTGAGGCGAGCATCCCCAGCGCGAAGGCGGCCGCCGCCGGCAGCACGCCCAGCGCCGCCAGCCCGACGGCCGCCGCCATGATCGCCGCGGCCGTCAGCGCCGCGCGCGCGTCGGGCAGGCGCAGCTCCCGCTCGCCCAGCGGCACGCAGCCGGCCTCCTCGGCGAAGCCCGCCAGCGCCTCGGCCGGGCCCTGCATCAGCAGGAGATCGCCCGTGCGCAGGCGCAGGCTGCGCAGCCGCTCCTTCGGCCGCGCCCCGCTGCGCGAGACGGCGAGCAGGTTCACGCCGTGGACCGTGCGCAAGCGCAGTTGTGTCGCCGTGCGGCCCGCGATCCGCGAATCCGGCAGCACCGCGTATTCGCGCAGCAGCACATCCTCGTCCCGCGGCTTCTCCTCGGCGTCGTCGTCCTTCTCGTCGCGGCTGCGCGAGTCCTGCTCCTCCAGCTCGATGCCGAGCGCGGAGAGCGCCTTGCTCAGGCCCTCGACCTCCGCCTCCATCACGAGGATGTCGCCCGCCGCGACGCGGCGCCCTCCGTGGGGCGCGACGGTGCGGAATCCGCCGCGCACGAGGCCCGTGACCTGCGCCTCGACGTCGTCCAGCGCCGCCTCGATCTCGCGCAGGCTCATGCCGTCGGCCTTGGCCCCCTCGACCACCCGAGCCTCGGTGAAATAGGCGCCGGTGCGGAAACCCTCGGCTCCCGCCGGCTTGCGCGCCGGCACCAGCCGCCAGGCGCCCAGCGCGACGAAGGCCACGCCGGCCAGGGCGACGGCGAGACCGACCGGGGCGAAGTCGAACATGCCGAAGGCCCCGCCGCCCGACTGCGCGCGAAAGCCGGAGACGATCAGGTTCGGCGGCGTGCCCACCAGCGTGATCGTGCCGCCGAGGATGGTGGCGAACGCCAGCGGCATCAGCGCCTGTCCGGGCGTCAGGTCCAGCCGCGCGGCCATGGCGATCGCCACGGGCATCAGCAGCGCCATGGCGCCCACGTTGTTCATGAAGGCCGACAGGGCCGCGCCGAGGGTCAGCAGCGCCGCGAGGCTCAAGGCCCGCCCCGCCTGCCGCGGCAGCAGCGCGCGCGCCAGCACGTCGACCGCGCCCGAGAGTTGCAGGCCGCGGCTGAGCACCAGCACGCAGGCCACGGTGATGACCGCGGGGTGGCCGAAGCCGGCGAAGGCGTCCTCGGCCGGGGTCAGCCCGGTCAGCACGCAGGCCATCAGCGCGGCCAGCGCCACGATGTCGTGGCGGAAGCGACCCCACAGGAACAGCGCCAGCGTGCCGCCGAGGATGGCGAAGATCAGCGCCTGTTCGTCCGTCATCGTTCCGCGCCCTCCGATCGACGCGGAGAAGGCCGCGCCGCGGCCCGATTCTGCAACCGCGCCCTGCTGGTGGACGCGCGTCGGCCGCCCTAGGTTTCGCAGGCTCCAGCCGGACAGGGCCATGCGCGCGCCGATTCCCGTCCTCGACCGCATCCCGCGCCAGCGCTGCTGGTCGCCGCCGAACCCGGTGCGCCGGGACGGCGAGCCCCGGCGCGTGGGCGTGGAGATGGAGTTCTCCGGCCTCGGCGAGGACGTGGCCGCCCGCCTCGTCGCCGGCCTCTGGGGCGGCGAGATCCATCGCGATCCGCTCGGCGACTGGCTGGCCGTGGGCGGGCGTCTCGGCACGGTGCGCATCGAGCGCGACACGGCGCTGGCGCCCGACGGGGCCGAGGGGCTGGTCCGCGGGGCGCTCGGCGAGCTGGTGCCGGTGGAGATCGTCACCGCGCCGCTGCGGATGGCCGCGTTGCCCGAGGTCGACGCGCTCGTCGTCGCCCTCCGCGCGGCGGGGGCGCGGGGCAACGGCGCGGGGCTCGGCCACGCCTTCGGGCTTCATCTGAACCCCGAGATCGCCGGCCGCGACGCGGCGGCGATCGTGCCGGTGGCGCGCGCCTTCGCGCTGATGGAGGACTGGCTGCGCGCCTCCGACCCGCTCGACCCGATGCGCCGGGTTCTGCCCTTCGTCGATCCCTGGCCTCGGCGGCTGGTGGACGCGCTGGCGGCCGAGGGGGCGGACTGGAGCCTCGACGACCTTGCGAGCGCCTATCTGGCGCTGAGCCCGACGCGCAACCGGGGGCTGGACCTGCTGCCCCTGCTGAGCTGGCTCGATCCGGACCGGGTGCGCGCGGCGGCGCCCGAGGTCGCGACGCGCGCCGGGCGGCCCACCTTCCACTATCGGCTGCCCGGGTCGCGGCTGGAGGACCCGGCCTGGAGCGTCGCCTACGAGTGGAACCGCTGGGTGCTGGTCGAGCGCGTCGCCGACCGCCCGGCGCTGCTGGAGACGCTGGCGGAGGGATGGCGCGGCTACCGCGACGCGCTGACCAGCGTGCGCGGCGACTGGTCCGCGGCGACCGAGGCGCTGCTGGCCGAAGCGCGGGTCTGGGAGCCGTGATCCCGCGCATCGGCGTCACGACCTCGCGCCGGTCGGGGTGGCGCATCTTTCCGCTGGTCGCCTTCAACCTGCGGCTGGCCGGCGCGCGCGGCCTGCGCTGGGACAGCGCGCGCGAGGCGGACATGGCCGCCGCCGACGGGCTGATCGTCGGCGGGGGCGACGACATCTCGCCCACGCTCTACGAGGGCGCGCTGGTCGCGGAGGCGCGCCTCGACCCCGAGCGCGACGCGCTGGAGCGGCGGCTGGTGCTGGAGGCGCTGGCGGCCGGCAAGCCGGTGCTGGGCATCTGCCGCGGCGCGCAGATGCTGAACGTGGCCCTCGGCGGCGCGCTGAGCCAGGACGCCTACGCCGAGCACCCCGGCAGCCGCTTCGTGCGCACCATCCTGCCGCGCAAGCGGGTCGGCGTCGTCGCGGGCAGCCTGCTGGCGCGCATCGCGGGGACCGCGCCGATGCGGGTCAACGCGCTGCACACCCAGGCGGTCAAGCGGCTGGGCGAGGGTCTGCGGGTCGCCGCCCGCGACGAGGGCGGCATGATCCAGGCGATCGAGCGCGTCGAGGGAACCTTCGCGCTCGGGGTCCAGTGGCACCCCGAGCACCTGTTCTACGCCGGGCGCCAGCGCGCGTTGTTCCGCGCGCTGACCGTCGCGGCGCGGGGCCGTCACTCCGCGTCCCGGCAGTAGATGTCGTAGAGAACGCCGATCACCTTCGTCACCTCGGGCGTTGCGATGCGGTAGTAGATCATGCGTCCGTCGCGCCGCGCGGCGACCAGCCCGTCGCTGCGCAACCGCGCCAGATGCTGCGAGACCGCAGCCTGCGGCAGGCCCAGCCGCTGTTCGAGGTCGGAGACCGAGCGCTCCCCCTCCGCCAGCAGACACAGGATCAGCAGACGGGACTCGTGCGACAGCGCCTTGAGAAGGTCGCTCGCGCGCCGGGCGCGGTCGATCATCAGCGCGAGGTCCGGCGCCTCCTGCGTCGTCGTCTCGGCCATCGCCTTGCGCCCCTCCGCGAAATTCCGGCAGGATGCTATCCGGCGGGGGCGCGGGCGGCCAGCGGCGGCTCGGCGCGCGCCGTCGTCGCGGCGACGCGCCGTGCGACTTCGATGCGGGAGGAACCATGAACAGTCACCCCTTGACGCGGCGCGCCTTTGGCGGCCTCGCCGCGGCCGGGGCCGCCGCGCTGGCCGCGCCCGCCTATCTGCGCGCGCAGGACCGGCCGCGGGTCGTGGTCATCGGCGGCGGCGCCGGGGGCGCCACCGCGGCGCGCTACATCGCCCGGGACAGCCAGGGCGCGGTCGACGTCACGCTGGTCGAGGCCAACCCGCGCTACGTCACCTGCTTCTTCTCCAACCTCTATCTCGGCGGCTTCTGGCCCTGGGAGGATCTGGTCCACGGCTACGGCCGGCTGGCGGACCACGGCGTGACCGTCGTGACCGCCGTCGCCGAGGACGTGGACCGCGCCGCGGCCGAGGTCGTGCTTCAGGACGGACGGCGCCTGCCCTACGACCGGCTCGTGATGTCTCCGGGCATCGACCTGATCTGGGACAGCGTGCCGGGCTACAGCCCGCAGGCCGCCGAGATCATGCCCCACGCCTACAAGCCCGGCGCCCAGACGCGGCTGCTCAAGATCAAGCTCGACACCCTGCGCGACGGGCAGGACGTCGTCATGGTCGCGCCTCCAAACCCCTACCGCTGCCCGCCCGGACCCTACGAGCGCGTCTCGATGATGGCCCATGTCCTGAAGGCCAAGGGCCACACGCGCAGCCGCATCATCGTGCTCGACGCCAAGCCCAGCTTCTCCAAGCAGGCGCTGTTCACCGAGGGCTGGGAGCGGCACTATCCCGGCATGATCGAATGGTACGGCCCGGACGTGCACGGCGGCGTCGAGGGCGTGGACCCGGCGGCCGGCGTGGTGATGACCGGGCTCGACGACTTCCAGGGCGGGCTGGTCAACGTGATCCCGCGCCAGAAGGCGGGCGAGATCGCGCAGCGTGCAGGGCTGGCCAACGAAAGCGGCTTCTGCGCCATCGACCCCTTCACCATGCGCTCGGTCGTTGACGAGAACGTCTACGTCCTCGGCGACGCCACCATCGCGGGCGACATGCCGAAGTCGGGCTTCTCGGCCAACAGCCAGGCCAAGGTCGCGGCCATGGTGATCCGCTCCGAGCTGACCGACAGTCGCGCCTTCCCGGCCCGCTACGCCAACACCTGCTGGAGCCTGATCCAGACCGACGACGGCGTGAAGATCGGCGCCGCCTACGAACCCACGGCCGAGAAGATCGCCGCCACGTCGAGCTTCGTCAGCCAGACCGGCGAGGACCCCGCCCTGCGCAAGGCGACCTTCGAGGAGAGCATCGGCTGGTACAACGGCATCATGGCCGACATGCTGGGTTGACGGCCCGGCGCGCAGGGCCGTCGCAGGGAGAGCGGCGCCTCAGCGCGCCGCCACCTGCACGCCCTGGCAGCGGGCGCGCTGCTGGCGATAGCGCTCGGCCTGCTGCGCCACCTGCGCCGCCGCCCGCTGCACCTCGGGCTTGCGGCGCCACGACCCGTTGCGATAGCCGGCGTGCCCCTCGTGGTAGGCGAGATACTGGTTGAAGGCGTCATGGGCCGGGATGCCGTTGGAGCTGCGCGTCTTGGCGACATACCAGCCGACGAAATCGACAGAGTCGGTGAAGTTGGTCCGGTCCGCCCGCCGCGCGCCGGTCTCGCGCTGATACCACTCCCACGTCCCGTCTATCGCCTGCGGAAAGCCGAAGGCCGAGGACAGCCGCCGCCCCGTCGGCACGCCCATGACGGTGCGATAGGGGGGCCGGGCGTCGCCGCGGAAGGTGCTCTCGCGCCAGATGATCGCCATCTTCACCTCCTGCGGCGCCGACCAGCGCGCCTCGGCCTGCGCCGCGGCGGTCGCCCAGTGCGGATTGTCGCGGTAGATGGCGCAGAGATCGGCCACGTTTGAAGGCCGAACGTCCTTGGGCCCGCTCGACGAGCAGGCGGAGACTGCGGCGACGGCCAGAGCCGCCGCGAGGATGCGGGGCTTGATACGCACTGTGAAGTCCTGCTCGAAGCCTGTTGTTATTGCGGGCACCCTAGCCGAAAAATCGGCCGCGGTCGACCCTTCAGAGCAGGGCGGCCAGCGTCAGCGGCAGCGCGACCACCGAGACGAGCGTGGAGACGACGACGAGCCCCGCCACCACGTCCGGTTCGGCGTCGTAGCGGGTGGCCAGCAGATAACTCGTCACCGCCACCGGCATGATCGCCTGGATGATCAGCGCGCCCGCCGCGACGCGCTCCAGCTGGAAGGCCGCGACCATCACGAGCGCCGCCAGCGCGCAGAGCCCGAACTTGGCGAGGCTGAGCCACAGCGCGCGCCCGAAGTCGCGCACGTCGAGTTGCGCGACCGCCACCCCCAGCGTGATCAGCATCGTCGGAATGGCGATCTGGCCGACGAGGCTCAGCGTGTCGTTGACCACCTGCGGCGCCTGCCAGCCCTGATAGGCGAACAGCATCCCCAGCGCCGCGCCGTAGAAGACGGGCTGCTTCAGCGCCTCCCACGGCGTGCCCTTGCCGGTGACGATCCACACGCCCAGCGTGAAGTTCAGCACCGCCATGACCGCGAACACCACCATCGCATAGGCCAGTCCCTGCTCGCCGTAGGCGAACAGCGTGATGGGCAGACCCACGTTGCCGGTGTTGCCGAAGACGAAGGGCGACAGGTAGGTGCGCGTGGAGAGCCCGGCGCCGCGGATCATGACCCACGACGCCACGCCGATCGCGACGTAGACCGCCAGCGAGGCCGCCGCGAGGTCGCGGAACGCGACGGGGTCGACCTCGATGCGGCTGAGCACCGAGAACAGCAGCGCCGGCACCGACACCTGCATCGACAGCCGGCTGACGAAGGCGATGTCGAAGTTCAGCCCCATCCGCCGCCAGACGTAGCCGATCAGCGCCAGAAAGAAGACCGGGGCGACGATCTGGAGAATCTGGACGAGCATGGGTCTTGCCGGGGCGACTGAGGACGCAGGCCCCCTAGCACGCCCCCGCCCGCGCCGCGAGACGGCCCCGCCGTCGCGCGCGGCGCTGGAAATCGTGCGCATGTGGGCGTAAGTAGCGCCCATGAGCAACGCCGAGGCACCGCGGCGCCCCGGTCTGGGCGCCACCGCGAAGTTCCGGATCGGACAGGTCGTCCGGCACCGGGTCTATCCGTTCCGCGGCGTGATCTTCGATGTCGACCCGGAGTTCGCCAACACAGACGAGTGGTGGAACGCGATCCCGGAAGAAGTCCGGCCGCGCAAGGATCAACCCTTCTACCACCTCTACGCCGAGAACGAGACCAGCTATTACGTGGCCTATGTCTCTGAACAGAACCTCGTGCCCGACGAATCGGGTGAGCCGGTCGAGCACCCGGAAGTCGAGGACATGTTCGGCGACCTTCACGACGGGGCCTACGAACTGCACTCGGAGTACCGCCACTGAGCGCGCCCCCGCCGGCCCCGCGCGCTTGGCGCGCGCCGCTGCGCGCCGTATAAGGCCGCGATCCGCCCAGCGGGGCGGCTCGGAGCGCGGGCCATGGCCGAAGAATTCTACCGCATCAGGCGCCTGCCGCCTTATGTCTTCGCCGAGGTCAACCGGCTGAAGGCCGAGCAGCGCGCCAAGGGCGTGGACATTATCGACTTCGGGATGGGCAACCCGGACATGGATACGCCCGCCCACATCGTGGACAAGCTGGTGGAGACCGTGCGCAGGCCGCGCACCCACCGCTATTCCGCCTCCAAGGGCATCCCCGGCCTGCGCCGGGCCCAGGCCGGCTATTACGCCCGCCGCTTCGGCGTCCGCCTCGACCCCGAGACCGAGGTGGTGGCGACGCTGGGCAGCAAGGAGGGGCTGGCCAACCTCGCCATGGCGATCACCGGGCCCGGCGACGTGATCCTCTCGCCCAACCCGTCCTATCCGATCCATCCCTACGGCTTCATGATCGCGGGCGCGGCGCTGCGCCACATCCCGGCGCTGCACGACGGCCGCTTCGACCCGGAGCAGTATCTGCGCTCGCTGGAGCGGGCGGTGGTCCACTCGGTGCCGAAGCCCTCGGCGCTGATCGTCAGTTTTCCGTCCAACCCCACGGCGCAGGTCTGCGATCTCGACTTCTACCGCGACGTCGTGGCCTTCGCGCGGCGGCACGGGATCTGGGTTCTGTCGGACCTCGCCTATGCAGAGATCTATTTCGACGACAACCCGCCGCCCTCGATCCTGCAGATCGACGGCGCGATGGAATGCGCGGTCGAGTTCACCTCGCTGAGCAAGACCTACGCCATGCCGGGCTGGCGCATGGGCTTCGCGGTCGGCAATCCGCGGCTGATCTCCGCGCTGACGCGCATCAAGAGCTACCTCGACTACGGCGCCTTCACGCCCGTGCAGGTGGCGGCGGCCGCGGCGCTGAACGGGCCGCAGGAATGCGTGACCGAGATCCGCGCGATCTACCGGCGCCGCCGCGACGTGCTGGTGGAGGCGATGGGCGCCGCCGGCTGGCGGCTGCCCGCCCCGCCTGCGACCATGTTCGCCTGGGCCCCGGTGCCGCCGGTCTTCGCGCGGCTGGGCTCGATGGAGTTCGCCAAGCTGATGCTGACCGAGGCGGGCGTGGCCGTCTCTCCCGGCGTGGGGTTCGGCGAATACGGCGAGGGGTTCGTGCGCATCGGTCTGGTCGAGAACGAGCAGCGCATCCGCCAGGCGGCGCGGGGGGTGAAGAAGCTGCTCGCCAACGCCGACGCCATCCTGTCCCGCTACGACAACGCCCCGAGAGCCGCGGAGTGACGGGGCT
>DAINOD010000094.1:0-12211 GCA_036735545.1 Rubrimonas sp. | reverse complement strand
TCCTGCGATGTCTGCGCGCAGCGCTGCGATGTCTGTCGCGCCGCCGACGTCGCCGCCCGACGCAGCGCCTCCTGCCCGATGAAGCAAGTCGCGAGGCTGGCGGTGATCTGGCCGCTTCCCGTGATGGCTCCGAAGCCGCGGCCGCCGCGATGCGCGCTGGCGCATCGCCCGTCTTCGGCGACCGCGCGCGCCCGGCGCGGGTCAAGCCTTCCCGGCGCGCGACGGGCGCCGCAAGGCCTCGGAACGCAGCGGGCGCCCCGAGGGGCGCCCGCGCGGTCGTGTCGGGTTGGGAGGATCAGTTCGTCGCCATCAGACGGTCGATCTCGGCGGCGAACTCGCGCAGCGCCTCCTCGGCGGTGGCCTGCTGCAGCACGATGCGCTCCCACACCGTCGGCTCCACGGCGCGCATCTCGGGCATCGCGGGCGGGCGGGCGCGGACAAAGGCGACGTCGAGCTGCTCGATGGCCGTGCCCCATTCCGGGTTGGCCTCGAGATGCGCCCTGGCCTGCGGGTGCTCGGCGGTGGAGTAGAGGATCGGCAGATAGCCGGTCACCGTGAACATCTCGGCGTTGGATTCCGGCGTCATGATGAACTGCAGGAAGCGCCAGGCGGCGTCCTTCTGCGCCTCCGGCGCGCGGGCGAAGATGCCCAGCGCCGCCCCGCCGATCGGCGAGGCGCAGGTCGCGTCGCAGGGCAGCGGCGCCACGCCCATGTCGAAGCCGGCGTCGCGCCTCATGTTCCCCATCGAACCCGTGGAGTTGAACGTGATGCTGGCGCGACCGCCGAGGAACAGGTCGTTCGCGGCCTCCTCGCTGATCGCGGCGTCGATCTGGGCGACGCGGTGCACGTTCACCATGTCGGCCGCGAACTGGTAGGCGCGCGCCGTCTCGGGCCGGCCCATCTGGTTCTCGTTGGTGGCGGGGTCCATCCAGCCGCCGCCGGCCTGGTTGGCCATCGCCCAGCGGCCCCACTGCGGCGGCGTGTTGGCGCCCCAGCGGGTCACCGTGTCGCCGTCGCGGATCGTGAGGGTCTGCGCCATCGACAGCAGTTCCTCCCAGTTCCGCGGCGGGCTTTCGGGGTCGAGGCCGGCCTCGCGGAAATGGTCCTTGTTGTAATACATGAGCAAGTTGGAGACGTTGAAGGGCAGGACATAGGACCGGCCCAGATAGAGCGCCGCGTCGCGCGCGAAGGGGCGCAGGTCCGCGACCACCGCCGGGTCGGCGGCCAGACGCTCGTCCAGCGGCTCCAGCGCGTCGGCGGCGGCGAACAGGCCGTAGCGGGTGATCTCGATCTGCGCGAGCGCGGGCACATCGCCGCTGGCGGCCGCCGCCTGCAGCCGCACGATGGCGTTGGCGTAGTTGCCGACGTTGACGGGCTCGATGTCGATATCGGGGTTCTGGGCCTCGAAGCGCTCGACCAGCGTCAGGATCACCTGCTCGCCGGCCGAGTACCAGAACTGGAACTTCACCTGCGCCTGCGCGGCGCCGGTCCCGAAGGCCAGCAGCGCCGCGACGCCGGTCAGCATGGTGCGAACGCCCATGTTTCGACTCCTGTCTCGAAGAAAGAGCCTTACCAAGACCCCCCGGATGCAACGCGCCTGCGTCGTTACGGTGAATTTTCCACGACGAGACCGCCCTGCGGTTGCACGGGGCGGCGGCCCGCGGCCATGGTCCGCCTGTCCGGTCGCCCAAGCCGGCAAGGAACGAAAGAGCCTCGTCGTCGTGACCGTCGCCGCCATCAGCCGCCGTCTTTCCCGGGGCGCGCCCTATGCGATGGCGGCGCCTTGCCTGCTGGTGCTTGGCGTCTTCGTCTACTGGCCGATCCTCTATTCCGGCTGGCTGAGCCTGCACGACGTGAACCTTCTTTCGGGGCGGATGCGCTTCGTGGGGCTCGGGAACTACGAGCGCGCGCTGGCCAGCCGCGACTTCAACGAGGCGGTGCGCATCACCGCGCTGTTCGTGCTGGTCAGCGTCCCGGCGCGGCTGCTGCTCGCGCTGATGCTGGCGCAGCTGCTGGTGGCCGAGACCCGCCGGATCCGCGCGCTCCGCGGTGTCTTCTTCATGCCCTATGTCGCCTCGACCTCGGCGATCGCGGTGATCTGGAGCTGGATGTTCCAGACCGACCAGGGCCTGATCAACGCCGTCTTCGCGCTCTTCGGGCTCGGCCCGCGCAGTTGGCTCTACGACACCCAGACCGCGCTGTTCGCGGTCGCGCTGGTGAACGCGTGGAAGCAACTAGGCTATGACATCGTGCTGTTCGTCGCGGGCGTGCAGGCGATCAGCCCGGCGCTCTACGAGGCGGCGCGGATCGACGGCGCGACGCCGCTGCAGCGGTTCCGCACCATCACGCTGCCGTTGCTGACGCCGACGCTGCTGTTCCTGCTGGTGGTTTCGGTGATCGACACCTTCCAGGTGTTCACGCTGGTCAACGTGATGACGCGCGGCGGGCCCGCGGGCTCCACGGACCTCATCGTGCACTACTTCTACCGCATCGCCTTCATCCGCTTCGACTACGGGCTGGCCTCGGCGATCGCGGTGATGCTGCTGGCGGGGCTGCTGGCGCTGACCGCGCTGAAGCTCGGCGTGTTCTCGCGGCGGGTGAACTATGACCTCGGCTGAGCTTTCCGTCGCCGCGCCGCCGTCCGCCGGCCGGGTCTCGGCCCCGCGGATCGACTGGCGCTTCGCGCTGGCGCTGGCGGCGGCGGCGCTGTTCGCGACGCCGGTGCTCTATGCGGCGCTCGTCTCGCTGATGCCGCGCTCGGCGCTGATCGCACGGGACTTTTCGTTTTCAGCCCTGACCCTCGACAACTACGTTCGCGTCTGGACCGAGCATCCCTTCCCCCGCTACTTCCTCAATTCCATGATCGTGACCGTGGCGATCACCGCCGGCGCGATGGCGACCTCGATCATGGCGGCCTACGTCCTCGCGCGCACCCGCGTCTGGGGTCGCGGCGCGATCTTCCTCGCCGTAGTGGCGACGTTGATGATCCCGGGCCATGTGACGCTGATCCCGAACTATCTGACCCTCGCCGGGGCCGGGCTGCGCAACACCTACGCCGGGCTGGTGCTGCCGTTCCTCGCCTCGGGCTTCGCCGTGTTCTTCCTGCGCCAGCATTTCCTGACCGTGCCGCAGGAGGTGATCGACGCCGCGCGCATCGACGGGGCCGGGCACTGGCGCATCCTGTGGACGGTGGTCGTGCCGATGACGCGCCCCGCGGTCGCCGCCATCGCGGTGTTCCTGTTCCTCGCGGAGTGGAACAACTACCTCTGGCCGCTGGTGATGACCGACGTGCCGCGGATGCGCACCATCGAGATCGGCATCGCGCGGCTGTTCATCGACGAGGAGACCGGCGGGCAGGACTGGCCGCTGATCATCGCCGGCGCGTTGTCGGTGATGGTCCCTCCGGCGCTGGTCTTCGCGATGGCCGAGCGGCATCTGGTCAGCGGCGTCGCCATGGGGAGCGTCAAGTGAGTTTTCCGATCATCGCCTCGCACCGGGGCGGCGCGCAGCTCTGGCCGGAGAACAGCCGGACCGCCTTCACCGAGACCGCGAAGCTCGCCGTGGAGCAGGTCGAGTTCGACGTCCGGCTGAGCCGCGACGGCGTGGCTTACGTCTTCCACGACGCGACGCTCGACCGCGTGACGGACGGCAGCGGCCCGGTCGACGGGCTGGACTGGCCGGCGCTCGCCGCGCGGCGCTACCGCGGGTCCGAAGACGCTATCCTGTCGCTGGACGAGACGCTTGACATCCTCGCGCCCACCCATCTCGCGCTGCGCATCGAGATCAAGCCGGCGGCCGACCTGTCGGGCTATCGGGGGCTCGAGCGCATGGTTCTGGAGCGGCTCGCCGCGCGCGGGCTGACCGGGCGGGCGCAGATCACCAGCTTCCGGCTCGCGACGCTGGAGACGGCCCGCGCAACGGCGACGCCGGGCCTCGGCTTCGTCTGGCTGCTGGCCGACCAGCTGGTCGGGTTGATCGGCGACGACGCCAAGCTCTGCCGACTGGCGCGCGACGCGGGGGCGGAGCGGATGAGCATGCGCGTGGGCCTCGTGACGCCCGCCCGCGTAGCCGCGGCGCTGGCCGAGGGCGTGCGCCTGTCGAGCTACGCCACCCACACCGCCGAGGAGATCGTCCACGCCGCCGCCTGCGGCGTCGAGGTCTTCACCACCGACCGCCCCGACCTCGCGCTGGCGGCGCGGGCGGCGGCCGAGGGGTAGCGAAGCGGGGCCCGCAGGCCCCGCGTCGGTTCAGTTGGTCATGCCGAGCCGCGCGCGCAGCGTCTGCGCCAGATCGCGCACGGTCTGCTCGGGCTCGGCGCCGGCGTCGGAGACATCGACCATCGCCGCGGCGATCAGGTCCGTGACGGCCACGCCCTCGGGGCCGGGGAAGGCGTACCAGGGGCCGGCGAAGCGGGCGACCTGCTCGTGCGCCGGCAGGGCCAGCGGGTTGGCCTCGTAGAAGGCGGCCAGATACTGCGCGTCCTCGATCACGCGGGCGTTGGTCGGCGCGAAGCCGGTGTTCTCCACGATGATCCGGGCGCCCTCGGGGCCGGTCGCGAAGGTCATGTAGCGCCACACGGCTTCCTGTTGCGCCGGATCGGTCGCCAGCATCACCACGCCCGAGCCGCCGGTGGGGAAATAGACGTCCTCCGGCGCCGCGCTGATCGGCAGGGGCTTCACCACCATGTCGAAGCGGCCGCCGGCGCCGTCCACGAAGCGGTTCAGCAGCGAGGAGCTTTCGAGCATGATCCCCAGCGCCCCGGCGGGGAAGGACTGGCGGGCCTGGTTGTGGTCGTAGCTCTGCATCCCCGCCTCGCGGGTGAAGCGGTGGAACAGGGTCGCGGCGGCGACGCCGGCTGCGTCGTCGAAGGTGATGTCGCTCTCGTCCGGCGTCATCGGGCGGCCGCCGTAGGAGCCCAGCAGCGACTGAAAGCGCCAGTCGTGGCGCTGCAGCCAGATGCCGTCGATGGTGGGCGACAGCGCGTCGATCCTGGCGGCCAGCGCGATGATCCCGTCCCAGTCGGCAGGGAAGGCGTCCATCGAGCCGCCGGCCTGCTCGACCAGCGTCGGGTTGACATACATCACCAGCGTCGAGGCCGAGGCGCCGAGCGCGTAGACCGCGCCGTCGAATTCGCCGAGCCGGACGGCGGCGCGATAGCCGTCGGCCTCGAAGGCCGCCCGGTCGCCCATGAAGGGCTCAAGCGGCTGGGCGAGTTCGCGCGCCTGCAGCACGCGCCACAGGTTCAGCCCGACATAGGCGACGTCGGGCAGCGAGCCGGCGACGGACTCGCGCAGCAGGCGCTGCACGCCCTCCTCGTAGCTCTCGGCGGGGCCGTCGATCACCACGCGGATGTCGGGGTTCTGCGCCATGAACGCTTCGGCGAGCCTGGCCTGCGCGTCGGCCCAGATGGTCGGGATCGCGTAATGCACGCGGATGGTCGTCTCCTGCGCGGCGGCGAGGCCGGCGACGGCCGCGAAGGCGGCGGAGAGAAGGATCGGCTTCATCGGGGGCTCCTGATGTCGGGGGCGGGCGTCTTCGGCGTGGCGCGGCGCTTGGGCGCGCTCTTTCGGGTTGGCCGCGTCATCCCTTGAGCCCTTCCGCGGCGAGGCCCTGGACGAAGCGGCGTTGGGCGACGAGAAACAGCGCGATCATCGGGGCGATCACGATGACGGCCGCGGCCATCAGCGGCCCGACGTCCGAGCCGCTCTCCTCGTCGCGGAAATAGAGGATGCCCCGCGGCGGGGTCGCGAGGCCGGGGCTAGACGTGGCGATCAGCGGCCAGAACAGGTCGTTCCAGTGCGCGACGATGGAGAAGACCGCGAAGGACGTCGCCGCCGGCAGCGCCAGCGGAAAGGCGATGCGCCAGACGATCGCCGTCTCCGACAGACCGTCCACCCGCGCCGCCTCGAACAGCTCCGCCGGCATCGCGGCGAAGGCCTGCCGGAACAGGAACACGCCGAAGACCGAGGCGACGAAAGGCAGGATCAGCGCGGCGTAGGTGTCGATCAGCCGCAACTGGGCTAGCCCGAGGAACAGCGGGATGGCGGTCACGTGGAACGGCACCAGCAGCCCCGCCAGCACCAGCCCGAACACCGCCGCCCGGCCGCGGAAGCGCCGCTGCGCCAGCGCATAGGCGCAGGGCACGGCGAACAGAAGCTGGAACAGGAGGATGGCGCCGCAGACGAAGGCGCCGTTCAGCAGGTAGCGCCCCACATTGGCCCGCGTCATGGCCCGGACATAATTCTCGAGTTGCGGCGTCTCGGGCAGCAGGCGCAACCCGGGGCTGAAGATCTCGGCCTGCGTCTTCAGCGACAGCGACACCATCCAGAAGAACGGCGTCAGCACGAGCGCGGCGCCGAGCAGGAGCCCGACCAGCGACAGCAGGCGTGCGGCGCCAGCGCTCATCGGTAGTGCACCCGGCGGTCGAGCAGGCGGAACTTCAGCGCCGTGAAGGCGAGCACAAGCGCGAAGAACACCATCGTGATGGCGCTGGCGTAGCCCGCCTTGAAGTAGACGAAGCCCTCGCGATAGAGCGCGTAGACCAATACGTCGGAGGCGAAGGCGGGGCCGCCGCGGGTCAGGGTCGCGACGGTCTCGAAGACGCGGAAGGCGCCGGTGGCGGTTATGACGGTGACGAACAGCGTCGTGGGCCCCAGCATCGGCCATGTGACGGTCCAGAACCGGTCCCAACCCCGCTCCGCGCCGTCCACCGCCGCCGCGTCGTAGAGCGCCGCCGGGATCGCCGACAGCCCGGCGAGAAACAGCACCATGTTGTAGCCGACGCTCTGCCACACGCCGATCGCGGCCAGCGTCCAGATGACCAGCCCTCGGTCCGACAGCCACGCCGCCCCGCGCAGGCCGACCAGCGCGAGGCTCTGGTTCAGCAGGCCCAGATTGGGGTGCAGGATCATCTGCCACGCCACCGCCATCGCCACGAGCGTGGCCGCGACGGGCAGGAAATAGGCCGCGCGCAGCGCCGCCGCGATCCGCGGGGCCCGCTGCGCCAGCCCGTGCAGGCCCAGCGCCACCAGCAGGCCCAGCACGATGGAGGCGGGGATCACGACCGCGGCGTAGAGGATCGTGTTCGTCACCGCCCGCCGCGCGGTGGGGTCGGTGAACAGCAGGCGATAGTTGTCCCAGCCCACCCAGGCGAAGCTGCGGGCGCCGAACTGGTAGTCGGTGAAGGACAGCACGGCGACGATGGTCACGGGCAGGAAGATCAGCGCCACCATGGCCGCCGTCGCGGGACCGGCGAGCCACAGATCGACCAGCCCCTCGCGACGGCGCCGGCCGTTCATGCCGCGGCGACCTCGGCCGGCGCGGGCAGCCGCGCCCCGGTCGCCGCGTCGAACAGGTGCAGCCGCCGCGCCTCGAAGCCCAGCCGGACCGGCGCGCCCGGCGCCGGCGGGGCCCAGTCGCCCGGCGCCATGGCGCGCAGCACCGTCCCGCAGGTCGCGGCGCATTCCAGCACGACCTCCGAGCCCTGATACTCCACCCGCAGCAATCGCGCGCTCACCGGCCCGTCGGCCTGCGGGGCGAGGTGCTCGGGCCTCAGGCCCGCCACGACCGGGCGCGCCGGCGTCGGGAGCGCGGTCGCGCCGAGGAAGACGGGCAAGCCGCCATTCGCCGGTCCGGGGACGAGATTGATCGGATGCGCGCCGACGAAGGCCGCGACCGCCTGCGAGGCGGGGCGCTCGTAGAGCGTGCGGGGAGGGGCGCATTGCGCGATCCGGCCGCCGAGCATCACCGCGACCTCGTCCGCCATGCCCATCGCCTCGGCCTGATCGTGGGTGACATAGACGAAGGTGCGCCCGGTGCGCCGGTTCAGCGCGACGATCTCGCCGCGCATCTGCACCCTGAGCGCGGCGTCGAGATTGGACAGCGGCTCGTCGAGCAGGAACACCGACGGCGCCCGCACGAGCGCCCGGGCCACCGCGACGCGCTGCTTCTGCCCGCCGGAAAGCTGCGCCGGCTTGCGCCCGAGCAGCGGCGCGATGGCGAGCATCTCCGCGATCTCGCCGACCTGCGCCGCGATCGCCGCCCGCCGCCCCCGCGCGCGCGCCGACAGGCGGCCCAACGGCGAGCGCTCCAGTCGGCTCAGCGTGCGCATGGCCAGCGGCAGCGCGATGTTCTCGGCCACCGTCAGGTGCGGGTAGAGCGCGTAGGACTGGAACACCATCGCCACGTTGCGCTCGGCCGCCGTCAACGCCGACACGTCGCGCCCGTCGAACAGCACAGCGCCCGCGTCGGCCGCGTCGAGGCCGGCGACGATCCGCAGCAGGGTGGACTTGCCGCAGCCCGACGGCCCCAGAAGCGCGAGGAACCGGCCGTCCCGCGCAGCGAGGCTGACGCCGTCGAGGACGGTCGTCGCGCCGAAGCGGCGCGATATGCTGCGCAGTTCGATCATGACGGCCCTTCGCTCAGCGTCTCGATACGGTCAGCCTGCGACGTCCTGATGACACCGACGCCATGGCGCCGTGCGCCGAGGCCGGGGCGCGACCGCCTGAGCCCATGCCCGCGCGCGCAACGCCGGACGCCGCGGCCCTTTCCGGCGCGGCTGATCCGGGACGGGACAAGCGCAGGAGATCACGGAGGACCTGCCGGAGGCTGAGTTCCGGGCGCGCGCTGCGGGGCAAGGAAGAACCGGGTAGCCCGCGAAGCGCCGGCGATTGCGATGGCGGTGGACCGCATGCGCCGGGCCGAGGCGGCGCGCGACGTTGTGAAACCTCCGCCGCCATCATCAAACCGTCGCAGGGTCTTGTTACCGTGGAAACGTTTCCAGATCGAGGTCCGCGACTCATGCGCCGCTCGACCATCGCCGATGTCGCCCGCGCCGCCGGATGCTCGATCGCGACGGCCAGCCGGGCGCTTTCCGGGCGCGGCCCCGTGAGCGCGACGGCGCGCATGCGGGTCGAGGCCGCGGTGACGGCGATCGGGTTCAGGATCGACCCGCTCGGCCGGGCGCTGCGCGAGGGACGCGCCGGGGCCATCGGCGTCCTCGCCCCGAGCTTCGCCAATCCGGTGTTCGCCGCGGCGATCGAGGGGGCGGAGGCGGCGGCCGCGGCGGCGGGCCTGACGGTGCTCGTCACCTGCACCGGCTATGATGCGGATCGCGAGGCGAAGGCGGTCGACGCGCTGCTTGACCGGCGCGTCGACGGCCTTCTCATGACGGTGGCCGACGCCGCCGCCAGCGCCGCCGTCGCGCGCGCCCAGGCGGCCGGCGCGCCCTTCGCGCTGATGTTCAACCAGCCGCCCGGGGACCTTCCGGCCGTCTGCGTCGACAACCGCGCCGCGGCGGCCGAGGTCGCCGAGGCGATGCTCGCTGCGGGGCGGCGGCGGATGGGGTTCGTGGCGGGCCGCTTCTCCACTTCAGACCGCTCGCGCCAGCGCTTCGAGGGGTTTGCGGCGGCGCTTGCCGAGGCGGGCGCCGCGCCGCCGGCGCTGGTGGAGGTGCCCTACGCGGCCCACGACCATCGCGACGCGCTCGCCGCCCTTTTCGCCCGAGCGCCGCGCACCGACGCGCTGTTCTGCTCCAACGACATGCTGGCGCTCGCCGTCATCGCCGCGCTGCGCGCGCTCGGGCGCGAGGTCCCCGACGACGTGGCGGTGGCCGGCTTCGACGGCGTGGCGGTCGGCGGCCTGACCCGCCCCAGCCTCGCCACCATCGTGACGCCCATGGCCGAGATGGGCCGCGCCGCCGCGGGCCTGCTGCTCGCCGCGCGCGCCGAAGGGCGGCCGCCCGCGCCCGAGGCCCTGATCCTCGCGCACCAGTTCCGCCCCGGCGAGAGCCTCGCCGGGGCGGCCGGTCCCGACCCTGCGCGCCAACGCCGGGTCGGGCCTTCCCCCGAGAAAGCCCTGCGACAGACCTCCGAGGAGAGCGAGACATGAACCGTATCATCGCCGCGGCGCTCGCGGCCAGCGTGGCCGCGCCGGCGCTGGCCGCCGACGCCATCTGCTACAACTGCCCGCCCGAGTGGGCCGACTGGGCCTCGATGCTGCGCGCCGTCGAGGCCGAACTGGGCGTGACCATGCCCCACGACAACAAGAACTCCGGCCAGACGCTGAGCCAGCTGATCGCCGAGAAGGCCTCGCCGGTCGCCGACGTCGCCTATTTCGGCGTCAGCTTCGGCATCGCCGCCGCGCGCGAGGGCGTGCTGGAGCCCTACGAGCCCGCGGGCTTCGACGAGATCCCCGATGGACTGAAGGACCCTGAAGGCTACTGGCACACGATCCATTCCGGCACGCTGGGCCTGTTCGTGAACGTCGATGCGCTCGGCGGCGCCCCCGTCCCGCAGTGCTGGGCCGACCTCACCAAGCCGGAGTATCGCGGGATGGTCGGCTATCTCGACCCGTCCTCGGCTTTCGTCGGCTACGCCGGCGCGGTGGCGGTGAACGAAGCCTTCGGCGGGTCGCTGGAGGACTTCGGCCCGGCCATCGAATACTTCAAGGCGCTGGCCGGGAACGATCCGATCGTGCCGAAGCAGACGAGCTTCGCCCGCGTCGTCTCGGGCGAGATCCCGATCCTTTTCGACTACGACTTCAACGCCTACCGCGCGAAGTACGACGAGGACGGGACTTTCGAGTTCGTCATCCCCTGCGAGGGTTCGGTGGTGGTGCCCTACGTCATGGGTCTCGTCGCCGGCGCCCCGAACGCCGACACCGGCCGGCGCGTGCTCGACTTCATCCTGTCCGACGAAGGCCAGGCGATCTGGACCAACGCCTACCTGCGCCCTGCGCGCGACATCGCGCTGCCCGAGGACGTCGCGGCGCGGTTCCTGCCCGCCGAGGACTACGCCCGCGCCCGGGCGGTGGACTATGGCCGCATGGCGGAGGTCCAGTCCGCCTTCGGCGAGCGCTATCTCGCCGAGGTCCGCTGACGCGTCCGCGGCCCTCCCTCGCGGGGGCCGCGCCTTCCTCAGGGTCCTTCCCATGCGCCCCGCCGACCGTTTCGCCCTGCTGGCCGCGCTGCCGCTCGCGATCTTCGCGGGCGCGTTCCTGCTGCTGCCGCTGACGCGTCTGGTCATGGCGTCGTCGGAGGGGCCGTCGGGCTGGGGCCTCTACGCCGAGGTGCTGGCGAACCCGCGCTACCTGCGCTCGCTGGGCCAGACCGTCGCCGTTTCGGCGCTTGTCAGCGTCGCGGCGCTGTTCGTCGCCACGACGGCGGCGCTGTTCCTCGTGCGCCGGCGCTTCTTCGGCCGCAGCGTGCTGATCGGGCTGCTGACCTTCCCGCTGGCGTTTCCCGGCGTGGTGGTGGGCTTCATGATCATCCTGCTGGGCGGGCGGCAGGGGCTGATGAACGCGCTCGCGCGCGACCTGTTCGATGCGCGCCTCGTGTTCGCCTACTCGATGACGGGACTGTTCTTCGGCTACCTCTACTTCTCCATTCCGCGGGTGCTGCTGACCGTGATGGCGTCGGCCGAGAAGCTGGACCCGGCGCTCGAGGAGGCCGCGCGCAGCCTTGGCGCCGGGCCGCTGGCGGTGCTGCGCGACGTCACGCTGCCGGGTCTCGCGCCCGCGCTGGTCGCGAGCGGCGCCGTGGCTTTCGCCACCGCGATGGGCGCCTTCGGCACCGCCTTCACGCTGGCCACCAACATCGACGTGCTGCCCATGGTCATCTACACCGAGTTCACCCTGGCCGCGAACATCGCCACCGCCGCGGCGCTGTCGGTGGTGCTGGGCCTCGTCACCTGGGTGCTTCTGTTTCTCGCCCGCTCCTTCGCGGGCGGCGTCGTGGCGGCGGGGGGCTGATCGGTGCGCGCCGCGGCGCTCGGCTTCCAGATCGCGGTCACGCTGCTGGCCGTCGCCTTCCTCGTGCTGCCCGCGGTCCTGTCGGCGGTGACGGGCGTGACGGTGAACTACTTCCGCGGCGTCTCCTCGGGCTTCACGCTCGACTGGGTGGCGCAGGTCTGGGGGCTCTACGCCCCCACGGTCTGGCGCTCGATGCGCATCGCGCTGGGCGCGCTCGCCGCGGCGCTCCTGATCGGCGTCCCCGCCGCCTATGCGCTGGCGCGCGCGCCAGGGCGGCTGGCGCGGGCGGTGGAGGAGTTCGTGTCGCTGCCGCTGGCGGTGCCGGGGCTCGCGCTCGCGCTGGCGCTCCTGCAACTCTACGGCACGTGGCGTGGCTTCCGCATCTCGGAATGGTTCATCCTCGTCGGCCACGTCCTCTACACGCTGCCCTTCATGATCCGCGCCGTGCTGGCGGTCTTCGCCG
>DAINOD010000093.1:0-12335 GCA_036735545.1 Rubrimonas sp. | reverse complement strand
CCATGATGATCATGGGCGAGATCTGCACCCGCGGCTGCACCTTCTGCAACGTCGCGACCGGCCGGCCCCAGGCGCTGGACGTCTTCGAGCCGGCGCGCGTCGCCGACGCGGTGGGCAAGCTCGGCCTGAACCATGTCGTCGTCACGTCCGTCGACCGCGACGACCTGAGCGACGGCGGCGCCGAGCATTTCGCCCAGACCATCCGCGCCATCCGCCGCAAGGCGCCGCAGGCGACCGTGGAGGTGCTGACGCCCGATTTCCTCAAGTGCGGGCCCGAGGCGCTGGAGACGGTGATCGCGGCGCGGCCGGACGTCTTCAACCACAACCTCGAGACAGTGCCGGGCCTCTATCCCGAGGTGCGCCCCGGCGCGCGCTACTTCGCCTCGCTGCGGCTGCTGCAGCGGGCCAAGGAACTGGACCCGTCGGTGTTCACGAAGTCGGGCCTGATGGTGGGCCTGGGCGAGACGCGGGCGCAGGTGCTGCAGGTCATGGACGACATGCGCGCGGCCGAGGTCGATTTCCTGACCGTGGGTCAGTATCTGCAACCCACGCCGAAGCACCACCGGATCGAGCGGTTCTGGACGCCCGAAGAATTCGCGTCGCTGGAGAAGACGGCCTTCGCCAAGGGCTTCCTGATGGTCTCGGCGACGCCCTTGACCCGCTCCAGCTATCATGCCGGCGACGACTTCGCCCGCCTGCGCGACGCCCGGGCGGCGAAGCTCGCCGCCCGGTGAGAGGGGAGCCGGCGGCGAAGCGCGCCGCCCGGTGAGAGGGGTGCGGGCGGCGACGCGCGCCGCCCCGGTGAGCCGGGTCAGGCGCGGCGGCGCAGGCCGGCGAGCGCGCCGAGGCCGGCCAGCAGCATCCAGCCCGCGGCGGGCAGCGGGATCGGCGCAGGCGTGGCCGCCGTGATCGTGGCGCGCGTGCGGTCGGTGTAGTCGGTGAAGAAGCCGTCCACGCCCGCGTCGATCAGCGGCAGCGTGAGCGCGTCCGAGGCCTCCTGCGACAGCGGGCGCAGCGTCCAGGCGTGAACCTCGAAGTCGAGCGCATGGGCCGCCGCCACCCACTCCGCGCCCAGCGCGTTGGTCAGGCCGCCGAAATTGAACAGGCTGGTCGTGACCCCGAGGCCGTCGACGAGGCCGACGAGGTTCGACAGCGGCACGATGCTGAACCCTACCGTCTCGATGATCGAGGCCGCGCCGCCGACGAAGACCGCCGCGCCCAGCGCCACCTGCCTCATGTCGGTGCCGAGTTCGGCCTGGATGTCGGCGATGTCCGCGAGGGCCGCGAGGCTGAAGCTCTGGATATAGACGCGGTCGGCGGCGTCCTCGAAGCCGGCGGCTTTCAGCTGCTCGACGATCTGGCGGTTCAGAACCGTGCGGTTCGGCGTCTTGGACTCGGGATAGACGCCGACATTGGCGCCCGTGTCGGCGTTGTAGGCGGTCAGGAAGTCGAGGACCTCCTCGAAGGTCGGCACCTTGAACGGATCGGGCATGCTGGGTGTGAAGCCGGGGAAGCTCTCGGCCGCCTGGCCGCCCCGGGGCTTGACGGTCAGTTGCTTGATCTCGGCGAGGTCGAAGTCCTCGACGCGGAAGCCGCCGTTGCGGGGGGCGAAAATGTCCGCGACGTTGGTGGTGCCGTTCAGCGTCTCGTCGTGCATCGCCACGGCCACGCCGTCGCGGGTGAGCTGCAGGTCGGGCTCGATGTAGTCCGCGCCCATGCGGATCGAGAGTTCGTAGCCGCCCAGCGTGTGCTCGGGCAGATAGCCGCTGGCGCCGCGGTGGGCGATCACGATGGGCGCGGCGCCTGTCAGCGTGGGAAACGTGGCGGCGGGGGCCTGCGCGGCGCATAGCGCGGCGCCGATCGCCAGAGCGGCGGTCAGTCGGTTCACGGTGGAGGGTCCTTTCGGCGGCGCACGCCGGGCGGATGTCCAGCGTTGTCTGTTCAACTCTGGGATGTATCGCCACGCTTCGTGACGGTGCTGCGAAGCGGCGATGAAGTTTCCACAGCGACCGCCCGCTTGACGGGCTGCGCGCGGCGCCGTTCCTGCACGCCATGGACCGCGACCGCCTGCCGCCCGGACAGGGCCTCATCCGCGACCCCGCCAACTGGCCCGTGGTGGGCGAGGCGGCGCCGCGCGCCTCCGCCGCGCCCTGGGAGGTCGCGGTGTCGGGGCTGGTGGCGACCTCGCGCATCTGGTCGCTCGATCATCTGCGCAGCTGGCCGCAGGAGACGCGCAGGCTCGACATCCACTGCGTGACCCGCTGGTCCAAGCTCGACCGCGCCTTCACGGGCGTGCCGCTGGCCGCGCTGATCGACGCTGCCGGGCCGGCGCCGGAGGCGGCGTGGGTGCGTCTCGTCGCGCGCTCCGACCGCGACCACGACACCTCGCTGCCGCTGGATCTCGCCCGGACCTGCCTCGTCGCCTTCGAAGCCGAGGGCGCGCCGCTGCCGCCCGAGCATGGCGGGCCGGTGCGGGTGGTGACGCCGGGGCGCTATTTCTACAAGTCGCTCAAGTGGCTGGAGCGGGTGGAGCTGCTGGCCGAGAACCGGCTGGGCTACTGGGAGTCGGGCCCCGGCTATCACGACGAGGCCGACCCCTGGCGCGAGCTGCGCTACGTCACCGGCAACATCCCGCCCGATCTGCGGGCGCGGATGATCGCCCGGCGCAGTCTGGGCCGGCGCGATCTGATGGGCGTGGACTTCTCGGGCGAGACGCTGCCCGGCCTCGACGCGGCGGGGGCGACGCTGCGCAACGTGGCCTTCCGCGACGCGGACCTGACGGGCGCCGACTTCACCGGCGCCAACCTCTCCAACGCCGACCTGACCGGCGCGCGGCTGGTCGGCGCGCGATTCGCGGGGGCCGATCTGGAGGGTGCGGCCTTCGACGGGGCGGACCTGTCCGGCGCGGACTTCACCGGCGCGAGCCTGTTCGGCGCGAGCTTCACGGGCCCGCGCGGCGCGGCGCGGCTGGACGCAGCCACCCGCCTCGCCCCCGACCAGATCGCCCGGCTGGCGGATGAGCAGGCGGCGTTCCTGACGTCGTGAGCGGATCCCGCCGGTTGACCCTGCCGCTTTCGCATGCATTGTCGCACCCGCGAACGCAAGGAGGCGGAGTGAGCGGGCAGGCGAGCTTCCTCGGGGACAGCAGGCCGTCCTTCGCCGGCATCCGCGTCGCGGAGGGCCGCATAGCCGTCGTGGACATCGGCTCCAACTCGGTGCGGCTCGTGGTGTTCGACGGCGCGGCGCGGGCCCCGGCCTACTTCTTCAACGAAAAGATCTCCTGCGGCCTCGGCGTCGGCATCGGCAAGACCGGCCGACTGAACCCTGCCGGGATCGCCTCGGCGCTGGAGACGCTCCGCCGCTTCGCCACGCTGGCCGCGCGGATGCACGTCGACGCGCTGGAGGCGGTCGCCACCGCGGCGGTGCGCGAAGCCGAGGACGGGCCCGCCTTCGCCGCCGAGGTGGAGCGCCAGACCGGCCTGCGCCTGCGCGTGATCGAAGGCGAGGAGGAGGCGCGGCTTTCCGCATTGGGCGTGCTGCTGGGCGAGCCCGACGCCGACGGGCTGGTCGCCGACATGGGCGGCGCCTCGCTGGAGCTGGCGCAGCTGCGCGACCGTGCGGTGGGCGCGCGGCTGACCCTGCCGCTCGGCCCGCAGCGGCTGGAGGGGCTGGAGGGCGCCGCGCTGGTCTGGCGGATCGACGAGGCGCTGGACCGCGCGGCCGACATGGTGTCCGTCGAGGACCGGACGCTGTTCGTCGTGGGCGGCTCATGGCGCAACGTCGCCAAGCTGCGCATGGCGCGCCGCAACCACCCGCTGAAGGTGCTGCAGGGCTATGCCGACCCGGCAGGGGTTGTGGCCGAGGACTGCGCCTGGATCGCCGAGCAGAAGCCCGAGGCGCTGCGCGCCATGGCCGACGTCTCCGCCGCCCGCGCCGCCGTGGCGCCGCTCGCCGCGCTGGTGCTGGGCCGGATCGTGGCGCGGCTGAAGCCCGCCCGCGTCGCCGTCTCCGCCTTCGGTCTTCGCGAGGGTGTCTATTTCGAGCGCCTGCCGCCGTCGGTGCGCGGCGCCGACCCGCTGATCGCGGTGTGTCGGTCGCTGGAGCGGATGCAGGCGCGCTTTTCCGGCTTCGGCGACGAACTCGCCGGCTGGCTCGCGCCGATGCTGGCGGACTGGCCGGCGGCGGAGCGGCGGCTGGCGCGCGCGGCCTGCCTGCTGAACGACGTCAACTGGCGCGCCCACCCCGACTATCGCGCGATCAGCTGCTTCGAGACGGTGACGCGCGCCAATCTCGCCGGCGTGGACCATGTGGGGCGCGTGTTCATGGGGCTCGCCCTCATGCAGCGCTACGGCGGCGGCGAACGCAGCGCCGACGCTGAGGCCGCGATGTCGCTGCTCGACTCAGCGCGCAAGGCGCGGGCGCGCGCGCTGGGCCGGGCGATGCGGCTCGGGGCGATGCTGTCGGCCTCCACCCCCGGCGCGCTGGCGGAGGCGGCGCTGCAGGTGGCGGACGGCGCGATCAGCCTGACGCTGGGCCCCGAGCAGCAGGCGCTGACGGGCGCGCTGGTGGAGCGCCGCCTTGCCTCGCTGGCCGACGCGCTGGGGTTGAGCGCGCGTCTGGCGGCCTGACGTCCGGCCGCTCGCCCCTCAGCCCGGTCGCGGACCGGCCATGCGATCGGCGATCCACCCCAGCGGCCACAGATCGTTGCTGCGGCGGCCGCGCCCGTGGAAGGGCGACGTCAGCCGGAAGATCCATCGGTTCCGCCGGCACAGCTCGGCCGCGACCCCCCACGCGTCGCCGCGATCCGCGCGCACGAAGGCCGCCAGCGCGTGTTCGACGACAGGGGAGGGGCCGCCCGCCTGGCGCAACAGACTGTGGTGGAATATCAGCAGATCGCGCGCGCGCAGCAGGGGCGTGGCCGCGGGCCGGCATTCCTCGAGGTCGATGAATCGCAAGGACTTCCCGTCCCACGTCATGTCGCGCAGCTTGGGGCGACCATGGGTGAGGCCGACGGCGTGCAGACCAGCCAGCCCTCCGCCGGCCGCCTCCAGAACGGGATGGGGGTCGACCCCCTCGCGGTCGATCAGGGTCGCGACGGTCTGCCCGGTGTCGCGGACCACCATGAAGTCGGGGCCCGCGCAGATCAGTTCGGGCGCCGGCGCATTCACCCGGTTGAACAGGCGCAGGGCCGCGACCTCCCTGCGAAAGGCCGCCATCGGCCTGAAGGGACGCAGCCGCGCGACGCCCCGCGGGCGCTCGACACGCTTCACCCAGAAGGCGTGGCCGCAGAGCTCCAGCCGCTCGATCCGCGGACCGGGCGCGGCGCCGGCGTGCAACAGCATGTCTACAATGGGCTTTTCGACCGCCATGGCCGGAAGTTTCCGGGTTGTGCGACCGTATTGCAACCTTTTTGCGACGGTAGCGCGACGGGTGCGCGACTATGGGGGTCGCCGCGCCGTCACGGTTCCCGCCGCAATGCGAGCAGCGCGACGACCGCCAGCCCTCCCAGGCCAGCCGTCCACCACACCGCGCCGGCGCCGTCGCGCTCGATCAGCACCGCGAAGCCCAGCGGCGCGACCGCCTGACCCAGCCGCGCCGGCGCCATCAGCAGGCCCTGCCGCAGCCCGTAGCCGGCGGGCCCGAACATCGCCAGCGGCAGCGTGCCCTTGGCGATGGTCAGCACCCCGTTGCCCGCGCCGTGCAGCAGCGCGAAGGCCGCGGCGGCGGGGCCGCCGAGCACGAACAGCCCCACGGCGGCCACCGGATGGCACAGCGCCGCCAGCCGCGCGCTGTCGAGCGGGTGGAAGCGGCGCAGCAGCCCGAACTCCACCAGCCGCGCGCCCACCTGCGCCGGCCCCACCAGCGCCGCGGCGGCGACGGCTGCGACCGGCGTCGCGCCCGCCGCCTCCAGCAGCCGCGGCAGATGCGCCGCCATGGCGGTGCTGACGATCCACGTGGCGGCGAAGACCAAAGCGAGCAGGACCATCTCCCGCGACAGGCCCGCCGGCGCAGGGGCCGCGACCGTGGCCGAGGCTGCGTCTGCGGCTGGCGGCGCGGCGGGCGGGGGCGTCCAAAGGTTCAAGGGGGCGGCGACCAGCAGGTTCAGCGCCGCCCAGCCGAGGCAGGCTCCGCGCCATCCGAACTCCACCTCCATCGCCGCGCTCAGCGGCCACGACACGGTGCTGGCGAAGCCCGCGATCAGCGTGACGCCCGTGATGGGGCCGCGCGCCTCGCGCCCGAAGACGCCGGCCAGCGTCGCGAAGGCGGCCTCGTAGAGGCCGGCCGCCATGCCGACGCCCATGAGCGCCCAGGCGGCGAACAGCGCCACCGGCCCCTGCGCCGCCGCCATCAGGCACAGCCCCGCGGCGAACACGACGTTGGCGCCCACCAGCGTGGTGCGCCCGCCCAGCCGGTCGATCCGGCGCCCGGCCCAGGGGCCGAGAACCGCCGACACCACCAGCGCAAGCGAGAAGGCGCCGAACACCGTCGCCGTGGAGATCCCAAGATCGCGCGCCATCGGTCCCGCGAGGATGGCGGGCACATAGTAGCTCGACCCCCAGGCCAGCGTCTGCGCGACGCCGAGGCGGGCGACGACGCCCGTGCGCGCCCGCGGCGTCACGGCAGGGGCCGGGCGGCGAGGTCGCTCAGATCCGCCGCCACGACGTCCCACGGGCCCTCCGGCGCGAGGTCGGTCGTCTGGCCCGGCCCGTGCTCGCGCGGCCGCGGCAGGAAGGCGGTGCGCAGGCCGCAGGCGGCCGCGGCGCGCAGGTCGTCGTTGTGGGCGGCGACCATCATCACCTCGGCGGGCTGCAGCCGCAGGGCGGCCACGCAGGCGCGGTAGACCGCCGGGTCAGGCTTGTAGGCGCGTGCGACGTCGGCGCCAAGGATGCAGTCCCAGCCTAGACCGGCGTAGCGCGCCAGCCGCGTCATCAGCGCGATGGAGCCGTTCGAGCAGGGCGCCACGATCGCCCGGGCGCGCAGCGCGGCGAGGCCCGCGACCGAGTCGGGCCAGGGCGGCAGTCGCTCCCACGCCGTCGCCAGCGCCGCGCGCGCGTCGTCGTCGAGGGGGGCGCCGAAGGCCGCGAGGGTCTCGTCCAGCATCTCCCGGTGCAGGGTGTCGAGGGGGACATAGCCGCGCCGGCCCGCCCGCACCGCCTCCATCGCCGGCTGATAGCGCCCGCGCCACGCGTCGGCGAAGGCGACGGGGTCGGCGCCGGGGATGGCGGCGGCGACCTGCGCCGCGACGCCCCGGCGCCAGTCCACCACCGTGCCGAAGACGTCGAAGATCATCGCCCTGACGGTCATGGCACGCTCACGTTGTCGATCAGCCGCGCCCGGCCGAGCCGCGCCGCGGCGAAGACGCGCGCGGGGGTCGCCGGGTCGTGGCGGGGCAGGAGGGCCAATGTCTCCGCCGTCCGCGCCTCGACGTAGTCGGGCCGCGCGAAGCCCGCCGCCTCGACGGTCGCCGCCGCGGCCGCGCAGGCCGTGGCGGGGTCGTCGCCGGCGGCGATGCGCGCGGCGGCTACGCTGATGGCGCGGTGCAGGGCCGGGGCCGCGGCGCGCTCGGCCGGCGTGAGATAGCGGTTGCGTGAGGACATCGCGAGCCCGTCCGCCTCCCGCACCGTGGGCGCGCCGAGGATGGCGGTGGGGATGTCGAGGTCCGTCGCGAGGCGGCGGATCACGGCGAGCTGCTGCCAGTCCTTCTCGCCGAACACCGCCACGTCCGCCTGCGCCTGGATCAGCAGCTTCGTCACCACCAGCGCCACGCCATCGAAATGGCCGGGCCGCGCGGCGGCGTCCAGAGGCGCGCCGAGGTCGCGCACGCGAACCTCCGTGGCGAAGCCGGGCGGATACATGGCGGCCGCGTCGGGCGCGAACAGCAGGTCGCAGCCGGCCTCGCGCAGCATCGCGGCGTCGCCGGCCTCGTCGCGGGGATAGGCGGCGAGGTCGTCGCGCGGGCCGAACTGGGCGGGGTTGACGAAGATGCTGGTCACGACCCGGTCCGCGCCGGTCCGCGCCACGCCCAGCAGGCTCAGATGGCCCGCGTGCAGGGCGCCCATGGTGGGCGTCAAGCCGACGCGCCGGCCCGCCGCGCGCCATCGGGCGACGCGGGCGCGCATTTCGGCCACGGTGCGCACGATGTCCAGGGTTCAGGTCTCCAGCGCCGCGGCGGCCTTGTCGATCAGCTCAGGCACGCGCGGGCCCAGCGCGGCGAAGCGCGCGTCCTGCGTCTGGCCGCGCAGCCAGCGGATGTGTATCTGCTGCAGCACCACCGCCGTCTTCCACAGCCCGAAGGCGGTCGCCCAGCCCACGTCAGCCCCCCGCAGCCCCGTCCGCGCCGCCCAGCGCTCGGCCAGTTCGGCCTCAGCGGGAAAGTCGCCCCCGGCCGTCGCGGCCGAGAACATGCCCCCCCAGGCCCCGCGGTCCGCGGCGAAATAGCCGAGGCAGACGCCGAGGTCGATCACCGGGTCGCCGAGCGTGGCCATGTCCCAGTCGAAAACCGCCGTCACCGTACCCGGCGCGTGCGGCGCGAACTGGCAGTTGTCGAGTTTGGGATCGTTGTGCAGCACCGAAACCGCCAGCGGCGCGGGCGACCGCCGCGCCAGCGCAGCCCGCACGGCCTCGAATCGCGGCAGGTCGCGGTCCTTCGCCGCCTCCCAGCGCCGCGCCCAGCCCTCGATCTGGCGCTCGGCGAAGCCGTCGGGCCGGCCGAGCCCCGACAGGCCGGCAGCCGCCGGATCGACCCGGTGGAGGTCGGCCAGCGCGTCGATCAGCGCGAAGGCGGTCCGCCGCTCCACGTCCGGGGCCGCGGCCAGTTCGGCGGGGAAGGCGCGGCGGACCACCACGCCGCGCCGGCGCTCCATCACCAGGAACGGCGCGCCGATGACGGCGGGGTCGTCGCAGTAGAGCAGCGCCCGCGGCGCCCGGCCGTAGACCGGGTGCAGCGCGCTCAGGACGCGGTGCTCGCGGCCCATGTCGTGGGCCCCCTTCGGCAACGGTCCGAGGGGAGGGCGGCGCAGGACGTATTCATCGCCCCCCGCCGTCAGCAGATAGGTCAGATTGGCGTAGCCGCCGTGGAACTGCGCCAGCCCCAGCGGGCCGCCGAAGCCCGGCAGCCGTTCGGTGAGGTATGCCGCGAGCCGCTCCAGAGGCGGCGCCTCGCCGGGGCGGACCGCCCCGACGTCGGCCATCGGCGCGAGCCCGTCACTCGGCGAGGCGGCCGCCCACGATGGTGCCCAGCACCGCGCCGCCGCCGGCCGCGACGACGCGGCCCGAACCGCCGCCGATCATCGAGCCCAGCGCCGCGCCGGTGACGCCGCCGGCCACCTGCCCGGTCAGCCGGCGCTGCTCGGGCGTCTGGCCCTCGCAGGCCGCCAGCGCGAGCGCGACGACCGCCAGTGCGGCCGAGCGCGCGAGATTGCCCTTGCTCATGTCGTCCTCCCTCCGCGCCTCAGCGCGCCGCCGACTGGCTGCGCTCGTAGGCGAGCAATTCCTCCAGCGTGATCACGCCGTCGCGGTTCGTGTCCATCTCGAAGAAATGGTAGATGCGGTCCGCCATCACCTCGCCCAGCGACAGCATCATGTCGCCGTCGCGGTCGGCCGCCCGGAAACGCCCGGCGTTCGCGTTCGGAATGTCGCCGAAGGCCAGCTTGCCGTCGCGATTCCTGTCGAGGTTCGCGAAGACATCGACGAAGTAGGCGACATACTCGTCGACGTCGACCATGCCGTCGCCGTTCGCATCGGCGGCCACGAAGGCCGCCTCGAGCGACGTGGCCCCCGTCTGCGCGAACACCGGTCCCGCCGCCATGGCTGCCGCCGCCGCCGCCATCGCCGCCGCGAGTCTCTGTTTCATCTCGTCCCCCGTTCTCCGCCCTGTCCGGCGACATTGCCCTAGCCGCGACGATTCCGGAATGTAGACGGGGGTCGCATACCGGCGCGAGTTTCGCTAAGTCGTGGTAGGCGCAGGGGCGCGGCGGGGGCCGTGGTCCGGGGGGCGCACGATGCAGGCGCCCGACGGGCGCGCGGCGCACACGGGAGGAACGCATCGATGTCCGACAAGACCAACGGATTGCTGAAGCCCGCCATCGCGGTCGCGGTGGGGCTTGTCATCGGCGCCGCGCTCGGCTCTCGCGGGGGCGAGGCCGAGGTCGCGATGCGCCGTCAGATCGACGCGCTGCAGACCCAGCTAACCGAGGTCACCGCCGCCGCCGAGGAGCGCATCGGCGCGCTGGAGCTGGCGGCTCCCGACCTGACGCCGCTCACCGACCGCCTCAGCGCGCTGGAAGGCGTCGAGGTGGATTTCGGCCCCATCGAGGAGCGGCTGTCGGCGCTGGCGGATTCCGTGCCCGATCTCGGCCCGACCGACGAGCGCGTCGCGGCGCTGGAGGGCGCGATCCCCGATCTCGGCCCGCTCGAGGAGCGGATCGAGGCGCTTGAGGGGGCCGCGCCCGATCTGAGCCCCGTCGAGGCGGCGATGGCCGAGATCAAGGCCCGCGTCGACGAGGTCGAGGCCGCGTTGCGCGGCGAGGTCGCCGACCTCGCCGAAGCGCAGGAGGTGCTGGACGTGCTGCGCGAGCAGATGGCCGGCCTGGCCGCGCGCGTGGCCACGCTCAGCATGCCCGCGGCCGACTAGCCGTCTCGGCGTAGTCGGGGCGAGCGGTCCCTCGGGGTCAGTCGAGCATGAGCGCAGCCATCGACGACGGGGACATCGCGCGCTACGCGGCCTTCGTCGGCCGCGAGGCGCGCCAGACCTGCGTGATCGCGCCGGAGAGCTGCGACCTGATGGCCGCGACGCTCGACCGCGACGACCCGCCTTTCGCCACCGGCGACGCGCTGCCGCCGATGTGGAGCTGGATGGCTTTCCGCCCCCATGCCCGCCGGAGCCGGATCGGCGAGGACGGCCACCCGATGCGGGGCGACTTCCTGCCCCCCGTCGCCCTGCCGCGGCGCATGTTCGGCGGCGCGCGCTTCCGTTACCTCGCGCCGCTGCCCTGCGGCGAGACGATCGAGCGCGTCCAGCGCATCGCGGCGGTGGACGCGAAGCGCGGGGCCTCGGGCGTGATGGTGCTTGTCACGGTCGCGCAGCGCTATGTCGTGGACGGGGTCCTGCGCGTCGAGGAGCAGCAGGACATCATCTACCGCGAGGCTGCGAGGCCGGGCGAGGGGGTCGAGACCGCGCCGCCCGCCCCGCCTCCCGACGCGCCTTGGGCCGAGACCTACGAGCCCGACCCGGTGACGCTGTTTCGCTACTCGGCGCTGACCTTCAACGGCCACCGCATCCACTACGACCGCCGCTACGCCACCGAGGCCGAGGGCTATCCCGGCCTCGTCGTGCACGGCCCGCTGACGGCGACGCTGCTGGCCGACCTGTGCCGCCGGCGCACGGGCCGCATGCTCTGGTCGGGCTGGGAGTTCCGGGCGCGCCGGCCGCTGTTCGACGTCTCTCCCGTCCATCTGCGCGGAACGCCGGCGGCGGACGGCCTGTCGGTCGATCTTGCGGCCTATGACGGCGCCGGGCGGCTGGCGATGTCGGCGACGGCTCGATTCGAGACCGCTTTCTGAGCGGCCGGCGCGCACTGGACAAGCCCGCCCCGCCGGTCTAAGCGCCGCCCGCACGGCTTCCGAGGGAGCCGGTCGAAAGCCTATGGGGGGAAGCCTGCGATGCGCGTCTATTACGACCGCGACTGCGACATCAATCTGATCAAGGGCCTGAAGGTCGCCATCGTCGGCTACGGCAGCCAGGGCCACGCCCACGCCCAGAACCTCGCCGACAGCGGCGTCAAGAACGTCGCCGTCGCGCTGCGGCCCGGTTCGGCCAGCGCGCAGAAGGCCGAGGGCGCGGGCCTGAAGGTCATGGGCATCGCCGAGGCCGCCGCCTGGGCCGACCTCGTGATGATGACCATGCCCGACGAGCTGCAGGCCGAAACCTTCGCCCAGCACATCGGCCCGAACCTGCGCGACGGCGCCGCCATCGCCTTCGCCCACGGGCTGAACATCCACTTCGGCCTGATCGAGCCGCGCCCCACCATCGACGTGGTGATGATGGCGCCCAAGGGCCCGGGCCATACCGTGCGCAGCGAGTTCGTGCGCGGCGGCGGCGTGCCCTGCCTCGTCGCCGTGAACAACGACGCCTCGGGCAAGGCGCTGGAGATCGCGCTGAGCTACTGCTCGGCCATCGGCGGCGGCCGCTCGGGCATCATCGAGACCGACTTCAAGGAGGAGTGCGAGACCGACCTGTTCGGCGAGCAGGCCGTGCTCTGCGGCGGTCTGGTCGAACTGATCCGCATGGGCTTCGAGACGCTGGTCGAGGCGGGCTACGCGCCCGAGATGGCCTA
>DAINOD010000092.1:0-12410 GCA_036735545.1 Rubrimonas sp. | reverse complement strand
ATGAAGGACAGCAAGGTGATCGTGGCGATCAACAAGGACGAGGAGGCGCCGATCTTCCAGGTCGCCGACTACGGTCTCGTCGCCGACCTGTTCGACGCCGCGCCGGAGCTGAAGAAGGCGCTGGGCTGAGCCTTGCGCCGCAGCCTTCCGGCGTCGGTCATGTCGCCGGAGGGGCAGCCGTGAACGCCCCCTCCCCCGCGGCCGATGACGGCCGACGCCGTCATCGGCTGGTAGCCTCGCAAGCCGGCCCGTGCGCCGGCTGGCGCTGACGGGCGATGTGGTCGGCGCGGTCATGGCCAGCATTCACCGCGCCGGCGTGATCGGGCTCGACCCGCCCGGCCTGTCGCTCGATCCGGACGCGGCCGCCGCGGCGCCGGGCTGGGGCGGCCGCACGGCGTCAGCGCGCCGCCGCCTCGGCGCCGAGCAGGGCGCCGTTCACGATGGCGGTCTCCCGCTCCTGCTCCCCGGCCAGCGTCGCCGCGATCAGCGCGCCCGCCGTGGCGCCGATCATCCCGGCCTGCAGCCGCTTGCCTTCCTCGGTCTGCGCGCAGCCGGCGGCCGCGAGCGCCGCGGCGAACGCCGCCGCCCGTGCTGGAATGCCCATGTCTCAACCCCTGAACCAAGACGCCGCCCGTCGCGGCGCGCCCGGAGTTGAAACACGAAGGGAAGAATTTTCGGCAAACGCGACGGACTGCGGCGCGCCGTCAGCGCCCCGGATCCGCCAGTTCGCCCCCCGCGATGGCGCCCAGCACCGCGCCGCCTGCGACCGCCGCGATGCGCCCCGTGCCCGAGCCGAAGCCCGACCCGATCGCCGCGCCGGCCGCGCCGCCCGCCACCTGCCCCACCACGCGCCGCTCCTGCGGCGTTCCGCCGGCGCAACCCGCCAGCGCCATCGACCCCGCCACAATGGCGATGCACGCCTTGCGCATCGTCGTTCCTCCACAATGACAGGCGTGGAGCCTGCCGGCCGACTGTGGCGGCGCGACGGCGCTCAGGCGCCGCCGGCGCGGCGCCATGGCCGGGGAAAGCCGCCCAGCGCAGCGTCCAGCGCCGCGTCGTCGGCGTCGCCCGCCACCTCGGCGACGAGGCCGAGCCTCACGTCCTCCACCGTGCTCACGGTCGCCTCGATCCCCTTCTCGCGCAGGGCCGCGGCGTAGACCCGCTCCAGCGCCATGCGGCGCAGCGCCGGCTTGAACACCTTGCCGACCGCGGTCTTGGGCAGCTCCGCCATCACTTCGACATGGGCCGGCCTCGCGGCGCGCTCGGAGACGTGTTCGGCGGCGAAGGCCTTCAGGGCGGCCGCGTCGACGCTGGCGCCCTCGCGCAACTCCACATAGGCGGCCGGCAGTTCGCCGGCATAGGCGTCGGGCTGGCCGACGGCGCCGACGAAGGCGACGTCGGGGTGGGCCATCAGCGCGTCCTCGATCGCTGCGGGGTCTATGTTGTGGCCGCCGCGGATGATCAGGTCCTTCGCGCGGCCGGTGATCCAGAGATAGCCGTCGGCGTCCACCCGACCGAGATCGCCGGTCCGGATCACCCCCGGCGCCGCGAACAGGCCCGCATTGCGGTCAGCCGCCAGATAGCCCTCGATGACACCGGGGTTGCGCACGCAGATCTCGCCGATCTCGTCGACGCCGCAATCCTGCGCCTCGCCGCCATGGCCCGATTTCAGGATCAGCACGTCGGTGTAGGGGAAGGGGATGCCGACCGAGCCGATCTTGCGCTCGCCCACCGGCGGGTTGCAGGAGATCAGGCAGGTGGTCTCGGTCATGCCGTAGCCTTCGAGGATCTTCACCCCCGTGGCCTCCTCGAAGCGGCGGAACAGCTCCGGCGGCATCGGCGCGGAGCCGCAAAGCGCGTAGCGCAGCGAGGAGACGTCGGCGTCCACCTTGCGCTGCATCAGCGCCGCGACCGCTGTCGGCACGGTGCAGATGAAACTGATCTTCCAGCGCTCCACCAGCTTCCAGAAATTGTCCATCACGCCCTCGCCGCGATAGCCCGCGGGAGTGGGCATGACGAAATGCGCGCCGGCCGCGACGCAGGCCATCAGCATCGGATAGGCCGCCAGCACATGGAACAGCGGCAGCGGCACCAGGATGGCGTCTCCCGGTCCGAACAGCAGCCGCGACGCCAGCCAGCCATTGTAGAGCGCGCCGTGGTGGCGGTGGACGGCGACCTTTGGGGCGCCTGTGGTGCCGCCCGTGTGGAAGTAGGCGCAGGGCGCGTCGGTGTCGCCGCGCTCGGCGAAGTCCAGCGCGTCGCCGCGCATCCGCGCCATCTCGCGCCGCAGGTTCAGCACCCGCGCGCTGCCGGGCGTCACCCGGCGCGGCGCGAGGAAGGGGACGATCCAGCCCATCGGCGGGCCGAGATGGCGGCCGATGTCCACCTCGAGCACCGTCTTGCACTCGGGCGCGTAGCGCACGGCGTAGGCGGCCTTGGCGGAGAGGTCCGTCTTCACGAAGGGCGTCAGCGTCACCAGCGCCTTGGCCCCGGTCTCGCGCAGGATGGCGGCGATCTGCTCGGGCTCGAGCAGCGGGTTGATCGGCGCCACGATCCCGCTGGTCATGCCTGCCAGCAGCGTCACCGCCGTCTCCGGCAGGTTGGGCAGCAGATAGGCCACCACGTCGTCGGGGCCGAGGCCCAGGCTCCGGAACAGGTTCGCCGCCTGCGTCACCTCGGCCTTGAACGCGGCCCAGTCCAGCGTGCTGGCCTTGTCGCCCGCCCCCCCGCGCAGCTGGAAGCTGACCGCGGGCTTGTCGCCATGGGCCGCGGCGGTCTCGCTCAGCAGGGCGTAGACGGTGCGCGCGCGCCATTGCCCGGCGATGGGGCGCGCCTCGATGGCGTGCTTGTCGGCGAGCGTGGCGATGGTGGCGGGGCCGGCGTCGTCGGCGTCGTCGGGGGCCATGGGTCTTCTCCTCGGCGGCGTCTCGCGGCGGAGAGTTACGCGGGCGCGGCCCGGAGGCAAGGCGCTCGCGGGTTTCGCGTCGGCCGGATAGGCTCGCGCCGATGGTCCGCCGCAGCACCCCCGACGACGCGCTTGAGCGCGAGGCGCTCGCCGCCCTGCCCGCCGGCGCGCTGGTCTGCGGGGTGGACGAGGTGGGCCGCGGCCCCTGGGCCGGGCCGCTGGCGGCAGGCGCGGCGGTGCTGGACCTCGGCGCGGTTCCGCCTGGTCTCTACGACAGCAAGCGCATGTCGGCGACGGCGCGAGAGGCCGCAGCCGGGGCCTTGCGCGCCGCCGCCGAGACAGCCGTGGGCTGGGCCGACGTCGCCGAGATCGAGCGCCTCGGCCTCACGGCCGCCGTGGCGCTTGCGATGGCGCGCGCCGTGGCCGGTCTGCCCCGCGCGCCGGCGCTGGCGCTGGTGGACGGCCTGCGCGCGCCCCCCCTGCCCTGCCCGGCGCTGCCGGTCGTCCGAGGCGACGGGCGCAGCCTTTCCATCGCCGCCGCGGCCATCGTCGCCAAGGTCGCCCGCGACCGGCTGATGGCCGAACTCGCCGCCGAGCATCCGGGCTATGGCTGGGCGACGAACATGGGCTACGGCACGGCGGAGCACGTCGCGGGGCTGCGCCGGCTCGGGCCGACGCGCCACCATAGGCGCCGCTTCCGCCCGATCCACAACATCTTGTGCGGACGCGATCTCAAGGACCCGCTTTAACCGCCTGATTCAACGCTGTTATTGACTGATTCGCACAACGAGCCCATCTTCGCGGCCTTAACCGCGAGGGCCCCGACATGACCGTCACCCTGCCGCTCGACTGCGTGATCGAAGGCGACTGCGTCGCCGCCATGGCGTCCCTGCCCGCCGGCAGCGTGGACCTGATCTTCGCCGACCCGCCCTACAATCTGCAACTCAAGGGCGCGCTGCGCCGCCCGGACGAGAGCCTGGTGGACGGCGTCGACGACGCCTGGGACCGCTTCGGCAGCTTCGCCGATTACGACGCCTTCACCCGCGCCTGGCTGGCCGAGGCGCGCCGGGTGCTGAAGCCCGACGGGGCGTTGTGGGTGATTGGCAGCTATCACAACGTCTTCCGCGTCGGCGCCGCGCTGCAGGACGCGGGCTTCTGGATCCTCAACGACGTGGTGTGGCGCAAGTCCAACCCGATGCCGAACTTCCGCGGCAAGCGCCTGACCAACGCCCACGAGACGCTGATCTGGGCGGCGCGCTCGGACGCCGCGAAGCCGACCTTCAACTACGACGCCGCCAAGGCGCTCAACGAAGGGCTGCAGATGCGCAGCGACTGGACGCTGCCGCTGTGCACCGGCGCGGAACGGCTCAAGGACGAAGCCGGCGCCAAGCTGCACCCCACGCAGAAGCCTGAGGCGCTGCTGCACCGGCTGCTCGTGATCAGCACCAGGCCCGGCGACGTGGTGCTCGACCCCTTCTTCGGGGCCGGGACGACGGGGGCGGTCGCCAAGCGGCTCGGCCGGCGCTGGATCGGGGTCGAGCGTGAGCCGACCTACGTCCAGGCCGCCCGCCGCCGCATCGCCGCCGTCCGCCGCGCCTCCGACGAAGCGCTGACCGTGACACCCAGCAAGCGCGAGGCGACGCGCATCCCCTTCGGCCAGCTGGTGGAGACCCGGTTGCTGGAGGCCGGCGAGGTGCTGGTCTCGCCCTGCGGCCGGCACGAGGCGCGGGTGCGGGCGGACGGCACGCTGGTCTGCGCCGACGCCTCCGGCTCGATCCACCAGGTCGGCGCCCATGTCCAGCGGGCGCCCTCCTGCAACGGCTGGACCTACTGGCACATCCGCCGCGAGGGCGCCCGGGTGCCGATCGACGTGCTGCGCGCGCAGCTCCGGGCGACGACGGCGGACTGAGCCGCCGCGCCGCCCGCGTGATCGCAACGGGGCTCAGCTCACGCCGAGCGCCGTGGCGATCACGCGGGCGATGTCGGTGTTGTCATGGTGGCGGTCCACCGACCCCCAGCCGACGAGCCCGGTGTGCATGTCCTCTCCGGTGCTGAGCGCCGCGAGCTGCTCGGCCCCGGGCCCCTTCGCCCAGACCGGCGCAAGCTCGTTGGTGTGGGTGTCGTAGTGCCACGACACGTCGGGCAGGTTGCCCTTGCCGCGGTTGACGACCGGCTGGAACGCGAAGACGTCGCTCTGAGGCCCGTAGACCATGCCGTTGCCGTGGTCGGTGGTGACGATCAGCAGCGTGTTCCCGAAGCCGCCATGGTTCTCGACCCACGCGGCCGCCGCCTCGACGGAGCGAACGAAGTCGATCTGCTCCTCGATGATGCGGCCGGTCTCGTTGGCGTGCGCGGCCCAGTCCACCGCGCCGCCCTCGACCATCAGGAAGAAGCCCTCGGGCTTGGCGCCGAGGAAGGCGAGCGCCCCCCGGGTCATGAGTTCGAGCGATGGCGTGGTCGGGATCAGCCCGCCCATCGGCGCGGCGCCCATGGCGTAGCTGTCGCCCAGCCCGCGCTGATACTGCAGCGTGTTGGCGACCTGGGCGAGGCCGTAGAGCCTGTCCTTGCCCAGCGTCAGGGCGCCCTGCGCCAGCGCCTCGAAGTCGGCCTTGTCCTCGATGAGCTGATAGTCGGTCTGGCCGGTGGCGAGCTTCACGTAGGCGTCCGGTCCGCCGACATACTGGAACGCCCGGTTGGCGGTCGGCGCCGCATAGCGGCCGTCGCGGTCGAACATCGGGTGCCCGGCGCCCATGACGACGTCGCAGAGCCCCTCCTCGATCAGCTGCCGGCCGATGCCGGCATAATCGTTGCGCGCGCGGCTGCTGGCGTAGAAGCAGGCGGGGGTCGCGTGGCTGACCTGCACCGAGGTGACCACGCCCAGCGCCTTGCCGGCGGACTTGACCCTCTCGCCCATGTGCCGGGCCGGGCGATCGTCGTTGGTCCAGTTGATCGCGCTGTTATAGGTCTTGATCCCCGACGACAGCGCCGTGCCGGCGGCCGCGCTGTCCACGTAGTCGCGCTTGACGTAGCCGTAACCCGCGAAGTGGTTGGCGTAGGTCTTCTTCGTGATCGCGCCGCCCATGTCGCCCTCGCCCGGCGCGGTGGACCAGGCCTGCGCGGGATCGTAGGCGACCTTCGGCGTCATGTCGCCGGTCGGGGCGCGCTCGGTGTTCAGCGGATGGGTCGTCATCAGCGTGCGAACCGGGAAACCGTCGTAGATCTCCATGCCGATCGCGCCGTGGCGATAGAAGGATGCGGCGTTCCACGTATGGAAGCCTGCACCGTCGCTGATCATCAGGATGACGTTGCGGACGGCGCCTTGCGCGGCGGCGCGGGTGGCGCGCAGCACGGCGGGGGCGGCGACCGCGCCGGCGGCGGTCATGAGGCCGAAATGGCGGCGGGAGATCATGAATCGCTCCGTGGTTGACTCGCGATGATAAGGCTAAGCCGCCGTGACGACAGGCCGATGACACGCGCGTTGCGCGCGCGCGTCGCCCGGTCCACGCTGGCGCGCCAGCAGCCGCCGAAGGCCCCCGATGACCAACCCCCGCCATAACGTCCGCGACGTCTTTCCGCCCACCGGCCCGCAGATCACGGCGCGGTCGTGGCTGACCGAGGCGCCGATGCGGATGCTGATGAACAACCTGCATCCCGACGTGGCCGAGAACCCGCACGAACTGGTGGTCTATGGCGGCATCGGCCGGGCGGCGCGCACCTGGGACGACTTCGACCGTATCGTGGAGACGCTGAAGCGGCTGGAGGGCGACCAGACGCTGTGCGTGCAGTCGGGCAAGCCGGTGGGCGTGTTCCGCACCCACGCCGACGCGCCGCGGGTGCTGATCGCCAACTCCAACCTCGTGCCGCGCTGGGCCAGTTGGGAGCACTTCTCCGAGTTGGACCGCAAAGGCCTGATGATGTACGGCCAGATGACCGCGGGCTCGTGGATCTACATCGGCACGCAAGGTATCGTGCAGGGCACCTTCGAGACCTTCGCCGAAGCCGGGCGCCAGCACTATGGCGGCGACCTGCGCGGCCGGTGGATACTGACGGGGGGCCTCGGCGGCATGGGCGGCGCGCAGCCGCTGGCGGCGGTGATGGCCGGCGCCTGCTGCCTTGCGGTGGAGTGCGACGAGACCCGCATCGATTTCCGTATCCGCACCCGATACCTCGACGAGCGCGCCGACACGCTGGACGAGGCGCTGGCGATGATCGACCACTGGACCGCAGCCGGCGAGGCGAAGTCGGTCGGGCTGCTGGGCAACGCGGCGGAGCTGTTCCCCGAGATGGTCCGCCGCGGCGTGCGGCCTCACATCGTCACCGACCAGACCTCCGCCCACGACCCCGTCAACGGCTACCTGCCCGCCGGCTGGACCATGGGCGAGTGGCGGGCCCGCCGCGAGAGCGACCCCGCGGGCGTGACCGCCGCCGCCAAGGCGTCGATGCGCGCGCAGGTGGCGGCGATGCTCGACTTTCACCGCATGGGCGTGCCCACGGTGGATTACGGCAACAACATCCGCCAGATGGCCATGGAGGAAGGGCTGGCGGACGCCTTCGCCTTCCCCGGCTTCGTGCCCGCCTATATCCGCCCGTTGTTCTGCCGCGGCGTCGGCCCGTTCCGCTGGTGCGCGCTGTCGGGCGACCCGGAGGACATCCGCCGCACCGACGCGCGGGTGAAGGAGCTGATGCCCCACGACGCGCACCTGCACCGCTGGCTCGACATGGCCGCCGAGCGGATCGCGTTCCAGGGCCTGCCGGCGCGGATCTGCTGGGTGGGGCTGGGCGACCGCCACCGCCTCGGGCTCGCGTTCAACGAGATGGTGGCGTCGGGGGCGGTGTCGGCCCCCATCGTCATCGGCCGCGACCATCTGGACTCGGGCTCGGTCGCCAGCCCCAACCGAGAGACCGAGGCGATGCGCGACGGCTCGGACGCGGTGTCGGACTGGCCGCTGCTGAACGCCCTGCTGAACTGCGCGTCGGGCGCCACCTGGGTGTCGCTGCACCACGGCGGCGGGGTGGGCATGGGCTTCAGCCAGCACGCCGGAATGGTGGTGGTGGCGGACGGCACGCCCGAGGCCGCGCGGCGGCTGGAGCGGGTGCTGTGGAACGACCCCGCCACCGGCGTCATGCGCCACGCCGACGCCGGCTACGAGATCGCGCTCGACTGCGCGCGGGAGAAGGGGCTCGACTTGCCGGCGATCCTCGGGCGCTGATCCTCGCGCGCCGCTCCTGGGGCGCCGATCCGCGAGCGCCGATCCGCGGGCCCTGGGCTCAGCCCCGGGCGATCACGGCGCGCAGGGGCGGCGGCGGCGGGAACAGGGCGCGGACGTCGGCGAAGGGAAAGCGCGGCGCGAAGCGGAAGGCCTCCGCCGCCCCCGCCGGCGCGTTGCACTGGGCGGACCGGAAGGCGGCGAGCCGGTCGGCCGCGAGGACGAAGCGCTCGGGG
This sequence comes from Rubrimonas sp., assembly GCA_036735545.1. Classification (GTDB taxonomy): domain Bacteria; phylum Pseudomonadota; class Alphaproteobacteria; order Rhodobacterales; family Rhodobacteraceae; genus Rubrimonas. The sequence goes on along the minus strand of DAINOD010000092.1, from coordinate 4,062 downwards.
TCCTGGCTCCGGTGCGCGCGGATGGCGGCGCGCTTGGCGTCCGCGTGCGCGGTGACGTCCACCCACAGGGTCGGCGCGAAGCCGGTCCCGCCCATCGCGTCCATGTGGACCACAGGCGCAGCGAAGCCCGCGGCGAGGTCCACCGCCGCCGCCAGCGCGCGGTGGTCGGCGTGGTAGTCCTCCGGGCAGTGGGTCACGATGACATCCGGCTTCGCCTCGGCGACCAGCGCCCGCAGGGCGCCGACCAGCGCCGCATCCGCCGCCAGCCCGCCGTCGGGAAAGTCGAGGAACCGCGGCGCCAGACCCAGCGTCGCCGCCGCCGCCGTCGCCTCCGCGCGCCGCCGATGCGCCAGCGCCGAAGCCTCGCCGACCCCGCCCCTTGCTCCGTCGGTCGCCACGGCCAGCGTCAACGCGGCGCCCTCCGCCGCCCAGGCGCTCAATGCGCCCCAGCAGTAGATCTCAAGGTCGTCGGGATGGGCTCCGATCGCGAGCGCCCTCACGGCGGCGCGCTCCCGCCCCGCCCCTGCCTTGCGACCGCGCCGGCTCTCACGCTACGCGCCCCCACACCCGGGCACACGACGTCACACAACCGGCGCGGCCGCTCGGTCGCCGACGACGCATGCATGATCGCCCTCCCGCGCGCTTCACGCCTTGATCGTGGTCAAACAAAACCCGGCGTCTCGCCGGCGACCCAGGCCTCGAGGATCATCCGCGCCACCGCGCCGCGCCGGCCGGCGACGAAGCGCGCCGGCTCGCCGCGCAGGGCCGCGGCGACCTCGGCGCGGGGGGCCCAGAGGGCGTCCTGCAACTCGCTGTCGGCGCGGTGGATGTCCGTCGACAACGCCTCGGCCACGCAGCCGATCATCAGCGAGGACGGAAACGGCCACGGCTGCGAGCACAGATAGCCCACCCGCCCGACCGGCACGCCGGCCTCCTCCATCGTCTCGCGGCGCACCGCCTCCTCGATGGTCTCGCCCGGCTCCATGAAACCCGCGAGGAGCGAGTAGAACCGGTCCGGCCACACCGCCTGCCGGCCGAGCAGCGCGCGGTCGCCGTCCAGCACCAGCATGATGACCACCGGATCGGTGCGCGGAAAGTGCTTGGCGCCGCAGGCGGGGCAGCCGCGCCGCCAGCCGCCGTCCTCCATGGCCGTGGCGGCGCCGCAGCGGGCGCAACGAGGGTGGGTGCGGTGCCATTCAAGCACGCCCTTGGCGGTCGCCGCGTCGCCGGCGGCGGCGGGACTCAGGTCGCCCATGACCCCGCGCAGCTCGGTGAAGCGCAGGGCGGCGCTGATGTCGAGGGTCGTGGCGTCCGCGAAGCCCGGCTCCGGGTCCGGCCCCTGCAGGTGCGACACGTCGCGCGCGAAGCGGGGGCCTCCATTCAGGCCGAGGAACACGGCCGGCTCGGGGCAGTCGGCGAACAGCGGCTCGGCGGCCGACAGCCAGCCCAGCGCGGCGCCGTTCTCGATCAGGGGCTTGCCGCGCCAAACCGGCAGCACGAGCGCGGCGGGGTCGCCGGCCAGCGCCTCGGCCTCGGCGCGCAGATGCGTCGCGCGCTCGATGTCGCCGCCGGCGAAAGTTGGCTCGCGCATGTCTCGGGGGCCTCGCGGGGTGAGTGGTCGCGCATGATGGCCCGGCCGCGCGCGGGCCGCAACTTGCGTCGGGCGCGGCGGGAGGCTACCTGTTGCGTCGAGAGGTTGGCGCGGGCAGGCGCCTCGCCAACCCGGTCAGGTCCGGAAGGAAGCAGCCGTAACGAGCCCCGCTTGGGTCGTTGTCCAGCCTCTCACTCGAGCTTCGCGGAGCGACCGGCGCGATGAGCCTGATCCCGGATGCGCCGCCCGCCTACCAGGTTCTCGCCCGCAAGCATCGCCCGCAGGACTTCGACGCGCTGATCGGGCAGGAGGCGATGGTGCGCGTGTTGCGCGCGGCCTTCGAGACCGGGCGCATCCATCACGCCTTCCTGCTGACCGGCGTCCGCGGCGTCGGCAAGACCACAACCGCGCGAATCATCGCCCGCGGCCTGAACTGCGAGGGCGCCCCCCGCCCCACCATCGCGCCCTGCGGCGTCTGCGAGCCCTGCCGGCGCATCGCCGAGGGCCGTTTCGTGGACGTGCTGGAGATCGACGCCGCGTCCAACACCGGCGTCGACTTCGTGCGCGATCTGACCGAGATCGCCCGAACCCAGCCGACCGCGCGCTACAAGGTGTTCATTCTCGACGAGGTCCACATGCTCTCGACCAGCGCGTTCAACGCGCTGCTCAAGACGCTGGAGGAGCCGCCGGGCCATGTGAAGTTCATCTTCGCCACCACCGAGATCAACAAGGTGCCGGTGACGGTGCGCAGCCGCTGCCAGCGCTTCGACCTGCGCCGCATCGAGCCCGAGGCGATGGTCGCCTTCCTCGCCGACATCTGCGGCCGCGAAGGCGCGACGGCGACGCCGGAGGCGCTGGCGCTGATCGCCCGCGCAGCCGAGGGCTCGGTGCGCGACGCGCTGTCGCTGCTCGACCAGGCCATCGCGCCCGGGGGCGAGGTGGACGCGGCGGCGGTGCGGGCGATGATCGGGCTCGCGGACCGGGGCCGCACGCTAGACCTGTTCGAGGCCGTCATGCGTGGCGACGCGGCCGGCGCGCTGGCGGAGCTTGGCGCGCAATACGCAGACGGCGCCGACCCCGCGGCGGTGCTGCGCGACCTGGCCGAGAGCGCCCACTGGCTGAGCGTGGTCAAGGTCGCCCCCGACGCGGCCGACGACCCCGCCGCCGCGGCCGCCGACCGGGCGCGCGGGCGCGACCTCGCCGCGCGGCTGCCGATGCGCGCGCTGGCGCGGACATGGCAGATGCTGCTCAAGGCGCTGGAGGAGCTGGCCCACGCGCCCAACGCGATGATGGCCGCCGAAATGGCGGTGATCCGCCTGACCCACGTCGCCGAACTGCCGAGCCCCGAGGATCTGGTGCGCCGCCTGACCGACGCGCCGGCGCCGCCCGCCGCGCCGCGCGCCGCGCCCCAGACAGGCGGCGGCGGCGCGACGGCGCTCGCCGCCGTCACGCGACCCGCCTCGGAGCCCGAGGCTTCGCCGGCGACGCTTTCTGCGGCGGCGCCCCAGCCGGTTCACGTCGTCGCGCCGCAGGCGCTGGCCGCCTATCCCGACTTCGACGCGGTGCTGGCGCTGATCCGCGCCAAGCGCGACCTGCGCCTGCTGGTCGCCGTGGAGACCAGCCTGCGCCTCGTGCGCTACACCCCGGGCCGCATCGCCGTGTCGGAGGGCGCGCCCGAGGGGCTGACGGTGGAGCTCGCGCAGCGCCTCGGCGCCTGGACCGGCGCGCGCTGGGCGGTGGAGACGGTCCCGGGCGAGGGCGCCGAGACGGTGGCGCAGCGCCGCGCCGCGGCGGCGGAGGACCTGCGTTCCCGCGTTGAGGCAAGGCCGCTGGTGGCCGCGACGCTGGCGGCGTTCCCGGGCGCGGAGGTCAAGGCGATCCGCCCGCTGCAACCCGCCGCCCAGACGCCGCCGCTGGAGGCCTACGCCGAGGAAATGGGCGAGGACTGGAGCCCCGTCGACGATTTCGGGGCCGATCCGTTCGAGGAGGACTGAACGATGTTCAAGGGTCTTGGCGACATGGCCGCGCTGATGCGGCAGGCCAAGGAGATGCAGGAGAAGCTGGCCGAGGCGCAGGAACGCGTCGCGGCCGTGGAGGCGGAGGGGCGGTCGGGGGCCGGGCTTGTCGTCGCGCGGGTCGGCGGCAAGGGCGAACTGCGCGCCCTCTCGGTCGATCCGTCGCTGCTGGCGCCGGACGAGCGCGAGGTGCTGGAGGACCTCATCGTCGCGGCGGTGAACGACGCCCACGCCCGCGCGCAGGAGGCGGCGCAGGCCGAGATGGCCAAGCTGACCGAAGGCATGGCCCTGCCGCCCGGCATGAAGTCGCCCTTCGGCTGAGCCGGAACAGCGCCGCTACCATGCCGCGACAGGCCTCCCCGAGACGACGGGCGACGCCCTCGACCCCGCCCCTTCGCGTTCGCCTTCGCGAAGATTTTTGGCGTTTGAAGTTCTGCGGCCTGGGGCATGTTGGCG
>DAINOD010000091.1:0-12763 GCA_036735545.1 Rubrimonas sp. | reverse complement strand
GCCATGCTGACGATCACCGACATGAGCTTCACGCTGGCCGGCCGGCGCCTGTTCCATGGCGCAAGCGCGCGCGTGCCCACCGGGGCCAAGGTGGGCGTGGTGGGGCGCAACGGCTGCGGCAAGTCCACGCTGTTCCGTCTCATCGAGGGCGTGTGGGAGCCAGAGCAGGGCTCGGTGGTCGTCAACGCCGGCGCGCGCATCGGCGGCGTGGCGCAGGAGGCGCCGGCGAGTTCGGTCAGTCTGCTCGACACCGTGCTCGCCGCCGACCGGGAACGCGACGCGCTGATGGCCGAGGCGGAGACGGCGATCGACCCTCACCGCATCGCCGAGATCCAGACCCGGCTGGTCGACATCGACGCCCATTCCGCCGAGGCGCGGGCGGCGTCGATCCTGGCCGGCCTCGGCTTCGACACGGCGGCGCAGGCGCGCGCGTGCAGCGAGTTCTCCGGCGGCTGGCGGATGCGCGTGGCGCTGGCGGCGGTGCTGTTCTCGCGCCCCGACCTGCTGCTGCTGGACGAGCCGACGAACTATCTCGACCTCGAGGGCACGGTGTGGCTCGAGGCTTTCATCGCCCGCTATCCCGCCACGGCGCTGGTGATCTCGCACGACCGCGGTCTGCTGAACCGGGCGGTCAACGGCATCCTCGCGCTCGAGGGCGGCAAGATCGGCTTCACGCCGGGCGACTTCGACACCTTCGACCGCATCCGGCGCGAGAAGGCGGCGCAGGCGCAGGCGGCCGCGACCAAGCAGGCGGCCGAACGCGCCCATATCCAGAGCTTCGTAGACCGCTTCCGCGCCAAGGCGTCCAAGGCCAAGCAGGCCCAGAGCCGCATCAAGATGCTGGAGCGCATGACGCCGATCACCGTGGGCCGCGAGCAGGCGGTGGCGCCCTTCCGCTTCCCAGCACCCGAGGCGCTGTCGCCGCCGCTGATGGCGCTGGACGAGGCGAGCGTGGGCTATGGCGGCCAGCCGGTGCTCAAGCGGCTGTCGCTGCGCATCGACCCCGACGACCGCATCGCGCTGCTGGGCGCCAACGGGCAGGGCAAGTCGACGCTGGCCAAGCTGCTCTCGAACCGGCTGGCGCCGCTTTCGGGCGGGGTCGCGGCGTCCTCGAAGATGCGCGTCGGCTTCTTCGCGCAGCACCAGCTCGACGAGCTGACCGAGGGCGAGAACGCGATCCAGCACATCGCCCGCCTGCGCCCAGCGGAGAAGCCGAGCCAGCTCCGCGGGCGCCTCGGCGCGGCGGGCATCGGCGCCGACATCGCCGACACCCCTGTGGAGAAGCTGTCGGGCGGCCAGAAGGCGCGGCTGCTGATGTGCCTGATGGCGCTCGACGCGCCGCATCTGCTGATCCTCGACGAGCCGACCAACCACCTCGACATGGAGAGCCGCGAGGCGCTGGCGCTGGCGCTGAACGACTATCCCGGCGCGGTGATCCTGATCAGCCACGACCCCTTCCTCGTCGAGGCCGTCGCCGACCGGCTGTGGCTGGTGAAGGACGGGGCCGTCCAGCCCTTCGAGGGCGACATGGACGACTACCGCACGCTGCTGCTCTCCGAACGCGGCGCGCCGCGCGGCGGCGGCGGAGGGCGGAGCGCCGAACCAAAACCGAAGCCCGCCAAGCGCGCCGAGACGCGCCGCTCGCTGGCCGCGCTGCGCGCCGAGGTGGCCGCCTGCGAGGGGCGCGTGGCGAAGCTGGAGGACATGCGCCGCAAGATCGACACGCTGCTGGCCGACCCTGCCCTCTACAACGACCCCGACCCGCTGAAGTTCGAGCGCATGCAGATCAAGCGCGCCGAGATCGAGGAGGGGCTCGCACGCGCCGAGGGCCTGTGGCTCGAGGCGCAGGCCCGGCTGGAGGCGGCCGAAGCGGAGGCTGCGTAGCGATGGACGGGATCGGCGACGCGCGGCTCTTCTACCTGCTGGCGTTGCTCGCGCTGGTGGCGGGCGGGGTGTTCGCCACCTATCGCGGCCGGCTCGCCACGGGGCTGCAGCATGCGCTGATCTGGGGGCTGATCTTCGCCGGCGTGGTGATCGCCTACGGCTTCCGCGACGTGCTCAGCGCGCAGCTGTTCAACACCCCGACCGCGGTGGGCGACAGCGCGGTGGTGCTGCGCCGGGGCGGCGACGGGCATTTCCACGCCACGCTGGGGGTGAACGGCCGCGATGTGAGCTTTCTGGTCGACACCGGGGCCACGCAGATCGTGCTGAGCCGGCGCGACGCGGCGCGGGTGGGCTTCGACCCCGCGCGGCTGTCCTTCACCCAGCCCGCGCGCACCGCCAACGGCACCGTGTTCAGCGCCCCCGTGACGCTCGACCGGCTGACGCTGGGGCCCTTCGAGGATCGCGGCGTGCCGGCGTCGGTGAACGGGGGCGAGCTGCCGGTGTCGCTGCTCGGCATCCGCTACCTCGACCGCTTCGCGCGCTGGCGGGTCGAGGGCGACCGGATGTTCCTCGAACGATAGGCGATCACGCCGCTGCCGGGCCGTCAAGCCGGCCGCCGTCCCAGCGCAGCGCCAGAAGCGCCGTCGCAGCGACGCCCACCGCCGTCATCGCCGCCGCCACGAGATAGACCCCGGCCGGCCAGAGCGGGTGCACGGCCGCCGCGGCGAAGGTGCCGGCCGCCATCGCCGTGCCGCCGAAGCCGGCCGCGATCAGTCCCTGTGCGCTCGCCGAAAGCCGCTCCGGCGCGGCGGCGGCGACGAAGGCGATCATGCCGAGATAGGCCGGCGCGAAGGTCAGCGCATGGATCGCCTGAAAGAGCCACAGGGCGACGCCCGAGGGCTCCGCCGCCATCGCGAACCAGCGCACGAACTGCGCCGCTCCGGCCAGCGCGAAGGCGCCCACCGCGCCCACGCGCGCGGTCAGCCAGCCCCCGAAGGCGAACATCAGCGCCACCTCCACGGCGACGCCCCAGGCCCACAGCGCGCCGATGGTCGCCTCGTCCAGCCCCTGCGCGCGCCAGTTGATCGAGCCGTAGGCGTAGAAGGGTCCGTGCGCCGCCTGCAGGCTGGCCGTCGCCACGGCCCCGATCAGGAACACAGGATGGCGCATCAGCGCCAGCGCCTCGCGCAGACGCGGCCGCGCCGGGTCGGGCGCGCCCGCAGGCGGGCGGGCGCCGCCGGGGTGGCGCAGAGCGACGATGGCGGTGGCGATCAGGCTGGCCACGACCCACCACAGCGCCGCGTCCGCGCCCCAGCGCGCCACCGCCCAACCGCAGACCAGCGCCGCCGTCAGGAAGGCCGCCGAGCCCAGCGCGCGCACCTGCGCATAGGCGAAGCCGTGCAGCCGCGCCGCGGCGCCCGCGAGCGCGTCGCCGACCGGCATGGCCCCGGCCAGCGCCGCCGCCGACAGCATGGTCAGCGCCAGCAGCGCGCCCCGGCTCTCGACCAGCAGGTGGCACAGGAAGAGCACGGCGGCGGTCGACGCCATCAGCGCCAGCGCCGTGCGGCGGCGTCCGGTGGCGTCGGCGAGCCAGGGCCCCGCCACGCCGCCGCCGATCCGCGCCACGATGGCCATGCCCAGCATCGCGCCGGCCTCGACCTCGGTCAGCCCCCGGTCGACGAGCCAGACGGGCCAGAACGGCAGATGCGCCCCGAAGGAGGCGAAAAGCGCCACATAGAAGCCGGTGGTCATCAGGCCCGCCGGGCGGGCCAGCGCGCGCAGGCTCAAAGCCCGAACTCCGCAAAGGGGATGAAGTCGACCGGATCGCCGGGCTCGACGGCGCCGCCCGCCTCGGGCAGCACGCACAGCCCCTCCGCCCAGGCCAGCCCGCCGACGAGGCCGGAGCCTTCGGAGCGAAAGGTCTCCACGCGCCCCTGCGCGTCGCGGCGCGCCCGCAGATAGTCGCGCCGGCCCGGCTTGCGCCGCAGCGCGAAGGCGGCGGGCAGGCGCAAGGCGCGCGGCTCGGGCCAGTCGCCGCCGGCCAGCACGGCGAGCGCGGGTCGGGCGAAGACCAGAGCGCAGACGAAGGCGGCCACCGGGTTGCCGGGCAGGCCGAAGACGGGCGCGCCGCGCCACAGGCCCAGCGCCAGGGGTCGGCCCGGCTTCATGGCCACGCGCCAGACGGTCAGCCGCGCCTCCTCGCGCATCAGCCTGCTCATGTGGTCCTCGTCGCCGGCCGAGGCGCCGCCCGAGGCCAGCACCGCGTCGGCCTCGGCGGCCCCACGATCGAGCGCGGCGCGCACGGCCGCCGCGTCGTCGCGCGCGACGCCGAGGTCGACCGTCTCGAAGCCCCAGCGCGCCAGCATCGCGCCCAGCATGGGGCGGTTGGCGTCGTGGACGGCGGCGGGACCGGCGTGCGCGCCGGGCTCGACGATCTCGTCGCCGGTGGACAGCACCGCGACCCGCAGCCGCCGCCGTACGCGCACCGCGCCGAGCCCGCCGACCGCGATCTGCGCGAGGTCGGCAGGCCCCAGCGGTCGCCCCCGCGCGGCGGCGACGGCGCCGGCGGCGAGGTTCTCGCCCGCCCGCCGGACATTGGCGCCGGGCGCCAACCGCGGCTCGAAGCGGGCGACGCCGTCCTCGACGCGCACGTCCTCCTGCATCGCCACGGTGTCGCAGCCGGCGGGGATCGGCGCTCCGGTCAGGATGCGCGCCGCCTCGCCCGCCGGCACCGGCCCCGCCAGCGGCGCGCCGGCGGCGGCGCGGCCCTCGACCAGAGGCAGAGCGCCCGACCCCATCGCGGCGTGGGCGAAGGCGTAGCCGTCCACCGCCGCGTTGTCGGTCGCCGGATGGGCGCGGACGGCGCGCGCCGGTTCGGCCAGCCAGCGCCCCGCGGCGGCGGACAGGGCGACCGTCTCGGGCTCGCAGATGCAGGAGAGACCCGCGCGCAGGCGGGCCAGCGCCTCGTCCACCGGCGTCCAGCGCGCGCCCCCCGGCAGGGCGAAGCAGTCGTCGGCCAGGGGCGGCGGGCGGCTCATGCGGCGGCGCGCAGGTCGGCGGCCGCGGCCAGCGCAGCCTCGTGACCCACCCCGAGGATCCATCCCTCGACCGGCGCCGCCACGTCGAGCATCGCCGCGAGCGCGCCGGGCGTCAGCGCGGCGATCGCCCCCGCCAGCACGCGCACCTGCCATTCGTCCTTGATCGGATCGGTCGCTCCCGCCATGGCGGCGCGCACAGCGGATGCGATCAGCGAGGGCCAGACCTCCACGAGCGCCACGGGCGCCTGCAGCGGCTCGAATGGCCAGACGGCGACCGCGCCCCCGAGCCTTCGCCGCAGTCGCGACAGCGCCGCCTGCCCTGTCATCGCCTGTGAGCCGACGGCCCCCGCCCCGCCCAACTGCCAGCAGGTGAAGGCGCCCGGCGCGCGGCGCTCCACGGCGCGGCGCTCGGGAAGGCCGCTGTCTTCGGCCCGCGCCTTCTTGCGCGGCAGCCCCGGAACGTCCGCGCGGCCGCCATTGAACCAGAGCGGCCCGGGCCCGGGAAAGCGCGCGTTGATCTCGCCGGCGAGCGTCCAGCGGTCGGCTCCCGGCAGCCGCGCCGCGAACCAGTCCCACAGGGCGAGCGGATCGTTCGTCCCCGTGAGCGCCTCGGCGAAGCCGGCGGGATAGGCGAAGGGAAAGTCGAAACCCGCAAGCGTCCTTAGGCCCGCGGCCGCGTCCGCCGCCAGCGTGTCCGCGAGCCATTTCTCGGCGTCGGCGGGCCGCCGATGATAGCGCGTCTCCACCGCGCCGCCGGCCGCACGCGCGGTCCACACCGCGTCGGCCTTCGGCTTCGCCCCGCGATCCGCGGCGGCCGACCAGTCCACGATGACGATCGCGTCGAACGGCGTCAGAGCCCCACCTCCGCCAGGATGAAGTCGGCCACCGCCGCGGCGTCGTCCAGCGGCAGGACCGGCAGGGGATGGCCCGGCAGGGGGTCGCAGGTGGCGATGGCGCGCACGGTGGGGTCGTCGTCGCCGATCCGCGGGGCGCCGGTGGCGGCGCGCCAGGCCTCGACCTTGGGGTGACGATCGCGCTTGTAGCCCTCGACGAGCACAAGATCGACCGGCGCCAGATGGGCCAGCAGCGCCTCCAGCGGCGGCTCGGGCGCGCCGCGCAACTCGCTCATGAGCGCCCAGCGCGCGCCGGAGCAGACGAGCACCTCGCGCGCGCCCGCCTGCCGGTGGCGCCAGCTGTCCTTGCCGGGACTGTCGACCTCGAAGGCGTGGTGGGCGTGCTTGACGGTGGAGACGCTGAGGCCCCGCCGCGTGATCTCGGCGACCAGCTTCTCGACCAGCGTGGTCTTGCCAGCGTTCTTCCAGCCGACGACGCCATAGAGCCTCATGCGCGGGCCCGGCGGTCGGCCACGGCGAGATCCTCGGGCGTGTTGACGTTGAAAAAGCCCTCCGGCGCGAACTCGGCGCGGGCGCAGCCGTGAGCGGCGGTCCAGTCCACCACCTTGCGCAGCCCGTGGGCCAGCGCCTCGCGCAGGTCGACGGCCAGCGCCACCGGCCACAGGCCGAAGGTGGGGTGGTCCCACAGCCGCCCGTCCTCCCGCGCCGCGGCGCAGGCCAGGGGGACGCCGGCCGTCTGCGCCGCCGCGACGAGACGGGCGGCGAGGTCGCGCGGAAAGAACGGCGTGTCGCCCGCCGCGCTGACGACATGGGTCGCGCCCCGCGCCGCCGCCGCCTCCATGCCCGCGAGCACGCCCGCGAGCGGCCCGGCGTGCTCGGGCGGGTCGTCGGCCGCCACCGGCAGACCCCAGTCGGCGAAGCGCGCGGGATCGCCGTTGGCGTTGAGCACGACGCCCGCCACCTGCGGGCGCAGCCGCTCCAGCACATGGGCCAGCAGCGGCCGCCCACCGGCCGTCAGCAGGCACTTGTCTCCGCCACCCATGCGCGTGGCCCGGCCGCCGGCGAGGATGACGCCCCACAGGATCACCGCAGATGCGCCTTGTATGCGTCCGGCATGAGTTCGCGCATCGGGCGCACCACCAGCGCTCCGTCAGCCTCCCCCACCGCCACCAGCGCGTCGGGGCCGTAGTCGAGCAGCAGCTCACGGCAGAATCCGCAGGGCGGCAGCACCTCGCCGCGGCGGTTCACGGCCACCGAGAACAGGATGCGCGCGAAGGGTTCGGCGACGGCGGCCATGCCGACGGCCACCGCCTCGCCGCAGATTGTGGCGCTGGGCAGCACCGTCTCCAGGTTGCAGCCGGAGTAGGCGGCGCGATCCGTCAGGACCGTGCAGGCGACATGGTGGCGCCCCTCCCGCTGGAGCCGCGAGATCAGCGCCCGGGCGGCGGCCAGCGCCTCGGCGGCGCGGGCGGAGGTCACGGGGGCCATGGTTCAGTCCTCTCGCGCCTCGGCCTTGCGGCGCCAGCGGGGGTCCTCGTCCTCCGCTCCGGCGGGCTCGGCGTCCCAGACCAGCCGCGCCTCGCCCGACAGGCACACGAAGCGCCGCCCGCGCATCCGCCCGATCAGGGTCAGGCCCACCTGCCGCGCGATCTCCACGCCCCAGCCGGTGAAGCCGGACCGCGAGACCAGCGCCGGGCAGCCCATCAGCGCGGTCTTGATCACCATCTCCGAGGTCAGGCGGCCGGTGGTGTAGAGCAGCTTGTCGGCCATGCCCGCGCCGTTCACGAAGGCCCAGCCGGCGATCTTGTCCACCGCGTTGTGGCGGCCGACGTCCTCCATGTAGACCAGCGGACGGTCGCCCGAACACAGCACGCAGCCGTGGATGGCGCCGGCGGCGAGGTAGAGGCTCGGCGCCGTGTTGATCTTGCGCGCGAGCGTATGCAGCGCGCTGACGCGCACCTCGGCCGCCGGCAGCGACACGCCCTCCAGCGCCTCCATGACGTCGCCGAAGACCGTGCCCACCGCGCAGCCCGAGGTGCGGGTCTTCTTCTTCAGCTTCTCCTCGTAGTTGGTGGCGCGCTCGGTGCGGACCACCACCGTCTCGGTCTCGGCGTCGACATCGACGCCGGTCAGCGCGTCGCCGGGGCGCAGCATGTTCTGGTTCAGCAGATAGCCCACCGCCAGCAGGTCGGGGTGGTCGCCGATGGTCATGGCCGTGACGATCTCCTGCCCGTTGAGAAAGATCGTCAGCGGGCGCTCCTCGACCACGCGGATCTCGACGGCGCGGCCGTCGTGGTCGCGGCCGGTGACGGCGCGGGTCAGCCGCGGGTCGGCTGGGTCTGGGGCGATCAGGAATTCCTGCATGGACCATCACCAAAGGCCATTGGCGGCCGGGGTCAAGACGGGTTATGCGCCGCGGGCCGAGCCCGGGGCCAGCCGATGCCTTCCGACAGCCTGACAGCCTTCCGCAACGGCGCCGTCGACGCCCTGCCGATCCAGCTCGCGACCACGCCCTTCGGGCTGATCTTCGGCGCGGTCGCGGTCAAGGCCGGGCTCGACATCACCCAGACCCTGGGCATGACGTCGATCGTCGTGGCCGGCATGGCGCAGCTTGCGGCGATCCAGCTGATGGCCGAGGCGGCGCCGGTCTGGCTCGCGATCCTGACCGGGGCGGTGATCAACCTGCGACTGGCGATGTATTCCGCCTCCATCGCGCCCTGCTGGCCCGGAGCCACCTTGCGCCAGCGCGCGCTCGCAGCCTTCCTGCTGCACGACCACGCCTACGCCATCTCGATCCGCCGCTACGCCGAGCGCCCCGGGGAGACGACGGCGCAGCGGCTGGCCTATTTCCACGGCGTAGGCTGGACAACGCTGGCCTTCTGGTTCGCCGGCTGCTTCGCGGGCCTTGCGCTGGGGGCGCGGCTGCCCGAGGCGTGGCGGCTGGACTACGCCGTGCCGGTGACCTTCGTGGCGCTGGTGGCGCCGCTGCTGCGCAGCGCGCCGCACATGGCCGCCGCGGGCGCGGCGTCGGTCGCGGCGGTGGCGCTGGGGTTCCTGCCGCTGAACCTCGGCCTGGTCGCGGCGGCGACGGCCGGCGTCGCGGCCGGCGCGCTGACCGAGGGCGCGCTCGCGCGCCGGGCGCCGGGGCGGGGCGCGCCGTGAGCGGGCTCTACGTCTGGTCGGTGGTGCTGGGTCTGGGGCTGTTCACCTACCTGATCCGCTTCTCCTTCCTCGGCCTGCTGGGCGGGCGGCCGCCCTCCGCGGCGATGCAGCGCGTGCTGCGCTATGTGCCGACCGCGGTGATCCCGGCCATGGTGGCGCCCATGGTGACGCTGGACCGCGCCACTGGCGGCTGGGCGGATGCCCATGTCTGGCTCGCGGCCGCCGCGTGCGCGCTCGTGGGCGCCGCGACTCGCAACCTGCTGGCGGCCATCCTGATCGGCATGGGCGGCTTTCACCTGCTGCGTGCGGCCGGGCTCTAGGCGGCGCGTTTCCAGCGACGGTGCAACCAGAACCACTGCCCGGGCTCGGCCTCGATCCAGGCCGAGATGCGGTCGTTGATCGCGCGCATCGCCGCCTCGGGGGTCGCGGCGTCCACGGGCGGCTCGAAGCGCACGTCGAACGACAGCCCGTCGGCCCGCCGCCGCGCGACCGCCGGGATCAACGGGACGCGCAGCCGCTGGGCCAGCGCCGCGATGGTCGTCGTGGTCTGCGCCGGCCGGCCGAGAAAGGGCGTGGGCGGACCGTAGCCCAGCCGCTGGTCCAGCAGCACCAGCGCCAGCCCCCCGCCCTTCAGGTGGCGCAGCAGGCGCCTGGAACCCTCGGGGCCCTTGTGCATCACCGGCTCGCCTGCGAGGCGGATGCGCGTCATCGACAGGGCGTCGAAGGGAGCGTTGTTGAAGGCGCGGTAGATGATCGCAAGCTCGATCCCGGCGTCGCGGGCGGCCAGCCGGATCGCTTCCCAGTTGCCGTAGTGCGCGCTGACCACCAGCCCGCCACGACCCGAGGCGGCGGCGTCGCGGAGGTGCTCCAGCCCCTCGACATGGCGTTGGCGGGGGCGCGCGCGGAAATCTGCCATGCGGATGTACTCGGCCAGAATGCGCATGGCGTTGTCGCCCACCGCCGCGGTCAGCGCCCGCGCCTCGGCGGCGCCGGCCTCTGGCCGCACGAGCCGCAGATTGTCACGCACGCGGGCGGCGAAGGGCAGCAACGGCAGCAGCGCGCGCCCCGTCGCGCCGAAACCGCGCACGACCCAGGGATAAGGCAGGATGAGCGCCGGCGAGATCAGCAACAGGAACAGCGCGGTGGTCAGCCAGTCCATCACGCGGGTCATGGACGCATCGCCCTCATCCGCTCGCGATGCCAGACATAGACGCCCGAGCCCACGATGATCGTCGCCCCCGTCGCGGTCCAAAGATCCGGCGTATCGCCGAAGGCGGCGTAGCCGAGGATGGTCGCGAAGACGAGCCCCGCATAGCTGAAGGGCGCGATGGCCGAGGCGGGCGCGGCGGCGAAAGCCACGATCATCAGGAACTGCCCGGCGACGCCGAGGCAGGCCATTATAGCCATCAGCGCCGCATCCTCGGCCGTGGGCGTGGTCCAGACGAAGGGAACCATGACCGAGGCGCAGAGGGTGCCAAGCGCGGCCGACCACAGCAGCGTCGTCATCTGGCCCTCGTCGCGGCCGAGAAAGCGCGTCGCGATGGCGTAGATCGAAAAGCACAGCGCGCAGACCAGCGGCAGCAGCGCCGCGGGCTGGAACACCTCCGTCCCCGGCCGCACGATGATCAACGCCCCCAGGAAGCCGCAGAACACGCCGGCCCAGCGCCTTGGTCCCACCTTCTCGCGCAGCACCAGCGCCGCGAGCGCGGTGATCATCAGCGGCGCGACCTCGAAGATGGCCGTGGCCTCGGCCAGAGGCATCATCGAGAAGGCGAAGAAGCCCGCTAGCGTCGCGCCGAACATCATCGCCGAGCGCAGCAGCTGTATGCCGAGCCGCCGCGTGCGCGCGACCTCCGGCAGCCGGCGGTTCAGGATCAGCGCGACGATCAGCATCTGTCCGGCGTAGCGCGCCCAGACCACCTGAACCGGATCGTGGCGCAGCATGACGCCCTTGCCGACCGCGTCCATCCCGGCGAACAACGCCGTGGCCAGCACAAGGAGCGCGGCGCCGCGCGCCTCGCCCGGCAGCGCAGCCAGCCGCGCGGCGATCTGGGTCATCGAAAGCCCTCAGAGGGTGAGAACGGTCGCTCCGGTCATGCCGCCGCCGCGTTCACGGCAGATACCGCATGTCGGCGGCGCTGTCATGCGCGCGCGATCGCGCTACCGTCGCGGCATTGAAAGAATGGGAGGAAACCCGTGAGAAAACTGCTCGCCGCAGCGCTGGCCGTCGCCATCGCCCCGGCCGCGTTCGCCGACCAGACGCCCAGCGTCGACGGCGCGGAGGTCTATTTCGTCAACCTGCGCGATGGCGACGTCGTGTCCAATCCGGTCACCATCGTCTTCGGCCTGCGCGGTATGGGCGTGGCGCCGGCGAACTATCCCGACATCCCCGACACCGGCCATCATCACCTGCTGATCAACGCGACGCTGGAGGGCGAGGCGCTGACCCAGCCGATCCCCGCCGACGACAACCACGTGCATTTCGGCGGCGGTCAGACCGAGGCGACGCTGGAGCTGCCGGCCGGCACGCATACCCTGCAACTGGTGCTGGGCGACTGGACGCACATTCCCCACGACCCGCCGGTGGTCTCCGAAGTCATCACCGTCACGGTGCGGTGACGGCCCTCGCCCGCCGGTCGCGCGCCCGGCGGGCGATCTCGAAGGCGACCGCGCCCAGAACCGTCAGCGCGATCATGATCAGCCCGAGCGCGTTGACGGCCGGCGTCAGCCCGGTGCGAACCTTGGTGGCGATGTAGACGGTCAGCGGCGTGTCGAAGCCGCGCACGAACAGGGTGGTGTTGTAGTTCTCGATGGACTGCAGGAAGGCGATGAACGCCGCCGCCATCAGGGCCGGGCGCAGGAACGGCAGCAGCACCCGACGAAACACCAGCCACCGCGACGCGCCGAGGCTCAGCGCCGCCTCCTCCTGCGCCCGGTCGAAGCGCTGCAGCCGCGCCACCACCATCAGCATGACATAGGCGACGATGAAGGACGCCTGCGCGAGAACGATCAGGTGCACGCCGCCCCCCACGCCGAGGTTGCGCCACAGGATCAGCGTCGCGATCCCGATCACCACCCCCGGCGTCAGCAGCGGCGAGACCATCACCGCATAGGCGAGCCCCCGCGCGCGGGCGTTGAGCGAGGTCAGCACCAGCGCCGCGGCGGTGCCCACGGGCAGCGCCACCGCCACCACGCCCGCCGCCACGATCAGCGAGGTCCGGAGCGAGCGCCACATGGCGCGGTCGCTCCACAGCGCCTCGAACCACATCAGCGTGGTGCCCTGCCACGGCGTGACTGTCGGAAAGCGGCTGGCGTTGAAGGTGGCCGCGCCCATCACCGCCAGCGGCGCGAACAGGTAGGCGAAGAACAGGACCAGATAGCCGCCCAGCAACAGGTCGGGGATGCGGTTCGCGTTCATTTGGCGACGTCTGCGAGGTTCACCCGAAAGAGCCGCAGCGCCAGCAGCACGACGCACAGGCACAGCGCCAGCAACACCAGCGCGTAGGCCGCGCCGCGGTTCCAGTCGCCGCCCTCGAAGAACCAGTTGTAGATGATCTCGGTGAACCAGCGACTGCCCGGCGACCCCAGCAGCGCGGGCGCCACATAGCTGCCCGCGGCCAGCATGAAGGTGAACACGCAGCCCGTGGCGATCCCCGCCTTGGCGTGGGGGATGACGATGCGCCAGTGGATGCGGACGGTGGAGGCGCCGAGGTCGCGGGCCGCCTCGACCTGCGCACCCTCCAGCGTCTCCATGGCGTTGTAGACGGGAAACAGCATGAACAGGATGTAGGCGTAGACCATGCCGGCCAGCACGCCGCCGTCGCC
>DAINOD010000090.1:0-13068 GCA_036735545.1 Rubrimonas sp. | reverse complement strand
TGCGCAAGCTGCTGGAGGTGCTGCAGGAGCTGGTGGAGCAGGGCAACACGGTGGTGGTGATCGAGCACAACCTCGACGTCATCAAGACCGCCGACTGGCTGCTCGACTTCGGCCCCGAGGGCGGCGACGGCGGCGGGACCATCGTGGCCACCGGCACGCCCGAGACGGTGGCGCAGGCCGCCGGTAGCCATACCGGGCGCTACCTGCGCCCGATCCTCGCCCGGAAGGGGCGCATCGCCGCCGAATGACGCGGCGCATTAACCGCGCGTAGATCGACGCGACCCATGGTCCGGCGGCGTGCCATTTCGCCGACCGGAGCCGCCCGATGACCTGCCGCCGCTGCGAGAGCGTTCCCGACCTGCTGGAGGGACCCGCGACCCTGCATCTGTGGGCGCCGCTGGGACACTCCGCCGGCAAGCTGACGTCGATCGCGGCGAAAAGCGGCGTCGGGGCCGCCGAAACGGGCCCGGGCGGCGGCGTCTCGGTGGACGTCGCGGCCGGCGGCATGGCCGCGGCGCTGGACGCCTTCGAGGCCGGCCTGTCGCGCATCGAGCGCGCCGCCACGCGCGTCGTGATGAAGCCGCAGGGCGCGCCGCTGGCGCTGGCCGACTTCGCCGAGGTGCTGACGCTCAGCCAGCACGCGGCGCGCTGGCGCAATCGCTGGCTGATCGCCCGGATCGCCGCGGAGGCGCTGGAGGTCGGCTTCTCGCCCATCGCCCACGCCGACGCGCCGGGCGAGATCCACGCCCACGAGGCGCGGGTGCGCGCCATCGACCCCGAGGGGCGGGCCGTGAGCGCGCCGTGCCTGTTCGACCTCGCCGACAGCGCGGACCTGCTTTTCGTTCTCGACCGGCAGGCCCGCATCAGTTCGATCCGCGCGGCGCGGGCCGCGGCGCTCGACACGCCGGTCTTCATCGGCTTCTCGCCTTCGGCGATCTACGACCCGAAATACTGCCTGCGCACCACGGTCGCGGAGGCCGAGCGTCAGGGCCTGCCGCGTGAGGACATCGTCTTCACCATCCTGCCGGCCGAGGCCGGGGGCGACGTGGACCACCTCGACGGCGTGCTGCGCTACTACCGCGACAACGGCTTTCGCACGGCCATGTGCCTTTCAGCCGAGCGCACCATCTCCTTCGACATGCTGCAGCGGCTGCGACCGGACGTGCTGTTCCTCGACGCCACCATGACCGACGGGCTCGCGCGCGACGCCTTCAAGGAGGTGGTGGCGCGCAAGATGCTCGAGATCGCGCAGCGGCTGCAGATCGAGACCGTCGTCTCCGGCGTCGTGGACGCGCAGGACTGCGAGTGGGCCTACGCCCATGGCGCCTCCTACGTTCAGGGGCCGCACGTCGCCGCCCTGGCCGTCCCCGCCGCCGCATGAACCCCGGACGCGCCGCCGCCGCGGCCTCGCCCACGGCGGCGCCGTCGCTGTTCGCACAGGCCGCGGCGCTGGGCGGGGCCCCCTGCGCCGCTTTCGACCCCGGCGGCGCGCGGGTCTGGGCCAATCCCGCCGCCGAGCGCCTCGCGGCGGAGCTGGGCCCCGCCGCGCTGGCCGACCCGGAGGACCTGCGCCGCCTGTTCGTCAACGGTCGCGCCGCCCGCCGGCGGGTGGAGTTCGGGCCCTCCGACGCCCCGCGAGCCTTCGTCCAGCGGCTGAGTCTGGTCGAGGAGAGCGACGGCGCCTTCGCGCTCGCCGCGGTCGCGGAGATCACGGCGGAGACGCGCGCGCTGCACGCCCTGCGCGAGTTGCGCCAGCGCTCGGGCGACCTGATGTCGCTGATCTCGGACTGCGTGTGGGAGACCGACGCCGAGTGGCGTCTGACCCACTTCGCGCTGCGCGCCGCCGGGCCCGACGCCGCGCGCGCCGCGCAGGGGCGCAGCCTTTTCGATCTGGGCGCCTTCGTGCAGGAGGGCCGGGCGCGGCCGCCCTCGCCGCGGCTGCGCGCGATCTTCCGCCGGCAGCCCTTCCGCATGGTCGTCGAGGACGCGGAGCGGGTGTTCCTGCTCACCGGGATGCCGCTGTTCGACCCCGCGAACGGCGCCTTTCTGGGCTTTCGCGGCTCTGGCGAGGACGTCACCGCCAGCCGCGCGGCGGAGGCGGACGCGGGCGCGGCGCGCGCGGCGCTGATGGCGACGCTGGGCAAGCTGGAGCGGCGCAACGCCGAACTGGACGCGGCGCTGAGCGAGGCGCGCAAGGCGGACCTGGCCAAGAGCGAATTCCTCGCCCGCATGAGCCACGAGTTCCGAACACCGTTGAACGCGGTCATCGGGCTGTCGTCGGTCCTGAAGTTCAGCGTCGCCGACCGCATCGACTCCCGTCACCTCGGCTGCCTGAACGAGATCGAGACGAGCGGGCGGCGTCTGCTGAGCCTGGTCGA
Source organism: Rubrimonas sp. (assembly GCA_036735545.1). GTDB lineage: Bacteria > Pseudomonadota > Alphaproteobacteria > Rhodobacterales > Rhodobacteraceae > Rubrimonas. The sequence goes on along the minus strand of DAINOD010000090.1, from coordinate 10,690 downwards.
GGACGTGCTGGAATTCGCCCACAACGCCGTCACGCCGCCCGTCGGGCAAGGCGAGCCGGTCGATCTGGGCGGGATCGTGCGCGAGGCCGCCGAGTTCCTGCGCGCCGCCGCCGCCCGGCGGGGCGTGGATATGGATGTCGACGCGCCCGACGGCTGCGGCCTGCACGGCGACCGCAAGCAGCTGACCCAGGTCTTCGTCAACATCATTGGCAACGCGATCAAGTTCACGAACGACGGCGGGCGCGTCTCGGTGTCGCTGGCGCGAGACGGCGCGACCCTCAGGACCGTCGTCGCCGACACCGGCATCGGCATTCCGGCCGAGCATGTCGCCGATGTCTTCGCCCCCTTCGAGCAGGTCGACGGCGGCGTGACGCGCATCCACGAAGGCGTCGGGCTGGGGCTGGCGCTCGCGAAACAGCTTGTCGAGAGGCACGGCGGGGCCATCGGCGTCGAGAGCGCGGTCGGCGTGGGCACGCGCATCGCCGTCACCCTGCCCCAGGCCTGACCACCGCCTCCACGAGGAAACGCCGACCGACGAAACCGGCGCCGCCCGCACGGCGCGCCAGCGTTGACGTATGGCCGCCGCCGGTCTAAGCCAACGCAACAAAATAATAATCCAGACGTCAGGGAGTCAAAGATATGACGAAAACAACCGTGCTTCTGGGCTCGGCGGTCGCCGCAGCCGTTCTCGTCGCCGCCCCCGCGGATGCGCAGCAGCGCGTCCGCTGGCAGGTGCCGATGAGCTTCGCCTCGACGCTGACCGCGCTGGGCGACACCATGCCCTGGGTCGCCGACCAGCTCCGCACCGTGTCGGGCGGGAGCATCGACCTGCAGGTCGCCGAGCCGGGCGCCGTGATCCCGGCGCTGTCGATCTTCGAGAACGTCTCCACGGGCGCCGTCGACGCCGGCTATTCGTGGATGGGCTACGAGATCGGCCAGGTGCCGGCCTCTGCGCTGTTCGGCGCAACGCCCTTCGGCCTGGAATCGACCGACTTCATGGCGTGGCTGGACTTCCACGGCGGCCGCGAACTGCTGAACGAGACCTTCGCGCCCCACAACGTCTACCCGATCCCCTGCGGCACGATCAGCCCCGAGGCGGCGGGCTGGTTCCGCAATGAAGTGACCGGCCCCGAAGACTTCGCCGGCATGAAGTTCCGCGCCGCGGGCGTCGGCGGCGAGATCATGAGCGAGTTCGGCATGTCGGTGACGATGCTGCCGGGCGGCGAGCTCTATCAGGCGCTGGAGACCGGCGTGCTCGACGCCACCGAGTTCTCGCTGCCGACGGTCGACAAGCAGCTCGGCTTCTACCAGATCGCCAAGTATTACTACCTGCCGGGCTGGCACCAGCCTTCGACCAACCAGTTCCTCTACGTCAACCTGGACGTCTGGAACGATCTGGACGAACAGACCCAGGGGATGATCGAACTCGCCTGCCGCGCCGGCATGGGCTATGCGATCGCGCGCGCCGAGGCCCTGCAGGGCGCCGTGATCGCCGAGTTCGAGGAGCTGGGCGTGAACGTGCGCACCTATGACGACGACACGCTGCGCGCCTTCTACGACGCCACCCAGCGCGTCATGGAGCGTCGTTCGGCTTCCGACGAGCAGTTCGGCAAGGTCTACGCCTCGATGATGGCCTTCCAGAAGGAGCTGAGCCCCTGGAAGGAGATGGGCTATCTGCCCCGCAGCTGGCTGCGCGAGAACGTCTACACCACCCAGTGAACGTCTCGTCGACCCACACCTGAGCCACGACGCCGGCCCCGGCCGGCGTCGCCTTTCGCGGGGCGCAGCACATGACCGAATTCAAGGTCTCCCTCGACCTCGAGGCCGTGGAAGCCAAGAGCGCCCGCGGCCACACGCTCAGTTTCCCGAGCACCGCCTTGTCGCGGGTGACGGACACCGTGCTCGGCTGGCTCGCGGCCGTCGTGGATTGGTCGTGGGTCCTGCTTGTCGCGCTGATCGTAGTCAACGTGACCCTGCGCTACGCGCTGGGCACGAACTTCATCGCGATGGAGGAGGCGCAGTGGCACCTCTACGCTGTCGGGTTCATGCTTGGCATCTCGTATGCGCTGACGGTGGACGGCCACGTGCGCGTCGACGTGCTCGCGGACGGCTTCAGCCCGCGCACCCGCGCGTGGATCGAGGCCGCGGGGCTGGTGCTGTTCGTGCTGCCGCTGTGCGTGATCGTGCTGAACTACGGTTGGCCCTTCGTGCTGCGGTCCTGGACCATCAACGAAGTCTCCGCCGCCCCGGGTGGGCTCACCAACCGCTGGGCGATAAAGGCGGTCATCCTGCTCGCGTTCGGCCTGCTCGCGGTCGCCACGCTGTCGCGGCTGTCGCGCGTGATCGCGGCGCTGCTTTCGCCCACCTTCGGTCGCTGACGGCGCCCGCCGCCGGCGCGACCCCTCACGGAACAGGCCCCATGTTCGAGACGAACGAACTTCTCGTCATTGCGATGCTCGTCTCGTTCATCGTGCTGCTGTTCACGGGGTTCCCGATCGCATGGCTGCTCGGCGGGGTGGCGGTGGCCTTCTCCGTCATCGCGGTGCTGGGCTCCGAGTATCTGGACTGGGACACCGACTTCCTGACCAGCTTCCGCATCTACAACATCTTCGTGCAGCGCATCTATGCACAGATGTCGAACTGGATACTCGTAGCGCTACCCATGTTCGTCTTCATGGGCCTGATGCTGGAGCGGTCCGGCGTCACAGAGAAGCTGATGGTCAACTTCGTCCAGCTGTTCGGCCGATTTCGCGGCGGGCTGGCGCTGGCGGTGGTGCTGATCGGCATCCTGCTCGCGGCCTCGACGGGGATCGTCGGCGCCTCGGTGGTGCTGCTGGCGATGCTCTCCATGCCGATCATGCTCCAGCAGGGCTACGACAAGGGCTTTGCGTCCGGCGTCGTCGCCTCGGCGGGCACGCTGGGCATCCTCATTCCGCCATCGATCATGCTGATCATCATGGCGGACCAGCTGTCGATGTCGGTGGGCAACCTGTTCTTCGGCGCGTTGGTGCCGGGACTGATGCTCGGCCTGATCTACGTCGCGTATGTGATCATTTCTGCGGCGCTGCGCCCGAAACTGGCGCCGGCGCCGACCGATCTCGACCCCGTCACGCTACGTCTGATCGGCGACACGCTGGTCGCGGTGCTGCCCCCGCTGCTGCTGATCCTCGCCGTGCTGGGGTCGATCTTTTTCGGCATCGCGACGCCGACCGAGGCCTCGGGCCTCGGCGCCTTCGGCGCGGCCATGCTGGCGCTGGCCAACGGGCGTTTGAACCTGCCGGTCCTGCGCGACGTGCTGCACAAGACCACCGTCACGACCGCCTTCATCTTCGGCATCTTCCTCGGCGCCTCCCTGTTCGCGGTGGTGCTGCGCCAGCTCGGCGGCGACCAGTTCATCGGCGACGCGCTGAAGGCCATCCCCTTCGGGCCGAACGGGATCGTCATCACGATCCTGTTCATCGCCTTCCTCGCCGGCTTTTTCCTAGATTGGCTGGAGATCTCGCTCATCATCCTGCCGCTGGTGGCGCCGGTGGTGGCGGCGCTGGGCTTCGACCTGACGTGGTTCGTCGTGCTGTTCGCCGTGACGCTGCAGACGTCGTTCCTGACGCCGCCGGTAGGTTTCTCGCTGTTCTACCTCAAAGGCGTGGCCCCGCCGGAGGTGACGACGATGGACATTTATCGCGGCGTACTGCCCTTCGTGCTGTGCCAGGTCGCGGCGGTGGCGCTGGTGTTCCGCTTCCCCGATCTCGTCACATGGCTGCCGCGGGCGATGTTCGGCGGCTGACCCGGCCGCCGCCTTCGCCGGTTGCCTGAGCGAGGCGTCGCGCGCATCCTGTCGTCAATCACAAGACGACAAGGGGAGAGACGCCGATGACCGTCACCGCCATTCTCCAGCAGAAGGGCAGCCGCGACGTCCGCACCATCAGCCCCGACGCCACCATGGCCGATTGCGTGCGGATGCTGGCGCACCACCGCATCGGCGCGCTGGTGGTCTCCGGCGACGGCGCGCGCGTGGAGGGGATCATCTCGGAGCGCGACGTGGTGCGCGTGCTGGCGGAAATGGGCGCGGCCTGCCTTTCCAAGCCGGTCTCCAGCGTGATGACGGTGGAGGTGGCGACCTGCACCGTCGCCGACCGCGGCCTGGACATCCTGCAGCGGATGACGACGGGGCGCTTCCGTCACATGCCGGTGCTGCGCGACGGCAAGCTCGACGCATTCCTCTCGATCGGCGACGTCGTGAAGTATCGCCTGTCGGAGATCGAGATGGAGAAGTCGGCGCTCGAGGACATGATCAAGGGCTACTGAGCCGGCCCGCGGCGGCGCGCCGCCGCGGGCCGCGCCTCACGCCGCGTCGTCGCTCGCCTGGGGGGCGGCCTTGGCGACGCCGACCATGGCCGGGCGCAGCAGGCGGCCTGCGATCGTGAAGCCCGCCTGCATCACCTCGATGATCGCGCCCGGCTCGCCGCCCGGCACGGGGGCCTCGAACATCGCCTGGTGCAGGTTGGCGTCGAATTTCTCGCCCGGCGCCGGCGCCACCTTCTCGATCTTGTGCTTGTGGAAGGCGTTGAGCAGTTCGCGCTGGGTGATCTCCAGTCCCTCGAAGAAGGCGGGGTCGGCCGCCTTCACCGCGTCGCTGGCCGCGCCCATGGCGCGGGCGAGGTTGTCGTGCACGCTCAGCAGATCGCGCGCCAGCCGGGTGCCGCCGTAGGTCTCGGCGTCGCGGCGGTCGCGCTCGGCGCGCTTGCGCTGGTTCTCTATCTCGGCGAGCGCATAGGCGAGCTGCTTCTTGAACTCGTCGCGCGCCGCCTCCGCCTCGGCGAGCTTGGCGCCGAGATCGGGTTCAGGGCTCTCTGCGTCATCGGCGGCGGCCTCGACGCTCGCGGTCGTCTCGTCCACGACGGGCTCGCCGGCCTGCGGGGCTTCGTCGTCGGGTGTCTCGATCTTGGGGTCGGCCATGGTCATCCCTTCGCGACGCCGCCCGTGCGATCGGCCACCAGCTTGCCCACGAGGCGCGCGGTGTAGTCCACGATCGGCACGATGCGGCCGTAGTTCAGTCTGGTGGGCCCGATCACACCGATCGCGCCAACCAGCTTCCGTTCCGCGTTCATATACGGCGCAATGACCAGAGAGGAACCCGACAGCGAGAACAGCTTGTTCTCCGAGCCGATGAATATGCGCACGCCGTCGGCCTCATTGGCGAGGTCGAGCAGTTGCGCGAGGTCGCGCTTGCGCTCGAGATCGTCGAAAAGCTGGCGGATGCGTTCGAGCTCGCCCGGGTGCAGACCCTCCGCGCCGTCCAGCAGGTTGGCGCGACCGCGCACGATCAGGCGGTCGGGGCCCGCAGGCTCGCCCTGCCATATGGCGAAGCCGCTCTCGACCATCTCGGCCGCCAGCGCGTCGAGTTCGGCGCGGCGGCGCGCGATCTCGGCGCTCAGAACCGCGCCGGCGTCGGCCAGCGTGCGGCCCTGCAGCGCGGCGTTCAGGAAGTTGGCCGCCTCGCGCATCGCGGACGGCGTCATGCCGCGCGGGGGCGTGAACAGCCGGTTCTCCACCGCCCCGTCGTCGGTGACCAGCACCGCAAGCGCGCGGTCGGCGGACAGCGACACGAACTCCACATGGCGGATCGGCGCCTCGACCTTGGGCGCAAACACCAGCGAGGCGCAGTGCGAGAGGCCCGACAGCATCGCTCCGGCGTCGTCGAGCAGATCGCCGAGGCCCCCTTGCGCCTGCCCCATGGCCTGATCGATGGCGCCACGCTCGGCCTCGGAGATGTCGCCGATCTCCAGAAGCCCGTCGACGAACAGGCGCAGGCCCAGATGCGTCGGCACCCGGCCGGCGGAGGTGTGAGGGCTGTCGAGCACGCCCAGCGCCTCGAGGTCCTGCATCACGTTGCGGATCGAGGCGGCGGAGAGCTGCAGGCCCAGCGCCTTGGAGAGCGTGCGCGAGCCGACCGGCTCGCCGGTCTCGAGATAGGTCTCGACCAGTTGCCGGAACACCGCGCGGGAGCGGGCGTTCATCTCGGCCAAGGCCGGCGACGCGTCGGTCAAGCGGGTCGCGGGACGGTTTTCCATGCCTACCTAGGTAGAAGGCCGCCCCCGAGCGGTCAATCGCGTCACGCGGCGCGGCGCGCTATGCTGCGACAGCCGTTGTCCTCTCGGAGCCCCGCCATGACCCTCCCCCGCCGCGCTTTCATAGCCCTGCCGCTCGCCCTCGCCGCGGGCGTCGCCCGCGCGGCGACGGCCGCCGAGATCGACGCCCGCGTGCGTATCGCAGTCGACACGCTGCTGACCCAGGTTCCCGGCGGGCCCGAGCTGTGGGGGCAGGCGAAGGGCGCGCTGGTGCTGCCGGACGTCGTGCGCGGCGGCTTCGTGATCGGCGGCGCCTATGGCGAAGGCGCGCTGCTGATCGGCGGCGAGACCGTGGGCTACTACTCGCTCGCCGCGGCGTCGCTGGGGTTCCAGGCCGGGGCGCAGCGCAGCACGCAGGTGCTGCTGTTCATGACCGACGCGGCGTTGTCGCGGTTCCGCGCCTCCGACGGCTGGCGGGTGGGCGCGGACGCGGTCGTCACCGTGCTCGACCGCGGCGTCGCCGCCGGAGTGGACACGCTCAGCCAGCCCGCCCCGGTGATCGCCGTGGTCTTCGGCCAGGACGGGCTGATGGCCGGCGCGAGCGTCGAGGGCGCCAAGATCTCGCCCATCCGCCGCTGATCCGCGCTTCAGCCCAGCGCCGCCCGCCAGCGCGCGCGGTAGGCCGCGAGCGGCAGCGACGACGGGGGCGTCGGCGCCGGGTCGGGCGCCGGCCGGGGCGCGCCCCAGTCCGCCAGCAGCGCCGCGCCTTGCGCCGAGCCGCCGCCCGCCAGCGCCGCCACCGACTGCGGCGCGCGCAGGGCGGCGAGCGCGGCCATGTAGAGCGCATTGCCGGCGAAGGGGCCGTCGACCGCCACGCGGCCCGCCACGCCCAGCCGGTCGAGCAGGTCGTCCGTGACCAGCGCGCAGTATAGCGCCGCCAGCGCCGAGCGCGCGCCCGGCGCGTCGGGCGCGGCGCCCTCGATCCGCCCGGCCCGCCGCCGCCACGGCCCGCCCTGATCGGAGAAGGCCGGCAGCGCCATCGCCCCGGCCGCCAGCACCGCCGCCGCGGCGGCCTCGGACGCCGGGGCGTCTCCCTGCGCGATCGCGGCGTGTTCGCGGCCCGCCATGAAGCGCGCCGAAGGGGTCGGCCGGCCCAGCGCATCGACGTTGGCCAGCATGTCGGCGTCCTCGTCGAGGCGCTCCACCGGCCCGCCGACGTGCATCACGATGCCCCACGTGCCCGTGGAGACCAGCGCCGCCGGCCCGCCTGCGCCCAGATGGGGCAGAAGCGAGGCGTTGCTGTCGTGCACCCCGCACAGCACCGACGCCGCGGGATCGAGCCCCGTGGCGGCGGCGATCTCGGGCCGCACCGGGCCCAGCGGCGCCCAGGCCGGGCGCAACGGCGGCAGGAGCGCGTCCCAGCCGAGGCGACGGGCGAGAGACGACGGCGCCCGGGCGACGGGGTCCCAGAGGTCGGTATGGGCGCCGATGCTGGTCGCCTCGGTCGCCATGACCCCGCTCAGAACCCAGGCCCAGTATTGCGGCAGGCACAGCACGGCGGTCGCGCGATCGAAGGCCTCGGGAAAGCGCGCCCGCTGCCAGAACATCTGCCGGCCGAGGTTCAGGCCCCGCGCCATGGCGGGCGATAGCGTTTCGGCGAAGGGTGGGCGGATCGCGGCGTAATCCGTCTCGATCCCGTCCGGGCCGTCATGCTCGTAGTCGAGCACCGGCAGGACGGCGCCATGGTCGTTCACCAGCGCCCCGGCGGCCCCGTGCGCGACAGGGATGACCGCGCGCACCGGCCCCTCCCGCGCCGCCTCGCGCAGGGCGTCGAGCAGGAAGACGCGCAGGGCGTCGACGTCCTCCGCCGGATAGGGACCGTCGCGCCGGGTGGGCGTCGGGGTGGACCAGGCGCGCAGGGTCTCTCCGGCCGGGCCGATAAGGGCAAGGCGGCTATGGGTCTTGCCACTGTCGAAGACGGCGATCATCGGCGGGCTCGCGAGCGTGACCGCGCCACTCTAGCCGCCCGCCGACGGGGCGGGGAAGCGTCGCGCGCTCAGCGCAGCGTCGGGCCGCGCCGCTCCACCAGCCAGATGACGAGGCAGGCCCCCGCCACCGCGCCGACCAGGCTCAGCAGCACCGGCACGACCACCTTCAGCGCCAGCCCCGACACGACCGCGCCAGCCGCGCCGAGGGCGACGGTGCGCAGCGGGTCGAGGCGGATGTCCATGATCCTGGTCGCGATCCAGCCGGCGGCGGCGCCGATCAGCGCGAGAGAGAGTATCTGGCCGAGCATCTCGGGTCTCCGGTCCACCTGCCCGCGATGTCGGGCTCCGCCGCCGGCCGCGCAAGGGTCAAGACAGCCGCATCCCCGCCGGCGCCGCGAAGCCCTGCAGCAGCGCGGTCGCCTCCATCGCGGCCTTGCCGGGCCGCTGGGCGCGCAGGATGCGCAGGGCGCCCGACCCACAGGCGACCAGCAGCCGGTCGTCCAGCAACGTTCCCGGCGCCCCGTCGCCGGCTTCGGCGCGGGCGGCGAGCACCTTCAGACGCTCCTCTCCCGCCGCGCACCACGCGCCCGGCGACGGCGCGAGGCCGCGGACGCGCCGCGCCAGCGCCTCGGCGGGCTCGCTCCAGTCCAGCCGCGCCTCGGCCTTGTCGATCTTGGCGGCGTAGACCGCGCCCTCGGCCGGTTGAGGCTCGGGCGTCAGCCGACCGGCGGCGACCCCCTCCAGCGCCTGCGCCATGAGCGGCGCGCCGAGCGCGGCGAGGCGGTCGGCGAGCGCGCCCGCGTCCTCCCCGGCTCCGATGGGGGTGGCGGCGCGCAGATAGACCGGCCCGGTGTCAAGCCCCGCCTCCATGCGCATGACGCAGACGCCGGTCTCCGCATCCCCGGCCATGATGGCGCGCTGGATCGGCGCCGCGCCGCGCCAGCGCGGCAAGAGCGAGGCGTGCAGGTTCAGGCAGCCCAGCCGCGGGGCGTCCAGCGCCGCCTGGGGCAGGATCAGGCCGTAGGCGACGACCACCGCCGCATCGAGCCCCAGCGCCGAAAAATCGGTCAGCGTCTGCGCCTCCCGGAATCGCGCCGGTGTGCGCACGGGCAGACCCAGCGCCTCGGCGCGCGCGTGGACGGCCGTCGGCTGGGCGCGCCCGCCGCGGCCGGCGGGACGCGGGGGCTGGGAGTAGACCGCCGCGATCTCGTGACCCGCCGCGACCAGCGCGTCCAGCGTGGGGACCGCGAAGGGAGGCGAGCCCATGAAGGCGAGCCGCATCAGCCCTCCGCGGCGGCCTTGGCGCGCTCGCGCTTGAGCTTGCGCATCTTCTCGGTGATCAGCATCCGCCGCGCCGCGCCGAGATAGTCGATGAACAGCCGCCCGTTCAGGTGGTCGATCTCGTGCTGGGCGCAGGTCGCCCATAGCCCGCCGAAGCCGGCCTCGCAGAGCGCCCCGTCGCGGTCGAGAAAGCGCACCCGCACCTCCGCGGGCCGGGTGACCGGGGCGTAGACCTCGGGGATCGAGAGGCACCCCTCCTCGTGCTCGTTCAGCGCCTCGGAGGCGTCGACGATCTCGGGGTTCACCATCGCCATGGGCGCGGGCGGCGCGTCCTTGCCGGCGCAATCCATCACCACGACGCGGGCGTCCACGCCCACCTGCGGCGCCGCCAGCCCCACGCCGGGGGCGGCGTACATGGTGTCGAGCATGTCGTCGATCAGCCGGCGCAGCGCGTCGTCGATCCCCGCGACGGGGGCGCAGACCTTCTTCAGGCGCGGGTCGGGGTGGATCAGTATGGGCCGGATCGCCATGGACGATCAGCTACGCGGGGCGACAGCGACGGTCAAGCCGCCGACATCCTTCGCCAAGGGCGCGAAGCGACGGCCCGCCCCGTTCCATCCGCCGCGCGGCGCGCCTACTTCTTGGATCGCGCCGGCCGGAGGAAACATGACGCACAAGGCGAAGAAGGTCGTGATCGTGACCGAGCGGCTGCTGCTCGACCGGCTGGCGACGCTGGTCGAGCGCTGCGGCGGCACCGGCTATACGGTCGTGTCGGCCGGCGGCAAGGGCAGCCGCGGCGTGCGCGCGCCCGACCGGACGAACCTGGTGGACGGCTTCGCCAACATCCGCATGGAGGTCGTCGCCGCCGAACCCGTCGCCCGGCGCATCGCCGAGGAGGCCGCGGCGGCGTTCTTCGAAGACTATCCCGGGATCGCCTTTCTCGAGGACGTCGAAGTGCTGCGCCCGCACAAGTTCGGCGGCTGAACGCACGTCACGCGGGAAACACCGCGCGCGCCAGCGCCATGAACAACGGAATGCACAGCACGATCGCCACCGGCGTGCCGATGCTCGTGGATGCGCCGACATAGGCCGAGGGGTTGGCGGCGGGGATTCCGGCGCGCAGAGTCGGCGGCCCCGAGATGTCGGAACTCGAAGCCGCCAGAACGGCGAGGATCACCACCCCGCCGGGGCTGAAGCCGGTCGCCAGATGGGCCAGCCAGCCCAGTCCGAACCCCAGCAGCCCGTGAACGAAGGGCGCAAGCAGGGCATAGACCGCATACCAGTGGGCGACGCGGCGCAGCTCCGCCAGCCGCGCCCAGGCCTCCATGCCCATCACCAGCATCAGCACCGACA